>NZ_JAVDSR010000030.1:0-1249 GCF_031455455.1 Stenotrophomonas sp. 1337 | reverse complement strand
CGCCGCAAGTACGTCCTTGTAGCAACTGTGTTGCTGGAGGAGCGCCAGCCCTTCCGGTAAACGGGCACGGTAGTGCCGGCCGCTGGCCGGCAGCCTCAGGAGCAACGCCCTCTGGTGCGCTCAGGCGGGGATCGATCCGCCTTGAGCGTCACGCATACGGGCGTTGAGAATCACCAGCATCTTCCGCATCACCGCCACGATGGCCACTTTGCCTTCCTTGCCCCGCGCTCGCAGCGACTGGTAAAAGTCCCGCAGGCGAGGTTCATGCCGCATGGCCGACATGCTGGCCATGTAGAGCACCTGACGGATCTCAGCCCTGCCGCCATGGATGCTTCGTTTGCCACGCATGGTCCCGCTGTCATGGGACATCGGTGCCACACCGACCAGGCTGGCGACGGCCTTGCCACTGATCTTGCCCAGCTCGGGAAGATAGCTGGCCAACACGGCCTGCAGGCCCGGGCCAACACCTTTTATCGACTTCAGGACAGCCAGTTGAGGCTGCTTGGAAACCTGTTCGGAAATCCGCTTTCCCAAACGTTCCACCGTTCTCTGCAAGCAAGTGATGTTGGCCTGAAGCAGTCGGCGTAATTCACGATTACCCACCATTTCCTGCTGCTGCCGCGCGACGGTCAGCGCGTGCATCGCCTGTCGGCGTGCCCGCACGAAGTCACGCATTTCCCGCTGCCAAGGCTCCAGTGGCTGATAGGAACGCAGCTTCACCAGCGCGGCCATCTTGGCCAAGGCATAGGCATCCAAGCGGTCGGTCTTGGCCATGTGGCCAAGCCCCTGGGCCAGTTTCCGCGCCCGCAGGGCATTGGCGCGGACCACCGGATGACCAGCGTTGTGCAGGAAGTCCAGCACAGGCTGTTCGTAGCCACCAGTGGCCTCCAGCACGATCTGGACGGCTGGATGCCCTTGCAGCCAGAGGTCCAATTCAGCAAAGCCGGAGCGGCTATTGCTGACCTGCAGGGTCTTTCCGTCTGTCGTGCCAACGTCCAGCTGGCGCTTGCTGACATCAATCCCGATCCCGTTCATCACCGGACTCCGTATAGTCTGGAAGGGTCGAG
This sequence comes from Stenotrophomonas sp. 1337, assembly GCF_031455455.1. NCBI lineage: Bacteria > Pseudomonadati > Pseudomonadota > Gammaproteobacteria > Lysobacterales > Lysobacteraceae > Stenotrophomonas > Stenotrophomonas sp. 1337. The sequence goes on along the minus strand of NZ_JAVDSR010000030.1, from coordinate 182 downwards.
AGCTCCCCCGCTTGCCCAGTCTTATCACTGCGAGTGTCGGCTCCAGCAACTGTTCGGGCGGATCAAGGGAGATTCCGGCGTGGGCGCCAAGCTACATGGCGATCGTCGAGATCCAGGCTTACACGGCGGCCCACGCCGGCTCTCGACACCTACGGTGCCAGATTCCAATCAGATAAGGCTTG
>NZ_JAVDSR010000029.1:0-2500 GCF_031455455.1 Stenotrophomonas sp. 1337 | reverse complement strand
GCGGGCAGTAGACCCGAAACCGGGTGATCTAGTCATGGCCAGGGTGAAGGTGCCGTAACAGGTACTGGAGGCCCGAACCCACGTCTGTTGCAAAAGACGGGGATGAGCTGTGATTAGGAGTGAAAAGCTAATCGAACCCGGAGATAGCTGGTTCTCCTCGAAAGCTATTTAGGTAGCGCCTCATATGTATCCTCTCGGGGGTAGAGCACTGTTATGGCTAGGGGGTCATCGCGACTTACCAAACCATTGCAAACTCCGAATACCGAGACGGACTGTATGGGAGACACACGGCGGGTGCTAACGTCCGTCGTGAAAAGGGAAACAACCCAGACCCACAGCTAAGGTCCCAAATTTTGTGCTAAGTGGAAAACCATGTGGAAAGGCACAGACAGCCAGGAGGTTGGCTTAGAAGCAGCCACCCTTTAAAGAAAGCGTAATAGCTCACTGGTCGAGTCGGTCTGCGGGGAAGATTTAACGGGGCTAAGCACAGAACCGAAGCTTGGGGTGTGCATATTTATATGTACGCGGTAGAGGAGCGTTCCGTAAGCCGTTGAAGGTGGATTGAGAAGTCTGCTGGAGGTATCGGAAGTGCGAATGCTGACATGAGTAACGATAATGCGGGTGAAAAACCCGCACGCCGAAAGCCCAAGGTTTCCTTGCGCAACGTTAATCGGCGCAGGGTGAGTCGGCCCCTAAGGCGAGGACGAAAGTCGTAGTCGATGGGAAGCAGGTTAATATTCCTGCACCTCGCGTAAGTGCGATGGAGGGACGGAGAAGGTTAGGCATACCGGGCGTTGGTTGTCCCGGGGAAAGGCGGTAGGTTTGGATCTTTGGCAAATCCGGGATCCTTCAAGACCGAGCACCGAGACGAGCCTTTATGGCGAAGTTGCTGATACCACGCTTCCAGGAAAAGCTCCTAAGCTTCAGCTTACGCAGACCGTACCGTAAACCGACACAGGTGGGTAGGATGAGAATTCTCAGGCGCTTGAGAGAACTCGGGTGAAGGAACTAGGCAACATGGCACCGTAACTTCGGGAGAAGGTGCACCCTTTTTGGTGGCTCATGCGAGCTATAGCTGAAGAGGGTCGCAGTAACCAGGCCGCTGCGACTGTTTATCAAAAACACAGCACTCTGCAAACACGAAAGTGGACGTATAGGGTGTGACGCCTGCCCGGTGCTGGAAGGTTAATTGATGGGGTCAGCCGCAAGGCGAAGCTCTTGATCGAAGCCCCAGTAAACGGCGGCCGTAACTATAACGGTCCTAAGGTAGCGAAATTCCTTGTCGGGTAAGTTCCGACCTGCACGAATGGCGTAACGACAGCGGCGCTGTCTCCACCCGAGACTCAGTGAAATTGAAATCGCTGTGAAGATGCAGCGTTCCCGTGGCAAGACGGAAAGACCCCGTGAACCTTTACTATAGCTTTACACTGAACGTTGAGTTCGTCTGTGTAGGATAGGTGGGAGGCTATGAAACCATGGCGCTAGCTGTGGTGGAGCCATCCTTGAAATACCACCCTGTCGTGCTTGACGTTCTAACCTGGGTCCATTATCTGGATCGGGGACCGTGTATGGTGGGTAGTTTGACTGGGGCGGTCTCCTCCTAAAGAGTAACGGAGGAGCTCGAAGGTACGCTCAGCGCGGTCGGACATCGCGCACTGTGTGCAAAGGCATAAGCGTGCTTGACTGCAAGATCGACGGATCAAGCAGGTAGGAAACTAGGACTTAGTGATCCGGTGGTTCTGTATGGAAGGGCCATCGCTCAACGGATAAAAGGTACTCCGGGGATAACAGGCTGATACCGCCCAAGAGTTCATATCGACGGCGGTGTTTGGCACCTCGATGTCGGCTCATCACATCCTGGGGCTGTAGTCGGTCCCAAGGGTATGGCTGTTCGCCATTTAAAGTGGTACGCGAGCTGGGTTCAGAACGTCGTGAGACAGTTCGGTCCCTATCTGCCATGGGCGTTGGAGATTTGAGAGGGGCTGCTCCTAGTACGAGAGGACCGGAGTGGACGAACCTCTGGTGTTCCGGTTGTCACGCCAGTGGCATTGCCGGGTAGCTATGTTCGGAAGCGATAACCGCTGAAAGCATCTAAGCGGGAAGCGCGCCTCAAGATGAGATCTCCCGGGGCACAAGCCCCCTGAAGGAACCATGTAGACTACGTGGTTGATAGGTCAGGTGTGTAAGTACAGCAATGTATTGAGCTAACTGATACTAATGATCCGAGAGGCTTGACCATATAACCTCAAGTTGCCTTGGCCGACATGACATGTCGATAGATCCAAGTGCACGCTACGTCACAAGACCAAACGAGAGGCAGGCGCTCAGGCGCGTCTCTTTGCAACGCTGGCATCATCATGCCCGCACCCTGCAAAGACACGACGCCCAGGCGACACTCCAACCGCCTCCCTGGTGAAATTAGCGCTATGGAACCACCCGATCCCATCCCGAACTCGGAAGTGAAACGTAGCTGCGCCGATGGTAGTGTGGCCTAAGCCAT
>NZ_JAVDSR010000028.1:0-11749 GCF_031455455.1 Stenotrophomonas sp. 1337 | reverse complement strand
GGCAACCGCCTTGACCGATGTGGAGGTCTTGCAGGCCTCTTTGGCGACCTGCAATTTGAAACAAACCTCATATCTATTCATGTAACCCTCGGGGTCGGATCAGGTGTCCAACTCCTGGGGGGCACTTCACCATGGGGGCTCGATGGCGCCATCCATGGCGCCAACGGTCCTGCGCCACCCACCCGCCCGGCCTCTGACGGTTTCCGTGTGCTGTCCAGCCACGGAGAAGAAAAAAGAAAATCAAAATCAAACTCAAACGCCGGTCGCTTCGCTCGCATCCACGCATGGCGTGGACCAAGCGTGTCGACCAAGGTCGACACCTGCCAGCCATCGCAGTTCACCAGCCGTCACCGGGAAACTGTCAGGGGTGGGGCGGTGTGGGTTGGCAGGACCGTTGGCGCCATGGATGGCGCCATCGAGCCCCCATGGATGGGTTTACGGCGTGTCCTGCCAACTCAGACCGCCCCGCCCAACAAACAGAAAAGCCAGAGCCGGCTGTTGCTCCGGCTCTGGCTTTTGCTGTGGATTGAAACGCGGGTGCCGGGCCGCAGGCCCGGCTGATCACATCAAACCACCGGTTCGCGCAGTACCGGGTTGTCCCAGCCCGGGCGCGGTGCGAAGCGATCACCGTGACGCTGCTGCAGCGCCTTCAGGCGCTCCACGATGGCATCGGCACCCACCGCACGGATGTGCTGGATCGGACCGCCGCGGAACGGTGCGAAGCCGGTACCGAAGATCACGCCCGCGTCCAGCAGGTCCGCGTCGGCCACCACGCCTTCGTGCAGGCACGCCACCGCCTCGTTCAACAACGGCAGGATCAGGCGATCTTCCAGATCGGCAGGCGCCTGATAGTCGCGCGCCACGTCCGGCTTCTTGGCCCGGCCGTTCTCCCAGGTGTAGATGCCCTGGCCATCCTTCTTGCCGCGCTTGTCCGGTTCCACCGTCTGCAGCGCCGCCGGAATCTGCAGACCCAGGAACGGCGCCAGTTCCTTGCCCACGCCAGCAGCCACGTCCAGGCCTACGGTGTCGATCAGTTCGATCGGGCCCATCGGCATGCCGAACTTCACCGCCGCCTTGTCGATCACCGGGCCCGGAATGCCTTCAGCGTATGCGGTGGCCGCTTCCAGCATGTACGGGAACAGCACGCGGTTGACCAGGAAGCCGGGCGTGCCGGCCACCGGCACCGGGAACTTGCCCAGCGCCTTGCAGAAGGCTGCCAGGCGACGCTCGGTTTCGGCCGCCATGCCGTCGTGATGGATGATCTCCACCAACGGCATCTGTGCCACCGGGTTGAAGTAATGCAGGCCGGCGAACTGCGCCGGGCGCTGGATGTGATCGCGCAGCTCCACCAGCGGAATCGACGAGGTGTTGGTGGTCAGCAACGCGTCGAGCTTCATCTTCGGCTCCAGCGTCTGGTACAGCGCACGCTTGGCTTCCGGGTTCTCGATGATCGCTTCAATGACCAGATCGGCCTGCGCCACGCCATTGCCTTCCAGGTCCGCACGCAGGCGCGCGGCGACGGCCGGGCGCTTGCTCTCGTCACGCACCTTCTTGGCGAACAGTGCCTGTGCACGTTCCATGGCCGGGTCGATGAAGCGCTGCTCGCGGTCCTGCAGGGTCACTTCAAAACCCTTGTAGGCGGCCCACGCAGCAATGTCACCGCCCATCACGCCGGCACCGACCACGTGCACGTGGCGGATGCCGGAATCGCCACCGCCCAGGCCCTTCAGGCGTTCGGTGAGGAAGAAGATGCGGATCAGGTTGCGCGCGGTCGGCGTGCTGGCCAGCTTCACTACGGCGCGTCGTTCGGCATCCAGGCGTGCCTGCACCGGCTTGCCGCCGCTGCGCTGCCAGGTGCTGATCAACGCATACGGCGCCGGGTACTGGTCCTTCTTCGCCTTGCGTGCGACCTGCTTGACCATCTGCGGGGCCAGCAGCTGGCGTGCCGGCCAGGTATTGGTCGCCCAGGCCAGCGCACGCTGCTTGAACGGGCGGGTGGTGCCGGACAGTGCCAGCGCCACGGCGGTATCGAGCACGACGGCCGGTGCCACCACCTTGTCGACCAGCCCGATGCCGCGTGCGGCCGAGGCCGACAGCGTGCGTCCGGTCAGCATCATGTCCATCGCCGCCGGTGCGCCGACCAGCTGCGGCAGGCGCGCGCTGCCACCCCAGCCCGGGAAGATGCCCAGTTGGGTTTCCGGCAGGCCGATGCGGGTGGAACTGTCATTGGATGCAACGCGATAACGGCAGGCCAGGGCCAGCTCGGTACCGCCGCCCAGGCAATGGCCATGGATGGCGGCCACGGTCGGGCAGGGCAGTTCTGCCAGCTTCTGGTAGGTCGACTGGCCGCGGCGGATGGCGTCGTTGACGGTGCCGCGGCGATCGAACTCCTGGAACTCCTTCAGGTCGGCACCGGCGATGAAGCCTGCCTTCTTGAGGGACTGGATCACCACGCCCTTCGGTGGGTCCATGGCGATGCGCTCCAGCAGGTCGCCCAGCTCCAGCAGCACATCCTGCGACATTGCGTTGACACTGCTGTCCTGACGATCCAGGGAGAGGACCACCACGCCATCGTCGCGGATCTCGGGGTGCCAGTGGCTGAAGCGGAGACCATCGAAGCTTGAGAGCATGGACGTTCCATCCGGTTGTGTATGGAGAAGGGGGCTATGATCCAGAGGTTGTTTCCCCCGCGTCAAATCCCAATAGCAGGGGTGTGGCGCCCCGGATCGCAGGCCTTGGACCGGAACGTTAACGGAACGGTGGTTAAAAGCTGGTGCGGCGCCAGGTGATCGGCGACTGAACTTTTCCCGGGATTGGCAGTCTCATTGCCCGACGTCGGTTGGGCTGACAGGAGTGCGGCCCCTCATGGCCGATGTTGATACACCTCAGGAGCTGGATCTGGAACTGGTCCGGCGCGTGCAGCACGGCGAGAGTGCCGCCTTCGATGTCCTGGTGCGCAAGTACCAGCATCGGGTCGTGGCCCTGGTCGGTCGCTACATCGCCGACTGGAGTGAATGTCAGGACGTGGCCCAGGACACTTTCATCCGTGCATACCGTGCGATTGGAAGCTTCCGCGGCGACGCCCAGTTCTCAACCTGGTTGCATCGGATCGCCGTGAACACCGCCAAAAACCACCTGGCTTCGCACAATCGCCGCCCGCCGACCGATGACATCGACATCGGCGACGCCGAGCAGTTCGACAGCGGCACGCGCCTGCGCGACACCGATACGCCCGAGCGCGAGTTGATGCGCCAGGAACTGGAACAGACGGTGATGAAGGCCGTCAACGCGCTGCCGGAAGAACTCCGGTCGGCGATCACCCTGCGCGAGGTGGAAGGCCTGAGCTACGAGGAAATCGCGCAGAAGATGGGGTGCCCGATCGGCACCGTGCGTTCACGGATCTTCCGGGCGCGCGAGGCGATCGACACCGAACTCCGGCCGCTGCTGGACATCGGCAGTGCCACCCGCGAGAAGAGCCGTATATGACCCGCATTCCGAACAACGAATCGCACAACCACCAGTCTCCCGCCGGGCAACGCCTGGACGAACGCCATCGCCAGCAGTTGTCGGCGCTGGTCGACGGCGAGCTGGGGGCAGACGAGGCGCGCTTCCTGGTGCGCCGCATGGAACACGATCCGGAACTGGCTGGCTGCCAGGAACGCTGGCAGCTGCTGGGTGATGTCATGCGCGGCCAGGCGTCGCTGCTGGCGCCGGCCGGTTTCAGCGCCGCCGTGGCTGCCGCCATCGCCGCCGAGCCCGCACCGCTGGCCGAGCCGAAGCGTCAGGCCCGCCGTAGTGGTTGGCGTGCATGGGGCGGCGGTGCGCTGGCCGCTTCGGTTGCTGCCGTAGCGCTGTTCGTCGGGCGCGAAAAACTGCAGGAGGCGCCGCCGGTGGATGTCTCCGCACCGCAGGTGATCGCCAGCCAGGCGCAGTTGCCGCCGGCATCGGAGCAACCGGCTGCCGTCACCGAGGCGTCGGTGGACACTGCTGCGATGGCCGTGGCCAGCGTGCCGGCGGTGGCCATGGCCGCCGCCAGCCGTCGCCAGGATGTGCGCCGCGCCAGCGCCACCCGCAGCCAGCAGGCCGCACGCGTGGCCCAGCGCGATGACGCACCGCTGCGCGCGGTTGCCAGCCAGGCGCCGCTGACCCCGACCATGCCCGCCGGTAGCGCGCGCACTCTGCCCTTTGGCGAGGTCGGCAATCTGCAGGCACGGCCGTGGCCGCGCTCCAGCCTGGCGCCCGCCGCCGGTGGCGCCCTCAATGCCAGTTTCCCGGCCCATGCCGGTGGTGCTGCGTTCTATCCGTTCGAGCCACGCCTGCAGGACGACCTGCCGGCGTCGCAACGCCCGCGCGACTGAGCCGGGTACCGTTCCACGCCCCGCCGTCGGCGGGGCGCTTCTTTCCCTTTCCATCCGACCCGGAGGTTGCCGTCCGATGACTCCCCGACTCCGCACGCATGCCATTGGCCTGTTCGCCCTGACCCTGCCGCTGGTGGCCTGTGCCCAACCGGCGGCGCCGACGACCGCCCCGCCGCAGGCCACCGCCGCTGCTGCGGCGCCGCGCGCACCGGCGCAACCGCTGGTCAGCGGTCTGCCTGACTTCACCAATCTGGTGGAACAGGTTGGCCCCGGCGTGGTCAACGTCGACACCACCATTGTCCGCAGCAACCGTCAGGCACGCGGCGGCATGGTCCCGGGTGATGACGAGATGCCCGAGTTCTTCCGCCGCTTCTTCGGCCCCGATTTCCCGATGCCGGGGCAGGGCCCCGGCGGCCAGGACGGCGGACCCAGCATCAAGGGTCGCGGCATGGGCTCGGGCTTCATCATTTCGCCTGACGGCTACGTGCTGACCAATTACCACGTGGTCGCCGACGCCAGCGAAGTGAAGGTAAAGCTCGGCGACAGCCGCGAGTTCACCGCGAAGGTGGTGGGTAGCGACCAGCAGTACGACGTGGCCCTTCTCAAGATCGACGGCAAGAACCTGCCGACCGTGCGCGTGGGTGATTCCAATACCCTCAAGCCCGGTCAGTGGGTTGTTGCGATCGGCTCGCCGTTCGGCCTCGACCACTCGGTTACCGCCGGCGTGGTCAGTGCGCTTGGGCGCAACACCGGTGGCCCAGACCAGCGCTATGTGCCGTTCATCCAGACCGACGTGGCGATCAACCAGGGCAATTCCGGCGGCCCGCTGCTCAACACCCGTGGTGAAGTGGTCGGCATCAACTCGCAGATCTTCTCGGCCTCCGGCGGCTACATGGGCATCAGCTTCGCGATCCCGATCGACCTGGCGATGAACGCGGTCGAGCAGATCAAGAAGAGCGGCAAGGTCACCCGTGGCCAGCTGGGTGCGGTGGTCGAGCCGATTGATTCATTGAAGGCGCAAGGCCTGGGCCTGCCCGACAGCCGCGGCGCGCTGGTCAACCAGATCGTGCCGGACAGCGCTGCGGCCAAGGCCGGGGTCAAGATCGGTGACGTGATCCGCACGGTGAACGGTGCGCCGGTCAACAGCTGGTCCGATCTGCCGCCGCTGATCGGTGCGATGGCACCGGGCAGCCGCGTCACCCTGGGCGTGATCCGCGATGGCAAGCCGCGTGACCTGAGCGCGACCCTGACCGCTCTGGCCGAGGACGCGCAGGGCAATGCCCGCAGCCCGTCCGCAGGCAATGACACGGCGGCTCCGCAGGCCGGCGCCAATGCCCTGCTGGGGTTGGACGTTGCCGACTTGACTGCGCCGCAGCGCAAGCAGCTGGGCCTGGAGGCGGGCGAAGGTGTCCGCATCACCGCCGTGAAGGGCGAGGGCGCCCGTGATGCCGGCCTGTCCGGGGGCATGGTGATCCTGCAGGTGGCCAGTACCCCGGTCGGCAGCGTTGAAGCCCTGAACCGCGCGCTGTCCGGCTACAAGAAGGGCGATGTGGTCATGCTGCTGGTCCGTACCGGCAGCGGCAACAGCGCGTTCGTTGCGGTCAAGGCCGGCCCGTAACAACCGATGGCCGCCTTCACGGCGGCCCTCGTGGTGTCCCCGAAGCCCCGCCCTGGCGGGGCTTCGGCCATTCCGGGGCCGTGCCGGCAGGCCAACCACGCGGTGGCCCTCCGGGCATGCGATAATCGACCGTTACCCTGACGACGCCGCGCGCCGCCGCCACCTCTCTATGTCCTCTGATTCGATGCGGAACATCCGCAACTTCTCCATCATCGCCCACGTCGACCACGGCAAGTCCACGCTGGCCGACCGCATCATCCAGCTCTGTGGCGGCCTCCAGGCCCGCGAGATGGAAGCGCAGGTGCTCGACTCCAACCCGATCGAGCGCGAACGTGGCATCACCATCAAGGCGCAGTCGGTGTCGCTGCCGTACGTGGCGAAGGACGGCCAGACCTACCACCTGAACTTCATCGACACCCCCGGCCACGTCGACTTCTCCTATGAAGTCAGCCGCTCGCTGGCCGCCTGCGAGGGCGCGCTGCTGGTGGTCGATGCGGCCCAGGGCGTGGAAGCGCAGTCGGTGGCCAACTGCTACACCGCCGTGGAGCAGGGGCTGGAAGTGGTGCCGGTGATCAACAAGATCGACCTGCCCACCGCCGATATCGAGCGCGCCAAGGCCGAGATCGAGGCCGTGATCGGCATCGATGCCAGCGACGCCGTGCCGGTCAGCGCCAAGACCGGCCTGAACGTGGTCGACGTGCTGGAAGCGATCGTGCATCGCATTCCGCCGCCGGTGCCGCGCGATACCGACAAGCTGCAGGCGCTGATCATCGACTCGTGGTTCGACAACTACCTGGGCGTGGTCTCGCTGGTGCGCGTGATGCAGGGCGAGATCAAGGCCGGTGACAAGCTGCAGGTGATGTCCACCGGCCGCAACCACCAGGTCGACAACGTCGGCGTGTTCACCCCGAAGCGCAAGGTGCTGCCGGCACTGCGCGCGGGCGAAGTGGGCTGGGTCACCGCCAGCATCAAGGACGTGCACGGCGCGCCCGTCGGTGACACCCTGACCCTGGCCGGCGATCCGGCACCGAAGCCGCTGCCCGGCTTCCAGGAAATGCAGCCGCGCGTGTTCGCCGGCCTGTTCCCGGTCGATGCCGAGGACTACCCGGACCTGCGCGAAGCGCTGGACAAGCTGCGCCTGAACGATGCCGCGCTGCGCTTCGAGCCGGAAAGCTCCGAAGCGATGGGCTTCGGTTTCCGCTGCGGCTTCCTCGGCATGCTGCACATGGAAATCGTGCAGGAGCGCCTGGAACGCGAATACAACCTGGACCTGATCAGCACCGCGCCGACGGTGGTGTATGAAGTCCTGAAGACCGATGGCACGATCATCAACATGGACAACCCGGCCAAGCTGCCGCCGGTGAACCATGTGCAGGAGATCCGCGAGCCGATCATCCGCGCCAACGTGCTCACTCCCGAGGAGTACATCGGCAACATCATCAAGCTGTGCGAAGAAAAGCGCGGCAGCCAGATCGGCATCAACTACCTGGGCAGCCAGGTGCAGATCAGCTACGAGCTGCCGATGGCCGAAGTGGTGCTGGACTTCTTCGACAAGCTGAAGTCGGTCAGCCGTGGCTATGCCTCGCTGGACTACCACTTCGTGCGCTTCGATGCCGGTCCGTTCGTGCGCGTGGACGTGCTGATCAACGGCGACAAGGTCGATGCGCTGTCGCTGATCGTGCATCGTAGTCATGCCGATCGTCGTGGTCGCGAGCTGTGCGAAAAGATGAAGGACCTGATCCCGCGCCAGCAGTTCGACGTGGCCATCCAGGCCGCCGTCGGCTCGCAGATCATCTCGCGCACCACGGTCAAGGCCATGCGCAAGAACGTTCTGGCCAAGTGCTATGGTGGCGACGTTTCGCGCAAGAAGAAGCTTCTGGAAAAGCAGAAGGAAGGCAAGAAGCGCATGAAGCAGGTCGGCCGCGTGGAAATTCCGCAGGAAGCCTTCCTGGCCGTGCTGCAGATGGACAACAAATAAGCCCCGAAACCGGCCTTCGGGCCGATCGTCCGGTGACGTTGCAAAGGACCCTGAATGAAACTGTTTGAGATCCTCCTGGTCGTGCTGACCCTGGCCTCCGGCCTGATCCTGCTGGCCGACAAGCTGTACCTGGCCAAGCGTCGCGCCCAGCGCGCCGGCCTGCTCGACACCGAGCCGGTGCTGGTGGACTACTCGCGTGCGTTCTTCCCGGTGCTGGCGATCGTGCTGATCGTGCGCAGCTTCATCGCCGAGCCGTACAAGATCCCGTCCAGCTCGATGATGCCGAACCTGCTGATCGGCGATTTCATCCTGGTCAACAAGTTCTCCTATGGCCTGCGCCTGCCGATCACCAACACCCGCTTCGTGCCGGTCGGCGATCCGGCCCGTGGTGACGTGGTGGTCTTCCACTTCCCCGGCCATGGCGACAACGACCCGGCCAAGGGCGAGAACTTCATCAAGCGCGTGATCGGCGTGCCGGGCGACACCGTCGCGTTCGAAGGCGACGGGGTGATCCTCAACGGCGAACCGCTGAAGTACGACAACAAGGGCATCTACGCTGGCCACAAGGGTCAGGGCGAGGGCGCCAACCTGCTGGTCGAGCACCTGCCGGGCCGTACCCACACCGTGCTGGAGACCGATTATCCGCGTGGCCAGGGCCAGTGGACCGTGCCGGCCGGCAAGTACCTGGTGATGGGCGACAATCGCGACAACAGCGACGACGGCCGTTTCTGGGGCCTGCTGCCGGAAGAGAACCTGCGCGGCAAGGCATTCCTGATCTGGCTGAACTGCCAGGGCTGGTTCTGCAAGGACGGCTTCGAACCGTCGCGGATCGGCTCGAGCATCAACTGACTTCACATCCACTCGCGTATCTGGGGAGAACGCAATGAAGACGATGAACACGCAGCGCGGCATGACCCTGACCTCGTTCCTGACGGTCCTGATCGTGGTTGGCTTCTTCCTCTACATCGGCATGAAGCTGTTCCCGATGTACCAGGAGTATTACGCGGTGCGCTCGGCGATGAAGAGCCTGGCCAAGGAACCGGGCATCGGCAGCATGGCGCCGGCCAACATCCAGGAACTGTTCTTCAAGCGGCTGTACATCAACTACTCGGACAACGTGAAGCCGGCCAACGTCAAGTTCGACCGTCGCGACAATGGCTGGACCCTCAAGGTCAACTACGAAGTGCGCCGCCAACTGGTCGGCAACCTGGATGTGGTTGGCAAATTCGATTCTTCCCAGGACCTGACCCGTAGCGGTGCCGAATAAATCTTTCCAACGTGAAGACCTGATCGGTCACGCCTTCCGCGACCCAGACCTGCTCAAGCAGGCGCTGACCCATCGCAGTGCCGGCGCGCCGCATAACGAGCGGCTGGAGTTCCTTGGCGACAGCATCGTCAACATGATGGTCGCCGAGGCGTTGTACCTGCGCTGGCCCAAGGCGGACGAAGGCGCGATGACCCGCGCCCGCGCCGAGCTGGTCCGCGAGGGTGCGCTGGCGGTGATCGCGCGGACCCTGCAGCTGGGTGACCGGCTGACGATGGGCCCCGGCGAAATGAAGTCCGGCGGCCATCGCCGCGACTCGACCCTGGCCGATGCGTTCGAGGCCGTGGTTGCTGCGATCTACCTGGACGTGGGTTTTGAAGCCTGCCGGGCGATGGTCCTGCCCTGGTTTGCCGCCTCGATGGAGGCGCTGCCGGCCACCGGGCGACCGGAGAAGGACCCCAAGACCCGCCTGCAGGAATGGCTGCAGGGCCGACAGAAGGCGTTGCCACAGTACGAACTGGTGTCAGAATCCGGTGACGACCACGCCAAACACTTCCGGGTACGCTGCAACGTAGCCGACCCCGCCGCCAGCACCGAGGGCGAAGGCTCCTCGCGGCGGATTGCCGAACAACAAGCGGCTGCGGCCGTCCTTGAACAACTGGATTCCAAGTGAGCGAACAAACTCCCCATCATTGCGGCAGCGTCGCCGTCATCGGCCGCCCCAACGTGGGCAAATCGACCCTGACCAATGCCTTGGTCGGGGCCAAGGTCAGCATCGTGTCCAACCGGCCGCAGACCACCCGTCACCGCCTGCTGGGCATCGCCACCTACCCGGAAGGGCAGCTGGTGCTGGTCGACACGCCCGGCCTGCACAAGGTGCAGAAGCGGGCGATGAACCGGGTCATGAACCGCGCTGCCCGCGGCTCGCTGGAAGGCGTCGACGCCGGCCTGCTGGTGATCGAAGCCGGTCGCTGGGACGAAGAGGACAGCCTGGCCTTCAACGTGCTGCGCGACGCCGGTATCCCGGTGGTGCTGGTGGTCAACAAGATCGACCGCATGAAGGACAAGGGCGCACTGCTGCCGTTCCTGCAGGAAGTGACCGCCGGCCGTGATTTCTCGTCGGTGCATCCGATTTCGGCGCAGAAGCGCAACGGCCTGGAAGCCCTGGTCCGTGACGTGCTGGCGCTGTTGCCGGAAGCCCCGCCGATGTTCGGCGAAGACGAGATCACCGACCGCAGCCAGCGCTTCCTGGCCGGCGAACTGGTGCGTGAACAGCTGATGCGCCAGTTGGGCGAAGAGCTGCCGTACGCCACCACGGTGGAGATCGAGCGCTTCACCGAGGACGGCAACCTGCTGCGCATCGGTGCGGTGATCTGGGTCGAGCGCGAAGGCCAGAAGGCGATCGTGATCGGCAAGGGCGGCACCCGCCTGAAGGAGATCGGGGCCAAGTCCCGCCTGCAGATGGAGCGTCTGTTCGGTGCCAAGGTGTTCCTGGAAACCTGGGTGCGCGTGCGTGAGGGCTGGTCCGATGACGAGGCCGCGCTGAAGGCCTTCGGCTACGAATAAGCCGCGACGGTCGCTTCGATGCTGATCGAGGACGACACCGGCTTCGTGCTGCATGCGCGGGCCTATCGCGAGACCAGCCTGCTGGTCGAGGTATTGAGCGCCGAGCACGGCCGGATTGGCCTGCTCGCGCGTGGTGTTTCCACGGCCAAGGGCCAGGTGCTGCGAGCGGCCCTTCAGCCACTGCAGTGGATCCGCTTCAGCGCGCTGCAGCGTGGCGAACTGGCCCAGCTGCGCGGTGCTGAAGCGCTGGATGTGGCGCCGCGCCTGCTCGGCCAGGCCATGCTGGCCGGGTTCTATCTCAGCGAGTTGACCCTGCGCCTGGCACCGCGCCAGGACCCGCTGCCGGAGTTGTACCTGGCCTTTGGTGAGGCGCGTGCGCGCCTGGCCGTGGGGGCCGGACTGGCCTGGACCCTGCGCCGTTTCGAACGCGAGCTGCTGACGGCGCTGGGCGTGGGTTTCGATCTGGAGACCGCCAGCGATGGCCAGCCGATTGACCCGGCGGCGCGCTATGAACTGGACCCGCAGGAAGGACCGCAGCGCCTGCTCAGCGAGCGTGGCGGCGAGCGTCGCGCAGCGGCTACCGGCTCGGCACTGCTGGCCCTGGCAGCCGACGACGAACCGGAAGCCGCCGATCTGGCCAGCCTGCGCCTGCCGATGCGGCGGGTGCTGGCCCATCACCTGGGCGCGCGCGGGTTGAAGTCGTGGGAGATGCTGGAGCAGCTGACACCCCGGCGGTGAGGGGTGTTCGGCAGGGCTTGCAGCCCTGCACCGGCCGAGGCCAAGGCACGAGCCAGAGCAACAGCAACAACAGCAGCGTGCATTCCGTGGGTAGGTGGGGTGGGTCCGATTGCGGGGGGCGCCGTAAACCCGTCCCTGAAGTGACCCCCAGGAGTTGGACACCTGATCCAACCCCGAGGGTTACATGAATAGATATGAGGTTTGTTTCAAATTGCAGGTCGCCAAAG
>NZ_JAVDSR010000027.1:0-14014 GCF_031455455.1 Stenotrophomonas sp. 1337 | reverse complement strand
TACGTGTGGTGGGTGTGGTGGGTTGTGGGGAGTTGTTGTTTTAGGCGCAGCGTTGGGGGCTGCTGGGGGGGTCGGCCTGCTATCGTTTGTAGCGCCGGGCCATGCCCGGCGGACCGCGATCAGCAGAGCAGCTGCAGGATGTCCAGCTCGCCGTCGGCAAACCAGTCCATGCACAGGCCGACCACCATCAGCAGGCCCAGCGTGGTGGCGCCATGGGTGATGAAGATGGAGTGGGCCAGCGCACGCGCCGAGCGCCCCAGCTTCATGCACACCCGCGCCAGGCGCTGCAGACGGCCGCTGACGGCGTGCACATGCGCGCGCACCGGTGCCTGCACCCCGTTCATCGCCTCGGCCATCATCGCCTGCAGGCTTTCGGGGCGGTCAGCGTAGTACTTGGCCACGCCGTAGCCGAACATCAGCCAGTCACGCGCCTGCGCTTCGGCCAGGTCCATGACTTCCAGCGGATCTTCTTCGAAGTCGATGAAACCGACGTTCTGGCCATCCCAGGTGAGGTTGCGCGGCAACGGCTGGCCGAAATAGGCGCCACGCGCGTGTGCTTCGGCAATGGCCTGCATTGCCGCGGCCACGAGGCGATCGCGGCCTGCATCGTCGGCTTCGCGCAGGCAGGTATTGAACGAGCTGCCGTTGTCGCCGATCACCAGCGCGGCGTGGCCGCTGCCGATCACCGCGGGCACGTTCACGCCCTGCGCCTGCAGTTCCGCCAGCCGGCGGGCCTCGGTTTCGCGCGCGGCGTCGCCACCGCGGTGCGGCGGCGGGCGCAGGGCATCGAGATGGAACCGGCGGGCAACAAAATTGAGCAGGCCCAGGGCCACCGCTCGGCTTCCTTCGCCGTACTGCTTCAGCCAGGCGCGCTGCCCTTCGATGACGATGGGCTCAACCATGACAGTCTCCTTTAACGCATTACGGCCCCAGAGGGGCCGTAACGACGGTTTCACGTTGTCGTAACTGGCACTATCAATAGCGCAGCAGTGCCGAACCCCACGTGAAGCCACCGCCGAACGCTTCCAGCAGCAACAGCTGGCCGCGCTCGACCCTGCCGGAACGAACAGCAGCATCCAGGGCCAGCGGCACCGAGGCCGACGAGGTGTTGCCATGCTTGTCGACGGTGACCACGACCTGGTCCATCGACATCTCCAGCCGCTTGGCAGTGGCTTCGATGATGCGCAGGTTGGCCTGGTGCGGAATCAGCCAGTCCAGGTCGGACTTGGTCAGGCCGTTGGCATCCAGGGTTTCGTCCACGACCGAGTCCAGCGCCTTGACGGCGTACTTGAACACGTCGTTGCCCTTCATGTTGATGGTGCCGCCACCGTTGTTGCCTTCACCGAAACCGACCGAGACGCCGACCGGATTCCACAGCAGCTCTTTCTTGCTGCCATCCGAATGCAGGTGGGTGCTGAGGATGCCGGTTTCTTCGTCGGCCTTGAGCACGACGGCGCCCGCGCCATCACCGAACAGCACGCAGGTGGTGCGGTCTTCCCAATCGACGATGCGGGTCAGGGTTTCCGTGCCGATCACCAGCACATGGCGGGCATCACCGGAGCGGATGAATTTGTCAGCCACGCTGAGCGCGAACACGAAGCCCGAACAGGCCGCGTTGACGTCGAAAGCGGGACAGCCGCTCACACCGAGCTTGGCCTGGATCAGGCACGCGGTGGAGGGAAAGATCAGATCAGGGGTGGTCGTACCGACCACGATCATGTCGAGCTGCGAAGCGTCGATACCAGCGGCTTCGATCGCACGCAGCGCGGCCTGGTAGCCGAGATCGCTGGTGGTTTCGCCTTCGGCAGCGATGTGCCGTTCACGGATACCGGTGCGCGTCTGGATCCACTCGTCCGAGGTCTCGACCATTTTTTCCAGGTCGGCGTTGGTCAGGACTTTTTCCGGCAAATAGCTACCGGTGCCCGCGATCCTCGAGTAGATCCGCTTGCTCATCATGTTTCCTGTTGCACGAGCCGCCGTTCACCGGCGTGCCCGGGAAAGAAGGCGAAGGCCGCTGCCCAGCGGGCAGCGACCTTCCGGCACATCAGTCTTCCTGGACAGCAGAAGACTTGGTCTGGATGACCTTCTTGCCGCGGTAGAAACCGTCAGCAGTGATGTGGTGACGCAGATGCACTTCGCCGGTGGTCGGGTCGGTCGACAGCTGCTTGGCGCTCAGGGCGTCATGCGAACGACGCTGGCCGCGACGGGACGGGGTAACACGGGATTTCTGGACAGCCATGGGATTGCTCCAAACTCGGTTCGTTTTGCTTCGTCGTTTCGTCGCACAGGACGCCAGCGTCCAGCACACTTTTCGCTTTCGCCGCAGCCGCCGACGACAACCGGCTGCTATTGTTTCTTCAATGCCGCCAACGCCGCGAACGGATTGGCCTTTTCAATTTCTTCTTCGGTCGGCGCCCAGTCCTTGTCGACTGCCTCACCGTACGGCGACAGGGGTACCACCGGCACCGCCAGCACCAACTCGTCCTCGACCAGGTCCAACGGACGCAGCTGGCCATCTTCCGGCACCAGCAACGGCTCGTATTCCTCCGGCAAAGACGATTCCTCGTCTTCCTCGCGGATCAGGCCAAGCCTCTGGGTCATCTTCACCGGCAGCAGGAAACGCTGCATGCTGCGCTGACAGGTCAGCGGCAACGCGGTATCGATGGTCAGTTCCACATAGGATACCCGCAAGATCTCGTCGCGACCGAATTCGAGCGAGTAATTACACTCACCTTCGGTATCTGCGACAAGCCCCTGCAGGCGAGTCAATTCAGCCAGGGGAACCTGACCGTCGAAGCGCCTTCGCGCTACGACCATCCGCCAGGCATCCAGCGTTTCGGGTACGTTCGCGGACATAAGCCGCCGAATATTAAGGATCGGCAGGTCGCGTGTCAAATGACTGCCATGAAAGGCTTGCTGTGGCTGGCGGTACCGGGCCAGACTGCCGCGCCCCGCCCCCGGAATTCCCGCATGCCTGCCTTGGTCCTGGCCTCCACCTCCCGCTACCGCCGCGACCTGCTGGAACGGCTGGGCCTGCCCTTCGACTGCGCACGCCCGCAGGTGGATGAGACTGCGGAGGCCGACGAGGCACCGCTGGCGCTGGCGGCGCGCCTGGCCAGCGCGAAGGCGGCCGAGGTGGCCGCCCGCCACCCCGGCAGCTGGGTGATCGGCTCGGACCAGGTGGCGGACCTGAACGGTCAGCCGCTGGGCAAGCCGGGCACGGTCGAGGCGGCCTGCGCGCAGCTGGCGGCAATGTCCGGGCAGACGGTGCGCTTCCACACGGCCATCAGTCTCATCCGAGACGGAGAATCACTTTCGGCAATGGATACGACCCAGGTGCGCTTCCGCGCGCTGCAGGCGGCCGAGATCGCCCGCTACGTGGCGATCGAGCAGCCGCTGGACTGCGCCGGCAGCTTCAAGTGCGAAGGCCTGGGCATCAGCCTGTTCGAGGCCATCGACAACCAAGACCCCACGGCGCTGATCGGGCTGCCGCTGATCGCACTGTGCGGATTGCTGCGCAGGGCCGGATTCGCGGTGCCTTAACCCCGGCACGAAGCACGCTGCCTCAGCGCTTGCCCACCACGAATGGCTGCTCCTGCCACTGCTCCACGCTTCCATCGCGACCGTGCAGGTGCAGGCCCAGCCAGTGCTTTCCCGGTGCCAGCGTCGTGGTATCGAGTGTTGCGTCGAAGCCGACAGCCGGATGTTGCGGATCGGTGCTGTCCGGCCAGGCGTGGCGGATATCGAACACTCGTCCATAGGTGGCGTCGCCGATCGAACGACCATCCACCAGCACTTCAACCCGCGACAGGCCAACGCCCTCCTTGAACGCCCAGCCCTTGATCGCCAGCGTCCCGTTCACCACGTCTCCATTGGCCGGCGAGTCCAGGTAGGCCAGCGCAGGCGTCACGCACGCGCCCTGCGCGCGCTGCACCGGCAGGCGGAACAGCAGGAAGCGCTGGAATCCGTGATCGTTGCTGACCACGCGCGGTGGCGGCAGCGGCCCGACCTGTTCGCAGATGGCGTGATAGCGGGTGAGCAGATCGCGGAAACGCTGATCGCTGGGCGACAGCACCAGCAGCATCGGCACCTCGCGCTCACCTTCATGCACCTGGCCCCATTGCGCCAACTGCGCGGTGCGGCCGTGCTTGTCGTTGAGCGGATGCGGCAGCACGTCGATGTCACCCCGGCCCAACTGGAAGCCCAGTTCGGCGCCCACCTTGAAGTTGCCGGCCAGCACGCGGCTGCCTTCCGGCATCTGCTGCAGTTCTTCGCGGACCGCAGCAGCCAGCGGCTGCCAGCCGGCGAAGTTGCGCGGGTAGTACTTGTCGCCGGCCAACTGCTCGCGCAGCGATGACGAGGACGCCATCAGGTAATAGCCGAAGGCCAGCACCATGCCCAGCCCGGCCAGCCACCAGCCGGTACGCCGTAACCAGCGTGGCCAGCCGTTGAGGATCACCGGCACCGCCACCAGCAGGGCCAGGTAACCCGGCAGCGGCCAATGGAAGCTGATGCGTTCGACATCGGTGAAGAAGCCCAGGGCGAAGATGCCCAGCGTCGATACGCCACCGACCAGGCCGAAATAGCGCCACTGCACGCGTGCACCGCCGCCGTTGCGGGTGCCGGCCAGCGCAACTTTCCACATCGCGATGCACAGGACGGGCGTCACCAGCATCGGCTGGATCACCAGGAACCACAGGCCGCGCCACTCGAATGCCCACGGGTGGCGCTCGACTACCTGGAACTTCAGACCCGCATCGTGATTGTCGGCATTCCAGGCCAACAGCGGCAGCCATGCCAGTACGCCAACGGCCAGGGCCACCCAGACGCGCGGATCGGCCAGCATGCGCCGGCCCTGCGGCAGCGCCAGCAGGGCAATGAAGCCGACGCCGATCACACCGATGAAGCGATAGTGGCTGAGCGCACCGATCAGCAGGCCCAGCGCCAGCTTCACCGCCGAGGAAGCGTCGACGCTGCGCAGCAGGCGTGCGCCGGCGTCCAGGCACAGCACGGCTGCCAGTGCCATCGGCACATCAGGTACGGCCAGCAGGCCCAGCGTGGCCGACAAGGGCATCAGCAGCGTCAAGCTGCCAGCCTGCCAACCGGCAACATTGCCGAACCAGCGCGCTGCAATGCGCGATACCAGCAGCGGCAGCAGTGCACCGATGGCCAGGAACGGCAGGCGCAGCGCAAGCACATGCTGGCCGCCAAGCTCCACACCCAACCGGGTCAACCAGGCCGTCAGCCCCGGCAGATCCGAATAGGCCGCAGCCAGATGCTGGCCTTCCTGCCAATAGAACGCCTCATCGACGAACAACGGCAGGCGTGCGGCCACGACCAGTTTGGCCGCTGTGACGAGCGTCCATAACCAGAGAAAAATCGTACGTGCGCGCTGTTCGCCCTGCATTGATGTATGGATAGAATCGACCGGTTACCGAACTTGAGACGACCATGACAGCTTCGTCCCCCATGCCCAGCATGCTAACCGATCAACTGCGTCAGTCCCTGCGCAATGCGCAGGACCAGGTCAACGCGCTGGTGCTGGGCAAGGTGCATGAGGTGCGGTTGGCCTTCGTGGCCCTGCTCTCTGGCGGCCATCTGCTGATCGAAGACCTGCCTGGTCTCGGCAAGACCACATTGGCCCACGCCTTGGCCAGCAGCCTGGGGCTGAGCTTCCAGCGCGTGCAGTTCACCTCCGACCTGCTGCCTGCCGACGTGCTCGGCGTATCGGTGTACGACGCCGGCAGCCGCCAGT
This sequence comes from Stenotrophomonas sp. 1337, assembly GCF_031455455.1. Classification (NCBI taxonomy): domain Bacteria; kingdom Pseudomonadati; phylum Pseudomonadota; class Gammaproteobacteria; order Lysobacterales; family Lysobacteraceae; genus Stenotrophomonas; species Stenotrophomonas sp. 1337. Next base: position 8,259 of record NZ_JAVDSR010000027.1, on the reverse strand, counting down.
TCCAGTTCCATCCCGGGCCGGTGTTCACCCACGTGCTGCTGGCCGACGAGATCAACCGGGCGCCGCCGCGCACGCAGAGCGCCCTGCTGGAAGCGATGGCCGAGCAGCAGGTCACCCTCGACGGTCAGACACATGCCCTGCCCGATCCGTTCTTCGTGATCGCCACGCAGAACCCGGTGGACCTGTCGGGCACCTTCCCGTTGCCCGACTCGCAGCTGGATCGGTTCCTGCTGCGGCTGGCGATGGGCTATCCGAGCGCGCAGGCCGAGCGTGAACTGCTGCGTGGCAGCGATCGTCGCGACCTGATCGCCCGCGCGCTGCCGCAGCTGGACGACAACCAGGTCCGCACGCTGCGCGACGCGGTCGGCCAGGTGCATGTCAGCGATGCGCTGGTGGACTACGTGCAGGCTCTGCTGACCCGCAGCCGCCAGCACGCCGGCGTACGCGTGGGATTGTCGCCGCGCGCCGGCCTGGCCCTGCTGCGTGCCGCCAGGGCACATGCGCTGCTGCTCGGCCGTGGCCACGTCGTGCCCGAAGACGTGCAGACCCTGTTCGTGGCGGTGGCGGGCCATCGCCTGGTGGGCGAAGCCGAGTCCAGCACAGGGCCGGCGCTGGCACGGGCGATCCTGCAGACCGTCGCGGTCGATTGAAGATGGCATCGCATGCCCGGCGACTGCTGCAGATGGCACGCCCGCGTACGCCGGAGACGTTGCCGCAGCGGCTGGACCGCCGGCGCATCTATGTGCTGCCCACCCGCTTCGGCCTGTTTGTGGCCTGCCTGCTGGTCGCGATGCTGCTGGGCGCGCTGAATTACAACAACAATCCGGCCCTGTTGCTGGCGCTGCTGCTGACCGCAGCCGCGATCGCCAGCACCATCGCCGCACACCTGCAGCTGTCGGGCGTACAGATCGATGCGATCTCCGCCGAGCCGGTGCCGGCCGGGCAACCGCTGCGCCTGCGCGTGGACCTGTCGCTGCGCGACCCGCGAGCGCGCCACGGCCTGCACCTGCAACTGGGGAACAGCGAAGCGTGGCTCGACCTGCCCGCGCACGGCCGCGGCGAAGCCGCGCTGGAAGTGCCCAGCGAACGCCGTGGCTGGCTGGAACTGCCTCGCATCCGCCTGTCCAGCACCCAGCCGCTTGGCCTGGTCAGGGCGTGGTCATGGGTGTGGCCGGAAGAACCCCTGCTGGTCTACCCGCTGGCCGAAGCGAAGGCACCGCCGCTGCCGCAGCAGGGCAGCGATCCGCTGCACACCCGCGCCCATGCCAACGGCGAGGAACTGCACCAGCTGCGCCCGTATCGCGCAGGGGATCCACCCCGCAGCATTGCCTGGAAACACTCGGCGCGCCGCGACACGCTGCTGGTACGCGAGTATGAAAAACCGATAGGCATCGAGGTCGTGCTGGACTGGCGCGCGCTGGCCCCCTTGGGCCAGGAGGCCCGCATCGCGCGGCTGGCACGCTGGGTGGACAGCGCCGAGCGCGAAGGCCGTCGCTATACGCTGCTGCTGCCGATGCAGCCACCGCTCGGCCCCGGCCAGGGAGCCAGCCACCACCATCTGTGCCTGCGCGCGCTGGCATTGCTTCCCCATGACTGAGCCTGCCCTGCTGCTGGACCGCAACACCCGCACGTGGACGCTGGCCAGCGCCGCACTGGCCTTGTTGCCGCTGCTGCTGCTGCTGCCCACCGCATTGGCCGCGTTGATCGCCGTGGCGGCGCTCGTCACCGCAGCACTGTCACAGCGCGGCGTGCTGCCGATGCCGGTGCGGGTACTGCTGGTGCTGGGCATGCTTGCTGCCATCGTCTGGCAGATGGGGGCGGTGCGCCCCGGCCGGGATACCGGTTGCGCGCTGCTGGCGGCGATGCTGGCGATCAAGTCCAGCGAGCTGCGTACACTGCGCGATGCACGCAGCCTGCTCGGCTTTGCCCTGTTTTCACCGTTTGCTGCCTTCCTGCTCGACCAGGGACCGCTGACCACCGTGCTCGCGGTGCTGGCCGGCGTCAGCGCCCTGATTGCGCTGCAGCGCCTGGCGCAGGGTGAAGGCCGCAGTGCGCCGCCGCCGCTGACCACGCAGCTGCGTGGTGTCGGTCGCCTGCTGCTGATCGGCCTGCCGCTGGCGCTGGCCTGCTTCTGGCTGTTCCCGCGGTTGGCCACGCCGCTGTGGGGCATTCCCGAACGCGCCGTCGGCACACCGGGGCTGTCGGACACGATGGAGCCGGACAAGTGGCTGGACCTGATGGCCGACGACACCCCGGCCCTGCGGGCGCAGTTCTTCGGCGCGGTTCCAGCGCCGGCACAGCGCTACTGGCGCGGGCCGGTACTGACCCAGTTCGATGGGCATGTCTGGCGACGCGACCGCCGTACCGAAGGCCTGCCGCCAGCCATCGTGGAACACGGCACGGAGGGCTGGGACTATCAGATCGATTACGAACCCACCGACCGTCGCCAGCTGGTCGCGCTGGATCTCCCTACTGCCGCACCAGAGGGCAGCCGGCTGGATGCAGCCCTGAGCCTGAGCAGCGACCGCGCATTGTCCGCACTGAGCCGGTGGCGCCTGCACTCGGCTCCGCCGCAGCGCTTCGATGCCACGCTGTCGTCGTACCAGCGTCGCGCTGCGCTGCAGTTGCCGGAAGGCTTCAACCCACGCACGGCAAGCCTGGCCCGACAGTGGCGGCAGGAAGCGGGCACCGACGACGACGCCGTGGTCCGTCGCGCCCTGGCGTGGATCACCGCGGACTTTTCGTACACGCTGGCAACACCGGCCCCCGGGCGCGATCCGGTCGATGCATTCCTGTTCGACTACAAGGCCGGCTACTGCCAGCATTTCAGCTCTGCCTTCGTGGTGCTGATGCGCAATGCCGGCATTCCCGCGCGGGTGGTCACCGGGTTCGCCGGCGGCACGCGCAACCGGATCGGCGACTACTGGGTGCTGCGGCGGATGGACGCCCACGCCTGGGCTGAGGTGTGGCTGCCGCAACGCGGCTGGGTACGCATCGATCCGACAGCGGCAGTAGCACCCGAGCGCATCCTGGACACGCTCGACGATCGCCTGCAGGCCGGGGCCGATACCGGCCTGCAGCACCGCTGGCTGCAGCTGGGCCAGGTCGGCGACTGGATGCGCAGGGGCTGGAACGAACTGGTGCTGTCGTTCGACGCGCGCCGCCAGCAGCAGTTGCTGCAACCGTTCGGGCTGGACGACCTCGGCCCTGGACAGCTGCTGGCCGGCTTCGTGACGGCCGCGTTGCTGGCGCTGGCGTGGATGGCGTGGCTGCTGGCCCGTGGCGAACGCGAGCGTGACCCGCTACTGCGCGCCTGGCACCGGCTGGGGCAGCGCTATGTGCGGCTGGGGCTGGGCCGCGAACCGCACGAACCGGCCCTGCACTGGGCCCGCCGGGTCCACGCACAGCGCCCCGACCCGGCCCTCATCACACTCAGCCAGCGTTTCGCTGATGCACGCTACGCTGGCACTTGTACCGAGCTCGCCCCATTATTGCGGGACCTGCGCAGGCATCGCCCGACTTCCGGAGCCTCCCCATGAATACCAAGTTCCTCCTCACCGCCGTGGCCGCCCTGGCCTTGTCGGCCTGCGCCACGGCCCCCAAGCCGCTGCAGGGACAGTTCAGCCTGGTTTCCCCGCGCGACTCGGTTGCCACCCAGCAGGTCGGCACGCCGGTGCGCTGGGGTGGCCGGATCATCGAAACCAAGCCCGGCCAGGGCGAGACCTGTTTCCAGATCATCTCGCGCCCGCTCAACGGCAGTGGCCGCCCGAACACCACCTCTTCCGATGCCAGCGACGGCCGCTTCATCGCCTGCCGTGCCGGCTTCTACGATCCGGCCGTGTTCGAAGCCGGCCGCGACGTGACCTTCATCGGCAAGATCGATGGCTACGCCAACACCCGTATCGGCGATTACGACTACCGGCTGCCGAAGCTGTCTGCCGACGTGATCTACCTGTGGCCGGAGCAGCGCCAGGTCGATGTGGTGCCCTACCCCTACGGACCGTGGGGCCCGGGCCCGTATGGCCCGTACTGGGGCGGTTACCGCGGCTGGGGCTGGTGGTAGTCCAGGCCCGGTACGCATGATGCACAAGGCCGCCCATCGGGCGGCCTTTTTTCATCCACGCATGGCGTGGATCGACAGCGCACCAACAACAGTAGATCCACGCCATGCGTGGATGGCCGCCTCAACGCCCTGGCGTACCGAAGTGGCCCAGCGGCGCACCAGCCAGCAGATGCATGTGGATATGGAACACGGTCTGCCCGGCATCTTCGCGGCAGTTCATCACGATGCGGTAGCCGTCCTGCGCGAAACCTTCCCGACGCGCGTACTCGGCGGCGGCCAGCGCCAGCTTGCCGATCAGGTGCGCCTGCGACGGCTGCAGGTCATCCAGGGTCGGAATGATCTCGTTCTTCGGAATGAACAGCACGTGCACCGGCGCCTGCGGTGCGATGTCCTTGAACGCCAGCACGTCGTCGTCTTCATAGACGATGGTGGCCGGGATCTCGCGACGGATGATCTTGCTGAAGAGGGTTTCGCTGCTCATGGTCGGCCTCGGCGGGGTGTCCCCGCATTGTAGGCCGGTAACGCCGGGGCATGCCCGGCATCGACTCAATCGCGCACTTCGCTGCGGGTGCCGAACGCGTGCGACAGCGTGCCGCGATCGACATACTCCAGCTCACCACCGAGGGGCAGGCCCTGCGCCAGTCGACTCGGCCGCACCTGGCGGGCACGCGCCAGCTGCGCGAGATAGTGCGCAGTAGCTTCGCCTTCGACGGTGGCGCTGGTGGCAATGATCAGTTCCTGCACCTCCGCCTCGGCCAGGCGCTGTTCCAGCTGCTCCAGACCCAGCTCGCGCGGGCCGATGCCATCCAGCGGCGACAGGCGCCCCTGCAGCACGAAGTAAACGCCGCGATAGCCGGTGGCGTTCTCGATCGCCAGGCGGTCAGCCGGCGATTCCACCACGCACAGCTGGCTGCGCTCGCGGCTGCCATTGGCGCAGGTCGGGCACAGCTCGGTTTCGCTGAAGTCGCGGCACTGCGCACAGTGACCGATGCGTTCAACCGCCTGCGCCAGCGTCTCGGCAAGGCGTTTGCCACCTTCGCGCTCGCGTTCGAGCAGGTGGTAAGCCATGCGCTGCGCCGTCTTCTGGCCTACGCCAGGCAACACCCGCAGTGCATCGATCAGTTGTTCAAGCAGGGGTGCGGACACGGCGGCGTGTTCTGTAGAGCCGAGCGTGCTCGACTGGAAGTTGCGGGCAATCGAGCACGCTCGATGCTACACAGTGCATGGCACCCGGCAGTGCGGGTGCCAGGCCGGACATCAGAACGGCATCTTCATGCCCGGCGGCAGCTGCATGCCGGCGGTGGCCGAACCCATCTTCGACTTCGACTCGGCATCGATCTTGTTGGACGCGTCGTTGAAGGCGGCGGCGATCAGGTCTTCCAGCATTTCCGGATCACTGGCCAGCGACGGATCGATGCGTACCTTGCGGCACTCCTTGGCGCCGGTCAGGGTAACGCTGACCATGCCGCCACCGGCGCTGCCGGTCACTTCGATCTTGGCGATTTCTTCCTGGGCCTTCTGCAGGTTTTCCTGCATCTTCTGGGCCTGCTGCATCAGTTGGGCGATATTGCCGCGCATGTCGTCTTACTCGTCAAAAGAACGGATGGAATCGGAAACAACCCGGGCGCCGTGCTGCTGGATCAGCAGCTGGACTTCCGGATCGTCCATGAAAATGGCCTCGGCAGCCTGCTGCCGCTCGCCACGCTGGCGGTCGGCGCGCTGGTGCAGGGTCTCGGCCGGGACCTGCTCGGCTTCCACGGTTTCGACCACGATCTTCAGCGCGTGGCCAAGGGACTTTTCCAGCACCTCGCCCAACGCTGCCAGCGCGCGCTCGGAGCGCAGGTATTCAAATCCGGGCGAAAGGCCCAGTTTCAAGACCCCATGCTGGCAACTGATGAAGGCCGCATTGGCCGCAAGCTGTCGCGACGGACCGCTGAGGCCACTGTTGGCGATCAGGTCGAGCCAGTCTTCGGCACAGGCCAGGTCACTGACGCTGCCTGCCGGCGAGGCCTTTTCCTTTGCCGCAACCGGTGCCGGGGCGATGTCGATACCCTCGGCACGGAACGGACGTTCCGGCGCGGCAACAGCCTCTGCAACCGGCGGTGAAGCCGGCGCCGGCGGCTCGTGCCACGGCGCGACCATGGCCGCGTCGGGCGTTGCCATCTCGGCCGCCAGCGCTTCATCGCGCGCGCCAGCCGCGTCGGTCGCCCACGGCGGCAGGTCGTCTGCCTCGGCAGGTGCCTTGGGCGTGGCCGCCTCGGGAGCCAACTGCGCCTTCATCGGCAGCGGTGACCCGGGTTCCTTGATCGGAGCAGGTTCAGGTTCAGGGGTCGGATCTGGTTCCGGGGTCGGCTCGGATTCCGGCTCGGGTTCGCGCTGTGGCGCCGGGTTCGGCGTCTGCGCGGTCGCCTCCGCCAACACGGGTGCCGCAATTGCCTGGGTGACCGCTGCGGCTTCTGGTGCCGCAGCAGCGGCCGGTGCAGCTCCTTCGTGGCTGCCAGCAAGGCCGCCCCCGGTCTGGCCCGTACCGGCCGGTGCGCTGCCACCGGAGGATTCCGGAGTACGCGGCACCGACGGCACGGCAGCCGCAGGGCGGAACGCCAACATGCGCAGCACGGCCATTTCAAAGCCGGCGCGCGGGCTGGGCGCCAATGGCAGATCGCGACGACCATTCAGGGCCATTTGATACCAGAGCTGGACCACTTCCGGGCGCAGGCGTTCAGCAAACACGCTGGCATCCAGTCCCTCGGCAGCGGCGGACGCGCCCGGCACCAGTTGCTGCACCTGGATGCGGTGCAGGCTCTCGGCCAGCGCATCGAGCACCCCGCTCCAGTCCGGCGAGAACTCGGCCAGTGCCGCGACCACCTGAAGCAGGCGCGGGCCATCGCCCTCGGCCAGGGCATCGAGCATGGCCGCCACCTGGGTGCGGTCGACCGTGCCCAGCATGGTGCGCACCACGTCCTCACGCAGCGCACCGCCGGCATAGGCAATGGCCTGGTCGAGCAGCGACAGGCCATCACGCAGGCTGCCGTCGGCGGCCTTGGCCAGCTGCACGATAGCGGTCGGATCCGACTCGATCTCCTCGGCGGCGAGAATGCGGGTCATCTGCCCCTGGATCTGGTCTTCATCCAGGCGTTTGAGGTTGAACTGCAGGCAGCGGCTGAGCACGGTGACCGGCAGCTTCTGCGGGTCGGTGGTGGCCAGCAGGAACTTCACATGTTCCGGCGGTTCTTCCAGCGTCTTCAGCAGCGCATTGAACGCGGCCTTGGACAGCATGTGCACTTCGTCGATCAGGTACACCTTGTACTTGCCACGCGAGGGCATGTACTGGGCGTTCTCGATCACCTCGCGCACATCGTCCACGCCGGTATTGGACGCGGCATCGATTTCCAGCAGGTCGATGTAGCGACCGGCGTCGATGTCCAGGCAGGCCGCACACTGGCCGCAGGGATCGGCACTGGTGCCCTGCTCGCAGTTCAGCGACTTGGCGAAGATGCGCGCGATCGTGGTCTTGCCCACGCCGCGGGTACCGGTGAACAGGAACGCATGGTGGACCCGGCCGCTGTCGAGCGCATTGCTGAGCGCACGGACCACGTGTTCCTGGCCCACCAGCTCGGCAAAACGCTTCGGACGCCACTTGCGGGCAAGGACGAGATAGGACATCAGGCCACCGTCTTCCATCGGATGTTCCATTGTGCCACGCCTGTCCAGCCCTCTCGCCCTGCAAACCAGTGCTTGTGTCCTGCCGCTGCGCCCGCTAGAATCTGCGCCCCTGCTGAGGCGTTTGCCGATGGCAGGGATCCGGAGAGGTGTCCGAGTGGTTGAAGGAGCACGCCTGGAAAGTGTGTAAGCGTCTAAACCGCGCTTCGGGGGTTCGAATCCCCCTCTCTCCGCCAGATAAATAAAAAAGGCTGCCCTTCGGGCGGCCTTTTTTATTTATCTGGCTGGGGACGCGAAGTGCGCTGCGCGCGCTTCGCCCCAAACGTTGCTGCGCAACGTTCGGACCCCTCCCTTCGCCTGCCTCTCCCCGCCCCTGTCGGGGCAGCCCCTCAACAGAAGGGCTTGTTCCCCCAGATACGGCAGTAGATCCACGCCATGCGTGGATGACCGAAGGAACCGCGTCCGCCCAGGTTCGACGGCCTGCAGGGATAGAGCCGGACAGCAGCCCTTTTTTATTTATCTGGCGGGGGACGCGA
>NZ_JAVDSR010000026.1:0-16144 GCF_031455455.1 Stenotrophomonas sp. 1337 | reverse complement strand
GTCGCGCTGGCTGCCTGATCCCCAACTGTCCAACTTTAGGGGGTCACTTCACCCTGGGGGCTTGGCCGCGGCATCCATGCCGCGGACACCCCCGCGAACCCACCCCGCCCGGCCTCTGACAGTTTCCTGCGGTGGCCACCCACGCAAAGAGAAATAAAGCAGAGCAGAAGCGGGTCGCTTCGCTCTTTGTGGTGCCGGGCCATGCTTGGCTCTTCAGGAATGCACGCGTCACGCGGCCTGCAGCTGCACATCCACATATTCCGACAGCCCTCGGCAGGCCAGCAGCAGGCCTTCGCGGGCGTCGTCGGGCAGGTGCTGCGTGTCGTCGCCGTCCACGCGCACGCGTTCGCTGGCGTGCAGCAGTTCCAGCAGGAAGGTCAGCCCGGCATTGGCGCGGTCGATGCGCGCCATCGCCATGCACTGCGCCCGCGTTCGCCCTTTGCTCGGCCACGGCTGGCCATCTGCCGCTTCCACCTGGCGGATGCGCTGCAGGCAGTCCAGCAGGGTAGGGCCGCCGGGCGCGTTGGCTGCCTGCGTTGCAGTGAGCGTGGTTTCCAGCGCGCGGGCGATGTCATGCGGCAGCTGGTGAGCAGCCTCGCCCAGCGTGGCGAACAGGTATGGGTAGGTGGAAGCGGACATGGCGGGGTCCTCGTGCGGTCGGCAAGGGCCACCCCGCGTGGAGGCGAGGGTGGCAGGCGATGCGTGGCTCCAATACCGGTGATAGACGCTGGAACGCCGGCGGGCACGAGGCCCTCCACGCACCGCCCGCCAAAGACGCACGGACGGATTGCCAGCCGACGCCGCTCAACAAGGAAAAAGCGACGCCGGCTGGCAAGCGTAAACAACGCATCTATCAAACGGGATTGGAGTCCCGTGCCACCCGTTGTCGGTGGCCGCACATGATGTGCACGGGGCCCTTGCGGCTCCAATCAGAATTGTTTGAAACCCGGAAAATCCGGGCGCCCAAGACAGTTGTCGCCGAAGGAGTCGATAGCGTCAAACAGCGCTGACAGCTTCGCGAAAGCGCCGGTTGCTACCGTGCCGCGGGTGAAATGGAAACGAATGCTTGGTGGCTGCCGTGAGGCGCTGCGCACGATCGATCTGCCGTTGCTGATCGCGTTGTTGATCCTGATGGGCGCAGGCCTGGCGGTGCTGCACAGCGTGAACGGGCCGGTGCACGGGCAGGCGATGCGCTTTGCCGGTGGCCTGGCCGCGATGTGGCTGCTGTCGCGGGTTTCGCTGCTGCGCCTGCGCGCGTGGACGCCGGCGATCTATGCACTGTCGATGCTGCCGCTGATGGCGGTGTACGTGATCGGCACCGGCAAATACGGGCAGCGCTGGCTCAACCTCGGCGTGTTCTACCTGCAGCCTTCGGAACTGCTCAAGCTCAGCCTGCCGTTGATGATGGCCTGGTATCTGCACCGCCAGCCGCTGCCGCCATCGCCGCGCACGGTGCTGACGGCCGCAGTACTGATCGGGGTGCCAGCGCTGCTGATCCTGATGCAGCCCAATCTCGGCACTGCCACCCTGGTCACCGCCAGCGGCGTGTTCGCCCTGCTGCTGGCGGGTCTGCAGTGGCGCTGGGTGGCGGCCGGACTGGGCGCGGTGTCGGTGGCTGCGCCGTTGGCCTGGTTCGGGCTGCTGCGGCAATACCAGAAGAATCGCGTGCTGACCTTCCTGGATCCGGCTGCCGATCCGTTGGGTACCGGCTGGAACATCCTGCAGTCGCGCATCGCCATCGGCTCGGGTGGCATGCAGGGGCGCGGCTGGGGCCACGGCACACAGGCCACGCTGGATTTCCTGCCCGAGTACACCACCGATTTCGCGTTCTCGGTGCTTGCCGAGGAATTCGGCTGGATTGGCGTGGTGGTGGTGTTCGCGCTGTATCTGTTCGTGGTCGGGCGTTGCCTGTCGATCGCGGTGCAGGCACGCGACACGCACGCGCGGTTGTTGGCCGGCAGCCTCGGCCTGGCGTTCTTCGTGTACGTGCTGGTCAACGGCGGAATGATTTCCGGATTGCTGCCGGTGGTGGGCATTCCGATGCCGTTGATCAGTTATGGCGGCACCTCGGCGGTGTCGTTGCTGGCGGGGATCGGGCTGGTGATGGCGGTGCGGGGGCATCGGCCGGTGCACGCGTAGGTTTCCAGCCAACGGCGCAGCCCCTCGTGGGTGGGGGCGGGCGGGTCGTGGAAAGCTGGATTGCTGAGGGCTGGCCGGGCGGGTGGATAGTGCGGGGACGCCGTGAACCCATCCCTGGGGGCTTGGCCGCGGCATCCATGCCGCGGACACCCCGCACTACCCACCCGCCCGGCCGCTGACAGGTTCCTGCAGCGTCCACCCACGCAAGAAGAAAAAAAGATCAAAAGCAAAAGCAGCATGGCCGGTTGCCCACGCTTCCTGTAGAGCCGAGCCCACGCTCGGCTCAGAGCGAAGCGACCCGCTGTTGCTCTTCGCTCTTCTTTTTTCTCTTTGCGTGGGTGGAAGCTGCAGGAACCTGTCCGTGGCCGGGTAGATGGGTTGCGCAGGGGTGTCTGCGGCATGGATGCCGCGGACAAGCCCCCAAGGATGGGTTCACGGCGTCCCCTGCGCAGCCCATCTACCCGGCCAACCCTCATGAATCGCTTTGCGCCCACCCACGAGGGGCTGCGCCGTTGGCCGACCTTCGCCGCCGATGCGCGCATGAATCTGCGCAAGCGCATTTCTGTAATCGTTCCCACAACGCCGCACAGCAGCATCGCCGCTGACGAAGTTCCATTAAAAGTGGGCGCCAATTCACATTTTGACGCCGCGTTGATCCTGATCAATGGACTTGTCGCAATCGGCCTGCACAATGGCGGCCCGTTCGGCATGGCGCGCCGTCTTTGATGCAGCGCGAGGGGCGTCGGATGGGAAAGCAGTACTGATCCAACGGGTACAGGGAGCGCGGAGCACTGCCACTGGGGAGCGGCAGCCGCGCAGGTACCGACCGGGTCCGGCGGCCGGTTGCGTCTGCGGGGATGGGGACGCAACCGGCAACCTCTGCCTGAATGGGGCAGGTCAATCACAACGTCTTCACATTTCGCACTGAACGCGTGCAAATCGTTGTGATTCATGGTGTTAGGGGTTTTAATTCATCCATGACCTGCTAACCTGCGGTGATGATTCGACGTTCTCTGGCCTGCATGCTCACCCTCGGCCTGGTCGCCTGCGCGACCCAGCCGACGTCCCCACCGACTTCGCCACAGGCCAGCAGTACGCCGCGCCACCCGGCGGCCAAGCCCCACGGCCCGGCCGAGGCCGCGCCGGAAGCGACCGCGGCCACGGCAGCACCGGTCGATCTCACCCCGGTGCCGTTCGAAACCGCGCGCGCCAGATTCATTGCCGACACCGCCAAGCGCTACGGCCTCAAGCCCGACGAGATCCGCAACGTGCTCGACCAGGCGCAGGTGCGCCAGCCGATCATCGCCGCCATGTCGCGGCCGGCCGAACGGGTCAAGCCGTGGAACGAATACCGGCCGATGTTCATCAGCAAGGCACGCATCGATGGCGGCAAGGCGTTTCTTGCCCAGCATCGCGCCGAACTGGACCGTGTGCAGCAGCGCACCGGCGTGCCGGCGGAAGTGATCGTGGCGATCATCGGCGTGGAAACCAGCTACGGCAAGAATGCCGGCAGCCATCGCGTGCTCGATGCGCTGTACACCCTGGCCTTCTATTACCCGCGCAGTGGCGACCCGGCCAAGCTGGAGCGCGAAGTGCGCCGCGAGCTGTTCTTCCGCGATGAACTGGCCAAGCTGTTCGAGCTGGGCCGCGAGGAAAAGCTGGACATCACCACGCTCAAGGGCAGCTATGCCGGTGCGATGGGCATGGGCCAGTTCATGCCCTCCAGCTACCTGGATTACGCCGTGGACGGCAACGGCGATGGTCGCCGTGACCTGTTCACCAGCTACGACGACGTGTTCTCGTCCATCGCCAACTACTTCGTGAAGAAGGGTGGCTGGGTGCGCGGCGGCCAGGTTGCCGTGCCGGCCACGCTCGCCGCCGGCCGCGAGGAGTTCAACCCGACCGAGTGGATGCCCACCTGGTCGCTGGCCGACCTGGCCCAGCGCGGCTACCAGCCCAGCGCGCCGGTGCAGCCGGGTGCCACCGCCACCCCGATCACCCTTGAAGGCAGCACCGGCAAGCAGTACTGGCTGGGCTTCCAGAACTACTACGCAATCACCCGCTACAACCTCTCGAAGATGTACGCGATGGCCGTGTTCCAGTTGTCGCAGGCCATTGCCGGACAGGAGCTGCCCCCGGCATGAACATCAGATGGCTGGTCCCTGGATTGATCGTCCTCGCGCTGGCCGCCTGCAGCAGCGCGCCGAAAAAGCCGGCGACCGCCGGCCACGGTGGCAAGCCGTCCGGCACGGTGGTGCAGGGCAAGGGTGGGCGTCCGGCGCATTGTCCGGAGGGCTCGCCGTACGCGGCGGCCACCGAGGACCTGTCCACCCGTGGCAACTACACCGCCGGTGGCCTGTACAAGCCCGGCGTGAAAGACACCACGCCCAGTTACGTGCCCAACGTGGCCTGTATTCCCGAGCCGGTGGTGACCAATGAGGATCGCTCGGCGATCGGCAACAAGTCGCCCTACGTGGTGCTGGGCAAGCAGTACAAGGTGCTCGACGACACCCGCAACTACGTTGAACGCGGCACCGCTTCGTACTACGGCGCCAAGTTCCATGGCCGCCTGACCTCCAACCGCGAGGTCTACGACATGTACCAGTTCACCGCTGCGCACAAGACCCTGCCGCTGCCCAGCTTCGCCCGCGTGACCAACCTGGACAACGGCGAATCGGTGATCGTGCGCGTCAATGATCGTGGCCCGTTCCACGATGGCCGCGTGGTCGATCTCAGTTACGCCGCCGCTGTGCGCCTGGGCATCACCCAACGCGGTACCGGCAACGTGGAAGTGCGCGCAGTGCAGCCGGGTGAAACCAACCTGATGGCGCAGAAGCCGTCGCGCCGCGAACGCCGTGCTGCTGAAGCGGCTACCGCTGCCGTTGCCAGCGCACGCCCCGCACCCGCCGCACGTGCGGTTGCCGACAGCGACATCGATCGACTGGTCAAGCGCCTGCCGGCCGACGCCGCGCCCGAGCGCGGCCAGCCGGCTACCACCCAGGCCGCTGTCAGCACGATGCCGGAAGTGGCGGTCAGCAGCCTGCCGCCCAGCGCACCCGCGTCGCGTCCGGCAGCGCCGGTCGTGGCCAACGCCATGCCGCGCGGCCCGGCCCCGGCCAGCAGCCCCAGCCTGTCGCAGAAGGTGGTGGGCGCGGTGATGCTGCAGGTCGCCAGCTTCTCCAACCGCGACAACGCCAACCGGGCGATGGGCCAGCTCAACGCTGCCGGCATCGTCGGTGCCACCATCAGCGACATCGCTGCCGGTGGTCGTACCCTGTGGCGCCTGCGGGTACCCGCCAGCGACCATGCCAGCGCGGCGGAACTTGCCGGGCGCATCTCGGGTCTGGGCTTTGGCTCGCCACAGATCGTCAAGGACTGATTCCGCCCGGGCCGGTGCTGCCGGCCCTTGCCACCTCGGCCTTACAATGGCCACCTCGCCCCATCCTTCATTTTCCGGCCGTCCCCTGGAGCCTGCTGTCCCATGAATTTCCGTTCCGCCGCCACTGCCCTGGCCGCCACCCTGGTGGTGGGCCTGGCCTCCGCCCAGACGCCGCTGCCGACCCCGGCCACCCCGGCGCCTGCCGCCGCTGCTGCCCCCGCCACCGTGGCCACGCCGCCGGCGCCTGCACCCAGCGTTTCCAAGGCCTGGGTGCTGATGGACTACGCCACCGGCCAGGTGCTGGCAGGCGAGAACATCAACGAACAGCTGGCCCCGGCCAGCATCACCAAGGTGATGACGTCGTACGTGATCGCCGCCGAGGTCAAGAACGGCAAGGTCCGTCCCGATGACCAGGTGATGATGAGCGAACGCGCCTGGCGCGAAGGTGGTGCCGGCACCGACGGCAGCTACAGCGGCTTCCCGGTCAACCAGACCGCGCGCCTGGAAGACATGGAAAAGGGCATGGCGATCCAGTCCGGCAATGACGCCGCGATCGCCCTGGCCGAGCACGTGGCCGGCAGCGAAGAGGCCTTTGCTTCGCTGATGAACAGCTACGCCGCCAAGATCGGCATGAAGAACTCGCACTTCGTGAACGCCCACGGCCTGACCGCCCCGGGCCATCACAGCAGCGCCTACGACCTGGCCCTGCTGGGCCGCGCGATGGTGCGCGACTACCCGGAAACCTACGCGTACAACAAGATCAAGGAATTCCAGGTCGGCACCATCAAGCAGCCCAACCGCAATCTGCTGTTGTGGCGCGATGGCAGCGTGGACGGCATCAAGACCGGCCACACCTCCGAGGCCGGCTACTGCCTGATGAGCTCGGCCCAGCGCGGTGACCAGCGCCTGGTCGCGGTGGTGCTGGGCGGCGCGTCGGAAAAGCAGCGCGCCGATGACAGCCTGGCCCTGTTGAACTGGGGCTTCCGCTTCTTCGAGACCCACCGCCTGTACGAGCCGGGCAAGGCCGTGGCCGAGCACAAGGTATGGAAGGGCACCACCGACAAGGTGCAGCTGGGCGTGGCGCAGCCGATGCTGGTCAGTGTGCCGCGCGGTCGTTACAACGACCTGAAGCCGAGCATCGACGTGCCCAAGACCCTGGAAGCGCCGTTCACCGCTGGCCAGCAGATCGGCACCGTCAAGGTCACCCTGGATGGCAAGCTGGTGGCCGAAGCGCCGCTGGTGGCTGTGGCCGCCGTCGAGCAGGCCGGCTTCTTCAAGCGCCTGTGGGACAGCTTCTGGATGTGGTGGGAATCGGAATGATCCGCAGCCTGCTGCGGTGAATGAAAAAGGCCGGCCAATGCCGGCCTTTTCTGTTTCGGTGTATCGGCATTCATGACCCCGCCCGGAGGTGGTAGTGCCGGTCGCTGGCCGGCTCCTCATGACATCGGCCGCGTGTGCAGCCAGCCGGCCAGCGGCCGGCACTACATGACCTCGTGCAGCCAGCCGCCGCCACGACCATCAGCCCCTCGCTTACAGCGAGCGGCTGATGGTGAAGCTGCCGAACACCGGGGCTTCGCGCTGGCCATTGAACTCGCGGGTGCTGTGGTAGCGGGCTACCGCGAACTTCCAGCGGCCGCGCATCACTGCCACGCCGTAACCGCCGTAGGCGACCACGTGGCGCTTGTCCACGCTGTGGCTGTTGCGGAACGTGTTGCCGTCCAGGGTGATATCGCGGATCACCCACGCCGCATCGGTGGTGGCGAACATGTGCCACGACCAGCCACTGGGCTTGCCACCCCGGGTCGGCGCGGTGTTCTCGCCGGCCGGGCGCAGCGGGGTGCTGCCGAAATCGTCGGGCAGCTTCCAGCCGAAACGCACTTCGCCGCCAACGTTGGCCTTGGTTTCCAGGTTGCCGATCGAGCCGCCGTAATGGCTGATCGCATCCCAGCCCCAGCCGTCGGCATTGATGCTGGCATCGCCCGGCCAGCGGCGCATGCGCTCGTGGGTCAGCATGAACACCGGTTCGTTGTGCAGCTGGTTGTCCCAGCCCTGGAATTTCTCATCACCCAGCACGTCGTGCACCGCGTTCTGCACCTGCCGGCCCTGCGCCCACGGGCCCACCACGCCCAGGGTCAGCTGGGTGGTCTGCAGGTGGTCGCCGCTGCGTGCGTTGTAGCCGAAGCTGGCCACCAGCACGCCCGCATACGGGCGGTCGTCTTCGATCAGGTCCTTCCGGGTGAAATCGGTGGGGGTGAAGATGCCCTGGGCCAGGCTGAAGATCATGTTCTGCTGTTCGAACCTGCCCGGGTGCAGTGCCTCCAGGTGGCTGTTCACCCAGCGCGCCAGGCGCGGCAGGCACGGGTCGTCGGTGTAATCGACCAGGTTGGGCGAGACCAGGGTCAGCTGGGCGCCGTTGGTATAGCCCTGGTCCTGGTGGCGGCCGCCGAACAGGTCGTTGTCGACGCGGAAATTGACCTGCGGCGGATGCTCGCGCATCGCGTCCGGGCCGCATTGCTCGGCTGCGTAGGCGGAAAGGGGGAGGGCGGTGGCCAGCAGGCCGGACAATCCAAAGGATGCGAGGTAGCGCATGGATGGGATGATCATCGGGAAGGGGGCTTTTGTCTGTCGTTTTATGCAACGACACGGTACTCCCGGCGCTGTGATGGAACGAGCGCGCTGGGATCACTTGTCTGTTCCGAAAACAACATTGTCTGATCGATACAATCGGTTACCGCAGGTGAAGCCGCAGCGATGGGACCGGGGCCCTGGGAGGTGGGTCCCAGCCTGAATGGATGTTCAGCTGCAACGCAGCGGCCCGCCCGCAGTGCCGCCGGCTTACATGAATACTCTTGGGTTTGTTGCCCTGCGGCCCGATAATGGGCGCATGGAAATCAAGTCCGACAACCCCGAACACGGCTTCCAGTTCCCCGGTCAGTTCGAGCTCAGCGCGATGGGCCCGGCCAACCGCGGCCTGGAGCATGAACTCCCCCGCCTGCTGCTGGCTGCTGGCGTCGACGTGGTGAACGAGCGCATCAGCTGGAAGCATTCGTCCAACGGCAAGTACGTCTCGGTGCGCCTGGTCTTCCGGGCCGAGAACCGCGATCAGTACGACGTGGCCCACCAGGCCCTGCGCGACCACCCGGAAGTGAAGTGGACGGTGTAGCCGTCAGCTGCCCTGCCGAAGCGGCGGCCCCCGAGGCGCGCCCGCCGCGCCCGGCGGTGGTCCGTGACCTGGGGCGCCAGGCCTACGAGCCGGTCTGGCACGCCATGCAGCGTTTCACCGACCAGCGCGACGATGACACGCTGGACGAGCTGTGGGTGGTCGAGCACGATCCGGTGTTCACCCTGGGCCAGGCCGGCAAGGTCGAACACGTGCTGGCGCCGGGTGAGATCCCGGTGGTCCACGTCGATCGCGGTGGCCAGGTGACCTACCACGGCCCCGGCCAGATCGTGATCTATCCGCTGCTGCGGCTGCCGCGGCTGGGCATCGGCGTGCGCGACTACGTATGCCGCATCGAGCAGGCCATCATCGACACCCTGGCGGAATGGAACATCGGTGCCGAACGGCTCGATGGCGCCCCGGGCGTCTACGTCGGCGGCGCCAAGATCGCCGCGCTCGGCATCCGCGTGCGGCGCGGCTGCACCTTCCACGGCCTGGCCTTCAACGTGGCCATGGACCTCGACCCTTTCCACCGCATCAACCCCTGTGGTTACGAGGGGTTGCAGGTGACCACGGTGCTAGACTTGGGCGGTCCGTCCGGGATGGACGCCGTCAAGCCGGTGCTGCTGGACCACCTGGCCCGCCAGTTCGGCCTGCTGCTGCAGCCCGTGCCTGAACTGCCTGATCTCTCTGCGGCCGCCTGACCGCCCCCGGAAACGCCATGACTGAAACCACTGCCCGCACCATTCCCCTGCAGATCGTGCAGGCCGAGCTTCCGTCCACCGCGCCGTTGCAGGCCGGGGTCAAGCAGATGGGTGGGGACAAGATCAACCGTTCGCCGGTGCAGTTCGCCGACGTGCCGGTGCTGCGCAAGCCCTCCTGGATCCGCGTGCGCATTCCTTCGGGCAATGCCGTGCAGAACCTGAAAGCCAAGCTGCGCGAGAACCGCCTGGTGACCGTGTGCGAGGAAGCCAGCTGCCCGAACATCCACGAATGCTTCGGCCACGGCACCGCCACTTTCATGATCCTGGGCGAGGTCTGCACCCGCCGCTGCTCGTTCTGCGACGTGGCACACGGCCGGCCGAAGCCGCCCGATGCCAACGAGCCGGCCAGCCTGGGCCAGACCGTGGCCGACATGGGCCTGAAGTATGTGGTGGTGACCAGCGTCGACCGCGATGACCTGCGCGACGGTGGTGCCCAGCACTTCGTCGACTGCATCACCGCCATCCGCGAGAAATCGCCGGGCACCCGCATTGAAGTGCTGACCCCGGATTTCCGCGGCAAGGGCCGCATGGAGCGCGCGCTGGAGATCCTGGCGCAGAACCCGCCGGACGTGTTCAACCACAACATCGAAACCGTGCCGGACCTGTACCGCAACGTGCGCCCGGGTGCCGATTACCAGTGGTCGTTGAACCTGCTGAAGAACTTCAAGGCGCAGCACCCTGACGTACCGACCAAGTCGGGCATCATGCTGGGCCTGGGCGAAGACTTCGAACAGATCAAGGCCACCATGCGCGACCTGCGTGCGCACAATGTGGACATGATCACCATCGGCCAGTACCTGCAGCCGACCGCGCACCACCACCCGGTGCTGAAGTACTGGACCCCGGACGACTACAAGGCGCTGGAAGTCTACGGTTACGAGCTGGGCTTCAGCCACGTGGCCTCCGGCCCGATGGTGCGCTCGTCGTACCACGCCGACGTACAGGCCAAGGGCGCCGGCGTCCAGTAAGCGGTTGCGCGATGCGCGCTACCGCTTCCCACGGTGTGCTGCGCACACCGTGGGCCCCGGCTTACCACCACCCACACCCCCGCCGCTTCGCGGCCGCCCCCTGACTCAGGGGGCTTGCAACCCGACGGCCTCCGTAACCTGATAGACGTCACCGCAAGGTGGGCCGCTCTTCAGCCATTCACAATTTGCTACACCGGCCCCGCTAGGCTGGTTTTCCACTGGAAGTGGACGGGTGACAAACCCGGCAACTTTCGGCACTGTCGTGGTGTCTGAACACCCTGCAGTCTCCCCCTTGGCAAGGCGCCTTCGAGCACGTCAATGAAATTCAAAGCCCCCGCATTCCTGATGGCCCTGGCGCTGGTCGCGCCGTTGGCGCTGGCGGCCAAGGCCGACTCGCCGGCGTTGCCGGCGGCGGCTACCGCCGATCAGGTGACCACCTCCAAGCTGGTCTACGGCCTGTTGTCCGACAGCCGCTACGCCTATCGCCCGCGTGCGCTCGATGAAGCCACCTCCAAGGATGTGTTCAAGCGCTACCTGGAAACGCTGGACGGCGGCAAGCAGTACTTCACCCAGGCCGACATCACCCGCTTCGCACCGTTCCAGGCCGGCATTGCCAATGCCATCCGCGGCGGCGAGCTGGAGCCGGCCTTCCAGGTGTTCGCGGTCTACAAGCAGCGCGTCGGCGAGCGCGTGGCCTATGCGCGCAAGCTGCTGAAGCAGGAACCGGATTTCACCACCGACGAGCGCTTCGAGTACGACCGCAAGGACGTGCCGTGGGCAGCGTCCAACGCCGAGCTCGACGAGCTGTGGCGCAAGTCGGTGAAGAATGACTGGCTGCGCCTGAAGCTGGCCGGCAAGAAGTCCGATGACATCCGCAAGACGCTGGACAAGCGTTACGCCACCCTGGAAAAGTCGGTCAACGAGCTGAAGGGCGAAGACACCTTCCAGTTCTTCATGAACGCCTACACCAGCGCGGTTGATCCGCACACCGATTACTTCACCCCGCGTACCGCCGAGAACTTCAACCAGGCGATGTCGCTGTCGCTGGAAGGCATCGGCGCGCAGCTGCAGCGCCAGGACGACGTGGTGGTGATCCGCGAGATCATCGCCGGTGGTCCGGCGGCCGTGGACGGCACGCTGAAGCCGGGTGACCGCATCGTCGGCGTCGGCCAGGGCAAGTCCGGGCTGGTGGAAGATGTGATTGGCTGGCGCATCGATGATGTCGTGGCCAAGATCCGTGGCGCCAAGGACACCCAGGTGAAGCTGGAGTTCATTCCGGCCGAAGCGGGCGTCGACGGCAAGCACCACACCCTGGTGCTGACCCGGCAGAAGGTGCGCCTGGCCGAACAGGCCGCCAAGGGCGAGACCATGACCATCCCGGCCGTCAATGGCGAGCCGGCACGCAAGGTCGGCGTGATCAAGCTGCCGACCTTCTACCAGGACTTCGAAGGCCGTCGTCGCAACGCCACCGATTACGCGTCGGCCACCCGCGACGTGGCCAAGCTGCTGGCCGGTTTCAAGACCGACAAGCTGGACGGCGTGGTGCTGGACCTGCGCAACAACGGTGGCGGTTCGCTGGATGAGGCCATCGAGCTGACCGGTCTGTTCATCGAGCAGGGTCCGGTGGTGCAGGTGCGCGAATCCGGTGGCCGGGTCACCGTCAACAGCGACCGCAACCAGGGCGTGGCATGGGACGGTCCGCTGGCCGTGCTGATCAACCGTGGTTCGGCCTCGGCGTCGGAAATCTTTGCTGGTGCCATCCAGGACTACGGCCGCGGCCTGGTCATCGGTGAAACCAGCTTCGGCAAGGGCACGGTGCAGAACATCGTCGACCTGGACCGTTGGCCGAGTGGCGAAGCCCAGCGCTTTGGCCAGGTGAAGCTGACCATCGCCCAGTTCTTCCGCATCAGCGGCAGCAGCACCCAGCACAAGGGTGTGGTGCCGGACCTGGCGTTCCCGGCCAGCGTCGATGCCACCGAGTTCGGCGAGAGCACCTACGACAATGCCCTGCCGTGGACCCGTATCGCCGCGGTGCCGCACACCCAGTACGGCAACTTCGCGCCGCTGCTGCCGAAGCTGGAAACGCGTCACGACGCGCGCATCGCCACCGACAAGGAATTCCAGTGGTGGAACGAGGACGTGGAGCAGTTCCGTACTGAAGCGGCGAAGAAGTACGTCTCGCTGAATGAAGCGACCCGACGTGCCGAGCGCGAGCGCCAGGACACCCAGCGCAAGCAGCGCCAGATCGTGCGCAAGGAACTGGGCCTGGCCCTGGACCCGCTGGCCGATGACAGCAGCGATGACGGCCTGACCGGCAACGAGCGCGATATCGTCAAGGATGCCGCCCGCGAGAAGGCCGCCGAGAAGCGTCCGGATCCGTTGCTGCGTGAATCGGCCTCGATCCTGGCCGACGCGGTGAACCTGCTGGAGGCCGACCGTCCGCTGTCGGCGCAGGTGCTGCCGCAGTCCACCGCCGCAGGCCGCTGGGCCGACTGATTGACTGAAAAAGGGGACGGAGGGGTCAAGTCGTTAGTGGCACAAACGACTTGATCCTTCCGTCCCCTTTTTGCATGAACCGGGTACAACGGTGGGGGACGTGCCCGGTGTTTTCGACCCGGCGCACACGGGCAGGGGGCTACCCTCGGGGATACCGTCTTCGCAGGAGTACCCATGCGGGCCTCCCTTCTTTCTGCTTCCCTGCTGGCTGCCACCAGTGCCTTGGCATTGACCGCCTGTGGCGGTCGTGCCGCCGACAGCAGTCTGTTGCGGGAGTCCTTCGACTCCGGCGACACCTTCTCGCGCACCGTCGATGGGCGGCCGGCCGAAGCCTGCGAAGCAGCCCGGCGCACGCTGCTCAGCCAGGGCTATGCGATCGCACGCTCGGACGATGCGCAGGTGGAAGGCAACAAGAACTTCCAGCCGCGCGAGGACGACCATGAGCAGCTGGTGCTGCGTATCTCGTGCGCGCCGCGTGGCAGCCAGGCGTTGGTGTTCGTCAGCGCCGTGCAGGACCGCTATGCACTGAAGAAGAGCCCGACCTCGGCCAGTGTGGGCGTGGGCGCGCTGGGCTCGGTGTCGCTGCCGTTCGGCAGCAATGACGACTCACTGGTGAAAGTGGCCAGCAGCACGATCACCGATGCCGAGTTCTATCGGCGCTTCTTCCAGCGCCTGCAGCAATACCTGCCAGCGGCAGCGAAGCCAGAGCCGCAACCGCAACCGGCCGCGTCGCCGCAGCCTCCTGCCGGGCCTGAGCCCGAACCAGCGCCGGCAGCAACGGACCAGGGCTGAGCGTGCGCGGCAGGGTGATCGCGTGGGCCCTGCTGCTGGGCTGGCCCCTGAGCACGCTGGCCGCTACGGCCGAGTGCAGCCAAGGCCTGCTGCAGCGGCTGGGATGGCGCTTTGAAACCGCAACGATTACCACGCCACAGGTAGAGGGTGGGCCGGTGTGTACGCGTGCCTCGCTGGCCGAAGCGCAGGCGGCCGGTGATCTACGTGTGCGTTGGCCCGGAACGCTGGCCGAGGCCGACCGGCAGGCCCTGTTGCAGCAGTTGCTGGATGACCCGGCCACGGTCTGCGCCTACGCCTTTGAACTGGGCGGCGCCGTGCAACGCGCTACGCAGGCACTGCAGGACAATGAATCCTTCCGCTTCACCGGTGTGCAGCTGGGCTGGATCGGCTTTGGCGCACGCGGCGCCCCGGCACAGGGATGGCAGCGGGTGCGCAGCTTCGGTCGTGGCTATGTGCCGGCCGCCAGCAACAGCCGCGCGCTGGATGCGTTCTATACGGGCCACGTGCGCGCCGAGTGCGGCGTCGGCCGCCAGGTCGCGCAGCTGGCCACGCAGCGCGAGCTGTACGGCGATGCGGCCTTCGATGCGGAATTCGCGCCCGCCGAACTGTCCATCGGCACGTTCCTTGGCCTGCACGACACCGACAGCATCCTGCTGGGCGCGCAGGCCGGCCAGTTCATGGCCGACGGCAAGGCCGTGCGCACGTCGGCGATGGGGCGGCAGGCCTTGGTCGGGCTGCCGGGCTTCATCGAACACGTCTTCGACAAAGGCACCTTGGACGATCTGAGCAACCAGGCGGAGAACTTCGTCGTGGTGGAGGTGGGCGCAGGCGCGGCGCAGGCACTGGCGGAGCACGGTGGCCTGGCCTGGTATGACCAGCGCAACCGTGCCCTGTGGCAGCTGGCGCAGGGCATTCCGCGTGTCGGCCAACGCTATTTCGAGCGGCTGTTGTACGAGCGCGATCCGGCGCTGCGTGCGCAGCTGGCCCCGCGCTATCGTGACGTCGTGCAGCAGATGGACCAGTTGCTGGACGATCCGTTCTACCAGCAGTTCGTGATCTACGCGCACCCACGCGGTATACGTCCTGTCGGCTACCACATCATCCGCCTGCTCGACCGGAATCCGCGCACGCCGTTTTCCATCGACCTGGCGTTGCACAATCTGCATACCACGCTCTACCGGCGTTGGCGCGAGGCGCAGTTGCGCCACTGCGCAGCCACCGGCAGGCCAGGCAGCCTGACCCTAGACCCCAACTGAAGGTGAAACAATGGATATTGCAATGATCGGCCTCGGCCGGATGGGCGCCAACATGGCCCAGCGCCTGCACCGCGGTGGCCACCGCGTTGTCGGCTACGACCCGGGCGAGGGCGCCCGCCAGCGCGCCGCCGAGGCCGGCCTGGAGGTGGTTGATTCGCTGGCCGCAGCAGTGGCCGCGCTGCCGGTGCCGCGCGTGGTGTGGTTGATGGTGCCCGCCGGCGAGACCGTGGACCAGACGCTGGGCCAGTTGACCCCGCACCTGGCCGAAGGTGACATCGTCATCGACGGTGGCAACTCCAACTACCAAGACTCGATCCGTCGCGCCAAGGCGCTGGTCGAAGATGACCTGGGCTACGTGGACTGTGGCACCAGCGGCGGCGTGTGGGGCCTGCAGGAAGGCTACAGCCTGATGGTGGGTGGCGATGCCGCGGTGGTCGAACAGATCGCACCGCTGCTGCGCACGCTGGCACCGGCCGAGGACCGCGGCTGGGCGCGCGTCGGCCCTTCCGGCGCAGGCCACTTCACCAAGATGGTCCACAACGGCATCGAGTACGGAATGATGCAGGCCTACGCCGAAGGCTTCGCGTTGATGGAGCGCAAGCAGGAGATGGAACTGGACCTGGCCCAGGTGGCCGAGGTCTGGCGCCACGGCAGCGTGGTGCGATCGTGGCTGCTGGACCTCAGCACCGAAGCACTCAAGCGCAATCCCTCGCTCGATGGCATCGCACCATACGTGGAAGATTCCGGTGAAGGCCGCTGGACCGTCGCCGAAGCGATCGCGCTGGACGTACCGGCCCCGGTGATCACCCTGTCGCTGCTCGAACGCCTGCGTTCGCGCGAATCCAATTCGTTCACCGACCGCCTGCTGTCAGCGATGCGCAACGAATTCGGCGGCCACGCCATCAAGAAGTCGTAAGTACCGGTTTTATGTAGATCCACGCATGGCGTGGATCTACTGTGTCGACCAAGGTCGACACCCACCAAGAGCAGCCATGGCGTGTTGACCAAGGTCGACACCCCCAAGAGCAGCGGACAACTGTCGAAGGCGGGGTGGGTCCGGTTGCGGGGGTGTCCGCGGCATGGATGCCGCGGCCAAGCCCCCATGGTGAAGTGACCCCCAGGAGTTGGACACCTGATCCAACCCCGAGGGTTACATGAATAGATATGAGGTTTGTTTCAAATTGCAGGTC
>NZ_JAVDSR010000025.1:0-25838 GCF_031455455.1 Stenotrophomonas sp. 1337 | reverse complement strand
TAGATGCCCACCTTGGTGGGCGGCTTCCGCGCGTGCCCACCAAGGTTGGCACCTACCGGGTCATGGTGGACCGGTAGCGCCGGGCCATGCCCGGCGGGTTGGTGCCCGATCACGTGACATCCGCCGGGCATGGCCCGGCGCTACCGCAGCACGTTGAACCGTACCTGCGTCCAGGCGCCGTCAGCAGCCAGCGCGGTCAACGTATGCGCCCCCGGATCGGCGAACTCGCGCTGCATCAGCTGCGCACCGCGCGTCTGCGCGATCCATCGACCATCCAGCAGCCAGTCCACGGCCTGTTCGCTGCCCAATGCGCGCAGCTGCAGGCGTACGCCGTGTTCGGCATTGGGTGCACGCGCCAGCGTCGCACCTTCGTTGAGGCCATCGATATGCAGGGCCACACTGGCCTCGCGGCCATCATCGCGACAGTCCGGCGACAGCGCGGGAAGCTGTGAGGCATCGCGGGTGGCCTTGGGCAGCCAGGGTGACAACAGCGCCGGCCATCGCGCGATTTCCCGCGCGACCTCCTCATGCGGCGCGCTGCAGTCAGCCGATACGCGCAGTCCGGTGCGCGCGTCAGCCAGGTAGCGTTGGCGGCCAGGCTGCCATCGCCGTGCCTCGCGTTCGGGGAACGTCGGCGGTGCCGCACCGTCCAGCAGATAGGCCGACAGGCGTCGCTGGCAGAGTGCCGCTGGCAACCCTTCGGCCAGTTCTCCAGTTGGCCAGCAGATGTCTGCCTGGGTCACGCTGGCCGGCATCGGCGCGGCCGCCGCATCGCCGCGTTGGCGCGGCAGGCTGTCGACCACCTCGAACATCAACGGCAAGGCGGTGACCGCGCCGTACTGCCCCGGCAACGGCGTGCCATCGGGGCGCCCCACCCACACGCCCACGGTGTAGTGGCGGGTACTGCCGATCGCCCACGCATCGCGGTAGCCATAGCTGGTTCCGGTCTTCCAGGCCACGCGCGGCCGCCCGCCAACGTCGAACGTGCCAACGCCGTATCCCGGGCGCGGATTCGATTCCAGCATCTCGCGCACGATCCAGCTGGCACCGGGCGAAGCCAGCCGCCGCTCGATCATCGGTTCGTCATCGGTGTAGCGCACGCGGCCGGCAATGCCGTTGCGGTTGAGCGCAGCGAACGCACCGACCAGGTCTTCCAGCCGCGCGCCGGTGCCGCCGAGGATCAGCGACAGATTGGGCGAACTGCCCGGCGGGAAGCGCAACTGGATGCCGGCGTGCGACAGGCGCGCGGCGAAGCGTGCCGCACCTACCCGTTGCAGCAGATCGACCGACGGCACGTTCAGCGACAGGCGCAGCGCACTGGCAGCACTGACCGGGCCGTTGAAGGCCATGTCGAAGTTGCCCGGCCGATAGCTGCCGAAGCTCTGCGGCGCATCCACCAGCAGGCTCTCGGAATGGATCAGGCCATCATCGAGTGCCATCGCATACAGGAACGGCTTCAGCGTGGAGCCCGGCGAGCGCCAGGCCTGCACCATGTCCACGTGGCCCAGCCGTTGCCGATCACCGAAAGACAGCGTGCCGACATACGCACGCGCCTGCAGGGTCTGGTTGTCGACCACCAGCAGTGCGGCTGACGTGCGCTCGGGCAGCGTGGAGAAATAGCTGGCCACGCGCTCTTCAAGGGTGCGCTGCAGGCCGATGTCGATGCTGCTCTGGATCCGCGCCTGCCCCGGATGCGCCGAGTGCAGGCGCTGGGCCAGCAGTGCCGCATGCAGCGGTGGACGCAGCGAGCGTGCGACCACGTTCTCGATGCGCGCATCTTCCACTTCCTCCGGCGTCCATGCGCCGAGCTCGGCCATGCGCGCCAGTACCTTGTCGCGAGCCTTCTGCGCGGCTTCGGGATGACGATCCGGGCGCAAACGGCTGGGTGCCTGTGGCAGCACCGCCAGCAACGCGGCCTCGGCATGCGAAAGTTGCGCGGCCGGCTTACCCAGGTAGGCCCAGCTGGCCGCCTCCACGCCTTCGATGGTGCCACCGTAGGGCGCGCGCTCCAGATACAACGCGAGGATCTCGCGCTTGGACAGGTGCACCTCAAGCTGCACCGCACGCAGCATCTGCTTCAGCTTGCCCCAGGGCGTGCGCGTATGCGGATCGAGAATGCGCGCCACCTGCATGGTCAGGGTCGAGCCTCCGGAGACGATGCGGCCACCCCGCAGCAGCTGCCCACCGGCACGCAGGATCGCCAGAGGATTGACGCCCGGGTGCCGCCAGAACCAGCGATCCTCGTAAGTCAGCAGCGCCTGCAGGTACAGCGGCGACACGCTGTCGACCGACGCCGGATAGCGCCACACGCCCTCGGCATCGGCGAACGCCCGCATCGGGCTGCCGTCAGCGGCAACCACCAGCGTGCTGGTGTCGCGTTGCCGGGGCAACGGCGGCGGGAAGGCGAAATCCAGCACCAGCAGCAGCGCCAGCAACGCCGCCGTGCCCCAGCGCAGCCACGGCCACAGCGGTTGCAGCCGCTGCCGCAGGCGCGGCAGCCGCGTTTTCAGCAATCCCACCTTCATCCACGGCATCCAGTGGGACGGGCCGCGCCGTCGCGGCCCGTCCGCACGGTCACGGCTGTACCACCGTCAACGTGGTCGGGTTGCTGCGGCCGACGCCACGCAGCTGCGGCCGGTACATGTCCTCCACCAGCGACGGCGGCACCGTGTAGGTACCCGGAGTGACCGCACGCACCAGGTAGAACACGTTGGCCTTGCTGCCACGCGAGAGCTTCAGCGCCGCCACGTAGCGGTCATCGCGGAACTCCTCGTGCTTGGTATCGGCCGCTTCGCTGCGGTCGCTGATGGTGATGCCATCGACCACCACATCGGCCCACTGCTTGGCATCGCCCAGGTTGAGGTTCTCGATCTCCAGGCCCGCCGGCAGCAGGTCGGTCAGCAGCGCATCGGGCATCTCGCTGTCGGCGGTGATGGTGACCCGCACGATCAGCGCTTCGCCCTCCTTCAGCGGACGCGGCGACCACGGCTTGCCATCGGTGCCGAAGTAGCTTCGCTCCACGCCGATCACGCTGTTGTCCGGCGCCGGCGCACTGCGCGGAATGCCGGCCACGTCGATGCTGGCGAACATCGGCGGCTGTCCCTGCGGGGTGAAGCGCACGCCCGCGGCCAGCTGCCCTGCATCGAAGTTGCGGCCAAACAGCTTGCGTTCGCCGATGGCCTCGCTGTTGCCACCGATCACCAGCTCACCGGCCACCAGCGCCTTCTGGTTGGCGGCCAGTGCCTTGCCGAGGCGGGCGATGGCCACCTGTTCCTGCGTGCTCAGCCACATCCACCCGCTGCTGCGGCGCGCATCCAGGCCACGGCCAAGATCAACCGCGCGTGCATCCCACGCCGGCTTGGCCAGCTTGTTTTCGTGGGTCAGCGCGATCATCAGCGCATCATCACGAACGGCACTGCCGTAGTCGCCGAAGTAGGACGGGCGCTCGCTGCTGGACTTGGCAAAGCCCGCCGCAAGGGCCGCCTGGCCGCGCTTGGCATCGCCCTGCAGCGACAGCGCCACGCCCAGGTGCACCAGCGACAGACCACCCACGGCCTTGCTGCGTTCGTTGTCGTACAGCGTGCGCAGGGTACCCAGCGGCGCGCGGTTGACGCGGGCCAGCACGTAACCCGAGTACGCCTGGTTGGCGAACTTCAGGCTTTCGCGTTTTTCCTGGCCGTAGAACTGGTTGCCACCGGACAGCAGGTCTTCGCTCAGGCGGTTCAGCGCCTTCTGCAGCACGTTGTCCGGCACCGCGAAGCCACCGTCCTTGGCATCGAGCAGGAACTCGGCGATGTACGGGGTCAGCCACGGGTTCACGTAGCCGTCGTCACCCCACATCGAGAAGTTGCCGTTGGCCACCTGCATCGATGCCAGGCGACCGAACGCACCTTCCATGCGCTCGCGACGGGTCTTCGCATCCAGGCCGTCAGCGCCGAGCATGGACGACGTGGCCTGGTCCAGGATCAGCGCGGCGTAGCCCTTGCTGGTGGTCTGTTCGGCACAGCCGTACGGGTAGTTCAGCGCGCCCTGCAGCGCGCTGGCGAACGGGATCGGCGGCAGCGGGCTGACCAGCAGGCGGGCATTGACCGATTCGGACATCAGCCCATCCATCAGGCTGCCATCCAGGCTCACCGCCGCCAGCGGATCGAGCGTGCGCACCTGCGAGCGCAGTACCTGCGGCCACGCCGCACGTACCGGCAGATCGTAGCGGCGGTCGGCCTTGAAGCCGTTGCCATCCACACGCACGCGCACCTTGGCCACGCTGTGGCCCTCGCGCGCCGACAACGGGAAGCTCAACGTGGTCTTGGCATCGGCATTGAGCTGCACGCTGCGCGTGCCTTCGCCCAGGCTGAGCGGGCCTTCGCTGTCCACGCGCACGTTGAACTGACCGGGCTTGCCGGTGAAGTTCTGCACGTCCAGCGTCACCGTGCTGCGGTCGCCCGGGGCGAGCACGCGCGGCATGCTGGCCTCGGCCAGGATCGGTGCGCGCACCACGGTTTCCACATCGCGCTTGCCGTACTGGTCATCGCTGTAGACCAGCGCCGACACCCGCAGGGTGCCATTGAAATCCGGCACTTTCAGGCGAATGCGGGCAATGCCCTTGGCATCGAGCTGCACCGGGCCGGAAAACAGGTCCACGGTCTGCACGCGCGCGGTCGGCCGCTTGGCCTGCGGCAACGCCTGCAGCGCCATGTCGCCGCCGAACTTCAGCTTGCCGCTGCCGCCGTCGAAGCTCTCGATCACCCGGCTGTAGATGTCATAGGCATCGATGCCGAGGCGGCGCTGGGCGAAGAAGTGCGCGCCGGCATCGGGCACCGGGAAGCGGGTGATGTTGAGAATGCCCACATCCACGGCCGACACAGTGACGTGCGCGACCTTGCCGGCCAGCTGCGGTGCGCTGACCGTCACTGGCAG
Organism: Stenotrophomonas sp. 1337; assembly: GCF_031455455.1. Lineage (NCBI taxonomy): Bacteria > Pseudomonadati > Pseudomonadota > Gammaproteobacteria > Lysobacterales > Lysobacteraceae > Stenotrophomonas > Stenotrophomonas sp. 1337. Next base: position 20,921 of record NZ_JAVDSR010000025.1, on the reverse strand, counting down.
GTCCTGCTCCGGTCGCATCTGCTTGGGCGCGGCCAGGCCGACGGCCACGGTGCGGCCCTTGCGGTCCATCGGCACGTGCACCACGCCCACCGCGCGGGCTGGGGTGATCTTGCTCGGCGCACTGCCACCTCGGAACACCAGCGCGGTGATGTAGACGTCGTGGCGCTCCCAGTCTGCGGTGACCGGGATCTTGTAGGTGGCACCGGGCTTGGCGTCGATATCCTGCACGTACAACATGCGGTCGGTCTCGACCATCAGCACGCCCTTGCCGGCGTGCGGCGGGGTCACCGTCACTTCCAGGGTATCGCCGGCCTTGTAGCCGGTCTTGTCCAGGCCCAGCTTGACCTTGTCCGGGCGGGCATCGAGGCCACGGTTGTCATCGCCCCAGCTCCAGCCGGCGCGGAACGGATAACGGCTGGTCAGGCCGGTGGACGGATCGAACACGTCCACCCGGTACTCGCCCCACTCCACCGGGAAGTCGAAGGCCACCGCGCTGCCGCCGGCATCGACGGTACGGGTTTCCTTGTTTTCGAAGCGGCGGGTGAAATCGTAGTCCCAGCGGTTGTCGTTGAAGGTCCAGTGGTAGTCGCGCAGCTCGCGCACCAGGGTGATCTTCAGGCCCTTGGCCGGCTGCGGCTTGCCGGCCGCATCCACGCGCATCAGTTCAAACCGCGCGTTGCCGTTGGAATCAGCGCCGTCGTCCGGATTGAACAACGGGCGCACGCCGACCAGTGCGGCGGCCGGCCATACCACCCGCTTCAGGGTGCGGGTGACCGTGCGGCCACCGGTTTCATACAGGCTGCCGGACAGCACCACCGCGATCGGCGCCTTCGCCTTGGTCGCCTCTTCCGGCAACGACACGTCTTCGCGCAGCTGGCCATTGGCCGGCAGCGTGGTGTCGATGACATCCTTGGCTTCGCGCGGCAGCTGCAGGGTCGGGTCGCCGAAGAAGTAGCCCGGCAGGCCCTCCACCGGCTTCTGCTCGGCGGCCACCGCCATGCGCGCGGTGAAGCGGTTGCCATCGGCCGGGGCACCGTACAGATAGGCACCGTTGGCCTGCAGGCGCAGGTCCTCACCCGGCTTCAGCGTCTTCTGCGCGCTGTCCAGGTCCAGCTTCATGCGCTCCGGCAGGAACTCCTCGATGCGCAGGGTCATGCCCTGGATCGCTTCCTTGCTGGCCGGGTCGGTGCGGAACTCCACCTGCCACCGCCCGGTCGGCGCCTCGGCGGGAATGGTCTGCTCGAAGTTGATGTAGCCCTGTTCGCCCGGCTGCACGCGGGTTTCGCGGAAGGTCTTGCCATCGGGCTGCTTCAGGCGCAGGAACACCGGCTGGCTCTTGATCGGCTTGCCGTCGTTGTCGCGCAGCAGCGCCGACAGGCGCACCGTCTCACCCGGGCGGTACAGGTCGCGGCCCGACCAGGCATAGACATCGAACCAGGCGTTGTCACGGCCGGCCACGGCGAACTCGCTCAGGTCCAGCGCCGGCTGGTTGAAGGGCAGGAAACTGGTGTCCTTGCCGCTGCTTGCCACCAGCACGTGGGTGGCATCCAGGGTGTAGTTCAGCAGCGCATTGCCGTTGCTGTCGGTACTGCCCTTCAGCACCACTTCGCCCTTGGCATCGAGCACGCGCAGGTCGATGCCCTTCAGCGATGCACCGTCCTTCAGCGCGGCGGTATGGACGAACAGCTTGTCCTTGTACGCGCGGGTGTGCAGGCCGATGTCGCTGACCGAGAAGAATGCGGTATCGAACTCGCCCTCGTAGTCACCGGTGCGCTTGAGCAGGGCGAAATACAGCCCCGGCTCCTGCAGTTCCTTGATGTCCTGGGTCGGCAGGTAGGTCAGCACCCGCTCGTTCTGCTTGCCGCCCAGGATGAAGCGATTGACGTAGACCGGTTCGGCCAGCTTGTTGATCGGGCTGCGCTCGTAGTCGCTGCTCAGTTCCCAGCTGCCACGGCGACCACCGCGCTGGTACTGGCTGAAGAAGGTCGGCAGATCCTTTTCGCGCACGCGCAGGAACTCGACATCGACCTCCGGCACGTTCACCGACACCACCGGCAGGCCGCGGCTGTCCTTGGCCGGCAGCACGCTGCCCTGCGAGGCAAAACCGGCCACCGGCTTCAGCTCGCCGCTGAAGACCTTCTGCTTCAGTTCCTTGCCCAGGCGGCTGCCATCGGCGGCCAGCAGGTCCGGCGAGACCACCAGGCTGAATTCCTTGCCGGCTTCGACGAAGGGATAGCGCAGGGTCAGGCCGTCATCGGACAGGGTCCAGCTGCTGTCATCGTTGCCGACCTTCTCTTCGAAGCGCACCAGCTTGTCGAAGTCCTGGGTGCCGACCAGCGGGCGCGAGAACTCCAGCGCCAGCGACAGGCCTTCACTCTTCTGGTCCGGGTAGGCACGCAGCAGGGTGAACTCCTTCACCTGCTCGGCCTTGGTGGCGATGGCTTCGCCGCTGGCCTTTGGCAGCTGCCCGCTGTCGTTGCGGCAACCGGCCAGGCCCAGCAACAGCCCTCCTGCCAGCAATGCTGCCGTCCATCCCCACCGCATCCGCCGTGCCGGACCGCTCATGTCGTCACTCCTTGATCGAGGTGGCCATTATAGGCGCGTCGCGTCAAGGCGTTGACGCGGATTCGGCAGGAATGCATCGGAACGGTAGCGCCGGGCCATGCCCGGCGGGGTAGCCGCCGACCCCGGTTGGCGTTGGGCCCATGCCAACCAAGGTTGGCACCTACCAAAGTGCCCCCTACCCCGGCAGGTACAGGTCCACGTAGTCGGTCACCGGCATCGCCGCCAAGGCCACCGGGTCCAGCGAGGCGGCCAGGATGCGCTGCTGCTGGGCGGTGGGGAAGCGGTGCGCCAGGTGCCGACGGAACTTGTCCATCAGCAGCGGGATACCCTCTGCGCGCCGGCGTGCGTGGCCCAGCGGGTACTCCACCAGCACCTCCGGCAGCGCGCTGCCGTCGTTGAAGCGCACCGTCAGCCCGTTGGCGATGCTGCGCTTGTCCGGGTCCAGGTAGTCGGCGCTGAGCTGCGGGTCTTCATGGCAGGTCATCTTCGCGCGCAGCGCGTCGATGCGCGGATCGGCCGCCATGTCGTCCTCGTAATCCTCGGCCACCAGCCGCCCATGCAGCAGCGCGATGGCCACCATGTACTGCACGCAGTGATCGCGGTCGGCCGGGTTGTGCAACGGCCCCTGCTTGTCGATGATGCGGATGCAGGCTTCCTGGGTACGGATCGCGACGTGTTCGATGTCCTCGGCCGTTCGCCCCTGCGCGCGCAGCTGCTGGTGCAGGATGATCGCCGCCTCCACCGCCGTCTGCCCGTGGAATTCGGCCGGGAAACTGATCTTGAACAGCACGTTCTCCATCACGTAGCTGCCGAAGGGTCGGCCGAGGGTCAGCGCCTGGCCATGCATCGATACCGCCTCGAAGCCCCAGGTCGGTGCACTGAGCACGCTGGGGTAGCCCATCTCGCCTGTGGCGGCCATCAGCGCGAGGCGTACGCCACGGCTGGTCGCATCACCGGCTGCCCAGCTTTTGCGCGAACCGGTGTTGGGCGCATGCCGGTAGGTGCGCAGCGCCTGTCCATCCACCCAGGCCAGCGACACCGCATTGAGCATGCGCTCGCGGTCCAGACCCAGCATCTGTGCGACGACGGCGGTGGTGGCCACCTTGACCAGCAGCACGTGATCCAGGCCGACCCGGTTGAAAGAGTTGCGTAACGCCAGCACGCCCTGGATCTCGTGCGCCTTGATCATCGCCAGCAGCACGTCGTGCACGGTCGGCGGCGGGCGTCGCAACGCCGCCGCGTTGCGGCCAAGCCAGTCGGCCACGGCGAGGATGCCACCGAGGTTGTCCGAGGGGTGGCCCCACTCTGCGGCCAGCCAGGTGTCGTTGAAATCCAGCCAGCGCACCATCGCGCCGATGTTGAAGGCTGCCTGCACCGGATCGAGCACGAAGTTGGTGCCGGGGACGCGCGCGCCGTTGGCCACGCTGATACCCGGCACCAGCGGGCCCAGCAGCTTGCTGCAGGCGGGGAAGGACAGCGCCTCCAACCCGCAGCCCAACGTGTCGAGCAGGCAGTGATGCGCGGTCTGGAACGCCAGCGGCGAGTCGATGCGCGTGTCACGCACGTAGTCGACGATGTCCACCAGCAGCGCATCCCAGGCTGCACGGGCGTTGGATGGGGTGTGGCTGTCGGACATTGTCTGTTCTCCGGTAGCGCCGGGCCATGCCCGGCGGTTCATCGGCGGGTCCCGTTGCGCCCGCCGGGCATGGCCGGCGCTACCACAATGAACCTGCCTTACGGCGTATCGGCCGGCACGCGCACCTTGCCTTCCATCAGCACGCGGGCGCTGCGGCTCATGATGGCCTTGGACACCGTCCACTGGCCGTCAACGAGTGCGGCCTGCGCACCCACGCGCAACGTGCCCGACGGATGCCCGAAGGTCACGGCCTCGCGCTCGCCGCCGCCAGCAGCACGGTTGACCAGCGTGCCGGGGATCGCCGCGGCGGTACCGATCGCTACTGCAGCGGTGCCCATCATCGCGTGGTGCAGCTTGCCCATCGACAGCGCGCGGGCATGCAGATCGATGTCCGCGGCCGGGATCGCCTTGCCGCTGGACGACACGTAATCCTGCGCGGGGGCGACGAAGGCTACCTTCGGCGTGTGCTGGCGGGTCGCCGCGTCTTCCAGTTTCTGGATCAAGCCCATGCGCAGCGCGCCGTAGGCACGGATCTTCTCGAAACGCTCCAGCGCCGCTTTGTCTTCATTGATCGCCGGCTGCAGTTCGGTGCCGGTGTAACCGAGGTCGGCGGCGTTGAGGAAGATGGTCGGGATGCCGGCGGTGATCATCGTCACCTCGAAACTACCCACGCCCGGCACGTCCAGCGTATCGATCAAGTTGCCGGTGGGGAACATCGCACCGGCGTCACCGTCGTCGGACGGATCGAGGAATTCCAGCTGGATCTCGGCAGCCGGGAAGGTCACGCCATCCAGCTCGAAATCGCCGATCTCCTGCACCTGCCCATCGCGCATCGGCACATGGGCAATGATGGTCTTGCCGATGTTGGCCTGCCAGATGCGCACGGTGCACAGGCCATCGCGCGGCACGCGGGCCGGATCGATCAGGCCGTTGGCGATCGCGAACGGACCAACGGCGGTGCTGAGGTTGCCGCAGTTTCCGCTCCAGTCCACGAATGCGGTATCGATCGACACCTGGCCATACAGGTAATCCACGTCGTGATCCGGCACCGAGGCGGTGGAGATGATCACGCACTTGCTGGTGCTGGAGGTGGCCCCGCCCATGCCGTCGGTTTGCTTGCCATACGGGTCGGGCGAGCCGATCACGCGCATCAGCAGCGCATCGCGTGCGGCACCCGGCACCTGAGCGACCTCGGGCAGGTCCTGCAGGCGGAAGAACACGCCCTTGCTGGTACCACCGCGCATGTAGGTAGCGGGAATACGGAGTTGCGGGAGGAACGTCATGGTGGACATCTCGACAGAATAAAAGAAGGGAGCATCAGGACTGCAACGCCAGCCGCCGCCGGCGGCTGTCAGCCTGCGCACTGCGTTGCCAACGGAACAGATACAGGATGGCCAGCTTGGTGCTGCCACTCACCACAGCCAGCAGGAGCAACGGCCAGCCCAGCCGCAGGCCCATGGCGGAGGCAAACACAATCGTGGACAGGTCCATCAGCAGGATCAGCTGACTCATCCGCAGCGACACCGCACCGGTATGGCCATTGCGCAGAATCAGCAGAATCTGATGAGCGTAGCCCTGGGCCAACAACGCGGTAATGACCACGATCACCGCACTGGCCACCACCCTGCCTTCATCCACATGACGATCGCCCCAAGCCAGACCAGCCAGTGCGCAGATCAACAGCAGCGCGGCTGTCAGCAGGCTGGTCGTCGCGGAGCGGCTCCGGCGGTCACGCCAGATCTCCACCAGGATGGCCATCACCAGCACCGAGGCGAGCAACCGCGGCCAGACAATGAAATGATTGAATGGTGTGACGCTGTAGCCATAGATGAAGAAGGAGAGGTAAGCCAGGAAGCTGACCGTAAACTGGTTCAGCGACAGCACCGCAGTGGCGGTGTCAGTCGCGTCCGTGCGTCCGCGGCGGAGGCGCACCAACCGCAATTGCGCGCTCACGCCCAATAAGCTCAGCAGAATGAAGGCAGTATTGACTATGCCGGCGATGTTGTAGAACGCGGTTCCCATGCAGATGGGGCTACGCCCCTCTCCTCCGTGACCACCGCCATGCGGGCCGAAGCCAGCATGGCGGCAACTCGACGCAAGCAAGCTATTCGCTGCCTTACGCCACCTTGGCGCCTTCCAGGAAGTCCTGCGCGAAGCGCTGCAGCACGCCGCCGGCCTCGTAGATCGCCACTTCCTCGTCACTGTCCAGGCGGCAGGTGACCGGCACGATCACGTCCTGGCCGTCGCGGCGGTGGATGACCACGCGCAACTCGGCGCGCGGCGTGCGTTCACCGATGACGTCGAAGGTTTCGGTGCCATCGATGCCCAGGGTCAGGCGGGTGGTGCCCGGCTTGAACTCCAGCGGCAGCACGCCCATGCCGATCAGGTTGGTGCGGTGGATGCGCTCGAAGCCTTCGGCAACGATGGCCTCCACGCCAGCCAGGCGCACGCCCTTGGCAGCCCAGTCACGCGAAGAACCCTGCCCGTAGTCGGCACCGGCAATGATGATCAGCGGCTGCTTGCGCTGCATGTAGGTCTCGATCGCTTCCCACATGCGCATCACCTTGCCTTCCGGCTCGACGCGCGCCAGCGAACCCTGCTTCACGCTGCCATCTTCATTGCGCACCATCTCGTTGAACAGCTTCGGGTTGGCGAAGGTGGCACGCTGCGCGGTCAGGTGGTCACCGCGATGGGTGGCGTAGGAATTGAAGTCCTCTTCCGGCAGGCCCATCTTCGCCAGGTATTCGCCAGCCGCACTCGAGGCCAGGATCGCGTTGGACGGCGACAGGTGGTCGGTGGTGATGTTGTCGGGCAACACCGCCAGCGCACGCATGCCGGCCAGCGAGCGCTCACCGGCCAGTGCACCTTCCCAGTACGGCGGACGACGGATGTAGGTGCTCTGCGGGCGCCAGTCGTACAGCGGGCTCACCGCTGCGCCGTGTTCGACGCGTACGTTGAACATCGGGTTGTAGACGCTGCGGAACTGCTCCGGCTTCACCGCCGCCTTCACCACCGCATCGATCTCGGCATCACTCGGCCAGATGTCCTTCAGGCGCACCTCGTTGCCGTCGGTGTCCACGCCCAGCACATCCTTCTCGATGTCAAAGCGGATGGTGCCGGCGATGGCGTAGGCGATCACCAGTGGCGGCGAGGCCAGGAACGCCTGCTTCGCATATGGATGGATGCGGCCGTCGAAGTTGCGGTTGCCCGACAGTACCGCCGTGGCGTACAGGTCACGGTCGATGATTTCCTGCTGGATCTTCGGATCCAGCGCGCCGCTCATGCCATTGCAGGTGGTGCAGGCGAAGGCGACGATGCCGAAGCCCAGCTTCTCCAGGTCCGGCAGCAGGCCCGCTTCTTCCAGGTACAGCTGCACTGCCTTGGAACCGGGTGCCAGCGACGACTTCACCCAAGGCTTGCGCAGCAGGCCGCGCTCGTTGGCCTTGCGTGCCAGCAGGCCGGCGGCGATCACGTTGCGCGGGTTGGAGGTATTGGTGCAGCTGGTGATGGCAGCGATGATCACCGCGCCATCCGGCATCAGGCCCTGTGCCTGCTCGGCCTTGCCGGCTTCCAGCTTGGCGGCATCGGCGATGCCGCGCTCGACCAGTTCCGATACCGGCAGGCGGCGATGCGGATTGCTCGGGCCGGCCATGTTGCGCACCACCGTCGACAGATCGAAGTGCAGCACGCGCTCGTATTCCGCAGTGGCCAGGTCATCGGCCCACAGGCCGGTGCTGCGCGCGTAGCTTTCAACCAGTGCGACCTGCTTTTCCTCGCGACCAGTCAGGCGCAGGTAGTCGATGGTCTGGCCGTCGATGTAGAACATCGCGGCGGTTGCGCCGTATTCGGGGCACATGTTGGAGATGGTGGCGCGATCACCGATGGTGAGTGCAGCGGCACCTTCGCCGAAGAATTCAAGCCAGGCGCCGACCACGCGCTCCTTGCGCAGGAATTCGGTCAGGGCCAGCACCACGTCGGTGGCGGTGATATCCGGCTGCGGCCGACCGGTCAGCTCGACACCGATGATGTCCGGCAGGCGCATCCACGACGCACGGCCCAGCATCACGTTCTCTGCTTCCAGGCCGCCCACGCCGATGGCGATCACACCCAGCGCATCCACATGCGGGGTGTGGCTGTCGGTGCCCACGCAGGTATCGGGGAAAGCGACGCCATCCTGCACGTAGATCACCGGCGACATCTTCTCCAGATTGATCTGATGCATGATGCCGTTGCCCGGCGGAATCACGTCCACGTTCTCGAAGGCCAGCTTGGTCCAGTCGATGAAGTGGAAGCGGTCCTCGTTGCGACGGTCCTCGATGGCGCGGTTCTTCTCGAACGCCTGCGGATCGAAACCACCGCACTCCACTGCCAGCGAGTGATCGACGATCAGCTGCACCGGCACCACCGGGTTGACCTTGGCCGGATCACCGCCCTTGTCGGCGATCGCATCGCGCAGGCCGGCCAGATCCACCAGCGCGGTCTGGCCGAGGATGTCATGGCACACCACGCGCGCCGGGAACCACGGGAAATCCAGGTCGCGACGGCGCTCGATCAGCTGCTTCAGCGAGTCGGTCAGCGTGGCCGGATCGCAGCGACGCACCAGGTTCTCGGCCAGCACGCGCGATACGTACGGCAGCGTGGCGTAGGCGCCGGGCTGGATCGCGTCGACGGCGGCGCGCGCATCGAAATAGTCCAGCGAGGCGCCGGGGAGGGACTTGCGGTAATCGGTATTCATGGGCTGGCGGAATGCTCGTGGCGGGCCGGGTGCCGGCAATACGGCGGTGACGGCATCCGGCCGGCACGGGGCCGGCCGGATGCATGCAGCAGTGCAACAGTGGCGATGATCAGGAACGCTTGTCGATGGCCACGAAGTCGCGATCTTCCGGGCCGATGTAGTTGGCGCTCGGGCGGATGATCTTGCCGTCGATACGCTGTTCGACGATGTGCGCGCTCCAGCCGGCGGTGCGGGCGATCACAAACAGGGGGGTGAACATCGCGGTCGGCACGCCCATCATGTGGTAGCTGACGGCGCTGAACCAGTCCAGGTTCGGGAACATCTTCTTGATGTCCCACATCACCGTTTCCAGGCGCTCGGCGATGTCGTACATCTTCATGCTCGACTGCTCTTCGGACAGTTCGCGGGCGACGTCCTTGATCACCTTGTTGCGCGGATCGGACACGGTGTAGACCGGGTGGCCGAAACCGATCACCACTTCCTTGCGCTCCACGCGGGCCTTGATGTCTTCCTCGGCTTCGTCCGGATTGTCATAGCGCTTCTGCACTTCGAACGCCACTTCGTTGGCGCCGCCGTGCTTGGGGCCACGCAGCGCGCCGATGCCACCGCAGATCGCGCTGTACATGTCGCTGCCGGTGCCGGCGATGACGCGGCAGGCGAAGGTCGAAGCGTTGAACTCGTGCTCGGCGTACAGGATCAGCGAGGTGTGCATCGCCTTCACCCACGAATCCTGCGGCTTCTCGCCGTGCAGCAGGTGCAGGAAGTGGCCACCGATGGAGTCATCATCGGTTTCCACGTCGATCGCGCGGCCGTTGTGGCTCCAGTGGTACCAGTACAGCAGCATCGAACCGAGGCAGGCCATCAGCTTGTCGGCGATGTCGCGCGCGCCCGGATGGTTGTGGTCATCCTTCTCCGGCGCCACGCAGCCGAGCACGGACACGCCGGTGCGCATCACATCCATCGGGTGCGCCGACGGCGGCAGTTCTTCCAGCGCGGCCTTCACCGCGGCCGGAATGCCACGCAGCGACTTCAGCTTGGCCTTGTAGGAGACCAGCTCGGCGCGGGTCGGCAGCTTGCCATGCACCAGCAGGTAGGCGATTTCCTCGAACTCGCTGGTGTTGGCCAGGTCCAGGATGTCGTAGCCACGGTAGTGCAGGTCGTTGCCACTGCGGCCGACGCTGCACAGCGCGGTGTTGCCGGCAGCGGTGCCGGACAGGGCGACGGACTTCTTCGGCTTGAAGGTCGGGGTTGCGGTCGTATCGTTCATGTTTCCCTCCGAAACTTGATGGTGCAGGGTACTGCTTATTTCTTGGCGGCGAACAGCGCATCGAGCTGCTGCTCGAAGGCGTGATAGCCGATACGGTCATACAGCTCCTCGCGGGTCTGCATGCTGTCGATCAGGTTGCGCTGGTGGCCCTCACGGCGGATCGTCTGGTAGACGTTCTCGGCGGCCTTGTTGGCGGCGCGGAAAGCGGACAGCGGGAACAGCTGGATGGCCACGCCGGCCGAAGCCAGCTCGTCGCGGCTGAACAGCGGGGTCGCGCCGAATTCAGTGATGTTGGCCAGCACCGGCACCTTCACCGCATCGACGAAGCGGCGGTAGGTATCCAGGTCATAGGCGGCCTCGGCGAAGATGCCGTCGGCACCGGCTTCGACGCAGGCGATGGCACGCTCGATGGCCTTGTCCACGCCGTCCACCTGGATGGCGTCGGTGCGCGCGATCAGGAAGAAGTCCGGATCGGTCTTGGCATCGGCAGCGGCCTTCACGCGGTCGACCATTTCGCCCTGCGAGACGATCTCCTTGCCCGGGCGATGACCGCAGCGCTTGGCGCCGACCTGGTCTTCGATATGGCAGGCGGCCGCGCCGGCCTTGATCAGCGACTTCACCGTGCGCGCGATGTTGAACGCGCTCGGGCCAAAGCCGGTGTCGATGTCGACCATCAGCGGCAGGTCGCAGACATCGGTGATGCGGCGCACGTCCACCAGCACGTCTTCCAGGGTGTTGATGCCGAGGTCCGGCAGGCCCAACGAGCCGGCGGCCACGCCACCGCCGGACAGGTAGATGGCACGGAAACCCGCGCGCTTGGCCAGCAGCGCATGGTTGGCGTTGATCGCGCCGATCACCTGCAGCGGCGATTCGGCAGCCAGCGCCTCGCGGAAGCGGGCACCGGCGGAAGAGAGGGTCGAAACGGTCATGCGGCGATCCAGGTTGAAGGACACAGGGGTAAGCGCAAACACCGTGCCAACCTGCAAGCGGTTGATTTCACGGAGATGACCGGCCCGCAACACTGAAACATATGAAACATTGAAACAGATGTATCATGAAACATCGCCTCCCGGTATCCGTGCATGTACCTGCCCCGCTCGCCCCTGCGCCACACCGATGCCGACCCCGGCCGCCCGGTGATCTGGACGGTCAGCGTCTCGCGCCTGACCGGCCTGCTGGGCGATGTCATTCCCGAATTCGACCGCCGCGCGCGCATCGAGCAGATCAACCTGGGCTTCGAGGAGGCCGTGGAAGTGATCGGCCAGCGCCTGCGCCGCGAGCACTGCGACGTGGTGATTGCCGGCGGCTCCAATGCAGCCTGGTTGCGCGGTCGCCTGGACCTGCCGCTGGTACCGATCCACGCCAATGGCTTCGACCTGATGGAAGCGCTGGCGCGCGCCCGCCGCATCGCCCCACGCATCGGCCTGGTCACCCATGCCAGCGACGTGCCGGTGTTCAGCAGCTTCCAGCAGAGCTTCGGCCTGGACATCGAGCACCGCCGCTTCGTCACCCGCGAAGATGCCCGCGACTGCATCGCCGACCTGCGCGCCAACGGTATCGAAGTGATCGTCGGCACCGGCATGGCCATCGACCATGCCGAACAGGCCGGACTGCCCGGCGTGCTGCTGTACTCGGCTGATTCGGTGCGGCAGGCGTTCGAGCATGCGCTGGAGCTGACCCAGGCCATGGCCCGCTCCGGCGGCAGCCGGCCGGCTCCGCGCCGCCGCACCGCCGCACGCAACGATGCGCATGCCCTGCTCGGCGACAGCAATGCGATGGCCGACGTGCGCGCACAGATCGCGCTGTACGCCCCGCACGACAGCACCGTACTGGTTACCGGCGAGACCGGCACCGGCAAGGAACTGGTTGCACGCCAGCTGCACGCCGCCAGCGGTCGTCGCGGTCGCTTCGTTGCGCTGAACTGCGGTGCGATCAGCGAATCACTGCTGGAAGCGGAGCTGTTCGGCTACAGCGACGGCGCCTTCACCGGTGCGCGTCGCGGGGGGCGCGTCGGCCTGGTCGAGGCGGCCGATGGCGGTACGTTGTTCCTGGACGAGATCGGCGAACTGCCGCTGCCGCTGCAGACCCGCCTGCTGCGGGTGCTGGAAGAACGCGAAGTGCTGCGCGTGGGCGCCACCGAACCGACCCCGGTCGACCTGCGCGTGGTCGCCGCCACCCTGCAATCGCTGGAGCAGCGCGCGGCGGCTGGCAGCTTCCGCCGCGACCTGTATTACCGGCTGGCCGCGCTGCGCATCGCACTGCCCACTTTGCGTGCGCGTCGAGGCGATATCCCGCTGCTGACCACGCACTTCTTCCGCGAACTGCGCGGCATCGATGCACCGCTGGATGCAGAAGCGCTGGCCCTGCTCAGCGCTGCCGACTGGCCGGGCAACGTACGTGAACTGCGCAACCTGGTGGATAGGCTGCGCATCCACTGGCAGCCGGGTGAGGGGCTGATCGATGCAGCGCGCCTGCTGCAGCTGGCGCCGGAGCTGGTGAACGAAGGCGCCGCCACACTGCCAGTGGAAAACAACGGCAAGCGCCCGCCGCGTGCGCAGCTGCAAGCGCTGCTGCAGGAACACCGCAATGACCGCGAAGGCATGGCGCAGGCACTGGGTGTGTCACGCACCACGCTGTGGCGATGGCTGCGCGCGGAGGGGCTGTAACGTCCTGCCGTCTGGTTGGTGCAGAACCGATGCCTGGTGGGTGCGAACCTTGGGTCGCACCGCTTTTTCCCAAGCACCCCATCCACGCATGGCGTGGATCTACTGGAGCGCCGCGCGCGCTTCGATGGCGAACCGTCCACTGCCCACGGCCGCAACCCATAGCAGCAGCACGCCCAGCGGCACTTCGCTCAGGTAAAAGAACCAGCTCAGCCAATCCGGTACGCTCAGCCCCGCAGGGATACGCGCGATGCCATCGGTCAGCGCCGCCACCGCGCAGATCGCCGCCAGCAGCAGTGCCGATGGGCGACTGAGCAGGCCCAGTACAAGCAGTCCACCTGCGATCCATTCAATGCCGCCGAGCACCGGCGCACTGACTACTGGAGATGGAATGCCCGCATCGATCAGCGTGTGCACCATCCGCTCGCGCCCGGCGTCGGTGAACACCTTGTTCCAGCCCGATACGCAGAACATCACCCCGGCGACGACACGGGCGAGCAGTAACAGGAGCGCTTCCACGCCCTGGCGCGGCGGTGGCACGGTAAACAGGCAACGCCAGGAGGGCATGGCGACTCCGGATTTCGAGGGCATTGGTCGGAGTGTGCGGTTCGCTGACCTGCTCGCACATGAAGCTGGCCGGTCCGTTCGCGACAAACGGCTCTCGCAGTGGTGCGCGTTGGAACAATGGCAGTCGTACAGGCTCGACCCTACGATGCAGGTGTACCGACCTTTCCATCCACGCATGGCGTGGATCTACCCGGCCAGCAGCAGCTCGATCTCTTCCACCTGCACCACCGGCACCTGCCACGGGTGATGCGGCACGATGCCGTGCTCGAGGATGCGCTGTAGCCGCTGCGGATCGCGCGGCAGGCAGAACTCCAGCCGCACGCTGTCGACCACCTCGGTCTGCCCCGCCTCGCCCTGCGTGGGGATCGCACCCACGCGTGGCCGGAACTGTTCGAACCCCGGCACGGACCACCACATGCCGTGCTCGTAATCGCCAGCCACCAGTGCATCCACCGAAAGGATGCCCTGCTTCACCGCCTCCAGGGCAGGCACCGGCACGAACACCACCACGCGATACAGCGGCACGCGTTGCATCACGGTGCCTTACGGGTACAACAAGCGCTTGCTCCAGCGCCCTTCGGCACCCGCTTCATAGCACCAGCGCTCGTGCAGGCGGAACTGCGCGCCGTACCAGAACTCGATGCGGTCAGGCACCACCCGCAGACCACTCCAACCTTCCGGACGCGGCACGTCCTTGCCCTCGAAGCGCGCCTCGACCTCGGCCACGCGCGCGTCGAACTCCTCGCGCGAGTTCAACGTCTTCGACTGCAGCGACGCCCACGCGCCGATCTGGCTCATGCGCGGACGGCTGGCGAAATAGGCGTCGGCCTCGGCATCGGCCACCTGCTCCACGCGTCCCTCGATGCGCACCTGGATGCCGGCCTCGCGCAGGCTGCGCCACAGGAACAGCAGCGCCGCCTGCGGATTGGCCTGCAGCTCGTTGCCCTTGTGGCTGTCCAGGTGGGTGTAGAACACGAAGCCGCGCTCATCGAACGCCTTCAACAGCACGGTGCGCGCCGATGGCCGGCCCTGCACATCGGCGGTCGCCACGGTCATCGCATTGGGCTCGACTTCGCGGCTCTGTTTCGCTTCTTCGAAAAGGGCGGCAAAGGTCGACAGGGCTTCGGCGTACAGGTCGCTCATGACAGCATTCTTCTCACACGGTTTGGGCTATTGTGGCGGCATGGTCGCCGCTGCGTACATGCCCCAGGTGAAAGGATTCCCCGAAACAGTGGTCGAGCAGGCGCTGGATGACGCGCTGGGCAGCAGCACAGCCGTTCCAGTATTGGCGATCAGCGGCCTGCAGGGGAGCGGCAAATCGACGCTGGCCGCGCAGGTGGTTGCCCGTGCCCAGGCGCGTGGCCTGAACGCCGCAACGCTGTCCATCGACGATGTCTACCTGACCCGCGCACAACGCCAGCGCCTGGCCCGGCAGGTGCATCCGTTGTTGATCACCCGTGGCCCACCTGGCACCCACGACCTGCCGCTGGCACATGCGGTACTGGACGCAGTGGCCGCACGACAGCCTCTGGCCCTGCCCCGCTTCGACAAGCTGGCCGACGAGCGCCTGCCCGAAGCACAGTGGCCGCAGCTGCAAACGCCGCTGGACCTGCTGGTGTTCGAGGGCTGGTTCCTGGGCACCCCGGCGCAGGACGATGCCGAACTGGATGTCCCGCTCAACGCCCTGGAGCGCGAGGCCGATGCCGATGGGCGTTGGCGGCGCTGGTGCAACCAGGCGCTGGCCCGCGACTATCCGGCGCTGTGGCAGCGTTGCGACCGCTTGTGGTTCCTGCAACCCCCTGATTTTTCGGTGGTGCCGCGTTGGCGCTGGCAGCAGGAGCAGAACCTGCAGGCGGCCCAGCCGGGGCGGCACGGCATGAACCGACCCCAGCTGGAGCGCTTCGTGCAGTACTACGAGCGGGTAAGCCGGCAGGCGTTGCGTGCGCTGCCGGCCATTGCCGACCGGGTAGTGGCGCTGGATGCCCAGCGCCAGGTGCAAGGGCTACGCTGAGCAGCCTCACTCCACCAGGAAGGTGACCCGCAGATTCACCCGCCATTCGGTGATCTCACCGTTGCCGTCGGTGACCACCTTGGTCTCGTTGATCCAGGCGCCCTGGATGCCCTTGACCGTCCCGGACACCTTCTTCAATCCGCTGCGCACTGCGTCCTCCACGCTCTTGGGCGAGGACGCATTGATTTCGATGACCTTGGCAACCGACATGGCAGGCACTCCATCAGTCGCGGGATACCCCGCAGGAACCCCCACCCTGACGTGAAGAACGTAAAGGCCAAGGCACGGAGGTGTTAGCATCAGAGGGCATGAATCCCGCTCCGAACCTGATCCTGATCGGCCCGATGGGTGCCGGTAAAACCTGCATCGGCCGCCGCCTCGCCGAGCGCTTCACGCTGGACTTCGTCGACGTCGACCAGGCCATCGTCGATGCGACCGGGGCCAGCATCCCCACGATCTTCGAGCATTCCGGCGAAGCCGGTTTCCGCGCCCATGAGCGCCAGGCGCTGGCGCAGGTGCTGGCCGGCCGTGGCCAGCTGGTGTCCACCGGCGGCGGTGCCGTGCTTGACCCGGACAATCGCGCCCTGATCGCCAAGCGAGGCTTTGTCGTCTACCTGCGGGTCAGCGTCGCAGCCCAGCTGGAGCGTCTGTCACGCGACAAGGCCCGGCCACTGCTGCAGCGGCCGGACCGCGAACAGGTGCTGCATGATCTGGCCGCGCATCGCGACCCGCTGTATCGCGACCTCGCCGATGTCACTCTTGATACCGACCCGTTTACCGCCGCCGATGCCACTGCCCAGCTTGTCGTCAAGCTGGCCACGCACTGGCAGCGACAGGACCCCACTGCATGACCTCCCCTGCCCTGCTGCAGGTCGCCGTTGGCGGCGACCGTCCCTATTCCATCACCATCGGTGCCGGCGCCCAGGCCGACGGCGCCGCATTGGCCAGCCATGTGCGTGGCCGCCATGTCTTGCTGGTCAGCGACAGCGAGGTTGCGCCACGCTATCTGGATGCCACCAAGCAGACCCTGCTGGCCGCACGCCCGGACCTGATCCTGGCTGAGCATGTGCTGGCCGCCGGCGAAGCCTCCAAGACCCTGGCCGAGTTCGGCTCGGTCATCGAGGCGCTGGCCGCGCTCGGCGCGACCCGCGATGCCTGCGTGTTCGCCCTCGGTGGTGGTGTGGTCGGCGACCTCGCCGGCTTTGCCGCGGCCTGCTGGATGCGCGGCGTCGACTGCGTGCAGCTGCCAACCACGCTGCTGGCGATGGTCGACTCCTCGGTGGGCGGCAAGACCGCCGTGGATATCCCGGCCGGCAAGAACCTGGTCGGTGCGTTCCACCCGCCCCGTGCGGTGATCGCCGATACCCGCGTGCTGGCCACCCTGCCGCCGCGTGAACTGCGCGCAGGCCTGGCCGAAGTGGTCAAGTACGGCGCGCTGGGCGATGCGGTGTTCTTCGAGTGGCTGCAGCAGCATGCCGACGCACTGGTGGCCGGCGAAGATGCGGTCATCGCCGAGGCCATCGCCCGCAGCTGCCGGCACAAGGCCGCCATCGTCGAGCGCGATCCCTTCGAGAAGGGCGAGCGCGCCCTGCTCAACCTGGGACACACCTTCGGCCACGCGATCGAAACCGAACAGGGCTACTCCGCACCGGGGCGCGATGCGCTGAACCACGGTGAGGCCGTAGCGGTGGGCATGGTGCTGGCGGCCCGCCTCTCCACCCACCTGGGCCTGGCCGACGACGCCGACCGGGTGCGCCTGCAGGCGCTGCTTGAACAGCTTGGCTTGCCGGTGGCAATCCCCGCCGGGCTGGACCCGCAGGCCCTGCTCGGCCGCATGCGCCTGGACAAGAAGAACGTGGCCGGCCGCCTGCGCCTGGTGCTGTGGCGTGGCATGGGCCGCGCCGAAGTCGTACCGGACGTGGATGAAGCGGCGGTACTGAAGGTGCTGGGCGCAGGCTGACCGCTTCCGCGTTCGCCGGGCATGGCCCGGCGCTACCTGGGAGATTTCATGAGGTTGCCGGCCAGCGGCCGGCATTACCGGATCAGCGTTGCGGCAGGGCTCACCTCGCCCCCGCTACAATCGGTGCCATGCACGTCCACCTGCAACAACCCGCCGACGGTGCCCAGGCACCGCGCTTCCTGCGCCTGACCCTGGTCCCGGACCTGTTCGGCGGCTGGGAACTGCTGCGTGAATCCGGCCGCGTCGGCGCCCGCTCGCAGCTGCGGCGCGAGCTGTACCTGACGGCCGACGAAGCCCGCCACGCCTACGACAAAGCCCGCGATGCCGAACTGCATCGGGGCTTCCAGATTCTTTCGCACGGCGACTGACTGCGCCGCTGCTCTTTTCGCCCAAGGAATGCCCACTGTGACCAGCCCTCTCCGCAACGATCGCCTGCTGCGCGCCCTGCGCCGCGAACCGGTGGACTGCACCCCTGTCTGGCTGATGCGCCAGGCCGGCCGCTACCTGCCGGAATATCGCGCCACCCGGGCCAAGGCCGGCAGCTTCCTGGCCATGGCCAAGAACCCGGAGATCGCCTGCGAAGTCACCCTGCAGCCGCTGCGCCGCTTCCCGCTGGACGCGGCCATCCTGTTCTCGGACATCCTCACCATTCCCGATGCCATGGGCCTGGAGCTGTACTTCGTCGAAGGCGAAGGCCCGAAGTTCCGCCACCCGGTACGCGATGAAGCGGCCATCGCCAGGCTGGCGGTGCCGGACATGGAGCAGGATCTGGGCTATGTGATGGACGCGGTGCGCCTGATCCGCCGCGAACTGGATGGCCAGGTGCCGCTGATCGGTTTCTCGGGCAGCCCGTGGACGTTGGCCTGCTACATGGTCGAAGGCGGCGGCAGCAAGGATTTCGCGCGCATCAAGGCGATGGCGCTGAACCATCCGCAGGCCCTGCACCGCTTGCTGGAGGTAACCACCGACGCGGTGATTGCCTACCTCGGCGCGCAGCGCGCGGCCGGTGCGCAGGCCCTGCAGGTGTTCGACACATGGGGCGGCGTGCTGTCGCCGGCAATGTACCGCGAGTTCTCGCTGCGCTATCTGCAGCGCATCGCCGAAGGCCTGGAGCGCGGCGAAGGCAGCGAGCGCACACCGCTGATCCTGTTCGGCAAGGGCACCGGCCTGCACCTGGAAGCGCTGTCGCAGACCGGCGCCGATGCGCTCGGCCTGGACTGGACGCTGGACCTGGACGAAGCGCTGCGCCGCACCGGTGGCCGCGTAGCGCTGCAGGGCAACCTGGATCCGACCACGTTGTATGCCTCGCCTGATGCGATCGCCGCGGCGGCCGCACGCGTGCTCGATACCTATGCCGCCGGCAACGGTGGTTCGCGCGAGGGCCATGTGTTCAACCTCGGCCACGGCATGTCGCCGGACATGGACCCGGCCCATGTACAGGTGCTGGTCGACGCAGTGCACGCACACAGCCAACGCTGAGCATCGCGCAGGCAATCACGGCGCGATGTTGATCGCGCCGTGACCCGCAGTGCGCGATCATGGCGCCCCCACGTTGCACCGGCCACGCCCCATGTCCACAGCGCCATCGACCTACACCCGCCAGCGTCCCCTGCTGTGGCTGGTTTCGCTGGCGATCTTCATGCAGATGCTGGACTCGACCATCGTCAACACGGCCTTGCCGGCGATGGCGGCCAGCCTCGGCGAAAGCCCCCTGCAGATGCAGTCGGTGGTCTTCAGCTACGCGCTGGCAGTGGCCACCTTCATTCCCGCCTCCGGCTGGATCGCCGACCGCTACGGCACCCGACGCACCTTCCTGGTGGCGATCATCCTGTTCACCCTCGGCTCGCTGGCCTGCGCGATGGCGCAGCAGCTGCACCAGCTGGTGGCCGCGCGCGTACTGCAGGGCATCGGCGGCGCGATGCTGCTGCCGGTCGGGCGCCTGGCGGTGATGCGCTCGGTGCCACGCGAGGACTTCCTGCGTGCGATGAGCTTCATCGCCATTCCCGCACTGGTGGGTCCGCTGATCGGCCCCACGCTGGGTGGTTGGCTGGTCGAGATCGCCTCGTGGCACTGGGTGTTCCTGATCAACCTGCCGATCGGCGTCATCGGCTTCATCGCGGCGATGAAGATCATGCCCGACCACTACGCCAGCCACCGCACCCGGTTCGACCTTCGCGGCTACGCCATGCTGGCCTTTGCGATGGTGGTGCTGTCGCTGGCACTGGATGGGATTTCCGGGCTCGGTACACCTCACGCGCTGGTGATGCTGATGACCGTGGCCGGCCTGGCCGCGCTGGTCGGTTACTGGCTGCACGCGGCAAATTCAACGGCACCGCTGTTCTCCCTGGCACTGTTCCGCGTGCCCAGCTACCGCATCGGCATTCTCGGCAACCTGTTCTCGCGCATCGGCAGCAGTGCCATGCCGATGCTGATTCCGCTGCTGCTGCAGGTCGGCCTTGGCCTCGGGCCGATGAACGCCGGCCTGATGATGGTGCCCGTGGCCGCCGCAGGCATGGTGTCGAAGAAGCTGGCGGTGAAACTGGTTGAACGCTACGGCTATCGCCGCGTACTGATGACCAACACCGTGCTGGTCGGCCTGGCGATGGCCAGCTTCATCCTGATGACACCGGGCCAGCACCTTGCCGTGCGCCTGCTGCAGCTGGCGTTCTTCGGTGCGGTCAATTCGTTGCAGTTCACCGTGATGAACACCGTCACCCTGCGCGACCTCGACCGCGAGTTCGCCAGTTCCGGCAACAGCCTGCTGTCGATGGTGATGATGCTCGCCGCCGGCTTCGGTGCAGCCGCCGCAGGCAGCCTGCTGGCCGCATTCGGCACGCAGCTGGAAGGCCACGGCGCCACGGCTGCGCTGCACGCCACGTTCCTGTGCGTGGGCGCGATCACGCTTACGTCGACGCTGATCTTCTGGCAGTTGCCCGACACCAAGCCCGAGCCGCGCCAGGTAGAAGAAGTAGCGGAGTAGAGGGTTCGGCAAGGCTGCGCCCTGCACCTGCAGAGGCCGAAGCAACGGCAACAGCCGAAGCAAGCTGGCATTCCGTGGGATGGCGGGGCGGTGTCGGATTGCGGGGACGCCGCAAGTACGTCCCTGTAGGCTTGGCCGCCGCTTGCTCGTGTGCGCTTTCCTGCGCACACGGCAAGACCGGGGTTGGGCGTCCTGCCCAACCCGCCCGAGGCATGCCTCGGGCCCATGCCGCGGACACCCCGCAATCCGACACCGCCCCACCTCCGACAGATTTCCGCGATCTGCAGTAGATCCACGCCATGCGTGGATGAATATCTGTCAGATATCGAAATAGTTCTGGGGTCAGGTCCGTTTTCCTGCGGGAAACGGATCTGACCCCATGCCGTTCCCGTGCCGCCCACCAACAGCAACACAGAACGCCGTTCCGACAGATCGCGAAAATCTGTCGAAGGCGGGGTGGGTCCGGTTGCGGGGGCGTGAGCGCCATGGATGGCGCGACCGAGCTTACAGGGACGTACTTGCAGCGTCCCCCGCAAC
>NZ_JAVDSR010000024.1:0-37033 GCF_031455455.1 Stenotrophomonas sp. 1337 | reverse complement strand
AAAAAAACACTCGGGGGTTCTGTGTTGGGGGGGGTGGTGCGGTGGGGCCGGGGGCCCCGATAACCCCGGGGGGGGGGGGGGGGCCGGCCCCCCGCCCCCCCCCCCCCCCCCCCCCCCCCCCCCCCCCCCCCCCCCCCCCGCCACTACCCCGCTGCTTCTGCTCTCGCCTTTGACGTCGCCTCCGCGCCAGCGCGTGGACCTGTCCTGCATGGGCCCATCCGCCCACGCGACCCCGGGGCAGTCAACGCGCCGACAGCGCCCTCTTTTCAACCACCCCGCTTGACCTCAACCAATGTTTAGGTGCGATAACAGTCTCCCCACGGCCATACCCCTGGCCTTCCCCACGGAGACTGTCTCGATGCCGTACTCGCTTCCCGCCCTCCCCTATGCCTACGACGCCCTCGAGCCGCACTTCGATGCGCGCACGATGGAGATCCATCACAGCAAGCATCACCAGGCCTACGTCAACAACCTCAATGCCGCGCTGGAACAGGCGGGCCTGCCGGCACAACCGGTGGAAACCCTGATCGCCGACCTCGACGCCCTGCCCGAATCGATCCGCGGTGCAGTGCGCAACAACGGCGGCGGCCACGCCAACCACAGCCTGTTCTGGACCGTGCTCAACGCCAATGGCGGCACCGCCGATGATGAGCTTGCCGCGGCCATCGATCGCGACCTCGGTGGCTACGACGCCTTCAAGGAAACCTTCAGCAAGGCCGCGCAGACCCGTTTCGGCAGCGGCTGGGCGTGGCTCACCGTCGATCACCAGGGCCGCCTGCAGGTCGAGAGCACCGCCAACCAGGACAGCCCGCTGATGGGCGCGGCGGTGGGCGCCTCCGGCAACACCCCGATCCTTGCCCTGGATGTCTGGGAGCACGCCTACTACCTGCATTACCAGAACCGTCGCCCGGACTACATCGGCGCGTTCTTCAACCTCATCAACTGGGCCGAGGTCGGCCGGCGCTACCGCCAGGCCAGGGCAGCATGAACGCGGACTCCGGTGCATACGCCGGGCCGTGGGCGGGGGTGTTCCCCGCTCCGGCACCGGTGCCATCGGTCAGCCTGCCACCGCGTGCGCTGCGGCGGTTGCTCGGCCATTTCCCTACCGGCGTGGCGATCGTCTGCGCCCGCGACGCACAGGGAAAACCGCAGGGGCTGACCATCAACTCGTTCGTGCCGATCTCGTTGCAGCCGCCACTGGTGCTGTGGAACCTCGCCCTGCATGCGCAGAGCCTGTCCACGTTCCAGCGCGCCACCCGCTTTGCGATCAGCGTGCTCGGCGCTGGCCAGGAAGCCCTGGCGCGCCGGTTCGCCGATCCGCAGGTGCGCCATCGATTCACCGATGTGCCCTTGCTGGACGACGGCGAAGATGCGCCACCGCGTATCGCCGGTGCCGTGATCCATCTCACCTGCACCCGCCACGCGCAGTGGCCGGTCGGCGATCACCTGTTGCTGGCCGGGCGCATTGTCGATGTGCAGGAAGCAGGCGGTGCACCACTGATGTTCCATCGCGGCCGCTTCCAGGCGGGACCGGTGGAAACCCTGCTGGAGGTGCGCTGATGGACATCGAAACGCTGGAGAGGATGCTTGCCGCCGGCAAGGACAGCGCACTGCTGCGCTTCGGCCTGGGCAAGAGCTGGCTGGATGCCGGCGACCCGGTGCGCGCAGCCACCCATCTGGGCCGCTGCGTGGTGCTGGACCCGGACTACTCGGCGGCGTGGAAGCTGCTGGGCAAGGCCTGGCTGGCTGGTGGCCAGCCGCAGGCGGCGCGCGAAGCGTGGCAGCGCGGGCTCAGCGTGGCCGGCAGCAAGGGCGACCAGCAGGCCCGCAAGGAAATGCAGGTGTTCCTGCGCAGGCTCGATCGCGATTCACCTGCGCTGTTGGCGAAAGCCGGCTGAAGACTCAGCCGGCGTTGGCCGACGCCGGTGCCGGCATGATGTCCGGCATCGGCAGGCGGCGCGGCTTGCTCGGGAACGCGTGGCGCAGGATCCGCCAGACCACCTGGGTGAACTGCCGCGGCAGCGAGCCGTTGTTGTAGTGCTGGCCGTAGCGCCGGCAGATTTCCTTCACTTCCTTGGCGATGGCCGCATAGCGGTTGGCCGGCAGGTCCGGGTAGAAGTGGTGCTCGATCTGGTGGCTGAGGTTGCCCGACAGCACGTTGATCACGAAACCACCGCTGATGTTGGACGAACCGCGCAGCTGGCGCAGGTACCAGTGGCCACGCGATTCATTGCGCAGGCATTCCTTCGGGAAGGTTTCCGATTCGGCGGTGAAGTGGCCGCAGAAGATGATCACGTAGGTCCAGATGTTGCGCAGGCCGTTGGCCACCATGTTGCCCAGCATCACCGGCAGGAAGAACGGACCGGCCAGCAGCGGGAAGAACACGTAGTCCTTCAGCACCTGGCGGATCATCTTGCGGGCCACCGGACGGGTCTGCAGCCACATCGCACGGCTGCTGATGCGGCCCTTGAACCAGCGCCCCAGGCGCAGGTCCTGCGCCGCCACGCCCCACTGGAACAGCAGCGCGAAGATCGGTGCGATGATCGGCTGCAGCAGGTAGAACGGCTTCCAGCGCTGTTCCGGGAAGATGCGCAGCAGGCCATAGCCGATGTCATCGTCCATGCCACGCACGTTGGTGTAGGTGTGGTGGCGGAAATTATGGGTCTTGCGCCAGTTGTCGGCGGTGGCAACGATGTCCCATTCGTAGGTGTTGCCGTTGAGCTTGGGATCGCCGGTCCAGTCGTACTGGCCGTGCATCACGTTGTGGCCCAGTTCCATGTTTTCCAGGATCTTGGCCAGCGCCAGCAGCAGCGTGCCGGCGATGCAGGCCGGCCACAGCAGCGGCGCCCAGAACAACGGAGAGAACGCGCCCAGGAACAGCAGGCTGCGGCCGAGCACGCCGGACCAGCGCACAGCCGCTGCGACGCGGCGGATGTAACGGGTGTCGGAGGCGCCGAGGCTGCCGATCACACGGTCGCGGATCGCATCGAGTTCCTCACCAAACGTCTGCATCTCGGCAGGGCTCAGGGCACGGTCGGTAGCGCGGGTCATGGCAGCGGAGTCCTCAGAGATCCAGGGTCAGGTCGGTGGTCGGCGCGCTCACGCAGATCCGCACCGGCACGGCCGTTTCGGACTGGGTATCGCCGGTGCGCAGGTGGCGGGTGGTGCCACTGACGCGTTCACAGGTACAGCTGTTGCAGATGCCCATGCGGCAGCCGTGCTTGGGCGCGATGCCCTGCGCCTCCAGGCTCTCCAGCAGCGAGCGGCCACGCGGCACGATCAGCCGCCGGCCGCTGCGGGCCAGGGTCAATGCGACCTCACCCAGGCTGTCGGCATCACTGAGTGCCGCAGGCGGCGTAAAGGCTTCAGCCTGGAAACCGGCCACCTGCTGCGCCAGCCGCGTGCGCGCAGCGGCAACGAAGCCATCCGGGCCACAGGCCAGCACATGGCGCTGCGCCAGCGGGGTGTCGTCACCGGCAACGGCCAACGTGTGGCTGTGGATGCGCGCGGCCGGCACCTCGCCTTCGCGGGTGGTCAGCAGATGCACGCGCAGGTTCGGGTTCGCTGCGGCCAGCGCCTGCAGTTCATCACGGAACTGGAACGCCGCGGCGCTGCGCTCCCAGTAGAACAGGTCGACCGGCGCCGCCAGCGGGCGCTGGCAGGCGTCGCGCAGCAGGCTGCGCATGGGCGTGATGCCGCTGCCTGCCGCCAGCAGCAGTACCGGCGCTGCGGCGGGCATGTGGAAATCACCGAAGGCCGCATCCAGCCGGAACAGGTCGCCCGGCTTGGCATGCGCGACCAGATGCTGGCTGACCTTGCCGCCTTCCACCGCCTTGACGGTAATGGCCAGCTCACGACGGCCCAGGCGGGTCGGGCTGTAGCTGCGGCGCAATACACGCCCCTCAAGCTCGACGCCCAGGGTGACGTGCTGGCCGGCGCGCATCCCGGCCCAGTGCCGGTTGCAGCGCAGGACCAGGGTGGCGGCGCCCTCGCCCGCCGGCTCGCGCCGTACCAGGCGGGCCATCGGCTCACGCAGGGTCCACAACGGATTCAGCTGGCCCGCCCAGAAGTCGAACAGCGACGGCGACAGCCAGCGGTACGGGGAAAACAGGGAAGGACGGACGACAGCGCTCATGGATGCACTATACGGCCGCACACACAGCTGTGTATACATGTGTATATTGCACCGGATTGGGTATGATTCAGCCTTGCCCCTCCGGAAGTACCATGGCCGCCGCCACCGTTCTGTCTCCGCCTGAAGATGCCAGCAGCCCGGCCCGCCGTACGGTGAGCCGCGAGGATCTGCTGGCCGCCGCGTTGAAACTGATCGGCCCGCATCGCAGCCTCTCCACCCTCAGCCTGCGCGAAGTCGCGCGCGAGGCGGGCATCGCACCCAACAGCTTCTACCGCCAGTTCCGCGACATGGACGAACTGGCCGTCGCCTTGATCGACGTGGCTGGGCGCTCGCTGCGCACCATCATCGGTGAAGCCCGCCAGCGCGCTACGTCCAGCGCCACCAGCGTGGTACGCGTGTCGGTGGAAACCTTCATGGAACAGCTGCGTGCCGACGACAAGCTGCTGCACGTACTGCTGCGCGAAGGCGCGGTCGGCTCTGACGATTTCAAGCACGCGGTCGAACGCGAACTGCACTACTTCGAAGAAGAACTGCAGCATGACCTGGTGCGCCTGGCCGCACTGGATGGTGCGGTGCTGTACAAGCCGGAACTGGTGTCGATGGCGATCACCCGGCTGGTGTTTGCGATGGGCGCTTCGGCCATGGACCAGCCCCCTGAGAACGATCCGGAACTGGTCGAACAGATCTCCACGATGATCCGCATGATCATCGTCGGCGCGCGCACTCCCGCCGCCTTCCGCCGCGGCTGACCCCTTCCGGTGCATGACCACCGGCACACTTGCGCGCGCATTATGTAATGTTATAACACTTGCGTTCGAGTAAAGGCCACCGCTCACGCGCGCGTCGAGACCCTGATATAGCAATTGCTATGTTGATGACCATCTGCTTTCATGTGCGCCAGCCAGGTCGCCCTCGCCGCCCTCCCTCCCAAGGACGACGCCCTCATGCGCATTGCTGCCTCCTTTCTCCGCCGGCTGCCGCTGGCTGCCGGTATTGCCGCCACCCTGCCGGTGACCGCATTCGCCGCACCGCCTTCGCCTACCGAGCTGGACCGCGTGCAGGTGAAAGTCAGCACGGCCACCCGCAGCGAACGCCTGCTGTCGGACGTGCCGATCCGCACCGAGGTACTGCGCAAGGAAGACATCGCTTTGCGCGCGGCCACCGACTTCTCCCGCGCGGCCGAGCTGATCAACGGCCTGCGGGTGGAGAGCAACTGCCAGAACTGCAACACCAGCGAAGTGCAGCTGCTGGGCCTTCCCGGTGCCTACAACCAGCTGCTGTTCGATGGCATTCCACTGTTGTCCACGCTGGGCAGTGTGTATGGGCTGGAACAGATTCCCGCCGGCTTCGTCGACCGCATTGAAGTGGTCAAGGGCGGTGGTTCGTCGCTGTACGGGCCGGGCGCCGTAGCCGGTGTCATCAATCTGGTTCCGCCGCTGCCGGCACGCAGCGGCGGCCATGTGCAGGCGGGCGTGGATGTTCTGAAGGGCACGCCGCAGAAGAACGCCGACGTGCGCCTGGATCTGATCGCCAGCGAAGCCGACGCGGGACTGTCGGTGATCGCCCAGCGCAACTGGAACAGCGGCATCGACTACAACGGCGACGGCTATACCGAGATCACCCGCAAGAACCTCAAGGTCGGTGGCCTGCAGGCCTGGTATGCGCCCACTCCGGGCACGCGCCTGCGGTTGGACCTGCAGGTGACCGATGAGAGCCGTCGCGGTGGCAACCGCCTGGACCAGCCCGAACACCTGGCCAACATCGCCGAATCGCTGGACACGAACTACCGCCGCGGCAGCCTGTCATGGGACCAGGAGGTAAGCGGCGACGTCGACTTCCGCCTGGCCTATGCCTTCGCCGACATCGACCGCGACAGTTTCTATGGCGGACTCGGCGACGTGGTTACCGATCCGTCCGCACCCGGCTACGATCCTTCGCAACTGGACCCGAACGTACCGGGCAGCGCCGCATCACGCTCATGGCGCCAGTACGGGCGCACCCACAACCCGCTGCACTACATCGACAGCCAGTTGAACTGGCGGCTGGGTGCACACACGCTGGCGTTCGGCGTTCAGTACAAGCATGAGGGCCTTCGTGACGACAATCGCGATGGTGCCGGCCAGCGCCTGGCCGTGCTCGAGGATGCAACCTTCCACAACCTCGGCGCGTTCGTGCAGGACGAATGGAGCGTACGCGAGGACGTCGACCTGGTGCTGGGCGCGCGCGTGGACAAGAGTTCGGAACTGGACAGCGCCGTGTTCTCACCGCGTATCGCCCTGGCCTGGCAGGCCACGCCACGGCTGAAATGGCGAGCGGGCATCGCCACCGGCTTCCGTGCGCCGGAAATCTTCGTCGAGGATGTCCACGTCGATACCCTCGGCGGCGAGCAGGTGCGCGTGCGCAACACCCGTGGCCTGAAGGAGGAACGTGCGCTGACCACCCTGTTCGGGTTCGACTGGCGCTCCGACCCGGCCGACCCGGTATGGAGCTGGGATGCCACCGCGTCCTACGCACGCATCCGCGATACCTTCGCGCTGGGTGAGATCCAGCGCGGCGATGATGGCCAGCTGACGCAGCTGCGCTACAACGCCTCCGGCTCGAACGTGCTGGGCGTGGAAACCAACCTCGGCTGGCAGCCCTCCCCGCAGTGGCGGCTGACTGCCGGCGCATCGTGGTACCGCTCGCAGTTCCGCGAGCCGCAGCGCATCTTCGACGACACCGCCGACGGCGGCGACACCGTCATCGACAGCCGCGACTATCTGAAAACCCCGCGCTGGACCGGCCTGGCCCAACTCAGCTGGATGCCGGCCGAGCCCTGGGAGACGTTCCTGGCGCTGCGCCACACCGGATCGATGCCGGTGCTCAACAACCGGCTGGGCGAGCTGCATCGCACCCGCGCCTTCCTGGTCACCGACCTCGGCGCGCGCTGGCATCGCCATCTGGGTGCGCAGGCACAGCAGGAAGTGTCGGTGGCGGCGGGGGTCAAGAACGTGTTCGACCAGCGGCAGAAGGATCTGGAAAGCGGCGCGCTGCGCGACAGCGATTACGTGTACGGTCCTCGCTTCGCCCGCTCGTGGTACGTCAACCTGCGCTATGCGTTCTAGCTGGCTGCCCGCGCTGTTGCTGGCACTGGCATGGCCGGCAGTGGCTGCCGACCTGCATGCGCAGGTCTCCGCCTCGCTGATGCGGCCCGAGCCACGTGCCCTGCGCCCGATGCAGTGGTCGCCACCGCCAACGCTGATCGCGCTGTACTTCGGCGCCGACTGGTGCGCGCCCTGCCACGCTTTCGTGCCGACCCTGCGCGGCGTGCGTGACGCGCTGCGCGAGGCCGGCGCCGATACCGAAGTGGTGTATGTCAGCCTGGATGAAAGCGAGGCGGCGTTGCGGCGCTACATGCACCTGCAGCAGATGCCGTGGCCGGTGCTGGACCCGCGTCGTGCGCAGCGCATGCCAGCGCTGCAGGCATTGGCGGGCCCGGCCCCGCCCAACCTGGTGCTGATCGATGCGCAGGGCACGGTGCTGGCCAATGGTTGGCAGGGGCGCCATTACCGCGGGCTGCAACCGGTACTGCAGGAATGGTGGAAGCGGGCATGTGCGCAACAGCAGGCGCACTGCCCCGATGACGGCGTTCAACCCCGGTAGCGCTGGGCCATGCCCGGCGAAACGCGTGAGGCGGCAACGAGCCCGCTGGGCTGACGTGGTGCTCGATGCCCTCGGCATCACGTCGCGCAGTATCCGGGTCCACGCCCAACGCCAGGCGTTCAACCCCGGTAGCGCCGGGCCATGCCCGGCGAAATGCGTGAGGCTGCAACGCGCCCGCCGGGCATGGCCCGGCGCTACCGTTCGGCGGAACCGCCCTCGGCCTTGCGCACGAATGCGTCGAACAGCGCCAGCGTCTGTTCGCTGACGTGGTGCTCGATGCCCTCGGCATCACGTCGCGCGGTATCCGGGTCCACGCCCAGCGCCAGCAGGAAGCGCTCCACGGTCTGGTGGCGCTGGCGGCTGGCATGGGCCAGCGCCTCGCCCTCCGGGGTCAGGAACACGCCGCGGTACGGGCGCTGCACCACCCAGCCATCGCGGGCCAGCCGGCGCAGCATCTTCGCCACGGTCGGCTGGGCCACACCGAGGCGGGTGGCGATGTCGACCTGGCGGGCCTCGCCGCCGTCGGCCAGCAGGTCGGAGATCAGCTCGACATAATCCTCCACCAGCTCCATCCGGTGTGCTTCGCGCACTTGCCGGAAGCTCTCGACCTGGCGCTCGGCCTCGATCAAGGGGGTGCTTTTCAGCGATGTCGAATCGTCCGTCTTGCCCACGCGTGTGCCTGTCCTGCAGTTGTCATCCGGGTGCGAACCTGAATTCTGGACCAGTGACGCAGTAAAGACGATTGTTTCACATTGCTATGCGATATAGCAGTGGCTATATTGGCAGCCATGAACACTGTCGCGCCCACCGACTCTCCGGCCTCCACCGCGGCCAGCCTGGGTGCGCTCAACGCGTCGATCGCCGTACCCGAAAAGGGCCACTGGTGGTTCCGGCTGCTGGCCTTCCTGGGCCCCGGCTACATGGTGTCGGTGGGTTACATGGATCCGGGCAACTGGGCGACCGATCTCGCAGGTGGCTCACGCTTCGGCTATCTGCTGCTGTCGGTGATCCTGATCTCCAACCTGATGGCGGTGATCCTGCAGGCGCTGTCGGCGCGGCTGGGCATCGCCACCGGCATGGACCTGGCGCAGGCCTGCCGTGCGCGCTACCCCAAGCCGGTGAACCTGGCGCTGTGGGCGTTGTGCGAAGCGGCGATCATCGCCTGCGACCTGGCCGAAGTGATCGGCACGGCCATCGCGCTGAAACTGTTGTTCGATCTGCCACTGCTGTGGGGCGCGGTGATCACCGCGCTGGACACGCTGCTGGTGCTGCTGTTGATGAACCGCGGTTTCCGCGCGCTGGAAGCCTTCGTGATCGCACTGCTGCTGGTGATCTTCGGCTGCTTCATGGTGCAGATCGCGCTGGCCGCGCCGCCGGTGATGCAGGTGCTGGGCGGTTTCATTCCGCGCGCGCAGGTGGTCACCGATCCGCATGCGCTGTACATCGCCATCGGCATCATCGGTGCCACGGTGATGCCGCACAACCTGTACCTGCATTCTTCCATCGTGCAGACCCGTGCCTATCCACGCACCGATGAAGGCCGTCGCAGCGCGCTGCGCTGGGCGGTGACCGACAGCACCTTTGCCTTGACCCTGGCGCTGTTCATCAATGCCAGCATCCTGATCCTGGCGGCGGCGGTATTCCATGCCAACGGCCGCTTCGACGTGGAAGACATCGAGCAGGCGCACCAGTTGCTGGCACCGATGCTGGGCGTCGGCCTGGCCTCGACATTGTTCGCGGTGGCACTGCTCGCCTCCGGCCTGAACTCCACGGTGACCGCGACACTGGCCGGGCAGATCGTGATGGAAGGGTTCCTGCGCCTGCGCCTGCCGCCGTGGCTGCGGCGGCTGATCACCCGCGCGCTGGCGATCATTCCGGTGGTGGTGGTCATCATGCTGTTCGGCGACCAGGGCGCGGTGAAGCTGCTGGTGCTGAGCCAGGTGGTGCTGTCCATGCAGCTGCCCTTCGCGATCATCCCGCTGGTACGCATCGTGACCGACAAGGTGACGATGGGCGCGCTGGTGGCACCGCGCTGGCTGGGCGGCATTGCCTGGGTGATCGCGCTGGTGATCGTGGTGCTGAACGTGAAGCTGCTGGTGGATACGTTCGCAGCCGGTTGATCCGCGCGGTGGGAATCCGCCGGGCATGGCCCGGCGCTACCGCTGGCGACCTGCAGTAGATCCACGCCATGCGTGGATGTGGCATGACCGGCGCTACAGGAACTCCGCGATCGCCGCTTCGATCTGCTGCGGCGACTGGAAACCCGGCATGCGCATGCGCTCGTCACCGTCCAGGAACAGCGACAACGTAGGGGTCTGCCGCAGGCCCAGCTCGCGGAAGAACGCCTCGCCCACCACCTCCAGCTGCACCCGCAGCAGGGTCGTGCCCTGCCCTGCAGTGCCGCTGGCCACCCGCTGCAGCGACATGTCCAGCATCCGGCAGCCCGGGCACTGGTCCTTGTGGAAGTCCACCAGCACGCGTGGATGGTCGGCCAGCAACTGCTGGAACTGCTCAGGCGTGGTGGCGTCGATGATCTGCATCGGTGGTACTCCAGTAGTGATCCAGGACCGTATCGGTCCAGGTATCGATGGCCGCAGCATGCCGCCGGCCATGTGGCATCTGTTCGATCTCCAGCGGCGGGTAGCCACTGTGGAAATAGCAGATCAGCCGGTGCACCGCACCGCAGTAGTACTCCTGCCCCCACTGCGTTTCACCGGTGCCGAACACCGCCACCTGCCGCGGCCGCTGGCCGCGCTCGGCGATGCCTGCCACCCAGGCCTTCATCTCCGACGGTGTGCGCCCGGCGTTGTCGGTCCAGCAGCCCAGCAGCACCAGGTCGGCCTCGTCCACCGGCAGCGGCGGGCCCTGGCGCAGGTCGTCGGCCTCCTGCCAGTGCACGGCGTGGCCGGCGGACCGGCAACGCGCGGCGATGTGGCGGCCGAGCTCACGGGTGTTGCCGCTGAGCGACGCCACCACGATCAGGATGCGCAGCGCCGGGCCGCGCTCAGAGGTCGTCGAAGCCGTTGTCGACGTTGGTCTTCTTGTAGCTTGCATTGCGCATCTCGAAGAAGTCGGTCTTGGTCTCGGTGAAGTTGTCGGCGTAGGCCTTGATCCACGGCATCACGTTGTCGGTGGTGTCGCTGTACAGGCGCTCGATGCCGAGCATGCCGGCCATCTTGTTGGCGCGGTACTTCACGTAGCGCACCATCTCGTCCACGTCGATGCCATCGATGCCATCGAGCACCTCCGCCGACCACTGGGTTTCCAGTTCAATGGCGTGTTCGAACGACTGGTGCACGTAGGCGGTCAGCTCGTTGGTCTGCAGTTCCGGGTTCTCGCCGATGATGGCGCGGATCAGCTCGCTGATGAACTTGGTGTGGGCCAGCTCATCACGGTTGATGAAGCTGATGATCTTGCCGGTGCCGTTCATGCGGTTCTGCCGCACCATGTTGTAGAAGTACGCGAAGCCGGAATAGAAGTTGATGCCTTCCAGGATCGAGGACTGGATCAACGACTTCAGCAGGGTTTCGGCAGTCTTCTCGCGCATGAAATCGTCATAGGCCCCCATGATCGGCGCGTTGCGCTTGATGATGGTGGGATGGGTGCGGGCGATCTCGAAGATGCGGTTCTGGTTGGGCAGGTCGGTGATCGAGGCCAGCACGTAGCTGTAGCTCTCGTTGTGGATCACCTCCTGCTGGCCGATGATCGCCGCGTTGGCGTGCGCGGCCGGATCGGTGATGTACTCGGCGACGTTGTAGATGAAGCGCGTCTGCGGCGAATCCAGCGTGGCCAGCAGGCCGATGATGGAATCGTAGGCGTTCTTCTCGCGCGCGTTGAGCTCGCCGTACTGGCGTGCATCCACCTTCATGTCCACTTCGTCGGGGATCCAGAAGTTGGTCGACAGCTCCTTGTAGGCGCGATAGAACGACGGGTACGGAATGTCGTTCCAGTTCAGGATGCCGCTGGTGCGGCCGTTGATGATGCCGGTGCTGCGGTTGGGGTGGCGCGGTTCGAGGATCTTGATGCGGTCGAGGGGTGTTGCCATGGTCTTCTGCCTTCGTTCTGTTGCTGACGGGTTGCCGGCCAGCGGCCGGCACTACCACCGATGGGTCGGGCTGGTCAGCTTGAGCACCACTCGCACTCGCTGATGTCGATGTCGTTGGAGCGCACGTAGTAGGTGGTCTTCAACCCTTCCCGCCAGGCACTCAGGTGCAGCTCCAGCAGGGTGCTGGCGCGGATCGTGCTGGGCACGTACAGGTTGAAGCTGATCGACTGGTCCACATGGCGCTGGCGGCGTGCGTTCTGCCGCACGCTGGCGAACTGGTCGACCTTGTAGGCACCCTTCTCGTAGTACGGCCAGGTTTCCAGCGACAGGCCAGGCGCGGCCACCGGCCGCCGGAAGTCCTTCTTTTCCTCGTAGTAGAACGCGCTGTAGATCGGATCGATCGACGCGGTGGAGCCGGCGATCTGCGCGGTGCTCATGTTCGGCGCCACCGCCAGCAGCCAGCCATTGCGCAGGCCGTTGGTCGCTACCTCGCGCGCAAGACTGTCCCAGGCCGCGCCACTGTAATCGCGGTCACGGAAATAGTTGCCGTTGTGCCAGTCGCTGCCAGCGAACATCGGATAGCTGCCCTTCTCCTTGGCCAGCTGCGCGCTGGCCTGGATGGTCAGGAAGTTGATGCGCTCGAACAGGCGATCGGACAGTTCCTCGGCCTCGGGCGATTCCCAATGGATCGCCTGCTGTGCCAGCAGGTGGTGCCAGCCGAACGTGCCCAGGCCGATGGCGCGGTACTTGCGGTTGGTGATGGTGGCCTGCGGCACCGGCAGCGCATTGAGATCGATCACGTTGTCGAGCATGCGTACCTGGATCGGAATCAACCGTTCCAGCACATCCTTGGCCAGCAGATCCTCGGGGGCGGTGATGGCACGGCCGAGGTTGATCGACGACAGGTTGCAGACCACGAAGTCGCCCGCGCGGCGGGTAGTGACGATCTGGTCGCCGCTGACGATCTCCTGGATCATCCGCGTCGGGCTCATGTTCTGCAGGATCTCGGTGCACAGGTTGCTGGAATAGACCATGCCCGCATGCTTGTTCGGGTTCTTCCGGTTCACTTCGTCGCGGTAGAACAGGAACGGGTTGCCGGTTTCCAGCTGGCTGAGCATGATCCGCTTGAACAGGTCGATCGCCTTCACCGTGCGACGGCTGATGCGCTCGTCGGCCACCAGCTCGGCGTAGCGGTCGCGGAAACTGCCCTGCCCTCGCTTCTCGTCGTAGAAATCCTGCAGGTACCAGCCCTTGGCCTGCTTCACCTCGTGCGGATCGAACAGGTACCAGTCGGCACGGCGCTCGACGGCCTCCATGAACAGGTCCGGCACGCAGATGGCGGTGAACACATCATGCGCACGCAGGCGCTGGTCGCCGTTGTTAAGGCGCAGGTCCATGAACGCCTCGATGTCGCGGTGCCAGATGTCCAGGTACACCGCCACTGCACCCTTGCGCTGGCCGAGCTGGTCGACCGACACCGCCGTGTTGTTGAGCTGCTTGATCCACGGCACCACGCCGCCGGACGAGTTGGGCACGCCGCGGATCGGCGCGCCACTGCTGCGCACGTACCCCAGGTACGCACCCACGCCCCCACCGTGCTTGGACACGCGGGCGATATCGGTGTTGGAGTCATAGATGCCCTGCAGGCTGTCGTCCACCGTGTCGATGAAGCAGCTCGACAGCTGGCCGCCGACCTTGCCGGCATTGGCCAGGGTCGGCGTGGCCACGGTCATGTACAGGTTGGACAACGCCCAGTACGCCTCGCCCACCAGCTGCATGCGGCGCACGCGGCCGCTCTCACCAGCCCCGCCCTCGTTCTGCATCAGGTACAGGGCAATGGTCAGCCAGCGTTCCTGCGGCAGCTCATACACCTCGCGGCTGCGATCGGTAGCCAGGTAGCGCGTGGCCAGCAGGTACAGCCCGTTGTAGGCGAACAGACGATCGCGTTCGGGGTCGATCATCTCGCCGGCCTGCTGCAGCTCTTCCTTCGAATAGCAGCGCAGGATGTCATTGCTGTAGATGCCGCGGTCGGCCAGGCTTTCCTGCAGGCCCACGTAGGAACCGTACTTCAGGCTGACATCGTAGAAGCGGTTGCGGCTGGCGCGCTTGTAAAGCCGGCGCAGGTACAGGCGTGCAGCGAACTGTTCCCACTGCGGCGCGACAAGGTCGACGCGCGATTCCGCTTCGCGGATCAGCAGATCCACCAGATCATCGGCACTGATGCTGGGCTTGCGTTCGACCATCGCCAGCACCACGCGGCGATAGTCGGCCACATCCAGCTGCGGCAGCTCGGCGTGGATGGTATCGATGCTGCGCAGCAGGCGCGCCGCATCGAACGGCAGGCGACGATTGCCGGCTTCCTTGGTGATCCAGGTCGGCACGCGCTCGCCGCTGGCGCGCATGGCGTCGCCGGCGCCGGCCAGGTCGGCCACGCGGAAGGTACTGTCGGTCATGGTGGTGGAACTCCAGGCTCGTGCGCGCGTCGGCGCCCGATGCCATGGCGGCCCTGCACGCGATACCGGCGCACGGGGCGAACGGGTGAAGTGCCAAGGGGCGGGAACACAGGTCGTCGGCATCTGCCTGCGCCTGCGGCCGGTATCCGGGCCGTGGGGGCGACCTGCGTCCGCACGGTGGCGGCCGCGTCGACACGGCAAGCCTTCAGGGGCGGGCCGCGGGACGTTTGCTGCATGTCCGGCGGCGGCGGCTGACCGGGAGTGACAGCCACAACATAGTGGGGATATTCCTAGCCGTCAACACAAGATGCGGTGATCGCGCGCCAACGCGACCATCGGTCGCAGGATGCCGTGTTGCACGTGCGCGGCCTTGTCGACGCCGGGCGCATCCCCAGTTCGGTACAACGTCAACTTTCATTGGAACACTGCCCATGCGCGCTGCCCTGTACTCCTCCTTCGGCGATCCAGCCCAGGTCCTCGCCGTTGCCGATGCCCCCCTGCCCGAACCGGGTCCCGGCGAAGTACGCATCCGCACCGTGCTGGCCTCGATCCACAACCACGATCTGCTGACCGTGCGTGGCCTGTATGGCTACAAGCCGACGCTGCCGGCGATCGGCGGCAGCGAAGCACTGGGTGTGGTCGATGCGCTCGGCGAAGGCGTCGACGGCCTGCAGATCGGCCAGCGGGTTGCCGCCGCCTCCGTGCACGGCACATGGGCCGAGGCGTTCATCGCACCGGCGCGGATGGTGATCCCGATGCCGGACGCGATCGCCGATGAAATGGCCGCACAGCTGATCGCCATGCCGCTGAGCGCGTTGATGCTGCTGGAATTCCTGCACGTCGAGCAGGGCCAGTGGATCGTGCAGAACACCGCCAACGGTGCCGTCGGCAAATCGCTGGCGATGCTCGCAAAGGCGCGCGGCGTGCACGTGGCCAACCTGGTGCGCAATGCCGAGGCCGTGGCGCAACTGCAGGCACTGGGCATCGATCACGTGTTCGATACCTCGGTGGACGGCTGGAAGGACCGGGTGCGCGAAGCCACCGGGCAAGCGCAGGCCGCTGCTGCAGTCGATTCCATCGGTGGCGATGCCAGCGGCGACCTGGTCGACCTGCTCGGCCACCACGGCACCCTGGTCTCTTTCGGTGTGATGAGCGGCGAACCGATGCGCATTCCCGCCGGCGGCCTGATCTACAAGGAAGCCACGGTGAAGGGCTTCTGGGGCAGCAAGGTCAGCCAGGCAATGGCGGTGGAAGACAAGCGGCGGTTGGTGGGTGAACTGCTGAAGCGTGCGGCCGGGGGTGAACTGACCCTGCCGGTGGAGCAGATCTTCGCATTGGACGACATCGCCCAGGCGGCGAAAGCCGGCGCCGGTTCGGGCCGCAATGGCAAGGTGCTGCTGCGGCCTTGATGCAAGGCGCTGGATCCGGCGGCGCTGCGCGCCGCCCCCATCCCAATGGATAATGTCTGCATCGTCTTTGCTGAAGAAGGAATCACGTTGAGCGGAATGAATGGTCGGAAGGTGCTGCTGGCGACCTTTCTCGGGAGCAAACACCCGCCTGACGACGTTCGGCCCTCCGAAGACTACTGGAGGTTGATCGGTACAAACGGGACCATTGTTCTTGAGGAATCCCAAGCTTCCATGGCCAAGCATCAACGCGGCTTGCGCGTGCTGGTCCAGTTTCCTGAAAGCATCAGGGATATGGGGCTTGCGTGCCACAACGACATACCGGACAGCCTCTGGATTTTCGTCTCCGACCTGGCAATGCACCCAGTCGATTAAATGGGTCGGGGTTGAATGCCGTAACGGCGCGCGAGGCAGTCCGCCACCGCTTATTCCGATGGTTAAGAACCTGTGATGTATAACTGAATGCGCTTTCGTCATTGGAAGGCGCACTCACCCGCGTGCGGTACTGACGGCTCCTCCACCGTTTGGCGTAGTCGCTTCCATGTATCGCACCACCCTGCTTTCCAGCGCGGTCGCGCTGGCCCTCGTCGCTGGCAACGCCGGCGCCGCTGAAACCGCCGACACCGGCAAGGACAGCACCACCCTCGGCACCGTGCTGGTGACCGGCTCGAACATCAAGCGCAGCGACACCGCCGGTCCCAATCCGGTGCAGATCGTCACCCGCGAGCAGATCCTGCAGACCGGCCGCTCCACCCTTACCGACGTGCTGCGCAACCTGTCGGCCAACGCCGGCAACAGTTTCGACGAACAGTACACCGGCAGCTTCGCTGCAGGCTCGGCTTCGATCGGCCTGCGCGGGCTGTCACCGAAGAACACGCTGGTACTGGTCAACGGCTACCGCGTGGCCAACTTCGGTTTTGCGCTCAACACCCAGGACACCTTCGTCGACCTCAATGCGCTGCCGATCAGCGCGGTCGAGCGCATCGAAGTGCTGAAGGATGGCGCCTCGGCGGTGTACGGCTCGGACGCCATCGCCGGCGTCATCAACATCATCCTGCGTCGCGACTTCCAGGGCGTGGAAGTCGGCGGTGGTTTCGGCACCGCCACCCAGGGCGGCCTGAACGAGCGCAAGGCCAACCTGCTGGCCGGCTTCGGTGACCTCGAGCAGCAAGGCTGGAACGTGCTGTTCGGGCTGGACCTGCTCAAGCGCGACCGCCTCGACGCCGACCAGCGCGCGTACACCCGCGACGGCGATTTCCGCGACAAGCCCGGTGGCCGCCTCGCCGGCTGGTCCACCGCCGGTGGCAACTGGCTGTCCAATCCGCGCGCACCGCAGCCGTTCTCGCCCTGCCCCGAGGGCAGCGAGCTGCGTCCCTACAGCGACTTCGGCAGCACCCTGCCCGGCCAGGCCTGCGCCTTCAACGCGCAGCCGTTCAAGACCCTGCAGCCCGGCGCCGAGCGCCTGCAGGCATCGTTGAGCGCGACCTATCGCTTCAGTGACAGCGTCGAAGCCTTCGCCGACGTGCTGTACAGCCACAACAAGGCCGACCAGATCTTCAGCGCCCCGCTGACGGTCGGCCCGGGCCTGCGTGCCTACAATCCCGCCACCGGTACGCTGACCGATATCGCCGCTGTCCTGCCGGTCGGCCATCCGAACAATCCGGGCAGCACGCCACTGCCGTTCGAGTACACCTTCTTCGATCTCGGCCCGCGCCTGAAGGACAATACCCAGGTGTTCTACCGCGCCCTGGCCGGCGTGCGTGGCACCGGTGAACGCTGGGACTGGGAAGTGGCCGCACTGACTTCGCAGAGTGCGCAGCGCGAGTACGTGGACAACTTCGTTGACCGCTACGCCTTCCAGCAGATCCTGCGCGACGGCAGCTACAACTTCCTCGATCCGTCCAGCACGCCGGGCGCACTGGACGATCTGCGCCTGCAGACCAAGCGCCCGGGCTGGTACAAGCTGCACTCGCTCAACGTCAAGGCATCGACCTCGTTGTGGGAACTGCCGGCGGGTGCGATCGGCTTCGCCTGGGGCGCGGAATTCCGCAAGGAATCGCTGGACGCGCGCACCAGTGCGCAGGTGCTGTCCGGTACTGAACTGCGCCCGGCGATCAACATCGTCGACGGCGAGCGCCAGGTCAGTGCCGCCTATGCCGAGTTCAGCGTGCCGCTGCATCGCACCCTGGAGCTGCAGGTGGCCGGCCGCGGTGACCACTACGATGACTTCGGCAAGGCATTCTCGCCGAAGTTCGCGCTGCGCTGGCAACCGCTGGACAGCCTGCTGCTGCGTGGCTCGTTCTCGCGTGGTTTCCGTGCACCGTCGCTGCCGGAGATCGCACCGGGGCAGACCATCAGCTACGGCTCGGTGGTCGACCCGTTCGATCCGCTGCAGCCCGGCGGCAGCCGCGGCGTGACCAACCTGCGCACCGGCAATCCGGACCTGAAGGCCGAGCGCTCGCGCAACCTCAACGTCGGCGCCGTGTGGTCACCCGATGCCGATTCCAGCATCGGCCTGGACTGGTACCGCATCGAACAGGACAACCTGGTCAAGCCGGACAGCGCGCAGTTCATCGTCGACAACCCAGGACTGTTCCCCGGTCGCGTGCAGCGCGATGCGCAGGGCCGCATCCAGATCATCACCAACCAGTACGCCAACCAGGGCGAGCTGACCACCTCGGGCATCGACCTGGAAGCCAACCGTACCTTCCGCACCGAGGGCTGGGGCAACTTCACCGTGGCCGGCAGCTGGACCCACCTGCTCAGCTTCAAGCAGCCGCTGGTGGCCGGCCAGGCGCCCTATGACGGCGCCGGCAACAACCGCCATGGCGCGCTGCCACGCACCCGCGGCACCACTTCGTTGAACTGGGCGGTGGGCGACTGGAGCAGCACGCTGAGCCTGCAGTACGTGAGCGGCTATGACCAGCGCGTAGCCACGGCCACCAGCAATCCGGGCCTGCGCGATCGGGTCAAGCCGTACCACCAGCTGGACCTGTACGTGGCCTATGAAGGCATTCCGAAGACCACGCTGTCGCTGTCGGTGCTGAACCTGACCGACAAGGACCCGCCGTTCGATCCGGCCGGCGGTTCCAACGGCTTCGACATCAGCCAGTACAACCTGCGCGGGCAGTTCGTTTCGCTGGGCGCGCGCTACCGGTTCTGATTGAACAGGAGGGTGCGGACCAAAGGTCCGCACCCTCCAAAGGCAAGGGCCATGCCCGGCGTGGCTGCATCAACGGCTCAGGTGCAGGAACTGCAGGTGCCGTTCGTACTGGCTGATGATGTCGTTGATGATCTGCTTGCGGCTGTAGCCGACCAGGTCATAGTCCTGGCTACCCTCGTACAGATGCACTTCGGCGCGGTAGTAGCGCTGGTTGCGCAGCTGCTGCGCGGCGAAGGACGGGGTCAGGTAGCCACTGAGGATCACCCGGTACTGGAAGTCCTGCTGCTCGCCGTGGTTGACCGACAGCTCCATGTCGCCCGCTTCGAACCGCGTCTGCACGTCCCAGCCCTGCTCGCGCAGCTGCTCGGCCACCGCCTCCATCGCCGGCTTCACCGTGTCATCCATGAAGCGGTACACCTGGTCGCGTACCGGGAAGTGCATGGCCTGGGTCAGGCGCTGGCGCCAGCCCTGGTGGTGGCGGTCATCGCCGATCAGCGGCGATGGCCTGAACTGCTGCGCGCGCTTGCGGTGCGACTCGTCACTGAAGGCGCGGGTCAGGCCCCACATCATCAACAGCAGCACCGCCGAGAACGGCAACGAGGCCAGCACCACCGCTGATTTCAGGGCATCGATGCTACCGGCCAGCAGCAGGCCGGCGGTCAGCACCGCGATCACCGTGCCCCAGAACACGCGCAGCCAGCGCGGGCCATCGTCCTCCGGCGCACCGCCATGCGAGGACAGCGTAGACAGCACCACCGCCCCGGAATCGGCCGACGTCACGAAGAAGATGAAACTGACCAGCACGGTCACCCCGATCACCGCCTTGCTCCACGGGTAGCCATCCAGCAACGCATACAGCACCGTCGGTGGGTCATCCACCGCCAGCTGCGCCAACTGCTGCTGGCCATGGTGCAGCACCTGGTCCAGCGCGCTGTTGCCGAAGATCGACAGCCACGCCAGGGTGAAGCCGAGCGGGATCAGCAATACGCCGAACACGAACTCGCGGATGGTGCGGCCGCGCGAGATGCGCGCGATGAACAGGCCGACGAACGGCGCCCAGCCGATCCACCAGGCCCAGTAGAACACCGTCCAGCCGCCCAGCCATTCCGGCCGGCCGCCATAGGCGTATACGTCGAAACTCTTGCCCACCACGCTGCCCAGGTAGTCGCCCAGGTTCTGCATCAGCGTGCTGAGCAGGTACTGCGTGGGACCGGCGCACAGCATGAACAGCACCAGCGCGATCGCCAGCAGCATGTTGATGTTGGCCATCCAGCGCACGCCCTTCTCCACGCCGGACACGGCAACCGCGACCGCCGCGCCCATCATCGCCACCACCAGCAGGATCTGCACCATGTTCGAGTGCGGCACGTTGAACAGGTGCGACAGCCCAGCGTTGAGATGCAGCACGCCGAAGCCCATGTCCGCGCCGATGCCGAACACGGTGGCGACGATGCCCAGGGCGTCGACGGTATAGCCGATGGGGCCGTTGATGCGCTTGCCGATCAGCGGATACAGCGCCGAGCGCAATGCCAAAGGCAGGTTGTGCCGGTAGGCGAAATAGGCCATCGCCATCGCCGCCAGCGCGAACACGCCCCAGCCATGCAGGCCCCAGTGCAGGAACAGCAGCTGCATGGCCTGGCGCGCACCGGCCTCGCCCGCGGCCGGATCACCCTGCGGCGGCTGCAGGTAGTGGGTCAGCGGCTCGGAAACGCAGAAGAAGAACAGGGTGATGCTGATGCCTGCTGCGAACAGCATGCCGGCCCAGGAGAGGTAGCTGAACTCCGGTTCGTCATGGTCGGCACCGAGCTTGATGCCGCCGTACTTGGACAGCGCCACGCCGACCACGAACACCAGGTACAGGGTCATCGCCAGCAGGTAGTACCAGCCGACGTTGAGCGCGGCCCAGTCCTGCGCCTTGACCAGCAGGCGACCGGCGCCGATCGGATACAGGCTGACGAACAGTGCGAAGGCAACGACAACGATCGCCGCGAAGGCGAAGACGGGCCGCAGGGTTCGCACCGGCTGATGTTGAGGCTCCAGTGCTTCCATGGGCAGCCATCTCCGGATCGATCAAAGAGTAAGCCGACCGATTCTGGCTGAATCGCAGTGGACACAGGATGAAGTCGTGGCACCGCGCAGGCTTGAACGGCCGGTGTTCCGTGCTACGCGCGCGCCTGCAGACCGGCGGGCGTGCCGGGCGGCGTTGTCACTTTGGTCCGATTACGACACGCCGCGTCCGGCACCGACGATTCACCCCATCACATGCACGGCGCACAGCTTGTTGCCGTCGGGATCACGCAGGTAGGCCAGGTACAACTGGCGCCCGGCCTTGTGCCGCACGCCGGCCGGGTCTTCCACCGCGGTACCGCCGTGGGCGACCCCCGCTTCCTGCCAGGCATGCACCGCCTGCGGGTCTGCCAGCGCAAAGCCGATGGTGCCGCCGTTGGCATGGCACGCCGCCTCGCCATCGATGGGCGGGATGACCATGAACATCCGTCCATCCTTGATATAGACCAGCTTGCCCTCGTCATCGAACACGCCTGCGCGACCGCCGATGGCAGTGAACAAGGCATCGTAGAAGCGGCGGGAAGCCGCCATGTCGTTGGTTCCGACGGTGACGTGACTGAACATGCGGGCACTCCGTTGCGGGAAAGCCCAAGTGTCGGCGACCTCACTGATCGCCGCAATCAAGCCGGGATCACGCCGTACTGAGCAGCAGCACGGCCGCCGTGACCAGGCCGATGCCGATCCAACCGATCGGGCGCAGGCGGTTGCCGAACAGCAGGCGACCGCAGGTGGCCGTACCGATCACGCCGATCGCGCCCCACATCGCATAGGCGGTCGCCAGGTCCATGTAGCGCACGGCCTGGCCCAGCAGGGCGAAGGCGATCCAGACCAGCACGATGGCGCCGACGCCCCAACGCCAGCGACGGAAGCCATCGGACTTGGCCACCATCATGTTGGCGGCCACATCGATCAGCGCCGAGCAGATCACGAAAAACAAGGCCATCATGTTCATCAGTGCGCCTCCCCGAGGGTGACACAGACGATGCCGACCACCGCCAGCACCAGACCGGCCAGCTGCTGCAGCGACAGGCTCTCACCGAACACGCTGATGCCGACCACGGTCAGCAGGGTCAGGCCGAGGCCTTCCCACACCGCATAGGCCACGCCGACGGCGATGCGGCGCACCGACAGCGCCAGGAAGTAATAGGAAAGCGCCAGCGCGGCGGCCATCACCACATAGCCGGTCCAGCCGCCATCGCGGGCGGCATGGGCCATGAAGGACGTGCCGACCACTTCGGCGACGATCGCCACGGTCAGGCAGGCCCAGGCGACGAAGGCGCCACGGGCGGGAACAGTACGGGACATGTGAAGCTCCTTGCGCGACGGGGACCGCGCCCCGTCATCAGTAGATCCACGCCGTGCGTGGATGATCCGGAACGCCCCCGCAGACAGGGGCGACGGCGGCCAGTATCATCGTCTTTTACGGTGGTATCAAAATGGATTCCATCGACAGGAGCGATGGATCAATGCCCTATTCTCCCGAATCCCTGCAGGCCTTCGTCGAGGCCGCCGCGCTGGGCTCGTTCTCGGCGGCCGCGCGCCGGCTGCGCAAGACCCAGTCCACGGTCAGCACTGCCATTGCCCATCTGGAAGCGGACCTGGGCATGGTTCTGTTCGACCGCAGCGGCCGCTATCCGCAGCTGACCGACGCCGGCCGGCAGGTGCTGGGCCACGCGCAGGAAATCCTTGCCGCCGACGCGCGCCTGCAGCAACTGAGCGTGCGCCTGGCCGCGCCCTTGGAGCCACGCCTGACCGTGGTGTTCTCCGATGTCTACCAGCTCGATCCGGCGCAACGTGTGCTGCAGCGGTTTGCCGAGGCATTTCCCGAGATCGAGCTGGAATGGCTGGATGCCGAGGGGCGCGACGTGCTGGAACTGGTGGATGCTGGCCGCGCCGGGCTGGGACTGCTGCCGCGCCAGGCGCAGTACCCCGATGCGCTGGTGGCCCAGCCGTTGGCCCACCACAGCGAACTGGCGGTGTACGTGGCCAGCGATCATCCGCTGGCGCAGGCCGGCGTGCGTGCGGCGGCGCAACTGGCCCGGCATCGGCAGGTGCGGCTGAGTGCGCAGGTCGACCACGCACCGCCGATCAGCGGGCCGGCATGGACCGCGTCGGACTACCTGATGGTGATGGAGATGGCCGAGGACGGCATCGGCTGGGCCGAACTGCCGCGTGCGCTGGTGCAGCGCTACGACCGGGGCCGCCTGCTGGAACTGCGCGTGCCGGGCTGGCCGAGGCGCATCCACAGCGACCTGGTGTGGCGCCGCGATACGCCACCGGGGCCGGCAGCGTTGTGGTGGGCCGAGGCGTTGGGTTGAGCTAGTGCCGGCCGCTGGCCGGCATCCCCTTGCCCCGTGGTTGCCGGCCAGCGGCCGGCGCTACCGATCAACGATGGGCGAGCGCGTAATCGAGCGCCGAGCACACCGCCGCCACCTGCGCGTCGTT
Organism: Stenotrophomonas sp. 1337; assembly: GCF_031455455.1. Classification (NCBI taxonomy): domain Bacteria; kingdom Pseudomonadati; phylum Pseudomonadota; class Gammaproteobacteria; order Lysobacterales; family Lysobacteraceae; genus Stenotrophomonas; species Stenotrophomonas sp. 1337. Next base: position 13,677 of record NZ_JAVDSR010000024.1, on the reverse strand, counting down.
GCACTGCTGCGGCGTCGCGCGGGGGCTGTCCGGGTAGACCTCGGTGGTGGTGGTGTACTTCGCCCCGGTGATGCCCGCACACAGGCCCAGCGGCACCAGCGCGTACTCGATCACGCCGTGCGCGACCACTGGCGAACCGATGATCTCGCCCTTGTCGTCAGCCGGTGCGATATGGGTCACCTTCTCCACTTCGGCGACCACGGCCTGCTGGAAGGCCGGCTGCGGATTCCCGCTGTCGTCCACCAGGTAGAAGCCATCGGGAATCAGGCCCGGTTCGAACGGCTTGCCATCGCGCGCGGCGAGTGCGGGACGGAACTCGCTCTCGTCGCTGTCGGTGGTTTCGTGCAGGTCGATGTGCAGCACGAACTGGCCCTTCAACGGTGCGATCAGTTCGATCAGCGCCGTCGATTCACGGGCCGGGCCGTCAGCGCGGAAATTGCGGTTCGGGTCGATCGCATCGAAGTTCCAACGGTTGATGCGCTCGAAGCCCCACGGATTCACGCACGGCGCGACCACAAGGTTGGCCTTGCCGGCGTAGTGGGCGGCATGTTTTTCGAGGAACTCCAGCGCGCCCATTACGCCACTGGTCTCGTAGCCGTGCACGCCGCCGGTCACCAGCGCGGCCGGCAATGCCGGGTTCCAGTCGCGGCTGCGCAGGGCGAACAGGGTGTAGGTCTCGCCTGCATAGTCGAGCTGGCCGTAGGCCACCTTGTCGAAATGCCCGGCCAGTGCGTCGATGCGCGGCAGCACCTCCTCGTCGTAACGGCGCAGGCGCTGCTGGCGCGCACGCCACTGCTCCCTTTCCGCAACGCCCCACGGCTGGCCAGGGGTACCGACGGGGTAGAAAGCAGCAGTGGACATGGCAGTTCTCAGCGGGTCAGGAGGCAATCGGCCACTTTACCACCGGGCCAAAGCGCTGAACGGAGGACCGATTCCAATGGTGAATGGAATCAGCAATAATTCTCATTTACGACCTTCCACACTCTGCACCGATGCCCATTCCTGCCCCGCAACCGGCCCACCTGCCCCTGGCTGCCGCCCTCGCCCTGTGCATGTTTCCGGCCGCCAGCGCGTTTGCGCAGGACAGCGCCACCACGCTCGACAGCATCCAGGTGTCGGGCAGTTGGTTGGGCACCGGCCTGCACGACAGCGTCAAGAGCTTCGCTGGCGCGCGTACCGTGGTCGATCGCCAGCGCATCGAGGCCAGCGGCGCCGCCAGCCTGGGCGATGCCATGCGCCGCATTCCCGGCGTGCAGGTCACCGACAACTCCGGCACCGCTGGCAGCTCGGTCTCGCTCAACATCGGCGTGCGCGGCCTGACCGGCCGTTACTCGCCGCGCTCGACCGTCCTGCTGGACGGCGTGCCACTGGCGGTTGCGCCGTACGGCCAGCCACAGCTCTCCTTCGCCCCGGCCAGCCTGGCCAACATCGAATCGATCGACGTGGTACGCGGCGGCGGTGCGGTGCGCTACGGGCCGCAGAATGTCGGCGGCATCATCAACTTCAGCACCCGTGCGATTCCGACTGCGGCCGGCCTGCACGGCGAGGCCGGCGTGCGCTACAGCGCTTACGACCACGGCGGCGGCGACAGCACCCAGTACAACGCGTTCCTCGGCGGCACCGCCGACAACGGCCTGGGCATGGCCCTGCTGTATTCGGGGCAGGACGGCCGCGGCTGGCGCCAGGGCAGCGATGACCGCTTCGATGATCTGGCGCTGAAGTTTGCCTATGCCATCGACGCACAGCAGGAGCTGCGTGCCAAGCTGTCGTACTACGACGTGCGTTCTCTGACTCCGGGCGGCCTGACCCGCGCCCAGTACCAGGCCGATCCGTTCCAGAACACCCGCCCGTCCGACTTCTGGAAGGGCCATCGCACCGGCATCGACCTGGGCTACACCAACACGCTGTCGGAGAACAGCGAGTTCGAGGTGCTGGCGTATTACAACGAAAGCAACCGGGCCAGTTCGCTGATCAACGCGGCCAACACACAGATCACGGTGCAGCCGCGCGACTACCGTGTGCTCGGCATCGAGCCACGCTACACCCAGCGCCTGCACTGGGGCAGCAGCGTGCACGACATCACCGCCGGCTACCGCTTCCTGCGCGAGCGCGGCAACGACCGCAGCTACACCGTTACCCGCCGTACCGGTGCGACCGGCGCGGCCACCCGCTTCGACAACGCCACCGATGCGCACTCGTTCTACGTTGATGACCGCATCGCCATCGGTCAGTGGCGGATCACGCCCGGCGTGCGCATGGAGTGGATCGACATGGACCGCCGCCAGGCCGGCGGCGGCGCGACCTTCAGCAGCCGCAACGACAAGGCCCTGCCCTCGCTCAACGTCGCCTACCTGCTGACCCCGCAGCTGACCGTGTTCGGCAACTACACCACCTCGTTCGGGCCGGTGCAGAACATCCAGTTGAACTCGCAGAGCGCGACCAATCCGCTGAACCCGGAAATCGCCAGGACCACCGAGCTGGGCGCGCGTTGGCAGGATGGCGCGCTGCGCGCGGAAGTGACCGTGTTCAAGATGCGCTTCGACAACCAGATCCTGCAGGTGCCGGGCATCACCCCGCCCACCTTCCAGAACATCGGCGCCACCGACCACAAGGGCGTGGAAAGCGCGATCGAGTACCGCTTTGCCGAAAGCAGCGCGCTGGCCGGGCTGGAACTGTACGCGAACTACACCTGGACCAAGGCCATCCAGCAGTCCGGCGACAACCGCGGCCTCGATGTGCCGTTCTACGCGCGCGATACCGACAGCGTCGGCGCCCGTTATGCGCTGGCCGGCTGGACCTTCAACGTGTCCAGCACCCACCAGAGCGGCCAGTTCTCCGATGCCGCCAACACCTGGGAAGAAGCCGCCGACGCGCGCGTAGGCCGTGTACCCGGCGTACGCCTGTGGAACGCGCAGGCCGCCTGGCAGCTGCCCTGGCTGGCCGACAGCGAGGTCGCGGTGGGCGTGAACAACCTGGCCGACAAGCACTGGTACACCCGCAACGTGGATGGCAACGCCGGGCGCATGGTGGCCGCGCCGCGCACGTTCTACGTGCAGGGCCGCTACCGCTTCTGAGCATGGCAACCGCCTGATGCGGTGACGGTAGCGCCCACGGTGGCGGCGTATCATGCCGCCACCATGTCCTCCACCGCTTCGCCATCGCGCCTGCATCTGGCCTTCCAGGGCCTGCGCCTGCGCCTGCGCGGCAGCGACCTGTGGTTCATCGCCCTGGCGCTGGTGGTCGGGCTGATCGCCGGCGGCCTGACCCTGTTGCAGGCTGGGCTGGCACGCACCCTGCAGACGGCGTTGTATGGGCTGGACGAGGGCATGCGCCTGAGCTCGCTGCCCGCTTTGACCTGGACTGCCCTGCTGGTGCTGCCGCTGGGCGGGCTGGTGGTGGGCCTGGTCAGCCTGGCTGCCACGCGCCTGAAACGCCCCCTGCTGGATGCCGTGGAAGCCAATGCACTGCATGGCGGCCGCATGTCGATGCGCGACAACCTGATCGTGTTGACCCAGACCCTGGTCTCCAATGGCTGCGGCGCTTCGGTCGGACTGGAGGCGTCGTACACGCAGATGGGCGCCGGCAGCGGTTCGCAGCTGGGGCGGGTGATGCGCCTGCGCCGCAACGACGTGCGCATCCTGGTCGGTGCTGGCGCGGCCGGTGCGATCGCCGCGGCCTTCGGTGCACCGCTGGCCGGGGCGTTCTACGCCTTCGAGATCGTCATCGGTGCCTATACGCCGGCGGCACTGGCGCCGGTTGCGGTGGCCGCGCTGGCCGGCGCCTTCGTTGCCGACCAGGCCGGCGTGGACGCCTATCTGCTGCCGGCGGCATCGACCATCGACGTGCGCGCAGCCGACTATGCGATCTACGGCCTGCTCGGCTGCTGCTGTGCGATGGTCGGCATCGTGGTGATGCGCCTGATCGCCTCCATCGAAGGCACGGTCAAGCGCAGCCCGCTGCCGTTGTGGGGGCGCCCGGTGGTGGGCGGCCTGCTGCTGATTCCGCTGGCCCTGGCCAGCCCGCAGGTACTGTCGTCCGGCCACGGAGCGCTGCACCTGGACCTGACCACCCATCTGCCGCTGATCTGGATCGGCGGACTGCTGACGCTGAAATGCCTGGCCTCCGGCATTTCGCTGGGCTTCGGTTTCCGCGGCGGCCTGTTCTTCGCCTCGCTGTTCATGGGCACCCTGGTCGGCACGCTGTTTGCCGGGCTGCTGGCGATGGCCACCGGCGTTCCTGTGGTCGACGCCACGTCGGCAGCGCTGGCAGGCATGGCTGCACTGGCCGCGGCGGTGGTTGGCGCGCCGATGACCATGGCCATGCTGGTGCTGGAAGGCACCCACGACTTCCTGCTGACCAGCGTGGTGATGAGCGCCGTGCTGGTGTCCAGCACCCTGGTGCGGCAGTGGTTCGGCTATTCGTTCTCGACCTGGCGCATGCACCTGCGCGGGGAAACCATCAAGAGCGCGCGTGACATCGGCTGGGTGCACAACCTCAATGCCGGGCGGATGATGCGCAAGGGTGTGGCCACCGCCCCGGCCGACCTCGATGCCGCCGCCTTCCGCCAGCGCTTCCCGCTGGGCTCGGGCAGCCGGGTGATCCTGATCGACAGTGAAGGCCACTACGCTGGCATCGTGCAGATTCCGCGCCTGTTCGGCGACGGCGTGAAGCCCGAGGACGTCGTAGGTACGTTCGCCGAGAACCGCGACGTGGCACTCGCCGCCAGCGCCGACGTGGTGACCGTGATGCAGCGGTTCGACCAGACCCAGGCCGACGAGCTGGCGGTGGTGGCCGACGATGGCCAGGTGCTGGGCGTGGTGTCTGAAGCATTCGTGCGCAAGCGCTATGCGGAGGAACTGGACAAGCGCCAGCGCGAAATGATGGGCGAGCGCGTCGACGAGTAGATCCACGCCATGCGTGGATGATGCCCCCTGCCCCTCCACGCGTGGCGTGGTTCTACTGTCACCTGCGGGAGGTAGACTGCGGCCATGCGCTTCATTGAAACCTTCCAGCCCGGCCCGTTCGCCGACACCGTGGTCAGCCTGCTGGCGGCGTTCGTGCTCGGCACCCTGATCGGCGCCGAACGCCAGTACCGGCAACGCACCGCTGGCCTGCGCACCAACGTGCTGGTGGCTGTCGGCGCTGCCGCCTTCGTTGACCTGGGCATGCGCATCGCCGGCAGCGCCGAGGCCGTGCGGGTCATCTCCTACGTCGTCTCGGGCGTCGGCTTCCTCGGCGCCGGCGTGATCATGAAGGAAGGCATGAACGTGCGCGGCCTGAACACCGCCGCGACGCTGTGGTGCTCGGCTGCCGTGGGCAGCTGCACCGGCGCGGACATGCTCGCCGAAGGCGTGCTGCTGACCGTACTGATCATCGCCGGCAATACCCTGCTGCGGCCACTGGTGAACGCGATCAACCGCATCCCGATCAACGAAGCCGCCAGCGAAGCGACCTACGAAGTGCGCCTGAGCGTGGATGCCGACGCGGTGCCGCGCGTGCGCGAGCGCCTGGTCGATGCGCTGGAAGCCGCGCAGTACCCCGTTGGCGACGTGCAACTGGTGGAGCACGCCGATGCGCCCACTGATGTGATCGCAGTGCTGGTCAGCACCGCGGTCAGCGCCGACGAACTGGACGTGGTGCTGGCGCGGATGGAACAGGTGCCGGGCGTGCTGCATGCCACCTGGGAAGTCAGCACCCGCGATTGAGCGGGTGTCGGCAGTTCATCCGCGCGCTACGCGCTGCTGCGCTCGCAGCAACCTGCGGAACGAGGCGCAGCGCCGAGCATCCTCGGCGTGTGGACAGGCGGCAGCCCGCCGCAGCCGATCCTGCGCCCGCTGCAATCTGCGGATCTGCTGCTGCAGCGCATCGGCCCGGGCCAGCAATGCCGTGCGATCCAGTGCAAGCCCTGCCCCCTGCGGCATCGCTGCGCCGATCTGCTGCAGCGACAGGCCTGCCGATTGCCCCAGGCCGATCAGTGCCAGCCGTTCCAGCACCTGCTCGTGGTACTGCCGGCGCAGGCCGCGACGCCCCAGCACCTGCAACAGGCCGAGCTGCTCGTAGTAGCGCAGCGTCGAGGCCGGCACGCCACTGCGGCGGACCACCTCACCGATATCCAGTTCCTGCATCGTGCTTGACCTCAAGTGGGCTTCAAGCGCCACCATGGTCGCACTCCCCGCGCAAGGCAAGCCCATGGACGATTCACTCCCGCTCGATCAGAACACGCTCTGGAACGGCGCCGCCGGCGAGAACTGGGTCGCGCAGCAGACCCTGCTGGACGGCCTGTTCCAACCGATGGCCGATGCCCTGCGCGACGAGCTGCCGGTTACCGTCACGGAACTGCTGGACGTGGGCTGCGGCACCGGCGCCAGTACGCTGAGCGCCGCCGCAGCACGCGCTGACGCCCATTGCACGGGCGTGGACATCTCCGCACCGATGCTTGGCCTGGCCCGCCAGCGCGCCGCCGCGATCGGGCGCAGGATCGACTTCATCGTTGCCGATGCCCAGCGCCATCCCTTCGCAACGGCGCACTACGATTGGATCCAGTCGCGCTTCGGGGTGATGTTCTTCGAGGACACGCAGGCCGCCTTCGCCAACCTGCACCGTGCCGCCCGAACGGGCGCGGGCCTGCGCTGCATCGCCTGGCGCAGCGCGCAGGAGAATCCGTTCATGACCACCGCCGAGCGCGCCCTTGCAGACCAGCTGGTGCTGCCGGCGCGGGTACCCGGTGCACCGGGGCAGTTCGCTTTCGCCGATGGCGAACGGGTGCGCCGGCTGCTGCAGCGTGCCGGATGGCAGGACGTGGACATCGCGCCGCTGGACCTGACCTGCTTCCTCAGCCGTGATGCGCTGGCCAGCTACGTCGGCCAGCTCGGACCTGTGGGCCTGGCCCTGCGTGCGTTGCCGGCCGCACGCGCCGAAGCGCTGCTGCAGCAGGCGCTGACCGCGTTCGCACCGTTCATCGAAGGTGACCGTGTGCGGGTGGAAACCGCCTGCTGGATGATCCGCGCCCGCGCATAGCAACAGAAAAGGGGACGGAGGCGATCAAGTCGTTCATGCCCCGGTTGTGCGGGAAACGACTTGATCCCCTCCGTCCCCTGTTTCTCTACAAGGCCTCGCCGGCATCGGCCAGGCGCGATTCGATGAGCGCATACCACTGCTCGAGCATGTCGACCAGCATGTCCAGCTCGGCGTCGGCACGCTGCGCGCGGCCGCTGCGCAGGCACGCCTGTGCTTCCTGCAGCTGGGTGAGGAAGCCGGCAACGGTGTCGGCCTGCAGGATGAGGCCCGGCTGCCGGCGCCCGGGAATGCGCACGACCGCATGGTTGCCGAGCTGGCCGTACACGCTGAGAGTGGCTTCCGTCTTCATGGACAAGGGCAGGAATTGGGCATTCATCAGGTGCACCAGGGAAGAAACCTGCCCACCGGCAGGCGTGGAAAACGGGGGAGACGTTTCCACGTCCTGCCGGCAGAACAGGGGGGACTCGGGATGCCGGGGCACGCCCCGGCGCGGGGATTCAGTGCGACCGGGCCACGCCCGCGATCTGCACCCGGCGATTGGGCGCCAGGCAGGCGATCAGTTCGCGCCGGTTGCGCTGGTCGCACTGCACCAGCGGTTCGGCCGCACCCCGCCCTTCAGCGCTGATGCTCGCCGCGGATACGCCGCCCTGTACCAGCGCCATGCGCACCGCCTCGGCACGTCGCTGCGACAGCGTCTGGTTGTAGGCAGCGCTGCCGATGCGGTCGGTGTAGCCGACCACCTGGATCGACTGCACCTGGCTGGCCTCACGCACCTGCGCCAGTACACCCTGCACGGCCTGCTGGCCGCTGGCACTGAGCACGGCACTGTCAAAGCCGAACAGTGCATCGGCAGCCAGCCGCAGCGGCTGCTCCGGCAAGGGCGCCGGCGCCGGCGGTGGCGGCGGACGCGGCGGGTCGAGGACCGCTGCGCACGATTCAGGCTTCCAGTAGCCGCCCTGGGCGATGCCCTTGTTGTCGAAGCGCACCTGGAACTGGCAGGTGAAGTACTCCGCGCCCTGTGCGGTGCGGAAGTTGAACAGGTAGTTCCACTCGCGCACGCCCCACATGCCTTCGTTGAAGTGCGGGGTGCCGAGCAACGTGTACAGCTGGCGCTTGCTCATGCCCGGTGCGAACCGGCGCAGGTCGGCGATATCCGGATAGATGCCTTCCTTCAGCGATGCCTTGCTGGCCTCCGGGAAGGTGACGGCGGTGCTGTCGGCGGGGCCGTCGGCGGCCGGTGCGTGGCTGCGGCAGGCAACCAGCAGCCCCGCGGCCAGGATCAGGCCCAGCGTGGCGGCGACGCGGCCACTGCGAGCGATGCGATGCGGTTTCATGTCATTCCCCCTGTAGACGTTGCCCGCTGCGCCGGGCCGCGAATGCGACCCGGCGCAGGCGATCACCACTGGATGCCGGCACCGACGGCCACACCGGCCTCGCCGCGGCTGTTGGTGGAACCACTGAACTTGTAGATCCAGCGACCGCCCTCGGAGACACCGGAGATGCCCAGGGCCACGCCGGATTCGCCGTTGTAGCTGCCGGCGGCGATCGAGGCCATGTTGCGGCCAGCCTCGCTGGGCTGCGGCAGCGATGCGGTTGCCATCGCCGAGGCGATGCCGGCCGAGGCGCGGTTGTCGGTCTTGCGCAGGTCGCGTTCGAAGCCGCCCATGCGCTCATCGGTGTAGGCCTTGGACCAGTCCAGGGTCTGCGCCATGCCCGACTTCAGCTGGTCGACGTTGACCGCGTCGGTACCGGCGGTGCCGGCAGCGACGTTGCGCACCGTGGTCGGGCCGCTGCTGGTGCTGCCCAGGGTCACGCTGTTGTAGTTGGTGGTGCCGTTGGTGGTGGTGTCATAGCGGATCGTGCCCTGCTGCGAAGCCTGCAGCTGGCGCACGTTGACCGCATCGGTCGCCTGCGAACCATCGGCCACGTTGACCACCTGGCGTTCGGCACCGGCTGCACCCACCGACACCGTATTGGCGCGGTTGGCGACCGAGCCCGCACCCAGCGCCACCGAGTTGTCTGCCTGCGCCTGCGAGCCGTTGCCCAATGCGGTCGAGTTGGCCCCGGCCGCAGTGGAGCCGGCACCGCCCGCGGCGGAGTTGGCGCCGGTGGCGGCCGGATCGGCCAGGTTGTTGCTGTTGTTGGCGCGGAAGCTGCCGGCAACGTTGGTGATGTTCTGGATCTTCTGGTCGGTGTAGGCCTTGGACTGGTCGATGGCGTAGTTCACGCCGTTCTTCAGCTGGCCGACGTTGGTCGCATCGTGGTCGTCGGAGCCATCGGCCACGTGGGTGATCTTGCGCTCGCTGCCACTGCTGCCCACCGCCACCTCACCGGACGAGTTGCTGGCGCCGGCCTGACCATAGGCACCGGTATAGCCGGTCTGCGCACCGACGCTGGCCACCGAACCGGCACCCAGCGCAACACTGTTGCCCGCGCTGGCATTGGCACCGTTGCCGACCGCTACGCTGCCCGCACCGGCTGCGCTGGCCTGCGGGCCGACCGCCAGTGCTTCGGCACCGGTGGCCGTGGCTGCGGCAGCCGTGGAGTTGACCGCCAGGTACGGGCTGCCGCCGCCGCTGCTGATGCGCTGGTTGAGCACCCGCAGCGAGCCATCCACTGCAGAGAACGCAGCGGTGACGTTGCTGTAGTCGTTGCCGGTGATGGTGCCATCGGTGGCGATGGTGGAGATGTTGAAGGTCGGCGCGGTCCACAGCCCGGTGCTGCCGTTGTACACGGTGCTGCCACCGAAGTAGCTGGCCACCGTCTGGTGCGTGCTGAACAGCTGGTCGCCGGTGATGGCATCGCTGCTCCCCGCCAGGATGCTGCCGGCGGCCACGTTGGTGACTTTCACCGGTGCACCGCCGGTACCGCTGAGGGTCACGGTATCGACCACATTGCCACTCCCGTCCACGTCGTACTTCACGGCGCGCGCATCCAGGTCATCGGTCTGCTCGGCCACATTTGCCAGCGAATTGCTGACCGCATCGAAGGCCGTGCCGACGTCGTTGTAGCTGCCCTGGCTGACCGTGCCATTGGCGGCGACGTTGTTGAGCGTGTAGGTCGGCGCGGTGACCACGCCATTGGCATCCACTGCAGCGCCGCCGCCGAGGTGGGTGGCCACCGTCTGGTTGGCCGCGAACAACTGCGCACCATTGATTGCTTCGCTGCTGGCCGCGCTGATCTGGCCCGGGCCGAGGTTGCGCAGCGTGGTGGCGGTGCCGGACTGGCCGAGCGTCGCACTTGCGTAGTTGACGCTGCCGTCGCCGTTGAGGTCGTAGCGCAGTGCGCCCTCTTCGGAGGCCTGCAACTGACCCAGGTTGACCGCATCGGTGCTGGCGGTGCCGGCGGCGACGTTGGTGACCTGGCGTTCGGCGCCCGCGGCACCGATCGACACGCTGTTGGCACGGTCGGCCAGGCTGCCGGCACCGACCGCGATGCTGTTGGCGGCGGTTGCGCTGGCACCGGCACCGACGGCGATCGCTTCGGCGCCGCTGGCCACGGCGTCGGCACCGGTCGAATTCACCCGCAGGTACCGGGTGCCGGTGTTGCGGATGTCGTTGATCTGGGTGTTGAGGTTGACCAGCGAACCATCCACCGCATCGAAGGCGTCGGTGACGTTGTCATACAGCCCCGGGGCCACAGCGCCACCGGTGGAGATGGTGCTGATCTCGAACAGCGGTGCGGTGAAAGTGCTGGTGAGCGGATCGAACGCTGCGCGTCCGCCGAAGAACTTTGCCATCGTGTCGTTGCTGGCGAACAGCTGCGCACCATTGACCGCCTCGCTGCTGGTGGCGTTGACCGCGCCGGCGGCCAGGTTGCCGATGGTGGTGGTGCCGGTGCCATTGCCGAGGGTGACACGGCGATAGTCGGGGTCGCCTGCACCATCCAGGTCATAGGTGACCGCCGCCGCGCCGACCGCGTCGATCTGGCTGATCGCACCCTTCAGCTGGGCCACGTTGACTGCATCGGTGTTGGCGCTGCCGGCCGCCAGGTTGGTGATCTGCCGCTCGCCACCGCCTGCGGTGCCCACCGACACTTCGCCCGCCGACACCTGTGCGGTGGTCAGGCCGTAAGCGCTGTAGCCAGCCTGCGCGCCGCGCAGTGCGGCCGAGCGATAGCCCAGCGCCACCGAGTTGGCCTGGTTGGAGGTGCTCTCTGCGCCGAGCAGGGTCTGCCCGTTGGCAGTGCCGCTGGCACTGTCGCCGACCACCACCGAGTGCCCCATGCGTGCTGCATAGTCGGCGGTGGGAACGCCGGTCGGATCGCTCGGATCATTGGCGCCCGCGCCGGGGAAGGCGACGTTGGCATCGACCTTCGGCAGTTCATGGCGGGCGTTGGCACCGATCACCACTTCCTTGGAGCCGTTGGCATAGGCGCCATCGCCCATCAGCACCTGGTAGTCCTGCGCTGCGTTTACCGCCCAGCAGGAGATGTCCGCCAGCGCGATGTCCAGGCACTTGGCCGCCCAGGCCGGCGAGTCCGTCGGCAGCAGCAGGCCGAGCAGGCCACCGGGATTGCCGTTGTTGATGTTGTAGATGTAGCTGTCGGAGGTGACGCCACCGATCAGGGTCAGGTGCGAGCTGCCACCGGTGACCGCGCCACCCAGTCCGTTGAGCGTGGTGCCGACCGGCGTTGCATTGACCACCGGCAGGCCGAGCACGTTGACCGTGGAATAGGTCTGCATGACGTTGGCGGTGCTGAGCTTGAGGTTGCCGTTGGACAGGTAACCGGTGCCGCCGAACAGGCTGGCGGTGGTCGGGCCGAGCAGTTCGGTGACACCGCCCACCAGGCCACCGGTACCGATCACCAGGCCCGCGTTCGGGTCGGCAGCGGCGGGCGCCTTCGGGCTGGTCGGCGGAATGGCCGACGGCGAGGTCAGGCCGAGGCTGCCCAGGGTATTGCCGACCAGGCCACCGACGGCGCCGGTCAGGTTGCCGACGGTGCCGTTGAGGTCACCATTGAGCAGGCTGCCGACCGCGCTGCCAACGCCGTTGAGCGCAGTGTCGACGCCGTTGAGCAGGCCGCCCAGGCCAAGCGCGCTGTTCTGCGCGGCGACGGTTGCGGTGCCGGCCAGCTTGAGATTGCGATCGGCGACGATTTCCTCGCCGTCCTTGCCCTGCACCCGTACCTTGCCTGCCACGCCGGTATCGAACGCTGCGGTGATCGCGCGGTCATCGGTGTCACCCGGCAGCTCTTCCTTGGCCGGCAGTGTGACCGCTGCGGTGGCACCGACCTGGCCTTGGCCTTCGATGTGATTGCCGGCCACGACCAGCTGCGAATCGACCTTGCCATCCACGGCCGCCTTCAAGCCGGACGGCGTTGCACCCGCTGCCGCGGCAACCTCGGTGCCGGCGTCAATGCTGGCAACCGGCTTGCCGGCGATGCCGACATCGGCCTTTGCTGCCGCGTTGGCGGCCAGACCCAACGGCGCCTGTGCGGCCGGTGCGACGTTCGCCGCAAGCGCGGCATCGACACGGGTAGCGGCTGCAGTGCCAACACCGATGTTGGCGCGCACGTCGGCGCCCAGCACCGGTGCAGGCACCTGGCGCGGCGCGGCGCCGGCCGCCAGCTTGACCTGCACGGTGGCCGGCAGCACGTCTCGCACGACCGGCAATGACGTTGTGCTCAGCTGCAGGCCGACGCGTGCGTTGGCACTGATCGCCGGGTTCGCCTGGGCCTGTCGTGCAGCCGCGGCCAGCGCCACTTCGGCGTCCACCTTCACCGGCATCGGCTGGGTGTACTTGGCCGCCAGCGCCTGCAGGTCGCGCAGCGATTGATTGGCCTCTGTCGCCGCCGCAGGTCCGCTGGCCAGCACGCACAGCAGTGCCATGGCCAGGGTGCTGGGCACCAGAAGGCTGGCACGACGGTCGCGCGGTGCGGTACCACCGCTATCGCCGGTGGCCAGTTCCGAGGCCACAACCAGAGCATTGAGCTGGCGGTTCCATACACGCCGGTAGATGCGGTTCATGAGCATTTCCCCCGTAGGCGGACAACTTGAATGTCAGTGGACTTGCCGTTAGGCAGGTGACTGACATTTCGCGCCTTTCAGCGAGGGCTGAGCACTTCATTCCGGCAGGGCAATCGCGCATTCCGGCAAATCCACGGCCGGATTCGGCAGCCACATATGCAAATCCGGCAGGGAGGGCTGGCCGGGCTGCCGCCCGGCACCCGCAGAGGCGAAAACCAAAGCCAAAGCCAAAGCAACAGCCGGCTCTGGGTTTTCTGCGGGTTGGCGGGGCGGTGTGGGCTTGCAGGACACGCCGTAAACCCGTCCATGGGGGCTCGATGGCGCCATCCATGGCGCCAACGGTCCTGCAAGCCCACACCGCCCCACCTGTGACAGTTTCCCCACGACGGTTGGATCTGCCGTCGTGCATTCACTGTCGACATGATCGATCTTTGATTTTCAGTGATTATTTCGATCTAAATCGAAATTGATGATCCGACTTTCCCTCGGCCGGGCATGGCCCGGCGCTACATCCAAAGCGCGCGGGAAACTGTCGAAGGCGGGGTGGGTCCGGTTGCGGGGGTGTCCGCGGCATGGATGCCGCGGCCAAGCCCCCATGGTGAAGTGACCCCCTAAAGTTGGACAGTTGGGGATCAGGCAGCCAGCGCGACCTGTTCCCGGTACTTTACCGGGCTCAGGCCCTTTAGTTTCAG
>NZ_JAVDSR010000023.1:0-39853 GCF_031455455.1 Stenotrophomonas sp. 1337 | reverse complement strand
GGATTGCGGGGACGCCGCAAGTACGTCCTTGTAGGCTTGGCAGCCGCATCCATGCGGCTGACACCCCGCAATCCGACACCGCCCCACCTCTGACAGTTTCCCGGTGTCTGGTAGATCCACGCCATGCGTGGATGCTCTTCGATCAACTGTCGAGATATTCAATTTCGATTGAAATTCATCCACGCATGGCGTGGATCTACGTGTCGACCAAGGTCGACACCCACCAAGGGCAGGCCATGCCGTTCCAACAGATCGCGGAGATCTGTCGAAGGCGGGGTGGGTCCGGTTGCGGGGGCGTGAGCGCCATGGGCCCGAGGCATGCCTCGGGCGGGTTGGGCAGGACGCCCAACCCCGGTCTTGCCGTGTGCGCAGGACTGCGCACTCGAGCAAGGCGCGACCGAGCTTACATGGACGTACTTGCAGCGTCCCCCGCAACCGGACCCACCCCGCCATCCCACGGAATGCCGGCTTTTGCTTCGGCTGTTGCTGTTGCTGTTGCTGTTGCTGCTCAGGTTGCCGGCCAGCGGCCGGCACTACCGCTTCGGCGGGTGCAGGGCGCAGCCCTGCCGACTCACCCACCCACCCTATACTTGCCGCCGTGACCGCCTTCCCCGCCCTCGTTCCGCTTGATGCACCGCTGCTGGTCGGCTACAGCGGCGGCCTGGATTCCACCGTGCTGCTGCACTGGCTGTGGCGATCGGCACAGGCGGCCGGCACGCCGCTGCGTGCCGTGCACGTACACCATGGCCTGCAACCGGTTGCCGATGACTGGGTGCAGCACTGCCAGCAGCAATGCGCGGTGCTGGGCATCGAACTGGCCGTGCACCACGTGCAGGTCAGCCGTGATGACGGCCATGGCATCGAAGGGGCCGCCCGGCTGGCACGTCGCGCTGCATTCAGCGCCGAGCTGCAGGCCGGGGAAACCCTGGCGCTGGCCCAGCACCAGGACGACCAGGCCGAGACCTTCCTGCTGCGTGCGTTGCGCGGTTCGGGCATCGATGGGCTGGCGGCGATGACCGCTGACAGCCGCCTCGATGGCCATCGGCTGTGGCGGCCACTGCTCGATGTGCCGCGCAGCGCGCTGCAGGCTTACGCGGCGACACACGGCCTGCAGTGGATCGAAGACCCCAGCAACGGCGAAGACCACGCCGACCGCAATTTCCTGCGCCTGCGGGTACTGCCACTGCTGCGCCAGCGCTGGCCGCATGCCACTGCCGCATTGGCCGGCAGCGCCGCGCATTGCGCGCAGACCCGTGCATTGCTCAATGAAGAAGACGCCGAACTGCTCGCTCACCTGGAAGTGGCACCCCGGGTGCTGTCGCTGGAGCTGCTGCGCCAGGTTGCACCGGAGCGTGCTGCGCGCGTGCTGCGTGCGTGGGTGCGCCGCCATGGCGCAGCCCCGTTGCCGGCGCATGTGCTGCGGCAAGTACAGAACGAATTGATGGCCGCAGGCGCCGATCGGCAGTCGCAGGTGCGTTGGCAGCAGCACGCCATCCGCCAGTGGCGCCAGCACGCCTACCTGCTGCCGGCAGCGCTGCCGGTCCTGCCGAAGGGCTGGCAGGCAGCATGGGACGGCCGTGCACCGCTGCAGCTGCCCGACGGCGGCCAGCTGCGCCTGCTCGGCACGGACCGCTTCGAACACCCGCTGGACCTGCGTGCCCGCCAGGGCGGCGAGCGCATCGTGCTGTCCGGCCGTACGCATTCATCCGCGTTGAAGGATTGCCTGCAGCGCGAGCACCTGGCGCCCTGGCGACGCGCACAGCTGCCCCTGCTGTTCGACCAGGGGCAGCTGCTGGCGGCCGCCGATGTAGTCATTGCCGCACCGCTGCAGGCCTGGCTGCAGGCACGCAATGCGCAGTTGCAGTGGCATCCGGGCGGCTGGTGAATTGACCCTTGCGCGCGCGCCGTCCACACTTGTCGCATGGCCAAGAAGTCCCCCGAAAACGCCTCCCCGGTCGCCCAGTTCGAGCAGTCGCTCGAATCGCTGGAACAGCTGGTGGAGCAGATGGAAACCGGCGAGCTGAGCCTGGAAGCCTCGCTCAGTGCTTACGAACGTGGTGTTGGTCTGTACCGCCAGTGCCAGCAGGCGCTGGAGCAGGCCGAACTGCGCGTGCGCCTGCTCAGCGATCCGGCCCAGCCCGAAACCGCCGAACCCTTCGATCCGCCCAGCCATGACGGCTGAGGCGTTGTTCGCGCGCTGGCGCGACCGTATCGAAAGCCAGCTCGACGCCGCCCTGCCCTCACCGGCCGAAGCCCCGCAACGCCTGCACCAGGCGATGCGCCATTCCGTGCTCGGTGGCGGCAAGCGCATGCGCCCCTTGCTGGTCTATGCCGCCGGCCAGGTGTTCGGCGCGCCCCTGGACAGGCTTGATGCCGCGGCGATGGCGGTGGAACTGATCCACGCCTACTCGCTGGTGCACGACGACCTGCCGGCGATGGACGACGATGCCCTGCGCCGTGGCAAGCCCACCACCCACATCGCCTTCGACGAAGCCACCGCGATCCTCGCCGGCGACGCCCTGCAGACCCGTGCGTTCGGCCTGCTGGCCGATGCACCGCTGCCGGCGGCATTGCGCGTGGCGTGCCTGCAGACCCTGGCCCATGCCTCCGGCGCGGCCGGCATGTGCGGCGGCCAGGCGCTGGACATCGATGCCACCGGCCAGCAGCAGTCGCTGGCAGCCCTCACCCGCATGCATGCGCTGAAGACCGGTGCGCTGATCCGCGCTGCGGTGCGCATGGGCGCGTTGTGCGGTGATGCACCCGAACCCGTGCTGGCCCAGCTCGATGGTTTCGCCGATGCGCTCGGCCTGGCCTTCCAGGTCCGCGATGACATCCTCGATGTCGAAGCCAGTTCCGAACAGCTGGGCAAGACCGCCGGCAAGGACCAGGCCCAGGACAAGAGCACCTTCCCTGCCCTGCTCGGCATGGACGGTGCCAAGGCGCAGCTGCGCGAACTTTCCGCGCGCATGCAGCAGGCACTGGCGGGCTATCACGAAGAAGCCGATGCGCTGCGCGCGCTGGCCACGCTGGCCGTGGAACGCGATCACTGATTGCAGGCATGGATCTGCCGCGCTGCGCGTTCGCCGGGCATGGCCCGGCGCTACCCTACGCGCCATACACGGAAACGCCCGGCATTGCCGGGCGCTTCTTTTTACGTCGTTGATCGTTGCCGCTTACTTGATCAGGCGCAGTGCGAACGGGTAACGGTAGGCTTCACCATTGTTCGCCTTCACCGCAGCGATGATGCTGAAGACCAGGCTGAGCAGGCCGACGATCGGCGCCAGGAACACACCGATGACCACGAAGGTCAGGATGATGCAGACGAACATCGCGATGGCGACGGTGATCTGGAAGTTCAGCGCTTCCTTGGCCTGGTCGGTGACGAAGGCCTTGCTGGCGTCATCCTTGTTGATCAGCCAGATGACCAGGGCACCAATGAAACCGGTGAAGATGCCCAGCAGGTGCGCCACCAGGGCCATGGTGCGCTGGTCAGCGGGTACGCTGCTCGCCGCCGGGACGTTCTCGAATTCGCTCACGACAAAACTCCTTTTTTTTTGGGTGGTCTTGACCGACCGGCGGCAAGCCGGTCGCGTCAGGCGGGCCTAGCTTACGCCATCAATGGCATCAATCATTGCCGGCGATCGTCATCCGTCCCACCAGGATCGAGCCGGTGCGGATATGCGAGCGCGGATCGACATCGCTGCCGACCGCCTCGATGGCCATGAACATGTCCCGCAGGTTGCCGGCGATGGTGATGCCATCCACCGGATACTGGATCTGGCCGTTCTCCACGCGGAAGCCGCCGGCGCCGCGCGAGTAGTCGCCGGTCACCCCGTTCACCCCCTGCCCCATCAGCTCGGTCACCAGCAGGCCGTTGCCCATCTGCGCGGCGATGTCCTGCAGCGAACCGGCATTGGCCGCCAGCTGCAGGTTGTGCACGCCGCCGGCATTGGCGGTGGTCTGCAGGCCCAGCTTGCGCGCCGAATAGCTGCCCAGCACGTAACGCTGCAGCACGCCGTCACGCACCAGGGCCGAGGCACGGGTGGCCACGCCGTCGCCGTCGAAGGCGGCCGAGCGCAGGCCACGGCGCAGGTGCGGCAGCTCCTCGATCTGCATCCAGTCGGGGAACAGCTGCTGGTCGACGCTGTCCAGCAGGAAGCTCGCCTGGCGGTACAGCGCGCCGCCTGAGACTGCCGACAGCAGGTGACCCACTAGGCTGCGCGCAACTTCCGGCGCGTACAGCACCGGCATGCTGCCGGTCGGCAGCGAACGCGGCTGCAGGCGGGCGATCGTGCGCTCTGCGGCGCGGCGACCGACGCTGGCCGGATCTTCCAGATCCTCGCGGGCCAGTGCGCCGGTGTACCAGCCGTCGCGCTGCATGCCATCGCCGGTGCCGGCGATCAGCGCACAGCCGATCGAATGATGGGTTCCGCGCTCGCGGCCGATGAACCCATGCGAATTGGCGTAGACCGACACGCTCTGCATGCTCGATACCGAGGCGCCATCGGAATTGCGGATCTGCGCATCGGCTTGGCGGCCCGCCGCCTCGCAGGCCAGCGCCAGGTCCACCGCCTCGTCGGCCTGCAGCTCCCAGGGGTGCCAGCCATCCAGTTCGGGGAAGTCGCGGGCCATCAGGTCGGCCTCCGCCAGGCCGGCGGCTGGATCGTCCTCGGTATGGCGGGCGATCGCGCAGGCCTGCTCGACGGTGGCCAGCAGGCTGGCCTCATGCAGGTCGGCGGTGCTGGCACTGCCCTTGCGCTGGCCGAAGTAGACGGTCACGGCAATGCCGCGGTCACGGGTGGACTGCACGGTCTCGACCTCGCCGAGACGGACATTGACCTCCAGCCCACGGTCTTCGCTGCAGCTGACCTCGGCCTGGCTGGCACCCAGCGCGCGGGCACGCTGCAGCAGCTGCTGGGAGATGTCGGCCAGCCGTTCCAGCCGGGCCGGGCTGTCGTCGCCGACGGCGACTTCAGGGGCGATCACGTTCAATGCTTTATCCTGTGCGGGTTGGGCCCGGCATCACGCCGGGCGACTTTTTTTGAAATCAGGTATGGACGATGCGCGGACGCGACGAAGAAACCGGTGAATTCCACGACAAGAGCCGCAGCCAGAACCGGCGCGATGCGCTGGACGTCCTGGCCCTGGGCGAGAAGCTGGTGTCGCTGACCCCGGCCCAGCTGGCGCGCCTGCCGATCCCGGAGGACCTGCTGCCGCACATCGCCGAGTGCAAGCGCATCACCGCCCATATCGCGCACAAGCGGCAGCTGGCGTTCCTGGCCAAGCACATGCGCCGCGAGGACGATGCCGCGCTGGACGCGATCCGCGATGCGCTGGATGCCAACAGCGAAACCGGGCGCCGCGAAGTGGCGATGATGCACCGTGTCGAAGACTGGCGCGAACGCCTCATGAATGAGGGCGACAAGGCGCTGGCCGCGCTGCTGGATGACCATCCGCAGGCCGACCGCCAGCAGCTGCGCACGCTGGTGCGCAACGCCCAGGCCGAAAAGGCCAAGAACAAGCCGCCGCGCGCCTACCGCGAGATCTTCCAGGTGCTGCGCGCGCTGATGCTGCCGGCCGCGCTCGGCCTGAAGGCGTCCGGTGAGGAGGTCGAGGCAGACGAACCGGTCGACGACACCGACGAGGACTGAGTCCCCGTCGGGCATGGCGGTGGCTGTGGCCATCGCCGTGCTCAGGCCTGGGTACCGCCGACGGTGATGCCCTCGATCAGCAGCGACGGCTGGCCGACACCGACCGGCACACTCTGCCCGTCCTTGCCACAGATGCCCACGCCCTCGTCCAGGGCCAGGTCGTTGCCGACCATGCGCACCTTCTGCATGGTTTCCGGGCCATTGCCGATCAGGGTCGCGCCCTTCACTGGAGCGGTGATCCGGCCGTCCTCGATCAGGTAGGCCTCGGTGGCCGAGAACACGTACTTGCCGCTGGTGATGTCGACCTGGCCGCCGCCGAAATTGACCGCGTACAGGCCCTTCTTCACCGAACGGATCATTTCCTGCGGGTCATGCTGGCCGGCGCGCATGTAGGTGTTGGTCATGCGCGGCATGGTCATGTGCGCGAACGACTCGCGACGGCCGTTGCCGGTCGGCGCCACGCCCATCAGCCGCGCGTTGAGGCTGTCCTGCATGTAGCCGACCAGGATGCCGTCCTCGATCAGCGTGGTGCACTGGGTCGGGTGGCCTTCGTCGTCGATGTTGAGTGAACCACGGCGCCCATCCAGGGTGCCGTCGTCGACGATGGTCACGCCCGGGGCAGCCACGCGCTCGCCGATCCTGCCGGCGTAGACACTGGTGCCCTTGCGGTTGAAGTCACCTTCCAGGCCATGGCCGACCGCCTCGTGCAGCAGTACGCCCGGCCAGCCCGGGCCCAGCACCACCGGCATCACCCCGGCCGGCGCCGGCACCGCTTCCAGGTTCACCAGGGCCTGCCGCAGCGCCTCGCGCGCAAAGGCTTCCGGGCGGCCATCGGCAAACAGCGCTTCATAGCCATAGCGACCGCCGCCGCCGGCATAACCCGACTCACGGCGGCCGTTCTGCTCGACGATCACCTGCACGTTCAACCGCACCAGCGGGCGCACGTCGGCGCCCAGCACACCATCGGTGCGGGCAACCAGCACGGTATCGACGCCACCGGACAGGCTGACCATCACCTGCTTCACGCGCGGGTCGGCCGCGCGCAGGTAGCCGTCCAGGCGCTTGAGCACCTCGACCTTGGCTTCGTTGCCGATGCCGTCGATCGGGTCCAGCGCCGGATACAGCACGCGCGCATCGCCGCGCAGCAGCGAACGCCCGGTCTGTGCGCCGCCTTCGCGCGAGATCGCACGTGCCGACTGCGCTGCGGTCAGCAATGCACCGGCATGGATGTCATCGGAATAGGCAAAGCCGGTCTTCTCGCCGGCAATCGCGCGCACGCCCACGCCCTGCTCGATGGAATGGGCGCCGTCCTTGACGATGCCATCTTCCACGCTCCAGCTTTCGCGCCGGGCGTGCTGGAAGTACAGGTCGCCGAAGTCGACACCGGGGCCGAGCAGTTGGCCGAAGGTGCGCTCCAGGCCAGCGGTATCCAGGCCACCGGGGCGCAACAGGCGATCTTGGGCAAGCGTCAGGGCGTTGTCAGTCATGGTCTCGATCTGGAGGTGTGAAGGCGGTCAGGCAAGGCCGCCCTGGGGAAACGGGGGCCGCGCTCAGCGCGGTGGCGGTGGTTCGGTGACGGTCGGCGGCACGGCCGGCAACGGCGGCAGGCGCGGCGGCGGTGCGGGTACTGGCGCACGTTCGCGGCTGCGCTCGATCACCTCCACCTTGGGCTCCTTCCAGGGGCCGGTCACCTTGTAGGTGCGGGCACCGATCTCGCCCAATGGCTTGGACAATACCGCATTGGTGGCTGCACCCAGCGCTGCGCCCACCGGGCCGCCGGCCACCGCGCCGACCACGGTCAGCAGGTTGCCGGCGCGCGGGTTGACGTCGATGGTCTGGTCGAACTGCTGTTTCCGCAGGTCGGCCTGGCCACGGATGGTGATGTTCGCTGCCGGCCCTTCGATCAACACCTTGTCGGTACGGGCCATGCCCTCGCCGAACTGCACGCTGCCCTCGACCTGGTTGAACGCGAAGCCCTTGGAGAAGAAGTCGCGGAAGTCGAACATCAGTCGCCGCGGCAGCTGGGCGACGCTGAGCAGGCCCAGCACGCGGCCGGCACCCGGCTCCAGCTCCAGCAGCTGGCCATTGCGGGCATTCACATCGAGCTGGCCTTGCAGGTTGCCAAGCTGGAAGTCCGACGGACCGCCGGGCCATGAGGCCTGCAGCTGGGCGTGGCCGGAGCCGCCGCGCAGCTGGCCGCCGTAGTCGAGGTTCTGCAGCAACCCGCCCAGGTCTTCACTGCGCACCTGCGCATCAAGCGCGGTTCGCGAACCGCCACCCTTGCCAAGCCAACGGCCACGGATGTCGATCTCCTGGCTGGGGGCGCGGAACTGCAGTTGTTCCACGCTCAGGCCATTGGCGATCGGCCGCGTACGCAGCACGGCCTGGCCCAGCACGACCTTGCCGAACTTCAGGTCGGCGATGTCCAGTGCGAACGGCGGCAGCTTGGCCGGGTCCATGTCGTCGGCACCGGCCTGCACCCGCGCCGGTGCCGCCGTGGCTCCGGGAAGGGTCGGCAGCGATTGCCAGTACACGCGCTCGAGCTGGCCGCTGATGGTGCCGCCATCGGCGTTGGGCACATTCAACTTGCCGGCCAGCGAGGGGCCATCAAGGCGCACGTCCAGCGCCTGCGGGCCAGGGTGCAGCTGCAGGCGGGTCTGCTCGAACACGCCGCCGATCAGCATCAGCTGGCCGACCTGCACGTCCACGGCGCGCAGCGGCATCGGGTCGCCATCGCCACCGGCGCCACGGGCCAGGCCGATCCATTCCAGCGCATCCAGGGTCGGGCTGCGGCCATTGATGGTCAGCCCGCTGGGCGGTGGTTCGCGGTCAACGTGGTCGCTGCCCAGGGTGACCTGCACGCCGGTCTGGTTGTTGTGGCTGCGCGCGGCCAGCGCCAGACGCTGGCCGAACGCCACGTCGATGCGGCCGGCGCCCATCGGCAGCTGTGCGGCCACGGTGGTCGGCAGCGGTTCGTTGGCCGGCTTCTGCAGCGGTGCCGGCAGGTCCAGGCGGGTGCCCAGCAGATCCGAGCGCAGGCGCAGCTCGCTGGGCGGCGCTGGTGTACCCGGCGCGACCTTCGGCAGGTTCACCGCGATGGTCCACGGCGAGGTACCGTTGATGTAGGGCTTCAACCAGGCCATTTCCGGTGCGCGGTCGATCAGCACGCCCGCATCGAGCGTGGCGGCCAGTTCCGATTCGAAGGCCAGCTTGGGGTCACGCACGAATCCACCGGCGCGCAGGCTCAGCCGGCCGTCCTGGCCGAGGTGGCGCACGGCCAGTTCCTCGGCGGCGAAGCCGGCGTTGCTGTAGCGGGCCTGCCCGCGCATGTTGTCGAATTCCAGCTGGAAGCGCTTGTCGACCAGCTTCAGCCCGGCCAGGTCCACCGTGCCCTGCAGGTGGCCACCGCCCTGGTCATGATGCAGGGGCTGCAACAGGTCGAAATGCACGTTGGCCGGCCCGCTTGCCGCGAGGTTGTCCAGGGTGTCGCCGTATTCCTTGTGCAGCGGGCTCTGCCGCAGCATCGCCAGCAACTTGCCGGCGTCGCCCTGGCTGTCGGCGCGCACATACAGTGGCTGCTGGCCGAAATCCTGGATGCCGGCTTCGAACGTCTGTACTGCCACGCCGGCCAGATCGCCGCTCCCCTGCATGTGGAAGCCAGGGCCGATGAAGGCGACATCGGCATCGACCTGGCCCATCAACGGCCAATCGTGCTGGAAGCGGATGTCACCGTTGCTGATGTGGCCGGTGGCCTCGAAGCGGCCATCGTTGTTGTCGAACGGCCAGTCGTCCAGGTCACCACTGACCAGGCCGATGCCGTTGCGCACCTGGCCGCCGGCCAAGGCCATGTCCAGCCAGTCGGTGGCGCCCTTGCTCATCCTGGAATGGATCCAGAAACGCTTGGCCGCGGTCATCGGTACGTCGTCCAGCTTGGCCGCCAGCTGCATCCACGGCCGGGTGCCATCGCCCTGGAACCAGAGACCACCGCGCACGTCGGCAGCGTAGTCGGTGCCTTCCACACGCATCGCCGGGGTGCCGATGCGCCAGCCACCGGCCTCGTCACGCCAACCGACGATCTGCCCGGCCAGATGCAGGTCGTGACGCACGCCGAAACCGGTCGGCCAATCGAACTGCAGCTGGCGCTGGGGTTGCAGCTGCAGGCTGAAACCGTTGGCATCGCCCTCGAAGCGGCCGCCCAGGCCGCGCAGGCCCGGCGAGTTGCCAACACTGGCAAAGCCCAGCGACTGCAGTTCGCCCTGCACCCACAACGGGCCATCCTGCTGGCCGCGCAACTGCAGCTGCGCCACGTCCAGCTGTGGCTTGGCCAGGTACAGCCAATGCCGCAGGCCCGCGTCCAGGCGGTCGCTGAGCGCCAGCGCGCGCAACGCGGTACCCGCCTGCGCTGCTGCGGCCTGCACCTGCATCTGCTTGCCCACCCGCAGTTGCAGCCCGTCCAGCTGCTGCTGGCTGCCATCGGCCTGCAGGCGCAGGCGCGGCACCTGCAGCGCCCAGCCTTCTGCCGTCCGCTGCCAACGCAGGCGCGCCTGCAGCCGTTGCAATTGAATCTCCGGGCGCGCCACGCCAGGCATCGGCGCGCCTTCGACACGCAGATCACGCAGGTCCGAATCGGTGGTCAGCGCCACCGGGGCGAAATCACGCAGGGTCAGCCACAGGTTGAGCTCGCCCTTGCCCTCGCGCAGGCGCATGCCGCCGGCCGCCAGCAACGGCGCCCAGGAACGGAAATCGATCGGATCGGCGCCTACCCAGGCCTCGCCGTTGCCGCGCTGGCGATCCAGGTCCAGCACCGCCGTCAGCGGCAAGGCGTCGGTCTGTGCCCAGGCACGCACGCCCACCCGCAGGCGGTCGCCATCCACGCGCAGGCGCAGGTCGATACGTGGCAGGGTGGCGTCGACACCCAGTGCTGGCGCATGCACGCCGAGGCGGCCACCAATCACCTGCAGTTCGCCCAGCCGGCGCAACGCATCCAGCGGATCGCCGCCAGCGCGGGACTGCGGCAGGCCGCGCACCGACCAGCGGCCATCGGCGGCCTGCTGCAGGTCCAGCGCCAGGCCGCGCAGGCGCAGTTCGGTCAGCGAGCGGCCCGGCAACAGGCCGCTGTACATCGACACCAGCACCTCGGCATCGCCGATGGCCAGGCCCTGGCCCGCGCCGATGCGCAGGCCCTTCAACTGCAGCAGTGGACCACGTCGGGTCCAAGCGGTGTCCAGGCGTTCGAAGCGCACCGGTTGCCCGGCGCGCGTGCTCAGCCAGGCCGCGATCCGGTCCGGATGGCGCTCAGCCAGCGGCAACAGCTGGCTGAGGGTGCCGACCAGCAGGGCAAGCCCGACCAGGCCAACCGCGCATGCGGCGATGAAATGACGGCGGATCCTTCGCAGTCGCAGGCGCGGCGGCGCGCTCATCGGCCACCGAAGGCAGACAGTCGGCCTGGATCAGAGCAGAACAACATCGAACTGCTCCTGCAGGTACTGCTCGTCCGCCTGGAAGCGGATGCTCTTGCCGAGGAACTCCTCCAGCTCGGCCACGGCCGTGGATTCCTCATCGGTGATCCGCGCCACCACCTTGCTGGACGCGATCACCAGCAGGCGCGCGGCATCGAACTGACGCACCGCGCGGGTGATCTCGCGGAAGATCTCGTAGGTCACCGTTTCGGTGGTCTTGATGGTGCCGCGGCCACTGCACTGCGGGCAGGTTTCCGACAGCTGGCGCTCCAGGCTTTCCACCGTGCGCTTGCGGGTCATCTCCACCAGGCCCAGCGGCGAGAAGTCGTACACCGTGGTCTTGGCATGGTCGCGGGCCAGCGCCTTTTCCAGGGTACGCAGTACC
The DNA here is from genome assembly GCF_031455455.1 of Stenotrophomonas sp. 1337. Lineage (NCBI taxonomy): Bacteria > Pseudomonadati > Pseudomonadota > Gammaproteobacteria > Lysobacterales > Lysobacteraceae > Stenotrophomonas > Stenotrophomonas sp. 1337. The sequence continues at coordinate 28,358 of NZ_JAVDSR010000023.1, read as the reverse complement.
TGGCGGCGATGTTCGGCGTCATCCATGTCGATGAAGTCGATGATGATGATGCCGCCCAGGTTGCGCAGGCGCAGCTGCCTGGCCACCGCCTGCGCGGCCTCCAGGTTGGTGCGGAACACCGTCTCTTCCAGGTTGCGCTGGCCGAGGAACGAGCCGGTATTGACATCGATGGTGGTCATCGCCTCGGTCTGGTCGATCACCAGGTAGCCACCGGATTTCAGCGGTACCTGCTTGTCCAGCGCACGGCCGATCTCGTCCTCGACCCCGAACATGTCGAAGATCGGACGATCGCCGCTGTACAGCTCGATCTTCTCCGCCAGCACCGGCATGTACTTGGCCACGAACGCCTGCAGCTGGGCGAAGGTCTCCTTCGAGTCCACCTTCACCTTGTCCACGTCCTTGCGGATCAGGTCGCGCACCGAACGCAGCGGCAGGCTCAGGTCTTCATAGATGTTGCTGCACGACGCCGCCTCGCGGCCGCGGCGCTCGACCACGTTCCACACCCGTGACAGGTAGGCGATGTCTTCGGCGATGGCCTCGGCCGGCTGGCCCTCGGCATTGGTGCGCACGATGTAGCCGTAGCCGCCGTGCTGGGCCGACAGTTCGGTCACCAGCGCTTTCAGCCGCGCGCGCTCGCCTTCGTCCTCGATGCGCGCCGACACGCCCACCACCTTCGACTGCGGCAGCAGCACCATGTAGCGCGAGGGAATGCTGATCTGGGTGGTCAGGCGTGCGCCCTTGGTCCCGATCGGATCCTTCACCACCTGCACAACGATGTCCTGGCCGTCGCGCAGCAGCTCCACGATCGGCACGCTGGACGGCGGCGGCAGGGTCGTGTTCTCGGTATCGGCGCTGGCCACCGGCGCCGGCCGCACCACGTCGTTGGCGTGCAGGAACGCGGCGCGCTCCAGGCCCACTTCGACGAATGCGGCCTGCATGCCCGGCATGACCCGTTGTACCTTGCCCTTGTAGATGTTGCCGACCACACCCCGGCGCCAACCGCGCTCGATGTGCAGTTCCTGCAGCATGCCGTTCTCGATCACCGCGACCCGGGTTTCGCGCGGGGTCACATTGACCAGGATTTCCTCAGACATCGGCAGCCTCCCTGGCGGCATCAGCAGTTGGGGCCAGCACGCCGCAGCGTGCCAGCAGACGATCGGTATGCAGCAACGGCAACCCCATGACACCGGAGTAGCTGCCGGAAAGGTGTTCGATCCAGCGCTCGGCACCGCCCTGGATGGCATAGGCACCCGCCTTGTCCAGCGGCTCGCCGGTGGCGACGTAGGCAGCGATGTCGGCGGACTCGATGGCGGCGAAGGTGACCTCGGAAACAACCAGTTCGCTGTCCAGCCCGCGCGCGTCCACCACCACCACGGCGGTCATCACCTGATGGGTGCGCCCGGCCAGCCGTGCCAGCATCGCCCGCGCGTCGGCGGCGTTGGCCGGCTTGCCGAATACTTCGCCATCGAGCACCACTTCGGTATCCGAGCCCAGCACCCGCGCCTGCGGGTCATCGGCCAGCACCCGTGCCAGGCCGGCGCGCGCCTTGTCGGCGGCGACCCGGCAGACATAGTCCTGGGCACTTTCAGAGGCCGCGCGCTGCTCGACGACCTCCAGGTCCAACGCCTGGAAAGGGTGTCCGAGTCGGGCCAGCAGCTGGTTGCGTCGGGGGGAGCGGGAAGCAAGATAGAGCATCGACACAGCATAACCTGACGCCGGTACCTGAATCGTCGGACAATCCTTCCCCGGCGCCTGCAACCCCGAACGGACTCACAACGCGTTCATCGCTACGACACCACCCTCACCGCCACAACAAGGAGATCCCATGCGTCGCACCGCCACCCCGCTGCTGCTTGCCCTGTCCCTCGCTCTTGGAGCTTCGATGACCGCCCATGCCGACCCGTCGTCGCCGTCGATCGCCGCCGCGGCCGAAGGCACCCTGCTGAACATCTCGGCCAACGCCGAAGCCACCCGCGTGCCGGACGTGGCCACGCTGTCGGCCGGCGTGGTCACCCAGGCCGCCGACGGCAACAGCGCCATGCGCCAGAACGCCCAGCAGATGGACAAGGTCCTGGCTGCGATCAAGGCCGCCGGCATCGCCGAGCGCGACGTGCAGACCAGCGGCGTCAGCCTCAACCCGCAGTACCGCTATGCCGACAACGAAGCCCCGAAGATCACCGGCTACCAGGCCAGCAACACCGTCAGCCTGAAGGTCCGCGACATCGCCAAGCTGGGCAAGGTGCTGGACGCGCTGGCCGCGCAGGGCGCCAACCAGATCAACGGCCCGCAGTTCGAGATCGACCAGCCCGAGCCGGTCTATGACGAAGCGCGCCTGGCGGCACTGAAGAAGGCCCAGGCCCGTGCCCAGACCTATGCGAAGTCGCTTGGCCTGCAGGTGCGCCGCATTGTCAGCATTTCCGAGAACGCCGGTGGCGGTTTCCGCCCGATGCCGATGATGCGTGCGCAGGCCGCCGGCATGGCAATGGACAAGGCCACCCCGGTCGCCCCGGGTGAATCGACCGTCTCGGTGAACCTGGACGTGGTGTTCGAACTGGGCCGCTGAGGCTCCTTCCGTTCAACCGACGGCGCCCTGCGGGGCGCCGTTTTCGTTTCCACCGCCGCCGCGCCGGCAGCGTTACATGAAGGGCAGCTCAACGCTGCCGCCCCTGCCTCTAGGCAGTGGTGGAGGCGGCGCGCTAATGATTGACTGCCAGCCGCGTGCGGCAACCCCGATGGCGGCCCTGGTGCGTTGAGGACTTCGACACTGGCATGGAGGTGGACCATGGTTCGTACGTATCCCGTAGTACCCCTGCACTTCGATCCCGCCCGCGTTGCCGCCTGGAGTGCGGCCATCGCCCTGCATCTGCTCGCGTTCCTGTTGTTGCTGATCCCGGCGACCTACCAGGCCATCACCGCGCTGCCGCGCGATCAGACCACGGTACGGTTCATTCCCAGGGAAGAGCCCAAGCCGATCGAGCCGCTGCCGGTGCCGACCGAGCCTGAAAAGGTGGAGGTGGTGCACAAGCGGCAGGCCACGCCGGTGCCCGCACCGCTGCCGACGCCCACCGCGACCGTCGAGGAGGCCCAGGGCATCATCCTGCCGGCGGCCGAGCCGACCGCGGTGCAGGCTGCGCCGACCATTGCCCCGTCCACGCCGCTGGCCGGCGCCCAGCTGCAGTACCGCAGCAACCCGCCGCCCAGCTACCCGATCCAGGCCCTGCGCAATCACGAACAGGGCACGGTGCTGCTGCGGGTGGAAGTGGACCCCAGTGGCCAGCCGGTGAACGTCAGCATCGAACGCAGCAGCGGCTCGCGCAGCCTGGACCAGGCCGCCCGCCAGCAGGTGCTGCGCCACTGGCGTTTCGTGCCGGCCGAGCGTGATGGCATGGCCGTTCCCGCCATCGGCATGGTGCCCGTGCAGTTCTCCCTGCCCGACTGAGCCACGGACCGGCCCGGCCGCACGCCGGGCCGGTCACAACGGTGAATGGGCCGGAGCAGGGCCAATCTGCCCGGTTATTTGAACTTCGTTGGAAAACCGTTACGAATTTAGTAAAACTTCACACCTCCGTCACCTGCCGGAAACCTAGATTGACGCGTCCCGGGACACACCGGAGACAGCCCTCAATGCTCGAGTTTTCCAGTCAGGAGAGAAGCTGTGAAACACCCGATCCAACGGCCCGCCAGCCGCCGCCGCAACCACCTGGCAACGTCCATCACCCATATCCTCACCGGCGGCGCCCTGCTGCTCGCCGGGGCCGTGGCTTCCTCTTCTGCATTCGCGCAGGAACAGGCCACCAACCTTGACCGGATCACCGTCACCGGTTCGAACATCCCGCGCACCAACACTGAAACACCGTCGCCGGTGCAGGTGGTGACCCGCCAGGAAATCGATCGCACCGGCAAGACCACGGTGGCCGAGTACCTGCAGACCCTGACCGCTGACGGTTCCGGTTCGATCCCGAAGACCTTCGGCAACGGCTTCGCCGGTGGTGGCGCAGGCATTTCGCTGCGCGGCCTCGGTGCCGGCTCCACGCTGGTGCTGTTGAACGGCCGCCGCATGGCGACCTATGGCCTGGCCGATGACGGCCAGAAGGTGTTCACCGACCTCAGCACCATTCCCCTCGACGCCGTCGAGCGCGTGGAAGTGCTGAAGGATGGCGCCTCGGCGATCTATGGCTCCGATGCCATCGCCGGCGTGGTCAACATCATCCTGCGCAGCGACTTCCAGGGCGGCATCCTGCGTGCCTCCTACGGCACCTCCGGTGATGGCGACGGCAATGCCAAAAAGGCCACCCTGACCGCCGGTACCGGCGATCTGGCCACCGATGGCTGGAATGCGTTCTTCAGCCTGGATGTCGGCAAGACCGACGCGATCAAGATCAGCGACCGCAAGAACCGCAAGTGGATCGGCACCGGCGACATCCGTCCGTGGGGCTATGGCAACAATGCCCAGTTCCTGGGTGGCGCCTACCTCAATAACCGCACCAGCGGCGGTGTCGGTCCGAACGGCTCGGTGTTCGACGACCGCGTTCCGCCGGGCACCTCCGCGCAGCTGGTTCCGCTGCCGGGTTGCCAGGGCCTGACCACCATCGGTGGCCAGACCGACGCTTCAGTGGCTGCCCAGGGCTGCCTGTGGGATCCGAACCAGCAGTACCGCGACCTCACCCCTGAAGAGAAGTACGTCAACGTGTTCGGCCGTGCCAGTTTCGCCTTCGGCGAAGGCGGCGAGGTCTACACCGAGATCGGCTACTCGAAGAAGGAAACCACCTTCAGCAACACCCCGTCCGGCGTGTCCGGCAGCTGGGGCTACCCGGAAGGTCCGCGCAATGCCAGCAGCGGTCCGGGTGCTGTGGTGCTGTCGCCGACCCACCCGGACAACCCGATCCAGGGCCAGGCCTCGCGCCTGCGCTATTCGGCATGGGATGTCGGTCCGCGCGTGACCAACAACACCAACGAGTTCAACCGCTTGCTGGTGGGCGTGAAGGGCAACTGGGGTGACTGGAGCTACGACACCGCCTACCTGCACTCGGGCACCGACCTGACCAACAAGCGCACCGGCTTCCTGCGTTACAGCGCTGTGCAGTGTGCGTTGGGCAACCCGAACTGCGCCGGCGGCGTGTGGCGCATCGGCGACAACGCCAACCTCAACTCTCAGGCGCTGTACGACTACATCTCGCCGCAGATCAGCGCACGCGCCAAGTCCAGCCTGGACATGTTCGACTTCACCATCTCGCGCAGCCTGATGGACCTGAAGGGCGGCCCGCTGGGCCTGGCCTTCGGTACCGAGTGGCGCAAGACCAGCAACAGCCTGACCCCGCAGACCTACACCGACCAGGGTGACATCATCGGCCTGGGCTATTCGGCCTATGACGGCACCCAGAACGTGTATGCCGGCTACGTCGAGCTGTCCGCGCCAGTGCTGGAGCAGTTGGAACTGTCGGCCGCCATGCGCTACGACAAGTACGAAAGCGGTGAAGGCAAGGCCACGCCGAAGCTGGGCGTGAAGTGGACCCCGGCAGACTGGATCGCCCTGCGCGCCAGCTACGCCGAAGGCTTCCGCGCGCCGAACCCGGCCGAGAACGGTGACGGTGGCCTGGCTGCCTTCTCCAACGCCCGTGATCCGGTGCGTTGCGCCGCCAGCCCGGCCGCCGATGTCGGCACCAACTGCAGCTCGCGGCCGGTGGCGATCATCACCCGTCCGAACAAGGACCTGAAGCCGGAAGAGTCCAAGAGCTACTCGGTCGGCATCGTGCTGCAGCCGACCTCCAGCACCTCGCTGACCGTCGATGCGTGGCAGATCAAGCGCACCAACGAAATCGCCCAGGGCGCCACCGCTGATGCCATCGCCGCCGGCAACGTGCTGCGTGACATCGACCTGATCAACGGCATTGCCGGCACCGGCAGCATCCTGGCGGTCAACACCGCGTACATCAACGCGGCCTCCACCCGCGTGCGCGGTATCGACACTGATATCCGCCAGACCTTCGACATCGGTCCGGGCCAGCTGGAGATGGACCTGCAGTGGAGCCACGTGCTCAAGTTCGAGCGCACCGACGCTGACGTCACCGTCGACTACGCCGGTACCCACGGCAACTGCGACGTGACCAACTGCATCGGCACGCCGAAGGACCGCATCAACTTCGGCACCACCTGGAAGCAGGGCAACTGGAGCGTCAGCGGCGTTGCCAACTACATCTCGAAGATGGACAACAAGGACTTCCGTGGTCCGGACGGCTCGTACCAGTTCTCCTATGCCGACGGTACCGACGTCACCAAGATCTCCTCGTTCACCACCTTCGACCTGTCCGGCCGCTGGAACATCACCGAAGCCTTCGAGCTGAACGCCTCGGTGGCCAACGTGTTTGATCGCATCGCTCCGCTCGATCCGACCACCTACGGTGGCGTGAACTACAACCCGCTGCACTTCAGCGGTGCCATTGGTCGCTACTTCACCGTCGGCGCCAAGTACACCTTCAAGTAATCCTGCTGCAGCGTCACCCGCAAAGGCCCGGGCTCACGCCCGGGCCTTTGCTTTTCTACACACGCGTCAGCGTCCATCATGGGGGCACCTTCTCCTGCGACAGGCGCGATGCCCTCCTCCACTCAACGCCTTGGCCTGGCCGCACTGACCGCGCTGGTGGTTGGTTCGATGGTGGGCGCCGGCATCTTCTCGCTGCCGCAGAACGTGGCGCGCAGCGCCGGCCCGGCCGCCGCGCTGATCGGCTGGGCGGTGAGCGGTGCCGGCATGCTGATGCTTGCCTTCGTGTTCCAGGCCCTGGCCAATCGTCGCCCCGACCTGGACACCGGCATCTATGCGTACGCGCGCGAAGGCTTCGGCAACTACATCGGTTTCTCCGCCGCGTGGGGCTACTGGGTCGCTTCGGTACTCGGCAACGCCAGTTTCTTCGTACTGATCTTCAGCGGTCTCGGCCACTTCGCACCGGTGTTCGGCGAAGGCAATACACCGGCCGCCATCGCCGCATCGTCCGTGCTGCTGTGGACCGTGCACCTGCTGGTGCTGCGCGGCCTGCGTACCGCGGCGATCATCAATGGCCTGGTCACCGTGGCCAAGCTGGTGCCGATCGCGCTGTTCCTGGTCCTGGCGGCCGGTGCGTTCCGCATGGACGTCTTCCGCGCCGACTTCTTCGGCGCTCCCGCGCTGGGCGACATGGGCCAGCAGCTGCGCGGGATGATGCTGGTCACCGTGTGGGTGTTCATCGGCATCGAAGGTGCCAGCATCTATTCGCGGCGCGCGGCACGACGCGCCGATGTCGGCCGCGCCACGGTGATCGGCTTCATCGGCGTGTGGCTGCTGCTGGTGCTGGTCAGCCTGCTGTCGATGGGCGTGCTGTCGCAGGCCGAGCTGGCGGGCCTGCCCAATCCCTCGATGGCCTATGTGCTGCGCGCGATCGTTGGCGAATGGGGAGCGACGGTGATCATCATCGGCTCGATCATCTCGGTACTGGGCGCGCTGCTGGCGTGGGTGCTGCTGTGCGCCGAAGTGCTGTTTGCCGCCGCTGGCGATGGCACGATGCCGGCCTTTCTCGGCCGCGAGAACGCGCGCGGCGTGCCCGCCAATGCGCTGTGGTTGAGCAATGGCCTGATCCAGTTGTTCCTGCTGCTGGTGCTGTTCAATTCGGGCAGCTACACCAGCCTGGTGCTGCTGGCGGCGTCGATGAGCCTGGTGCCGTACTTCCTGTCCAGCGCATTCGGTGTGAAGCTGGCTTGGCAGGGCGAGGCCTACGCCAGCGCGGCCGGCGCCCGCTGGCGCGACTTCATCGTCGCGCTGCTGGCCAGCGCCTATGCGTTGTGGCTGGTGTATGCCGGTGGCCTGGACAACCTGCTGCTGTCGGTACTGCTGTATGTGCCGGGCGTAGTGCTGTACGCGTTGACCCGACGCCAGCGCGGCGAGCGGGTGTTCACGCGCTGGGAATGGGTGCTGTTCGGCGCGATCCTGATGGTGGCGATCGCTACGCTGGTGGCGTTCGCCCGTGGCGCGCTGACCTTGTAAGGCCGAGCCACGCCCGACGCTAGTGCTTCGTCAGCATGCCGATGTCATGCATCCAGCGTTCTGCCAGGCTGGGCCATGCCGACACCGGCGCATCTTTCAGGCGCAGGCCGAACGCGTGGCCGCCGTGCGCGAACAGATGCATTTCAACCGGCACGCCGGCCCCGATCAGTGCGCGGTGATAGACCAATGCATGACGGACATCGTCCGTCGGGTCATCGGCAGCCTGTACGATGAACGTCGGCGGCGCCTTTGCATCGACCACGATGTCTTTTTCCAGCGAATCATCCTTGCGTACCCAGAGATGCCCTGGATACAGCAGCATCGCGAAATCCGGCCGGCTGGACTGCACATCGGCCGCATCCAACGGTGCATAGCTGCGCTGCGCATTCGTGCTCAACCCGGCCACCACATGGCCGCCGGCCGAGAAGCCGATCACGCCCAACCGTTGTGGATCGATCTTCCAGCGCGCGGCCTGCGCACGCAGCAGGCCCATTGCCCGCTGCGCATCCTGCAAGGCCATCGGCACGGCCGGAATGTCGCGGCAGTTGCATTCGCGGTCCCAGTTCGGCCCCGAGGCCGGTACGCGATACTTCAGCAGTGCGCAGGTGACGCCCTGCGCGGTCAGCCAATCGCAGATCTCGCTGCCTTCCAGGTCGATCGCCAGCACGTTGTAGCCACCACCCGGTATCACCATCACTGCCGTGCCGTTGGGCGAGCCTTTCGCCGGGAACACGGTGAGCGTGGGCACGGCCACGTTCTGCAGCATCATCCAGCGCTCGCCACTGGCCTTGGACACGGTTTCGCTGACCTGCTCGCGGCCTTTCAGCTTCGGCGGTGCCATCACCTTCCCATCCGGCCACAGAGGGAGTTCGGTGGTACCGGCTGGCGGGTGCCAGGTAGCAGGCGCGGCGGCCGATGTGGTAAATGGCAGCAGGACCATCAGCAGACGAAATGCAAAGCGAGCGCGCATCGTCAACATCCACGTGATGGACCTGCAGTGTAGAGTCGAGTCCGCTCGAAAGATCGCGCGCGATGCATCCACGCATGGCGTGGATCCACCGCCGCACGCGACTGCACGGCGCGACACAACAAAAAAGGCCTGCATCTTGCGATGCAGGCCTCTTGAATGTGGCGCCCGAAGTTGGACTCGAACCAACGACCCCCTGATTAACAGTCAAGTGCTCTAACCGGCTGAGCTATTCGGGCAGACCGCCAGTATAACGACTCTTCACGCGCGATGGTAGGGGTGATTGGCCAACATCGCAGCAGCGCGATACAACTGCTCGGCCACCACCAGCCGCACCAGCATGTGCGGCAGCGTCAGCGGGCCGATCGACCACTTTTCGTCGGCCAGCGCAGACACTTCCGGCGAATGCCCTTCCGGGCCACCGATCAGGAACGCCAGGTCCCTGCCCTGTCCACGCCAGTGCTCCAGGCGCTGCGCCAGCTGTTCGGAACTGAGCTGGCGGCCCGGTACGTCCAGTGCAACGACATAGGCATTCTTCGGCAACGCAGCGATCACCCGCTTGCCCTCGTCCTCGGTGGCGCGACGTGCGTCGCGCCCTTTGCCACGCAGGCCGGGCTCGATCTCCACCAGCTCGAACGGCAGCCAGTGCGAGAGCCGCTTCTGGTACTCGGCGAACCCCTGCGCCACCCAACTGGGCGCGCGTTCGCCGGTGGCGATCAGGCGAGCTTTCATCAACATTCCTCCAAAACGTCGACGGCGCCATCGGCGCCGTCGAAAACTGCATCAAAGAATGGCTCAGGCCACTTCGTCATCGTCGTAGGACGGCGGCTGGTCGCCAACGGTCCACAGGCGCTCGAGCGCGTAGAACTCGCGCACGCGCGGCAGCATCACGTGCACGATGACGTCGCCCAGGTCGACCAGCACCCATTCGGCTTCACGCTCGCCTTCAACACCCAGCGGCATGACGTCGATGTTCTTGGCGAAGCGCACGACTTCGTCGGCGATGGACTTCACATGGCGGGTCGAAGTACCCGATACGACCACCATGTAGTCGGCGACGCTGGACTTGCCGCGTACGTCGATCTCGACCGGGTCCTTGGCCTTCAGGTCTTCGGTGGCTTGACGGACGCTGGCCAGCAGTTCCGGCACGGAGGGCGGCGGGCTGGGCAGATCGACCTTGATGGTCTGGGGCTGGGTCTGGTTGCTCAAAGCGGGTCGACTCGATAAACGTGGGGGCGATTATACGGGCACAGCGCGGCAACCGTATTCACGAGGTGGCGGGGCGGTACAGGCCATGGCCAGAAACGTAGTCGGCCACCGCCGGTGCCAGCATGGCCCGCCAGGGACCGCCCGCGGCGATCTGGGCGCGCACGGCACTGGCCGATTCCACCCGCAGCGGGTGGTGCAGGCGCAGGATGCGGCCGGCCGGGCTGGTGAACAGGGCCTGCTCGTTGTCGGCCCAGCGCCCCTCGGTGGCCTGACCCAGCGCGCCGTCGACACTGGCCCGCAGCGGGCTGCCGGGCCGCTCGGCAACGATGAAATGGGCCAGACCGAACAGCGCCTGCCACTCGTGCCAGCTGGGCAGGCCCAGCAGGCTGTCGGCCCCCACCAGCCACGCCAGCGGGCGGCTGGGGCCCAGTTCGGCCCGCAGTTCGCGCAGGGTATCGACGGTATAGGAAGGTCGGCCAGGGAAGCGCTCGGCCCGATCCAGCTCATGACGGTCCAGCAGCAGGCCCGGCTCATCGCCGATGGCCAGGCCGAGCATGGTGCAGCGTTGCTCGGCGGTCGCGCCCGGTACCGCGCGATGCGGCGGGTCGGCGGCAGGCAGCATGCGCACCGCCACCTGCAGTTCATCGCGCGCGGCGCGCGCGATTGCCAGATGGCCCAGATGCACCGGGTCGAAGGTGCCCCCGTAATAGATCCGCAGGCTCATGGATCAGGCCCGGGCGAGCAGCCGCACCGCACGCGCTTCGGCCACCGCCACCAGCAGGCGCTCAAGTGCAAGCCAGGCATCGCCGTCTGCGCGGCCCTTGGCGATGCGGTCAACCAGCCCTGCTTCGGCCACGAAACGCTCCCAGCGCTTGCCTTCCGGGTGCCGCTGCAGCGCGCGCTTGTAGGGCGCCTGCCGCGATTCCCAGATACCCCGGGATTTCATCTCCGCCGCCAGATTGCCGCCACGTGCCTGTACCCGTGCCAGGCCGGCACCGGCCAACAGCTCGCGGATCACGATCGGCATCAGCGCGGCCACGGCCTCGCCTTCGCCGCGCAACCCGGCCAGCATCCTCAGTACCGCCTGGGGCTGGCCGGAGAAGGTGGCTTCCACCAGCCGGAACACGTCGTAGCGGGCAGCATCGGCCACCAGCGATTCCATCCGTTCCACGTCCAGGGTCTGGCCGTCGGCCAGCAATACGAGCTTGTCGATCTCCTGCGCAGCCGCCAGCAGGTTGCCTTCCACGCGTTCGGCCAAGCGCTGCACGGCCGCCGGTTCGGCGCGCAGGCCCCTGCTGCGCAGGCGCCGTTCGATCCAGTCCGACAGCTCATGCGGCTTGATGGCCCAGGCCACCGACAGCACGCCGACGCGGTTCACCGCCTCGGCCCATTTGCCCTGGTGGGCCTTGCTCCATTCGTTGGCGGTGATCATCAGGATCACGTCCGGCGCCGGGTTGGCGCAGAACCGGCTGATCACCTCACCGCCGTCCTTGCCCGGCTTGCCGCTGGGCAGGCGCACTTCCACCAGGCGGCGGGCACTGAACAGGCTGGGGGCATTGAAGCTGGCGTCGAGCTGGTTCCAGTCGAAATCACGGCCATCGGCATCGAACACTTCGCGCTCGTCGATGCCGGCCGCACGTGCACGGGCACGCACGGCATCAGCTGCCTCCAGCACACGCAGCGTTTCCGGACCGGCGATCAGGTAGACCGGCGCCAGCGCCGTGTCAGCGCCCTGCCCGGCCAGCTGTTCCGGTCGCAGTTCCATCAGGCGCCCGGCTCAGTGCTGGACGGCGGGTGCGGGCTCGACCGGATCGTGCTCGACCGGTTTCGGCGCCGACAGGCTGCCGCCCTTTTCCAGTTCGGCGCGGACCACGCTGTCGATGCGGCGGATGATCGAGGCCGACATTTCCCGGCGCAGTTCATCGGCCAGGATCTCGCGCTCGGTGGTGGTACCGGTGGCGTCGGTCGGCGGCGACACGTAGTCGCGCGACAGTTCGATCACCTGCTGCGGCACCAGTTCGCTGCCATCTTCGCGGCGGAAGATGAAGATCACCGCATAGCGCAGGCTGTATTCCTGCGCGCGGCCCTGCGAGTCGATCGCGATGGGCAGGTCGCCCCAGCGTTCGGACAGCACCTGCAGCTGGGCATTGGGGCCCTCGCTGTCCTCATCGGCCAAGCGCGCACCGGATGCCAGCAGGCTGCGGTTCAACAGCTTGACCAACTCGCTGTAGGGCGCGGTGGAGACCACCTTCACCGGCGCCGTGTCGGTCGGCAGCATCAGCTTGTTGCGCAGGTGGAAACCGCAGCCGGCGAGGCCGAGGACGAGAACGAGGGCAAGCAGGATTCGGGTCATGGAGACAGTCTGGCGGAGCCGGGCGATCACGGCAACAGACAGGGTGCCCGAGGCCGCGTGAACGCAGGGCCATCGGCCGGGCGTGCCCGGCGTGGCGACAACGCACCGACCGCCACGATGGCGGCCGGTGCCAGGTACATCAGGCAGCGACGATGTTCACGATCTTGCCGGGGACGATGATGATCTTGCGCACCGTCAGGCCTTCCAGGAACTTGGCCGCGTTCGGCTCGGCCAGCGCCAGCGCTTCAACCTGTTCGCGCGCGGCATCGGCGGCGACCTCGATCGTGCCGCGCAGCTTGCCATTGACCTGCACGGCCAGGGTCAGCGCGTCGCGAACCAGCGCACTGCTGTCGGCCTGCGGGAACGGCTGGTCTTCCAGCAGCGTTTCGCCATGGCCCAGCACCTGCCACAGGGCGTGGCTGGCGTGCGGGGTGATCGGGTTGAGCAGCAGCACGATGGCCTGCAGCGCTTCCTGGCGCACGGCGCGCCCCTGCTCGCTGCCGTCCTCGAACTTGGCCAGCGCGTTCATCAGCTCCATCACCGCGGCAATGGCGGTGTTGAAGCTGTGGCGGCGGCCGTAGTCGTCACCGACCTTGCCGATGGTCTCGTGGGTCTTGCGGCGCAGGGCCTTCTGGCTGGCATCCAGTGCAGCCGCGTCGAGCGCCGGTGCGGCACCGTCGGCAGCGTGCTTCTGCACCTGTGCCCACAGGCGGCGCAGGAAACGGGCCATGCCGTCCACGCCGGCTTCGTTCCATTCCAGCGACTGTTCCGGCGGTGCCGCGAACATCGAGAACAGGCGCACGGTGTCGGCACCGTACTTGCCGACCATCGCCTGCGGGTCCACGCCGTTGTTCTTCGACTTGGACATCTTCTCGGTACCACCGACCACCACCGGCTGACCGTCGGCGATCAGGGTGGCGCCGGTGATGCGGCCGCGCTCGTCGCGCTGCACTTCCACATCGGCCGGGTTGATCCAGTCCTTCGAGCCGTCCGGGTTCGGGCGATAGTAGGTCTCGGCGATCACCATGCCCTGGCACAGCAGGTTCCGCGCCGGCTCGTTGCTGTCCACCATCCGCGCGTCGCGCAGCAGCTTGTGGTAGAAGCGGAAATACATCAGGTGCAGGATCGCGTGCTCGATGCCACCGATGTACTGGTCCACCGGCAGCCAGTAGTTGCCACGCTTGTCGACCGCATCGCGGGCGCCCGGCGAGGTGTAGCGGGCGTAGTACCAGCTCGACTCCATGAAGGTGTCGAAGGTGTCGGTCTCACGCTCGGCCGCGCCGCCGCAGTCCGGGCAGGTGGTCTTGCGCCATTCCGGATCGGCCTTGATCGGCGAACCGGTGCCGACGAAGTTGACGTCTTCAGGCAGCACCACCGGCAACTGGTCTTCCGGCACCGGCACCGCGCCACACTTGTCGCAGTAGATCACCGGGATCGGGCAACCCCAGTAGCGCTGGCGGCTCACGCCCCAGTCGCGCAGACGGTAGTTCACCCGGCGCTGGCCCTGGGCCTTGCGCTCGAAACGCTCGGCCAGCGCTTCGAAGGCGCCCTGGAAGTCCAGGCCGTCGAACTCGTCGGAGTTGACCAGTTCGGTCTCGCGGGTCTTGTCGCCGTACCAGTCCTGCCAGCGCGTCGCGTCGTAGGCGCTCTCGTCCTTGCGCAGCGACTTCAGCGCGATGACCTGGCGGATCGGCAGGTTGTACTTGTTGGCGAATTCATTGTCGCGCTGGTCGTGGCCCGGCACGGCCATCACCGCGCCGGTGCCATAGCCCATCAGCACGAAGTTGGCGACCCACACCGGCACCTGGGCACCAGTAACCGGATGCACGGCGCGCAGGCCGGTATCCATGCCGCGCTTTTCCTGGGTCTCCAGCTCGGCCTCGGACACGCCGCCCTGCTTCATTTCCGACAGCAGCGCAGCCAGTTCCGGATTGTTCTTCGCAGCATGCAGCGCCAGCGGGTGTTCGCCGGCGATCGACACGAAGGTCACGCCCATCACGGTATCCGGGCGGGTGGTGAACACGCGCAGCGGATCCAGTGCGGCGCCATCGACGTCGCGCACATCGAACTGGATTTCCAGGCCTTCGGAACGACCGATCCAGTTGCGCTGCATGGTCTTGACCGAGTCCGGCCAGCCGTCCAGTTCATCCAGGCCGTCCAGCAGTTCCTGGGCGTAGTCGGTGATGCGCAGGAACCACTGCGGGATCTCACGCTTTTCCACCAACGCGCCGGAGCGCCAGCCACGGCCGTCGATGACCTGTTCGTTGGCCAGCACGGTCTGGTCGACCGGGTCCCAGTTCACCACCGCGTTGCGGCGGTAGGCCAGGCCCTTGCGCATCAGGCGGGTGAACATGCGCTGCTCGTGGACGTAATAGTCCGGGCGGCAGGTGGCGAACTCGCGCGACCAGTCGATGGCATAGCCCAGCGACTTCAGCTGGCTGCGCATGTGGTCGATGTTCTTGTAGGTCCAGGCGGCCGGCGCGGTCTTGTTCTTGATCGCGGCGTTTTCCGCCGGCAGGCCGAACGCGTCCCAGCCCATCGGCTGCAGGACGTTGTGGCCGGTCATGCGCTTGTAGCGGCTGATCACGTCGCCGATCGTGTAGTTGCGCACGTGGCCCATGTGCAGCGCACCGGACGGATACGGAAGCATCGACAGGCAGTAGTACTTCGGCTTGTCCGAGGCTTCATCGACCTCGAAGGCACGGGTAGCATCCCAGTACTGCTGGGCGGCGGATTCAACCTGCTGCGGATCGTAAACGTTGGGTTCGACGCTGGTCATGTAACACGCGGTTGCGGCGGCAAAGCGGTACAGCGTACCGCAGTGCGGCAAATGGCTCCAATCCTGCCTGCCGGACCGGCGCGCGGCGTGGCTGCGGGAAGCGTCTCAGCGCCCGCGCGACAGAGGCAGGGCCAGGGCCAGCCAGAGCGCCCAGCAGGCAAAGGCCAACCGCTGCGCCAGCGCCGCCGGCAGCACCCCCGGCAGGCCGAACGCCAGCAGACCGGCACCGATTCCGCAGGCCAGCGTCAGCAGGCCCAGCCTGCGCCCGCCGGAATGCCGCAGCCGCGCCGCGCCCAGCATCACGCTGCCGGCGACAAAGGCCAGTGCCCAGACCATCCACACGCTGGCGTGCAGCTTGCTGGCAGGGCCCTGCATGCCCATCTGGTCTTCGAAATCCAGCGGCAGCAGGCCCATCGCGATGAAGGCGAGACCGGCCAGCAGCAGCATCTGGCTGCCCACGCGTGCCGTCCAGGCGGCGTCCACCGGCAGCTGCCGGCGCAGGCGCTCGGCCACGACCACCGCCAGTGCACCCGGCAGCACCAGGCCCAGCAGGTTGAAGCCCAGCGCATGGGGGATGCCGTGCGCGCCCAGCCAGGTCACCGGATGCATCGCCTGCGAATAGTCCGGCAGGGCCGCACCGAAGCCGGCCACCGACAGCACGAACAGGGCTGCGGCGAGCATGCCTACCCAACGATCCAGCCGAACCACGGACATTGCAGCCACTCTTCAGGAGAACATCAGGCCATTGTCACGGCAGCCGGCACCTGCGCCAAGCCGTCCGCGATTTCATGGGGGGCGTGACCGCAGGGTTGAGACCGGCAAGGTTCGTCACCATAGAATCGGTCTCCAGATGCCGAACGATGCCCCATGACCGAGACGACCTACGTATTCGATGCCACCACTGCCACCTTCGAGGCGGAAGTGCTGCAGAAGTCGCTGCAGACGCCGGTCCTGGTGGATTTCTGGGCGACCTGGTGCGAGCCGTGCAAGACCCTCGGCCCGATGCTGGAGAAGCTGGCCGGCGAATACAACGGCGCGTTCGAGCTGGCCAAGGTCGACGTGGACAAGGAACAGCAGATCGCGGCGGCCTTCCAGATCCGTTCGGTGCCCACCGTGTTCCTGGTCAAGGGTGGACAGCTGGTGGACGGCTTCCCCGGCGCCCTGCCGGAAGGCCAGCTGCGTGAATTCCTGGCCCAGCATGGCGTTGTGCCGGCTGACGTCGGCGACACCATCGCCGAGGACGAAGCGCCGCTGGACCCGCAGGCACAGGTGGACGTGCTGCGCGCGCAGATCGCCGCCGAGCCGGACAAGGATGAGCTGAAGCTCGACCTGGCCCTGGCCCTGCTGCAGGTCGGCGGCGTGGACGAGGCCGGCACCCTGATCGATGCCCTGCCCGCCAACCTGGCCACCGACGACCGCGCCGTGCGTGGCCGCGCCCGGCTCTCCTTCGCCGCCGCGCTGAAGGATGCCCCGCCCGCCGAGGAGCTGGATGCGCGCATCGCTGCCGACGGCAAGGATCTGCAGGCACGCCACCTGCGGGGTGTGCAGCTGCTGCTGGCCGGCGAGGACGAAGCTGCGCTGGAACAGTTCCTCGAGATGCTGCGGATCGACCGCAGTTTCCAGGAAGGACTGCCGCGCAAGGCCCTGATCGATGCGTTCAACGTCATCGCCGATGAAGACCTGGTCGGCCGTTCGCGGCGCCGGATGGCCTCCCTGCTGTTCTGAACGGCACCGGCATCGTTCAGAATCCCTGCACTGAACGCGGGCAATAATGCCCGCGATGGTGGCCCCCAGGGCCGCCACGATCCGTTCGGGGGGATGAGGTCGGGGCCATGGGGTCTTGCTGCTGCGCCCCCGCTTTGCCGGGACAGCTATCCGTGACCGTTGGCCGCTCGTCGTCTTTCATCAAGTATTTCCTGCGCACACTGCTGTGTGCCCTCTGCCTGTGGCCGGCGCTCGCCGGCGCGCAGGACTGGAACTACCGGGTCCGCCCCGGCGATACCCTGTGGGATCTCGGCGCGGCCTACCTCAAGCCCAGCATCGGCTGGCAGCAGCTGCAGCAGCACAACCGCATCGACAACCCGTACCGGCTGCCGCCGGGTGAACTGCTGCGCTTCCCGATCGGCTGGCTGCGCGTTGAGCCCGCCCCGGCGCGGGTACTGGCCGTGCGTGGGCAGGTTGAACTGAGCGCGGCCGATGGCAGCAGCAGCCGCGCCGTGCGCGCAGGCGAACAGCTGCACATCGGTGACGCGATCCAGACCAAGGCCGATTCCAGCATCACCCTTGAGTTCGCCGATGCGTCGCGCCTGCAGCTGCGCGAATACTCACGCCTGCGCCTGGACCAGCTCAGCCGCTATGGCCGCACCGGCATGGTCGATACCCGCCTGCGCCTGCAGCAGGGGCGCGCCAGCAACCGGGTCACCCCTGCGCGCGGGCCCGCCTCGCGCTACATCATCGATGCCCCTACGGCCACCAGCAGCGTGCGCGGCACCGTGTTCCGGGTCAGCGCCGGCGATGATGCCCATGCCGGTGCCACCGAAGTACTGGAAGGCAAAGTGCAGGTCGGCAACCCGCATGGCCAGCGTCTGGTGCACCCCGGCCAGGCCAGCCGCAGCGCCGGCAGCGGAACGGCGCCCGAAGCGGTTTCCGGTTTGCTGCCGGCACCGCGCCTGCGTGCCGATGCGACCCGCCTGGGAGCCCTGCCGGCCCAGCTCGCGTGGGAGCCGGTGACCGGCGCCGATCACTACCGGGTCGAAGTGGTGCAGGCCGCCACCCCGGAAATCCTGTTGTTTGCCGCCGACACCGCCGACACCCGGCTGCTGATCGGCGAGCTGCCGCCAGGAACGCTGCGCCTGCTGCTGCGGGCGGTGGATGCACAGGGTGTGGAAGGCCTGGATGCCAGCGAGGATTTCGTCCTCGACGACCAGCCGCCACCGCCGCTGACCATTTCCCCGCTGCAGGGACAGGCGGTCAACAGCGACCGTCCCCGCTTCCACTGGAGCCAGGCGCCCGGTGCCAGCAGCAGCGTGCTGCAGGTGGCCGACGAGCCGCAGTTCCTGCAGCCGCTGCGCGAGCAGAGCACCGGCGGCACCGACCTGCGCCTGGGCCAGCCGCTGCCTCCCGGCCAGTACTACTGGCGGGTCGCTTCGCGTGATGACCAGGGCCACCAGGGTCGCTACGGCCAGGCAGTGACGCTGCAACTGACCGATGAACCGGTGGACCCGGCACTGCAGCCGCCCGAAGCCGTCGATGGCGAGCTGACCCTGCGCTGGCAGGCGGGAAGCGAAGGGCAGCGCTACCGCGTGCAGGTCGATCGCCGCGGCGACTTCAGCGCGCCGCTGCTCGATACCACCGTCGACCAACCGCAGGTCAGTTTCAAGCGCCCGTGGCGCGGCACGCTGCACATCCGCGTGCAGTACATCGATGACGACGGCCATGCTGGCCCGTTCTCGCCCGCCCAGCAGGTCAAGCTGCCGTGTCGCCTGTGCTACGGCGCCAGCGGTGGTGCCCTGCTGCTGTGGCTGTTGCTGTGAGGCGCTCGCCGCTGCCGTGGTCGCGACGGATCCTGCTGGCCCTGCTGGCGGGTGTAGCGACGGCGGTGGTCAGCCATGGCCAGTGGCTGTGGCGGCAGGACGAAAGCGCGTACGACCTGATGGTCGGCAGCTGGGATTACCGCCCCGACCCCAGCGTGCTGATCGTGGCCATCGACGAAGGCAGCCTGCAGCGGTTGGGCCAGTGGCCGTGGCCGCGCTCGATGCATGCCCGCCTGCTGGACCGCTTGACCGACGCCGGTGCCGAGCGCGTCGCGCTGGACCTCATGCTGTCCGAGCCCGACCGTCGCGATGCGCGCCAGGATGCCGAGCTGGCAGCGGCGATCCGTCGCAACGGCCGTGTGGTACTGCCGGTGCTGGCCGCGCCGGCCGCCGGCGACCGCATGGCCGAGGAGATGCTGCCGATCCCGCTGATTGCCGCCAGCGCTGCCGCCATCGGCCACAGCGACGTTGAAGTCGACGGCGATGGTGTCGCCCGCGGGGCCTACCTGCACGCCGGCATCGGCCAGGCGCACTGGCCGGCACTCGGCCTGGCGTTGACCGGCCTGCCGCCGCAACGCGCACAGGGCCTGCCCGATCCCGACCCGGCGCTGGACTCGCCCTATCAATGGCGCCGCAATGATTACGTGCGCGTGCGTTATGCCGGGCCACCGGAACGCTTGCCGCAGGTGTCCTACGCCGATGTGCTGGAAGGGCGCGTGGATGCCTCGATGCTGCGTGGCAGGCGCATCGTGGTGGGCATGACGGCCAGCGGCATCGCCCTCCGCCTGTTGACACCCACCACCCGCGAATACTGGATGAGCGGCAGCGAGTACCAGGCCAACATCGCCTCGATGCTGCTTCAGGACAAGCAGATCAACGTGTTGCCCCGCGCCTGGCAGGACGCCCTGGCCGGCCTGCTGGTGGCCATGTGCGTGCTGCTGCTCGGGCTGCGCTTGCCCTGGGTAGTTGCGCTGTGCTCGCTGCCGGCCGCGCCGCTGCTGAGCTGGCTGCTGCTGCGCACCGGCAGCCTCTGGTGGGCGCCGGCCAGCGCTCTGCTCGGCGTCGTGCTCGTGCTGACGGCGTGGGCGACCTGGCGCATCGCCTCCTGGCACCGCCAGGCCAACCGTGATGCGCTGACCGGACTGGGCAACCGCCTGCGCTTCGAACAGTCGCTGCAACAGGAATGCGATGCGGCACGCCGCAGTGGCAAGCCACTGACCCTGGCCCTGATCGACGTCGACCACTTCAAGCACCACAACGATCGTCATGGCCACCAGGTCGGCGATCGCGTGCTGTGCGAAGTGGCCCGCCTGATCCAGGCGCATGCCCGGCGCCCCCGTGACATGGCTGCCCGCTACGGCGGCGACGAGTTCGCACTGGTGTTGCCCGACACCCCGGTTGAAGGCGCGCGGCAGGTGATCGAAGACCTGATCTCCTGCATCCGCGCCCTGCCGCCGCCCGGCGATGGCAGCGACACAGGCGTCACCCTGACCATCGGCGTCTACACCCGTGTGCCTGACGGCGACCTGCAACCGCATCATTTCGTCGAAGGCGCCGACAACGCGCTGTACCGGGCCAAGGACAATGGCCGCGACGGCTACGTGATCGACGGCGGCACGCCCGGACCGTAACGCCCGGCAGGCCTGTCGGGGCGCTGCGGGCTACAACATACGCATGCGAATGGTTAGACTGGGCGCCCCGTCCCCTGCCCGGTTCCCGCATGAAAGCCAGCACGTTCCGCTTCGGCATCAACCTGTGGCCACCATTCCTGTTCACCGGCATCCATGTCGCCCGGATCACCCCGGACTACCGGCAGATCGACGTGGAACTGCGCCTGCGCCCCTGGAACCGCAACTACGTCGGCACCCACTTCGGTGGCAGCCTGTTTGCGATGACCGATCCGTTCTGGATGCTGGGCCTGATGCACACCCTGGGCCGCGACTATTACGTCTGGGATCGCGCCGGTGCGATCGATTTCCTCAAGCCCGGTCGTGGAACGGTGCGCACGTCTTTCCGCATCGACGATGCACTGCTGGATGAACTGCGCACGGCGGCGGCTGGTGGCGAAAAAGTGCTGCGCTGGTTCAGCAACGACGTGGTCGACGAAGCCGGCGAGGTGGTCGCGCAGGTACGCAAGCAGGTCTATGTGCGCCTGAAGCCACACGCACGGTAAAGCGGGCCGGCTGACGCCCGGCTATCCTCTGCAGCCCTGCCATGGAGGCTGCAATGCGCCTTTTCTTCCTTGCTGCGGCACTGACCGCCCTGCCCTTCGCCGCCACTGCACTGGACGTGCCGCCGGTGCGCTATCCCGCCGTGCCCGCGCACGCCGCCACGGCCGAGGGTTTCGTACCTGCCGGCTGGACGCTGGAATACAGGATCGAAGGCGACCTCGACCAGGACGGGCGCGCAGACCTCGCGCTGGTGCTGCGCCAGCAGGACCCGCGCAACATCATCGAACACGATGGGTTTGGCCCTTCGCCGTATGACAGCAACCCGCGCATCCTCGCCATCGCCTTCGCGCGACCGTCCGGTTACGTGCTGGCCGCGCAGAACCACACGCTCATTCCACGGCCGGACTCGCCCGTGCTCAGCGATGCGCTGGCCGAAGGCACCGGCGTGTCGATCCAGCGCGGCGCACTGCGGGTTGGGTTGTACTCGTTCTCCAGCGCGGGCAGCTGGTCGATGGGCACCACCACGTTCACGTTCCGCTGGCAGGAAGGCAACTTCGCGCTGATCGGCTACGACCGCGACACGATGATGCGCAATTCCGGGCAGACCGAGGGCCTCAGCGTGAACTACTCCACCGGCAAGGTGAAGCTGACCGAAGGCAGCATGCAGGACGACAAGGAACAGGTGCGCTGGCAGACCCTGCGTGACCGCAAGCACTGGACGCTGGACAGCGTCGGTGATGGCTGGGCGTTCAATCCGCTCGGCGACGGCGGCTGAGCGCGGGTCAATCCGCCCGCAACGGCATCGACAGATGCGGGCCTTCGCCTTCGCGCGCAGGTCCGCGCCGCAGCAGCTGCAGGTAGCGGCCATCGGCAGACACCTCGGGCGTGCGGGCGTGCGAACGCCATTGCGCCGGCAACCGCGCCAGCGCCTCGTCGGCGGGCCCGGGCTGTAGCCGCAGCCAGCGCTGCGCGCCGAGCAGGCGGATCATCGCCGCCGTGTCCTGGCTGCGCGCCGCGTACGGCGCATAGGACGGCCCGGCGATGGCACTCAATGTGCATCCCAACGGGTTGGCCATGCAGCGCACATCCCATCCGAGTGGTGGCGACACAGGGAGCGGGACGTCGGCCGCCAGCGCCGTGGCTGCAGCAGGCCGGCATGCCCAGCCGAAATTGCCGGCGATCCGGGCCAGGGTGTGGTCGCGATCCAGCAGCAGACGGCTGCCTGCTGTCTGCGTGGACGCTTCCACCGCCGCCTTGTTCATCGCGAACTCGCCCTGCATTGCCTGGCACAGGCTCTGTTCGTTCGCGTCCAGTGGCTGCAGCGCCGCCTCGCAGGGGACGGGCAGCGCGTAATCCGGCGATTGCTCGACCAGCATCTCGCCAAGCAGTGCGGCATGGGTCCGCACCACGGCGGCGCCCATCATGCTGTCCACCAGCGTGCTGCCGGTCCGCATCATCCGCCGACCAAACCGCACCGCGCTGCAGCTGCCCTCGATGGCACCGGCAACATCGCCCTGCAGATAGGCCAATGCCTGTGCACTAGCCCCATCCAGCAGCGGCGCGTAGGCCGGCAGAGGCAGCAGCTCGCTTCCGCTGGGCCTGAACGGGGAATCGAAGCGATCGTAGTCCGCCATCCGGGCCAGTCGCTCATGCAGGCCGGCATGCCCAGTGTGGGCGTCAGCGAAGCGCTGCGGATCAGCGCGTACCTGTGCCAGGCAGCCGACCGGCCCGACTGCACAACGACCTGAGCGGCCCGGATTCAATGGTGCGTGCCTGGCGGCCAGCACCGACGCTTGCGACGTGTGCGTGGGCGCCGTCTGCCAGCGCTGCAGATCTTCGGCCAATGCCGCCTCACGCTGGGCCAGGTCCAGCCCATCGAAGGGCAGCGTCCACAGCAGGGCGAAGCCGTTCCTGCCCTCGCTGCGATGCGCGGCTTCAAGCAGGCGGACATCCTCCCGCTGGGCGGCCGACAACGGCCAGAACCTCGACAGCAGCCATGCCGCGATGGCGATCACCAGCAGACCCAGCATTGCCCAACCCAACCACCGCAGCATCCTCAACACAGCATCCCTTCCCTGCATGGCCAGCGCCGCCAACGGGCAGCGTAAACGAGCGGCCGCGACCGCTACAATGCGCGCATGTCGCTCGATGCCCCCGCCCTGGTTCCCCGTCCCTCCCTGCAGCGCCTGTTCCTGACCGGCCTGCTGACCCTGTTGCCGATCTGGCTGACCTGGGTGGTGGTCAAATTCGTGTTCGTGCTGCTGTCGGGCATCTCCAGCCCGCTGGTGGTGCCGCTGTCCGAACAGATCGCGACCAGCTTCCCGCATTACCTCGGCTGGGTCCGCGCCGAATGGATCCAGAACACCATTGCCCTGCTGGCCACCCTGCTGGTGATCCTGGCGGTTGGCGTGGCCAGCCGCCGCGTGGTCGGCCAGCGCCTGCTGCGCTGGGTCGGCGCGGTCATCAAGCGCATTCCGCTGGCCAGCATCATCTATGACAGCGCCAAGAAGCTGCTGGACATGCTGCAGACCGAACCGGGCAGTACCCAGCGCGTGGTGTTGATCGACTTCCCGCACCGCGACATGAAGTCGGTGGGCCTGGTCACCCGGGTCATCAAGGAACAGGGCACCGACCGCGAACTGGCGGCCGTCTATGTGCCGACCACGCCGAACCCGACCTCCGGCTATCTGGAGATCGTGCCTGTCGAACTGCTCACCCCGACCGACTGGACGGTGGACCAGGCGATGAGCTTCATCATTTCCGGCGGTGCAGTGGCACCAGCCAGCGTTCCGTTCACCCGCGCCGGCGATCGTTCCGAATGAGCGAGGCGTCGCACGCGCGCCCGCTGCAGGACCGCGCGGTCCTGCTGTTCATCGTGCTGGCTGCGTTCTTCTGCGGCAACGCGGTGCTGGCCGAACTGATCGGGGTGAAGATCTTCGCCCTGGAAGACACCCTCGGCATCGACCCGCTGAACTGGAACCTGTTCGGCCAGACCGGCTCGTTGAGCTTCACCGCCGGCACGCTGCTGTGGCCGGTGGTGTTCATCATGACCGACACCATCAACGAATTCTTCGGCAAGCGCGGGGTGCGTTTCATCTCGTGGCTGGCGGTGGTGCTGATCGCCTACGGTTTCCTGTTCGCCTTCGCGGCGATCTCGCTGGCACCGGCCAGCTGGTGGGTAACCTCGATGGATGCCCACGGCGTGCCCGATTACCAGGCCGCGTTCGCGGCGGTGTTCGGACAGGGCATGTGGACCATCGCCGGTTCGCTGGTGGCGTTCCTGTTCGGCCAGTTGATCGACGTGGCGGTGTTCCACCGCATCCGCCAGGCAACCGGCGAGCGCCATGTATGGCTGCGTGCCACGGGTTCCACTGCGGTCTCGCAGCTGGTGGACAGCTTCGTGGTGATCTGGATCGCCTTCGTGCTCGGCCCGCAGCACTGGCCGACATCGCTGTTCCTGGCAGTGAGCAGCGTCAACTACGTCTACAAGATGGGCTTTGCGATCGCCCTGATTCCGTTGCTGTACCTGATGCGGCGAGCAATCACCCGCTATCTGGGCGAACACCGCGCCGCCGACCTGCGCGCTGCGGCCGCGGCTGACTGAAGCCCCAGCGACGCGCAAGCTGACTGCGCCCCCACGCTGGCCGTACGCGCGCGGATCGTGCAAGCTCCACGGTCTGTGTTCCACGGAAGCTTCTTGATGCCGTATTCCCCCCGCGTCCTGGCCGCCGCCATCGCCGCGTTGTTCCTGTTCAGCGCCGTTCCGCCGGCCGAAGCAGCGAAGAAGAAGGGCAGCCGCCCCGCCGCCGCGCAGACCCGCCAGGCGGCCAAGCCGAAGGCCCGCGCCGGCACACGTGCCACCACGCCCGCCCGCGGCAGTTCGGCGCGCCGCGCCGCGCCGCGCCCGGTCGCCCCTGCCCGTGCGGTGCCCAAGCAGGTGCAGCTGGAGCGGCTGTACGACGAATACTGGGATGCCTCCATGCGATTGAACCCGCTGCAGGCCACCTTCCAGGGCGAGCCGCGCTACAACGACCAGCTGCCCAACATCCTTTCTGCCGCGTGGCGCCAGCAATCGCACGACTTCACCACCGAATGGCTGGGCAAGGTCGAGAAGATCGGCAGCGACGGCCTGCAGGGGCAGGACCTGCTCAGCTACGAGATCTTCGTGCGTGATGCCCGCGCTTCGCTGGCCGCCGAACGTTATCCGAGCTGGATGATGCCGATCAGCCAGTACTACAACGTCGGCAGCATCATGGCCATCCTCGGCGCCGGTGCTGGCGCACAGCCGTTCAATACGGCCAAGGACTACGACACCTGGTCGCGACGCTCGCTGGGCATCCCCGACCTGTTCGAGCAGGCCATCGACAACATGCGCCAGGGCATGAAGGCCGGCGTGGTGCAGCCGCGCGACCTGATGGAAAAGGTGCTGCCGCAGCTGGACGCGGTGATCAAGCCGACCGCCGAAGAGAGCATCTTCTGGTCGCCGATCCGGACCATGCCCGAGTCCATCTCCGCCGAGGACAAGGCGCGCATCAGCGCCGAGTACAAGCGCATGATCGAACTGCGCATCATGCCGGCCTACCGCGCCCTGCGTGGCTTCATCGCCACCGAATACCTGCCTGCCACGCGCAGCAGCAGCGGCCTTGGCGCACTTCCCGACGGCCAGGCCTGGTACGCCAACCTGATCGTGCAGACCACCGCCAGCCAGCAGACCGCCGCGCAGCTGCATGCGCTGGGCGAGCAGCGTGTGCAGGAGCTGCAGGCGCAGATCACCACGGTGATGCGC
Organism: Stenotrophomonas sp. 1337; assembly: GCF_031455455.1. NCBI lineage: Bacteria > Pseudomonadati > Pseudomonadota > Gammaproteobacteria > Lysobacterales > Lysobacteraceae > Stenotrophomonas > Stenotrophomonas sp. 1337. The sequence goes on along the minus strand of NZ_JAVDSR010000023.1, from coordinate 2,549 downwards.
GACGGCAAGCTGCGCAGTTCGCAGGCCAAGCTGCTGCGCAGCATGCGCAACGACCGCCAGTTCCAGTACAGCGATGCCAACGCGCTGCTCAACCGTTACCGGCAGGTGCAGCAGCAGGTCGATGCACGCCTGCCGCAGGTACTGGACACCCTGCCGAAGGCGCCGCTGCAGATCCGTGCAGTGGAACCGGAGCGTGCCATGACCGCCGCCGCAGCCTCCTACCAGCCGTCGCCGCCGGGACAACCCGGCGTGCTGTTCGTCAACACCCGCGACCTGCCCAGCCGCAAGCGCTGGAACGTGCCGGTGCAGTACCTGCACGAAGCCATTCCCGGCCACCATGTGCAGCTGGGGCTGCAGCAGGAACTGACCAAGCTGCCGCGCTTCCGCCGCCTCGGCGGTGACCTCGCCTTCGTCGAAGGCTGGGGCCTGTACGCGGAAACCCTGGGCGACGAGCTCGGCGCGTACACCGATCCGTACGACCGCATCGGCTATCTGTATTCGCGACTGCTGCGCGCCGCGCGCGTGGTCGCCGATACCGGCGTGCATGCGCAGGGCTGGAGCAAGCAGCAGGCCGTGACCTATCTGCAGAAAACCGTGGACATGAGCGCTGACGATGCCAACGCGGAAGTGGAACGGATCATGGCCCAGCCTGGCCAGGCGCTGTCCAACGTCGCCGGCCTGACCACGATCATCGCCCTGCGCGACAAGGCCAAGGCGCGCCAGGGCGCTGCGTTCGACCTGCGCCGCTTCCATGCCGAAGTGCTGAAGGACGGTTCGATGCCGCTGGATGTACTGGACCACAAGATCGAACGCTGGCTGGCGCAGCCGGCCGCTGCAACGCCTGCGCCTGCGCCCTGACCGCCACGGAGCTGCCATGCGCCCTGCCGCCCTGCTGTGTGCCACGGTTCTCGCTCTGCTGCCGTCGATAGCGTTGGCAGCGGCACCGCTGGCACCTCCGGATGCAGGCATCGATGGACTGATGCAAGCCTACGACGGCCAGGTGCCGGGCGCAGCGGTGCTGGTGCTGCACGACGGGCAGCCGGTGTTCCGTCGCGGCTACGGCCTGGCCGTGGTTGAAGATGGCAGCGCAGTCACGCCGGCCAGCAACTTCCGCCTGGCCTCGGTCAGCAAGCAGTTCACCGCTGCGGCGGTGCTGTTGCTGGTCGAGGACGGTCGCCTGGCGCTGGACCAGCCCGCGCGGCGCTGGCTGCCGGAACTGCCGCCCGCTGCTGCCGGCATCACCCTGCGCCAATTGCTGTCGCACACCAGCGGCCTGCTGGACTACGAAGACCTGATGGACCCTGCCGACACCCGGCAGGTGCACGACACCGATGTGCTGGCGCTGTTGGCCCGCGAAGATCGACTCGCCTTCGCACCCGGCAGCCGGTACCGCTACAGCAACAGCGGCTACGCACTGCTGGCGCTGATCGTCGGCCGCGCCGCCGGCAGCGACTTTGCCAGCTTCCTGCAGCAGCGCATTTTCCAGCCGCTGGGCATGGCGCATACCGTCGCCCACCAGGACGGGGTCGACCAGGTCGCGCAGCGGACCTATGGCTACAGCGAAGTTGACGGACGTTGGCAACGCACCGACCAGAGCACCACCAGCGCCGTGCTCGGCGATGGTGGCATCTACTCCTCGCTGGACGACCTCGCCCACTGGGACGCGGCCCTGTACGACGACCGCCTGCTGTCGGCCGCATCACGCAAGGCCATGTTCAGCCCGGCCACCGCCACCACCGAAGCGGACGTACCGCACTACGGCTTCGGCTGGCGCCTGAACGGCCGCATGCACTGGCACAGCGGCGAGAGCATCGGCTTCCGCAACGTGATCCTGCGCTACCCGGACAAGCACCTGACAGTCATCGTGCTGAGCAACCGCAACGCCCCCGAACCCTATCCGCTGGCGCTGAAGATCGCCCAGCGCTGGCTGGACACCCTGCAATGACCACCACGACCACCGGCCTGCTGGGCATCCACCATGCCGCACTGATCTGCAGCGACTACGCCCGCTCGAAAGACTTCTACGTGCGCGTGCTGGGCCTGCGCATACTGGCCGAGAACCACCGCGCAGCACGCGACTCGTGGAAACTGGACCTGGCCCTGCCCGATGGCGGCCAGCTGGAACTGTTCTCCTTCCCCTCGCCCCCCGCACGGCCCAGCCGCCCCGAAGCCCAGGGCCTGCGCCATCTCGCGTTCCGGGTAGCCGCGCTGGAACCCTTCATCGAACGCCTGGCCCGCCACGGCGTCGAATGCGAACCGATCCGCGTGGACGAATACACCGGCCGCCGCTTCACCTTCTTCGCCGACCCCGACGACCTGCCGCTGGAGCTGTACGAGATCGGTTGAGCGATTTTCAATCGACAAGCATTCATCAACGCATGACGTAGATCTGCGTGTCGACCAAGGTCGACACCCACCAAGAGCAGGCAACGCCATTCCAACCGATCGCGGAACCTGTCGAAGGCGGGGTGGGTCCGGTTGCGGGGGTGTCCGCGGCATGGATGCCGCGGCCAAGCCCCCAAGGACGGGTTTACGGCGTCCCCCGCAAC
>NZ_JAVDSR010000022.1:0-46026 GCF_031455455.1 Stenotrophomonas sp. 1337 | reverse complement strand
TGCCTGGACAACGCGGCCATGGAGAGCTTCTTCGGGACACTGAAGTCGGAATTCTTCTACCTGAACAGCTTTGACAGCATCGAAAGTCTGGAAGCGGGACTGACGGAGTACATCCGGTACTACAACGAAGACCGTATCCGACTGAAGCTAAAGGGCCTGAGCCCGTTAAAGTACCGGGAACAGGTCGCGCTGGCTGCCTGATCCCCCAACTGTCCAACTTTAGGGGGTCACTTCAGGGATGGGTTTACGGCGTGTCCTGCGCCACCCACCCGCCCGGCCAAGCGCGGCTTCTGCTTTTGCCTTCAGCGACCAACCCACAGCCACGAGGGGCTGCGCCGTTGGCTGGAACAACCTGTTACCCGGACGGGGAATGTCACCGCAACCACCACATGCGATGCTGACCGCCTTGATCCCTGCCAGCGAGAACGCCCGCATGACCACCATCATCGCCCCGCGCGTGCACGACATCGGCGGCCTGGAAGTGCGCCGCGCCGTGCCCACCCTGCAGGCCCGCAGCATCGGTTCGTTCGTGTTCGTCGACCAGATGGGCCCGGCACTCATGCACCCCGGTACCGCCATCGACGTGCGCCCGCACCCGCATATCGGCCTGGCCACCGTCACCTACCTCTGGTCCGGTGCCATCGGCCACCGCGATACGCTGGGCTCGGACCAGGTGATCCGTCCCGGTGACGTCAACTGGATGACCGCCGGCCGCGGCATCGCCCATTCCGAGCGCACGCCGCAACCGGACCGCGACCATGACAACCCGATCCACGGCATGCAGACCTGGGTTGCGTTGCCGAAGTCGCATGAGGAAATCGAACCGGCCTTCTACCACCATGCCGCCGCCACCCTGCCCGAGCAGCGCCGCAACGGCGCCTGGCTGCGCGTCATTGCCGGACGCGCCTATGGCGAGGAGTCGCCGGTCAAGGTGTTCGCCGACACGCTCAACGTGGCGATCGACCTGGACCCGGATGCGGAGATCGACATCGATGATGGCCACCGCGAACGTGCGCTGTACATCCTCGAGGGCCAAGCGCAGCTGGATGGTGTGGACATTCCCGCCCAGCACCTGGTGATTCCCGAAGCCGGTGCGCACGGCCGCCTGCGTGCGAAGACGCCGGTGAAGGCGATGCTGTTCGGCGGCGAACCGCTGGATGGCCCGCGCCATCTGTGGTGGAACTTCGTGTCCAGTTCGAAGGAACGTATCGAGCAGGCCAAGCACGACTGGGAAGCCGGACGTTTCGGCACCATTCCCGGCGACGACAAGGAATTCATTCCCCTGCCCCAGTACTGAGCATCGCGTGTTGCACACATCCGAAGGTGTATCCCTGCACCCGGCGTTGACGCTACAGTCACCCGCTGATCACTGAAATGTGACATAAATCACACTTTAGACCGTCAAAGGAGTGCAACACATGAGCATGGGTAAACGCTTGTCCGCCGAGTTCCTCGGCACGTTCTGGCTGGTTCTGGGTGGCTGTGGCAGTGCGGTGCTGGCCGCCAAGTTCGGTGGCGACGGCAATCCGCTGGGTATCGGTTTCCTCGGCGTGGCCCTGGCCTTCGGCCTGACCGTGGTGACCGGCGCCTACGCGTTCGGCCATATCTCCGGTGCGCACTTCAATCCAGCGGTCAGCGTGGGCCTGTGGGCCGGTGGCCGCTTCCCGACCCGGGATCTGGTGCCCTACATCATCGCGCAGGTGGCCGGCGGCCTGCTGGCCGGCTTCATCCTGCTGCAGATCGCCTCCGGTGCCAGCGGCTTCGCCATTGATGGCAGCCAGGCCGGCGCGTTCGCCAGCAACGGCTATGGCGCGCTGTCACCCGGTGGCTACAGCGTGGCGGCCGCGTTCCTGTGCGAAGTGGTGCTCACGGCGGTGTTCCTGATCGTGATCATGGGCGCGACCCATGGCAAGGCGCCGGCGGGCTTCGCGCCGCTGGCCATCGGCCTGGCCCTGACCCTGATCCACCTGATCAGCATTCCGGTGACCAATACGTCGGTGAACCCGGCCCGCTCCACGGCGGTGGCCTTCTTCGCCGGCAGTGGCGCAACCGGCCAGCTATGGCTGTTCTGGGTCGCCCCGCTGCTGGGCGGTGCGATCGGCGGCATCATCTACAAGTGGATCGGCAACGACCGCTGAGCCATGACCGTGCCATTGCGGCCGACCCTCGGCCGCAATGGTTACGGATGTAACCGCGATTTGTGCGATCGCTCACGTTCCGTTAAGGTCTGGTCATCCGCCCGTGCTTTCGCCGGGCAGGACGGCATCCGGGGATGGGATGCCTCGACCGCCGGTGTCACCGGCGGTGCCAACGACACGCCACCTTGGGGGATGCATGAAGTTCGCGCCTGTTGTTCTGTCGAGCCTGTTGTTCGTTGCAGCGTCTGCCTGCGCGCAGGCCCCGGTCGACTGTCCTTCGTTGCCCGCCAGCAGCGGCCTGCAATGGCAGCAGCAGGCACAGTCCGGCTTCCTGGTCTGCCGCGCGGCCACCAGTGACGGGCGCGAAGTACTGAGCCTGATGCTCAGCCAGCGCGATCCGGGCATTCCACTGACCCGCTCGCTGCGCCAGGAAAAAGGCAGCTTTGCCGGTGAATCGATGTACTGGTACCAGCCGGATCTTGGCGGCCAGCAGCCGCCGGGCTATGCCGAGCGCCGCATCAGCGTGGTCAAGCTGGACAAGGGCCGCTACGCGCAGATCGCGCTGTATCCCGACAGTTCCCAGGAACTGGGCACACTGCAGCAGCTTGCGCAGGCCATGAACCTGACGCCCTCTGCCGTGGCCGACGGCCGCTGAGGCGCTGCGGGGATGACTGCCTGGCAGCATTCCCGCACTTCCACCCGATCCATCGGTAGCGCCGGGCCATGCCCGGCGGCTTTCTGTCGTGTCGGCTCTTCTGGACATCCGCCGGGCATGGCCCGGCGCTACCAATGTGCTGTGGGCATGGCCCGGCGCTACCGATGCGCTGTGGGCATGGCCCGCAGCGCGACCTCAGAACCTGCCTTCCTGGAAATCGACGAAGGCCTGCATCAATTCCTCGCGGGTGTTCATCACGAACGGGCCATGCCGCATCACCGGCTCGCGCAACGGACGACCCGCCACCAGGATCAAACGCGCGCCGTCGCTGCCTGCCGACAGATGCAGCTGCTCGCCGCCGCCCAGCACCGCCAGTTCCTGCCGCGCCACGTCGCGCGCCGCATCCTGCTCGCCCACCGTCAACCCGCCTTCGAATACGTAGACGAACACGTTGTGGCCTTCGGGCAGGGAGTAGGTCCAGGCACGATCGGCCTCCAGTGCAATGTCCAGATACAGCGGATCGGTCGCCGGCTGCGCGATCGGCCCCGCCGTGCCCTCGACCGTGCCGGCGATCACCTTGACCTGCACGCCTTCGGCCGGCTGCACCACCGGGATCTTCCCGGGAGCGAATTCCTGGTACTTCGGCGCGGTCATCTTGTCGCGCGCCGGCAGGTTCACCCACAGCTGGAAGCCGCGCATCTGCCCGCTTTCCTGCTCGGGCATCTCCGAATGCACCAGGCCACGGCCGGCCGTCATCCACTGCACGCTGCCCGGGGTCAGCAGGCCCTCGTTGCCGTGATTGTCGCGATGCCGCATGCGGCCATCGAGCATGTAGGTGACGGTCTCGAAACCACGATGCGGATGCTCGGGGAAACCGGCGATGTAGTCCTCGGCGCGATCGGTACCGAATTCGTCGAGCAGCAGGAACGGATCGAGGTCGGGCAGCGAGGGGCCGCCGATGACCCGGGTCAGGCGAACACCGGCACCGTCGGAGGTGGGCATGCCACGGATGGTACGCAGGACGCGGACCGGCTCGGGAAGGCTCATGGTGACTCCTGTTGGATGGATGCCGGTAAAAATGGACGCTGCAGCGCGCAACGCCAATGGATGCCGTCGCAACCGATTGTTCCATCCCTGGTGTTCGCCGCACGTCATGTCCGCACGCCGGCACCGCCTGCGTTGTCGGCTGCGAAGGAACATCGCCACCTGCCACACCCATGTACGACCAAAGTACTACCGCCGAATGGTCCCGTGCACATTGACCCTGCCAGGGGCACGCGGGACTCTTTGCCTGTCTTTCCGGGAGAGAGCACCTCATGAAAGGTTTTTCCAAAATAGGCTGGGCGGCCCTCGCCCTGCTCGGCGCGTTCTGCCTGGGCACGGTGGCGCTGCGGCGCGGTGAGCACATCAACGCGTTGTGGATCGTGGTCGCGGCGGTATCGCTGTACCTGGTTGCCTACCGCTTCTACAGCCTGTTCATCGCCGACAAGGTGATGCAGCTCGATCCGACCCGGGCCACCCCGGCGGTGATCAACAACGATGGCCTGGACTACGTACCGACCAACAAGCACGTGCTGTTCGGCCACCACTTCGCCGCCATTGCCGGTGCCGGCCCACTGGTCGGCCCGGTGCTGGCCGCGCAGATGGGCTACCTGCCCGGCCTGCTGTGGCTGGTGGTCGGCGTGGTGCTGGCCGGTGCGGTGCAGGACTTCATGGTCCTGTTCCTGTCCAGCCGCCGCAACGGCCGTTCACTGGGTGACCTGGTGCGCGAGGAAATGGGCCAGGTGCCCGGCACCATCGCGTTGTTCGGTGCCTTCCTGATCATGATCATCATCCTGGCCGTGCTGGCGATGGTGGTGGTCAAGGCACTGGCGGAAAGCCCGTGGGGCATGTTCACGGTGATCGCGACGATGCCCATCGCGATCCTGATGGGCGTCTACATGCGCTACATCCGGCCGGGCAAGATCGGTGAGATCTCGGTGGTGGGCCTGGTGCTGCTGCTCGCCGCGATCTGGTTCGGTGGCAAGGTGGCGGCAGACCCGACCTGGGGCCCGGCGTTCACCTTCACCGGTACCCAGATCACCTGGATGCTGATCGGCTACGGTTTCGTCGCCTCGGTGCTGCCGGTCTGGCTGCTGCTGGCACCGCGCGACTACCTGTCGACCTTCCTGAAGATCGGCACGATCATCGCGCTGGCCATCGGCATCCTGGTGGTGATGCCGGAACTGAAGATGCCGGCGCTGACCCAGTTCGCGGCCAGCGGCGACGGCCCGGTGTGGAAGGGCGGCATGTTCCCGTTCCTGTTCATCACCATCGCCTGCGGTGCGGTGTCGGGTTTCCATGCACTGATCTCCTCGGGCACTACGCCCAAGCTGCTGGCCAATGAAGCGCACATGCGCTACATCGGCTACGGCGGCATGCTGATGGAATCGTTCGTGGCCGTGATGGCGCTGGTGGCGGCTTCGATCATCGATCCGGGCATCTACTTCGCGATGAACAGCCCGGCGGCGGTGATCGGTGCCGATGCCGCCTCGGCCGCGCACTACATCACCAACACCTGGGGCTTCACCATCACCCCCGAACAGCTGACCGCCACGGCGGCAGCGATCGGTGAGCCGACCATCCTGCATCGTGCCGGTGGTGCACCCACCCTGGCGGTGGGCATCGCGCAGATCCTGCATGAGGCGATCCCCAGCAGCAGCGACGCGATGATGGCGTTCTGGTACCACTTCGCCATCCTGTTCGAAGCACTGTTCATCCTCACCGCGGTGGATGCGGGCACACGTGCCGGTCGTTTCATGCTGCAGGACCTGCTCGGCAATTTCGTGCCGGCGCTGAAGAAGACCGAGTCTTGGACTGCAAACATCATCGGCACTGCCGGCTGCGTGGCGCTGTGGGGCTACCTGCTGTACACCGGCGTGGTCGATCCGTTCGGCGGCATCCAGACGTTGTGGCCGTTGTTCGGCATCTCCAACCAGATGCTCGCGGGCATCGCGCTGATGCTGGGCACGGTGGTGCTGTTCAAGATGAAGCGTGACCGCTACGCGTGGGTCACCGCGGTGCCTGCGGTGTGGCTGCTGATCTGCACCACCTATGCTGGTTTCATCAAGATCTTCGACAGCAATCCGGCGCAGGGCTTCCTGGCACAGGCACACAAGTTCCAGGACGCGTTGGCCAGCGGCACCATCACCGCACCGGCGAAGTCGGTCGCACAGATGCAGCAGATCGTGGTCAACGCCTACGTCAACACCGGCCTGACCGCGCTGTTCCTGCTGGTGGTGGCGTCGGTGCTGGTGTATTCGATCAAGACGATCGTGGCGGCGCGCCGCAATCCGCAGCGCAGCGACCGCGAGACCCCGTACGTGGCGCTGAAGCCGCATGAAATGGTGGACCTGTAATGAGTACACAACTGGTTCCGGTGGGGCAGTACCAGGCGCATCGCCGGATCTGGCGACGCCTGGTGCAGACGGCGCGGCTGTGCTGCGGCATTCCCGACTACGACAACTATGTGCGGCATGTGCGGGAGAAGCATCCGGACCGCGAGCCGATGGACTACAAGACGTTCTTCCGCGAGCGGCAGGAAGCGCGGTATGGCGGGCGCAACGGTGGTCGCTGCTGTTGAGGTTCCCGGTGGGTGCCGGGCTTGCAGCCCGGCGCCCGCAGAGGCAACGGCAACGGCAACATCAACTGCAACCGCAACTGCTGGAGCGTCGGCTCTGGGGTTCTGTGGGTTTGACGGGGCGGTGTGGGCTTGCAGGACACGCCGTAAACCCGTCCATGGGGGCTCGATGGCGCCATCCATGGCGCCAACGGTCCTGCAAGCCCACACCGCCCCACCTTTGACAGATTTCCGGTGACGGTGCGAATCATCCGGGGCCTGATCCGTTTTCCCTGGAGAACGGATCAGGCCCCTTTCTGTTCGTGGATGTCGGCGGTTGCGGGCGCCGCCCGGCGGGACTACTCCGTGAGGGTGATCGGGGTCAGGGTGACCTTGGCGTTGTTGGCCGCTCCCATCCGGTCCTGGTAGGCCTGGCCGCGCTGCAACAGGTAGTAGCTGTCGATATAGTCGATGTCGTTGGCAAACCACGACGTGGGCATGGCCTTGAGGATCGCGCCTGCGATGTCGGCGATGACGGCATACTCAGGAGCGAAGGCGCCCAGTGCGGCTTTGACGCCGTTGCTCAGCGCCACCAGCAGCTCCTGGTAATTGGTATCGCCGTCATCTTCGAACAGCTGCACGTTGGCGGCGTTGAAGCGATAGTTGCCCCAGATGATCAGCGGTTGCTGCGGGGTGTAGTCGGTACCGTCGTAGTCCAGGTACGGCATGTCGACGGTGACCATCTCCGGTGCGGTGGCGCCCACCTGCAGACCGGAAACAACAGCGAACACCTCGGCTGCCCCCAGCGCCCAGGGCTCCTGGTCGTCCGCCAGGCGGATGCGGTCCAGGCGGGTGATATCCAGCGACGCCTGCGTGCCGTCAGCCGACAGCTGGATGCGTTCGGGCGATTGCAGGCCGCGGGCCTTCAGCCCCGCATTGACCAGGGCCATGCCCTCCTGCACGGCACGCCGCGTGTCGACGTCGACGATCAGCACCGGAAAGTCCGGGGCCCGTTTCGCATCCAGTACATGCGCGCGGCCCTGCGCGTCGTAGGCGGTGATCGTGGTCCAGTCGCGATCATTGCCACGCGGCAGACTGGCCACCCACAGCGGATGCGCATTGATGGCCGCCAGCGAGTGCCCCTCGGGCACGTACGCACGCAGCTGCAGCAGCCCCTGCCCCTGTGCCGGGAGCCCCTTGCGCTGGCGCAGCTGGCGATCGCCAGCAGCCAGCGATGCACTGGCCAGCGTCTGCGCCTGCGGATCGAAACGGCCCATCAACGATTGCACCGGCACGCCCTGCTCCGGCGCCGCATGCAGCGAGCTGCGCACTGCATCGGCGAACCCTGGCTGGGCGATCAGTGCCGCCACCTCGCGCGCACCGGCATCGGTCAGCACCTGCACATCGGCGCCGCCGGCCCTCACCGGTCCCTGCGCGAAGGCCCCCGTGCTGGCCAGCAACAGCACCAGTGCGGAAACCCGAAACCTCCATTGCTTCGTCATCGACGGCCCCATCGAACGTCGCCGGCAACGCCGGCAGGAGCTTCCCACGCTACGACGCACGCGCCATACGTTCCGGTATGTGCCGCACAGTTCCGGCAGTGTCCCGCGAAAAGCAGCCGAGCGTGGGCTCGGCTCTACCCGTTCCTGATCTCCGTCGCTGGCCGCGAGAGGGCTCAGCCGTTGGCCATCCACTTCAGGATCAGCCCGGTCACATACGCCAGGCCGGTACCGGTGGCATAACCGACCGTACCGAGCAGCACGCCCACCGGCGCCAGCGTCGGATGGAATGCTGCCGCCACCACCGGTGCCGAGGCGGCGGCGCCGATGTTGCCCTGCGAACCGATCGCGAAGAAGAACAGCGGCGCACGCACCAGCTTGGCCACGATCCACAGCACAAGCACGTGGGTGGCCATCCAGATGGCCCCCAGCAGGAACAGCCATGGACGATCCAGCAGCGACAACAGGTTCATCTGCATGCCGATGCAGGCGATCAGGAAGTACAGGAACACGGTACCCAGGCGCGAGGCGCCTGCCGCTTCCAGACGGCGTGCACGGGTGAAACTGAGCGTCAGGCCCATCGCGGTGGACAGCAGGATCACCCACACAAACTGGCTGTCGAGGCTGAACTGGCTGGCCCAGCTGACATTGGCCTTGAACCAGCCCGACAGCGGTGCGGCGATGGCATGGGCCAGGCCGACGCCGCCCAGTGCCACGCCGACGATCACCATCAGGTCGGTCATGCTGGGGATGCGCGCGTTCTGTGCCTCGTAGGCGCTGATGCGCGCCTTCATCTCATCGATGGCGCGGGTGTCGGCACCGTTGCGGGCATCGATCTGCTGGGCGCGGTTGGCCATGAACAACAGGATCGCCATCCACAGGCTGGCGCAGGCCACGTCGACCACCGCGAACTGGCCGAAGGTGGTGGCATCGGTGCCGAACACTTCGCGCATGGCGACCATGTTGGCGCCACCGCCGATCCAGCTGCCGGCCAACGCGGCCATCCCGGCCCAGGTGTCGCCAGCCACGGTTTCCGGATGGATCAGCTTCATCACCTGGAAGGAGACGATGGCGCCGAGCATGATGCCGGCGGTACCGGCGCAGAACACCAGCAGCAGCTTCGGCCCCAGCTTGGCGATGCCCTTCAGGTCGATCGACAGGGTCAGCAGGACCAGCGCCGCCGGCAACAGCACATCGCGGGCGACCGGGTTGTACAGCGAGGTGTTGTGGCCATCGATGACACCGGCGGTGTTGTAGATGGCGGGGATGAAATAGCACAGCAGCAGTGCAGGCACCCAGGCGAAGATCTTCTTCAGCAGGGGCGTCGGGCCACTGGCGGCCCAGAAGATCAGGGCAAGGGTGGCGGCGATCAGACCAAGGCCAACGATGTCGTTGCTGATCAGGGCAGTAGCGGGTTCGGTCGGCATGGGATCCTCTGTCGATCGAAAGAGCGGAAAAGAAAAGCGCCGCATAAGCGGCGCGGGTCGAAATTAACATAGTCTTCACGCAGGGTCATGCTGCGCTGCTTGCGGCAGCGCGTGGGCCTGCCGAGAATCGCTGCATTCCCTACTGGAGCCTGCCCCATGCAACTCGGCGCTTTTTCAGTCAGCCTGGCGGTGAAGGACCTGGCCACCTCACGTGCGTTCTACGAAGCGCTGGGGTTCTCGGTGACCGGTGGTGATGCGGCGCAGAACTGGCTGGTACTGCGCAACAATGGCATCGTGGTCGGCCTGTTCCAGGGCATGTTCGAGGGCAACCTGCTCACCTTCAATCCCGGCTGGGACCAGCACAAGCAGGAACTGGCGTCCTTCCAGGACGTGCGTGAGGTACAGGCCGAGCTGGACGCCAAGGGCATCGCGCTCACAGCGCGTGCCGATCCCGATGGCGAAGGTCCGGCCTATCTGCAGCTGGCCGATCCCGATGGCAACGTGATCCTGATCGACCAGCACGTGGCGCGACCAACGGGGCGGTGACGCGGCCAGCGTGCCAACCAGGGTTGGCACCTACCAGAACGCACGCGGCCATTGCCTGGTAGGCGTCGACCCTGGTCGACGGACAGGTCAGCCTGGCCGCGATGTACCAAAGTCGAGCGAGGCCAGGGTGCCGCGCGGTTGGCAGGGCTGCAGCTGCAGGGTCCAGCCCAGGTGCTCGCACAGCCGCGCGATCAGTTCCAGGCCGATGCCGCCGCGGTCGCCGCGCTCACCGCGGGCCATCCGCGCGTGGATCGCTGCGATCTCCTCCGGGCTCATGCCATGGCCGGGGTCCTGCAGGGTCAACACCGCTGCCGAGGTCAGGCGCAGCTCGATATGACCGCGGCCGCTGTTCTCGATGGCATTGCGCAGCAGGTTGCCGATCGCTGCCTGCACCACCGCCAGCGGCGCGACGATGTCGACCGGCGCGGCCTGGATGCCGATGCTCAGGTCCTTGTCGCCCAGCAGGTGGCGATGGTCGTCGACGATCTCCGGCAGCAGCTGGTCCAGCGCTATGCGCTCGGCACGGGCAGCCAGGCGAGCGGGATCACGCGCCAGCACCAGCAACAGCTCGATCAGCTGCTCAACGCCCTGCGCGGTACGCAGCACGCGCTGCATCTGCTGTCGTGCGCGCTCAGGCAGGCCGGGCTGCTCCAGCGCCAGTTCGGCGGCACCGGTCATCACGGCGATCGGCGTGCGCAGTTCATGGCTTGCGGTACTGATGAACACCCGCTCGCGCTCGACGAACTGCTCGTTGCGATCAAGGTAATCGTTCAGCGCATCGGCGATGGTGTGCAGCTCGGAACTGCCGCGCGGATCGACGTCAATGCGCTGGCCCTGCACGCCGGGCCGCAGTGCACCGATGTGCTGGGCCAGCAGGCTCAAGGGCCGCACCATGCGCTCCATGCCGAAGGAGGCCATCAACACGGTGACGAAGATCATGATGATGCCGGCCAGCATCACCCAGCGCGTTGCGAATTGTTCCAGATCGTGGAAATCGGAGATGTCCAGGGCCAACGCAACCCGCCCCATCGAGCCGGTATCGCGCACCATCACCGCCGTCTCGCGCTCGCCGATCATCACCCCGTCATGCAACCCCGGATGCAGGGTGCGCAGGCTGGCGGGCATGTTGGCTTCATTGAAGCGGAACAGGCTCAGCGTGTCCGAGTCCTGCCAGCGATAGTGCGGCTCGTGCTCGGTGTGCTCGACGATGCTGTCCAGTTCGGAATTGAGCAGCGCGCGCCACGCCGCGTGCTCGGCGTGTTCGTGCACGTAGTTGCCCACACTGAACACCGCCAGCGAAATCAGCGCCAGGTAGCCCAGCAGCCACCACACCACCCGCCGGTACAGCGGCCCGGGCTTACGCGCCATCGTCATCGTTCCGTGCGTCCGCGCCTGCGGTGGACGCCAGCCGGTAGCCCACCCGTGGCAGGGTGTGGATCAGCTTGTCGGCAAAGGGGCCGTCCACGCTGCGGCGCAGTTCGTACACATGCGAGCGCAGCAGGTCGCCGTCCGGTGGTTCGTCACCCCACAGGGCGAATTCCAGCTGCTGCCGGGTGACCGCGCCCGGGCTGGCGCGCATCAGTACTTCCAGCAGCTTGCGGCAGGCCGGGTACAGGTGCAGCACCTGGCCGGCGCGCTGCGCCTCCAGGCTGGCCAGGTCCAGCACCAGGTCGCCCACCTGCAGGCGCTTGCGCGGATTGCGACCCTGAGCGCGCAGCAGCAGCGCCTCCAGGCGCACTTCCAGTTCCGGCAATGCGAATGGCTTGGTCAGGTAATCATCTGCGCCGGCGCGGAAGCCGGCGATCTTGTCCGGCAGTTCGTCGCGCGCGGTCAGCATGATCACCGGCACTTCCGAGGCGTGCTCGGAGCGCAACCGCCGCAGCACCTCCGGGCCTTCCATGCGCGGCAGCATCCAGTCCAGGATCACCGCGTCATACGGGTGGCTGCCGGCCAGGTGCAGGCCGGTGATGCCATCCGGGGCCACGTCGAGCACATGCCCGCGCGACTCGAAATAGTCGAACAGGTTGGCCACCAACTGGCGGTTGTCCTCGATCACCAACAGGCGCATGCACGAAACATCCACGGAAGTTCATGCCATGGTAGCGCTGCGGATGTCGGAATGCGGTCGCCATGCCGGCCGCTCCGACGGCTTTCCCACGTGCCCCTCATCAGAATGGCCGTTTTGCTCCCGGAGCCTGCCGTGCCCGTTGCCCTGCCCCGCCGTTGGCACCTGCCGCTGCTGTGGTTGTTGATCGTGATGGCGCTGGCGGCCGGGCTTGGCATGCGCCAGCCGCAGCCACCGGACGAACCACGCTTCGTGCTGGCCGCACGTGCCATGGTGGAGAGCGGCGAGTGGCTGCTGCCACACCGGGGCAGCGAGCTGTACGCCGAGAAGCCGCCGGTGTTCATGTGGCTGCAGGCCGCCGCCCACCAGGTGGTCGGCAGCTGGCAGTGGTCGTTCCTGCTGCCGTCGCTGCTGGCCGCGCTGCTCAGCCTGTGGCTGGTGTCCGACCTGGCACGCCGTCTATGGTCGCCACGGCATTCGTTGTACGCGCTTGGCGCACTGTTCTGCACCCTGCAGTTCGGCCTGATGGCCAAGCGCGCGCAGATCGACATGGTGCTGGTGGGCATGACCACGCTGGCCCTGTGGGGCCTGCTGCGCCACCTCTGCGAGCGCCGTAACCTGCCGGCCCTGTGGCTGGCCGGCTTTGCTGCCGGCGTCGGCACGGTGACCAAGGGGGTGGGCTTCCTGCCCTTGCTGATGGTGCTGCCCTGGCTGGGCTGGCGTTTGTACCAGCGCCGTCGCGGCCAGCCGGTGGACGGCCCCCACCCCGCCAGCCTGCTGTGGCTGATTCCGGCCTTCCTGCTGGGTACGGCGGTGTGGCTGGCACCGCTGGGCTGGGCGCTGCTGCATGAACCCAGTGCATCGCTGCAGTCGTACGCACACGAGCTGTTGTTCAAGCAGACCGGCACCCGCTATGCCAACGCCTGGCACCATCGCCAGCCGGTCTGGTACTACCTGCAGGTGATCGCCACGCTGTGGCTGCCGGGTGCGCTGCTGCTGCCGCTGATGGTCAAGCCGTGGTGGCGCCGGCTGCGTCGCGGCGACCAGCGCCAGTGGCTGCTGCTGGGCTGGGCCGCGCTGGTCCTGCTGTTCTTCACTGCCAGCCCCGGCAAGCGCGAGGTGTACGTGCTGCCGATGCTGCCGGCGATGGCACTGGCGGTGGCGCCGCTGTTGCCCGGCCTGCTGCGTCGCCTGTGCGTGCGCCGCTACCTGTTCGGCTACAGCCTGCTGCTGATGCTGGCCACCGGCGCGCTTGGCGTGATGATGCTGACCGACAGCCCCTGGGCGCAGGCGCAGCTGGCCCGGCGGGCGATGCCCGACACCCTGCTGCCCGTGTTCGGCGATGGCCTGCTGACCTTCGCCATCGCCGTGGCGACGCTGGCGGTGTGGCTGCGGATACGACGCGCGGCCACGCTGGTACTGCTCACCCACGGCCTGCTGTGGATGCTGTACGGACTGGTGCTGATACCGGCGCTGGACCCCTACGCCTCGGCGTCGGCGGTGATGCGCCGGGTGGGCACACGGATCGGCCCCGATGCGGAGCTGGCGCTGGTGGCCTGGCGCGAACAGAACCTGCTGCAGGCCGACCGGCCGGTGCGCGAGTTCGGCTTCAAGCGGCCGTGGGCAGAGCAGTGGCACGACGCCGGTCCATGGTTGGCCGAGGCGCCGGACAAGCGCTGGCTGCTGGTACTGGACAAGGCCATGAGCCCCTGTGTCGATCCGGCCCAGGTCATCGAGATCGGTGTTGCCAATCGCAATCGTTGGCAGTTGCTTCCGGGCACCGCTTGGGATGCGGCCTGCCATGCCGAGCGTGCAGGCGCCAACGACGAAGAAGACTGAACGATGATTCGCGCCGGGCACCGATTAACCCGGCGCAAACGCGTGTACGACCCTTCTCCGACATGCCAGTGACGAGCATGGCCGCGGATTCCCGTAACGGCCCCTTCCCTGCATGCCCGCTCGCCCTCTTGTCCCGGCAGTCTCCTTTGCGCCCTCGCTGCTGGCGTCGCGTTTTGCCGTTACCCATCTTTGGCTGCCTTCTGTCATCGGCGTTGCGGTGTTCACCGTGTTGATGGGCCTGGGTGGCGACCAGTGGCTGGCCGACCATCTGTTCCGGCTGGAAGGCGGCCGCTGGGCGCTGCAGGATGCATGGCTGACGCGTTCGGTGGTGCACAAGGCCGGCAAGTGGCTGAGCACCGCTGCGGCACTGGTGGCGATGCTGCTGTGCTTCCACCACTGGCGCCGCGGCCGCGATCGCACGCTGCGCTGGGCGCTGCTGTATGTGGTGGTGGCCGTGGCACTCGGCACCGGGCTGATCTCGCTGCTGAAGTCGCTGGTACCGATGGACTGCCCGTGGGATCTGCTGCGCTATGGCGGACACGATCCGTTCGTCGGTCTTCTCAGCAGCCGCCCGACCGGCATGCCCGCCCGCGCCTGCTTCCCCGCCGGCCACGCAAGCGCGGGATACGCATGGATGTGCCTGTACTTCTTCGCGCTGCTGTGGCGCCCCGCCTGGCGTTGGGCCGGGCTGTGGATCGGCCTCGGCAGCGGCCTGGTGTTCGGCATCGGCCAACAGCTGCGCGGCGCCCACTTCCTTTCGCATGACGTTGCCACCGCCTTGATCTGTTGGCTGCTGTCGCTGGGCCTGTATCTGGTGGTCCGCCGCCAGCTGGATCGCTCGACCCGCCAGGAGGCGGTTGCATGAACGCATCGGTCCAACGTTCCTTGCGGCTGCCCACACTGGCCAGCATCCGCGCATGGCGGCCACAGCTGTCCACCGAAGCGCTGATCGTGCTGACCAGCCTGTTCTTCGCTGTGGCCGGCAATGGCCTGTTCTGGCACAGCGCCATGGCCAGCCATCCGGGCAGCCTGCGCTATGCGCTTTCACTGCTGTTGCTGCTGCTGGGTGCACACGGTGTGCTGCTGGGCATCCTGGTGTGGCGCTGGAATGCCAAGGTGGTGATCAGCGTGCTGCTGCTGGTCACCGCGTTTGCCGCGCACTACATGAGCCGTTACCACATCTATCTGGATGCGGACATGCTGCGCAACGTGCTGGCTACCGACCCCAAGGAAAGCCGCGAACTGATGACGGTGTCGCTGCTGTGGCCGGTCCTGCTGCTGGCTGTGTTGCCGATGGTGGTGCTGTGGCGCGTTGACCTGCGCCGCCGCAGCTGGGGCCGCAGCCTGCTGTGGCGCATCGGCTTCCTGCTGGTCGCTGCGGTCACCGCACTCGGTGGCGCGCTGGTGTCCTTCCAGGATGTGTCGGCGCTGATGCGCAACCAGCGCGAAGTGCGCTACCTGGCCACGCCGGCCAATGTGCTGCTGGGGCTGCCGCGTGCCCTGCGCGGCGACAACCCGGTGCAACGCGCGCCGAAGCTGCCGATCGGTACCGATGCCAAGGCGACCCCGCGCGCAGCGACCAGCAAGCCACGCCTGCTGGTGATCGTGATGGGCGAAACGGTACGCGCGCAGAACTGGGGCCTGAATGGTGGCCGCAATACCACGCCGGAGCTGGCCCAGGCGGCGGTGGTCAATTCCCCGGACATGCACTCCTGCGGTACCAGCACCGAGGTTTCGCTGCCCTGCCTGTTCTCGCCATGGGGACGCCACGAGTACGACGAGAAGAAGATCCGTGCGCACCAGTCGCTGCTGCATGTACTGAACCGCGCGGGCATCGCGCCGCTGTGGCGCGACAACCAGTCCGGCTGCAAGGGCGTATGCGAGGGCCTGGACTTCCAGTCGCTGTCGGATGCGACCACGCCGGGGCTGTGTGCCGATGGCCGTTGCATGGACGAGATCCTGCTGCAGGACCTGGCGACGCAGGTGCGTGCGCGCCCGGGTGATCGAGTGGTGGTGCTGCACCAGCTGGGCAACCATGGCCCGGCCTATTTCGAGCGCTACCCGCCCGCCTTCCGTCGCTTCACCCCGACCTGTGACACCCAGGATATTGGTCGCTGCTCGCGCGAAGAGATCACCAACAGTTACGACAACGCCGTGCTGTACACCGATCATTTCCTGAGCAAGACCATCGGCACGCTGCAGGGCCTGCAGGACTACGACACGGCGATGATCTACCTGTCCGACCACGGTGAATCGCTGGGCGAAAAGGGCCTGTACCTGCACGGTGTGCCGTACGCGATCGCACCGGCCGAGCAGACCCGGGTGCCGATGACGATGTGGTTCTCGCCAGGTTTCGCCAGCAGCCGTGGACTGGACCTGCAGTGCGTGCGCAAGCGCTCGGCCAGCTACACCGACCACGACAACCTGTTCCCGTCGGTGCTGGGGCTGATGCAGGTGAAGACCTCGCTGTACGAACGCGATCGCGACCTGTTCGCCAACTGCGAGAGTTAGGGTTGTTCGGCAGGGCTTGCAGCCCTGCACCTGCTGCAAGCAACAGCAACAGCCGAAGCAAACGCAGAAGCGGGTTTCCTGAGGGATGGCGGGGTGGGTCCGGTGGCGGGAGACGCCGTAAACCCGTCCATGGGGGCTTGGCCGCGGCATCCATGCCGCGGACACTCCCGCCACCGGACCCACCCCGCCTTCGACAGATTTCCGCTGCTGTTGGTGGGTGCCGACCGTTGGTCGGCACGGGGTCGGATCCGAATTTGAGTCTCGATTTCTGACAGATCTCATCCACGCATGGCGTGGATCTACTGCCATCACCGAATTGCGTCTGGGGCAGAGCACCCTGAGTCAGGGGGCGGCCGCGAAGCGGCGGGGGTCTGGGAGCTGGTAAGTGGGGCCCACGTTTCGCGCAGCGAAGCGTGGGAGCGACAGCGCGCATGCGATGTCGCGGTCCCCGGGCGCCGCCCGGCCGACTTCCGCCACTTGCGGTGGCAACGCCTGCCCACTAGCCTTCGGCGGTCGTTCACCACCCAAGGATCGCCCGTGAAACACCGTCATCTCCTGCTGGCCTCGGCAATCGCCGCCGCCACGCTGGCCCTGGCCGCCTGCAAGAAGGAAGCCGCCCCAGGCACCGAGACCGCCAGCAGCAGTGCACCGGCCGGCGAAACCGCTGACCAGTTCGTGGCCCGCATCAATGCCGAATTCAAGGCGGCCTACCCGGAGATGACCTCGGCGCAGTGGCTGTCCTCCACCTACATCAACAGCGATTCAGAGCGCATCGCGGCCAAGGCCAACGAGCGTTCGCTGACCCAGCTCAACAGCTGGATCGAGCAGGCCGGCAAGTTCGACGGCAAGCCGATGAGCGAAGACAGCAAGCGCGCGATCCACCTGCTGAAGCTGATGTCGTCGATGCCGGCGCCGCGCGACCCGGCCAAGCTGGCCGAACTGACCCAGATCGCCACCCGCATGGAAGGCAGCTACGGCGCAGGCAAGTACTGCACCGACGCCAACGATCCCAACTCCTGCCGCCAGCTGGGCGAACTGGAGCAGGTGCTGGCGCGCAGCCGCGACTATGACCAGCAGCTCGATGCCTGGCAGGGCTGGCACAGCACCACCAAGAGCATGCGCGGTGATTACCAGAAGTTCGTCGGCCTGGTGAATGAAGGTGCCAAGGGCATGGGCTTCACCGATGCCGGGCAGATGTGGCGCAGTGGCTATGACATGCCGCCGGAGCAGATCGGCCCGGAAACCGATCGCCTGTGGGAACAGGTCAAGCCGATGTACGAGCAGCTGCACTGCTACGCGCGCGGCAAGCTGGACAAGACCTATGGCAAGGACAAGGCCGAGGTGGGCAACGGCCTGATCGCCGCGCACCTGATGGGCAACATGTGGCAGCAGGACTGGTCCAACCTGTGGGACCAGCTGGAACCGTATCCGGGCGCCGGCAGCCTGGACATCACTGCAGCGCTGGAAAAGCAGTACCAGACCAACCTGAGCGCGGCGCTGGCCAGGGCCGGCAAGGATGCGAACGTAGCCGCGCAGTACAAGGCGCAACGCGAGGCCGAACTGCGCACCGCCAAGCAGATGACCGAGCGTGCACAGGATTTCTACGTATCGCTGGGCATGCCGTCGTTGCCGCAGTCGTACTGGGACAAGACCCAGTTCATCAAGCCCGATGACCGCGACGTGGTCTGCCACGCCAGTGCGTGGGACATGAACATGGAAGGCGATGTGCGCACCAAGATGTGCATCAAGCCCAACGAAGAGAACTTCACCACCATCTACCACGAGCTGGGCCACATCTATTACGACCTGGCCTACAACCCGCTGCCGCCGCTGTTCCAGGGCGGCGCCAACGATGGCTTCCATGAAGCGATCGGCGACACCATCGTGCTGGCGATGACGCCGAAGTACCTCAGCTCGATCGGGCTGGTCGACGCGCCGACCGAGAGCCGCGAAGCGGTCATCAACAACCAGATGCGCATGGCGCTGTCGGGCGTGTCGTTCCTGCCGTTCGGCCTGATGATCGACCGCTGGCGCTGGGGCGTGTTCGATGGTTCGATCACCCCGGACAACTACAACAAGGCATGGTGGGACCTGAAGGCCAAGTACCAGGGCGTGGCCCCGGCCAGCGCCCGTGGCGAGGAATTCTTCGACCCGGGTGCCAAGTACCACGTGCCGGGCAACACCCCGTATACCCGCTACTTCCTGGCGCGCATCCTGCAGTTCCAGTTCTACAAGGGCCTGTGCGATGCCGCCGGCTTCAAGGGCCCGCTGCACGAGTGCACCTTCTACGGCAACAAGGAAGCCGGCCAGAAGTACTGGGCGATGCTGAGCAAGGGTGCCAGCCAGCCGTGGCAGGCCACGCTGAAGGAACTGACCGGCTCGGACAAGCTCGATGCCGGCCCGATGATCGAGTACTTCAGCCCGGTCAATGCCTGGTTGAAGCAGCAGAACGAAGGCCAGATGTGCGGCTGGCAGGCCAACGCGGCACCGGCGGCGAAATGAAAAAAGGGCGGATCCGCGAGGATCCGCCCTTTTCCGTTTCGGTAGCGCCGGGCCATGCCCGGCGAGCGCAGCGGCGTAATGAAAAGCCGCCGGGCATGGCCCGGCGCTACCGCGATGACGATCAGTTGCTCTTCTTCGCCGCCAGCTGCGCGGCCAGCGCGGCCTTGAATTCCTCGAAGGTCTGCCCCTTCTCGTTGGCTTCGGCCTGCGCCGCATCGCGCAGCGCATCCGAATAGATCAGGCGCACCGGCGTGCCCTGCCGTTCGTGCAGTTCACCGGCCTGCATGATCAGCGCCAGCACCTGGGCCGCACTCTCGCTTTGGCCGGCGATGCGGCCATCCATGCCCAGCACCCATTCGCCATCGCGACGGACGATGCCGGCCAGCAGCGTGCGCTGCGTGTCGCGCAGCTCGGCGTGCGGCTCGACGGGCGAGGCGGTGGCGGCGGCCTTGTTGGCAGCCTGCTGTTCCTGGCGACGGCGCTGGTCGCGGCGGGATTTGGAAGAGGTCGACATCAGTGGGGCTTGCATTGCGGGGGCGCAAGGATAACCCACACCCCCTGCATGCCGGTTCACGCCCGTGCGGTAGCGGCTCAGTCCAGTACCCGCCCCTGCCGCCAGTACCCCATGAAGGTGATCGCGCGGCGATCCAGGCCGCAGTCCTTCAGCAGATGCCGGCGGATCGCCATCACCGCGCCGGCCTCGCCCGCTACCCAGGCATACAGCGCGCCGTCCGCGCTGGCGTCAGCCTGCTCCCACAGGATCTGCGCATCAACGTCGATGTCGTCCAGCTCGGCAGCCCCGGCGACGGTCGCGGCCGCCGCCAGCCGCGCCTGTACTGCCTGCAGCAGCCGCTGCCCATGGGCCTGCTGCCCGCGTGGCAACCACACCAGTTCGGCCGTGGCCGGGGTCTTCAACGGCACCGCATCACCGGCCTGGGCGATCTCCAGCAGGGCCAGCGTGCGCGGCGGATCGGCCAGCCCGGCCAGTTCCTCGAGGATGCCGGCCACCGCCGGCAATGCGGTCTCATCGGCCACCAGCAGCACCTGGCCTACCCCGGCTGGCGGCTTCCATTCCCAGCCCCCGCTGCTGTCCGCACAGTCGGCATCGGGGGCCAGCAGCACCACGCGGTCGCCCGGCCGTGCATGCGTGGCCCAGCGCGAGGCCGGTCCGGTCTGGCCATGCAGCACGAAGTCGATGTCGACCTCGCACTCGCCGGCACGCAGCTGGCGGAGGGTAAAGGTGCGCATCGGCGGCCGCGCCTCATCGGGCAGTGCCCGGTAGCGGGCATACCAGTCTTCGCCGCTGGGCACGTCCGGCGCGTCCTGGCCGGGCAAGGGGAAAAACACCTTGATTCGCTGGTCCGGGCCTTCGGTCTTCATGTGCGCCACGTCGGCGCCGGTGAACACCATGCGGTCCAGGGAAGGAGAAAGAACGCGGCGCTCCTTCAGCGCCACCTCGAACAGGCGGTAGGTCTGCTGCGCAGCCATGCGGGTACCTCATGCGACGACATCGGAATGGCTGGCTGTCGTGCACCCACGAACCGGCTCGCTGGAAACCCCAGCCTAATCCCTGCCCGCAGCGCCGCAACGGATCCGCGCGTGATGACGCGCCCTACCCCTGCACGACGCTCAATGCGCCGTGCTGGCTGCCTCTGATGCGCGTTCGCGCTGGTGCTCCCAGTACCAGAACACGAAGCCGGCCGCGAAGAAGCCCGCCTGTCCCAGTGCCAGGTGCAGCGGGCTGCTGTGCAGCAGCGGCGATACCACGCCGGCCACCACGGTGCTGATCATCAGCTGCACGAACGCCTGCAGCGACGACGCCAGGCCGCGCTGCAGCGGATACATGTCCAGCACCGCCAGCGCCAGGATCGGGAAGATCAGCGCCATGCCCATGCCGCCAAGGAAGATCGGCATCACCGCCCACGGCAGCGCGAACTGCGGCGCCAGGGTGACGTAGCCGATGTTCAGCACGGCAGAGACCGCACACAGGGTGAAACCGAGCGCGACCTGCCGGGTCGGTGTGCTGTGCCCGGCCATGCGCCCGGACAGGAACGAACCGGTGGTCATGCCGCCGATGGTGGGAATGAACAACCACGCAAAGCCACCTTCACCCAGATGCAGGTGCTGCATCACGATGGCCGGCGCCGAGGAGATGTACAGGAAGATGCCGCCGAACCCGATGCTGCCGGCCAGGGCCAGGCGCAGGAACCGCGGGTTGAAGCCGATGCGCACGTAATCGCGCAGCAACGTGCGTGGCGACAGGGCGATCCGCGCCTCCACCGGATGGGTTTCCGGCAGGAAGCGCGCGGTGGCCGCCAGCAGCACCAGCGCAAATACCACCAGGAACCAGAAGATCAGCGGCCAGCCGGCACCGCTGAGCAGGATCCAGCCACCGATGATCGGCGCGATGGCCGGGGCGATACCAAACAGCATCGACACCTGGCTCATCAGCCGCTGCGCGTCGTGGCCGTGGTACAGATCGCGGATCACCGCGCGGCCGACGATCATGCCCACGCCGGCGGACAGGCCCTGCAGTGCGCGGAACGCCAGCAGCGTGGTCAGGTCGGTAGACAACGCACAGCCCACCGAGGCGCCGACGAAGATCACCAGGCCGCCGAGGATCACCCGCTTGCGTCCCCACGCATCGGACAGCGGGCCATGGGCCAGGCTCATCAGGCCGTAGAACAGCAGGTAGACGCTGATGGTCTGCTGCACCGCCACCTCGTCCACCGCCAGGCGCTGGGCCAGCTGCGGAAACGCGGGAAAGATGGTGTCGATCGAGAACGGACCGAACATGGCCAGGCCAGCGAGCAACAGGGCCATGCGGCGGGTGGAAGGAGCAACGGCGGCGGTCATCGGGCAAGCGTCCGGCAGGGCCATGCATGACACGCACGGCGGGCGCCGATCCCCTGCAGCAGGGACGGCGCCAGATGAATACGAGAATCCCACCATCATAGGTGGGGAATGCGCGCGATGCCATGCACGGATGCACAGAACGCACGCCCGGGCCATCGGCCATTCAGCCCCGTGAGGCCAGCCCGGGCCACCGTCAGGCGCCGGCAACGAGCTATAATCGGCGGGCAACACGGTGGGAGAAGCAGGTCACCGCTGCCGAAGGCGCAACGCCCGTAATCGCTCAGGCCCGATACCACCCGTAACAGAACTCTGGAGAGACCGGTTCGATCCGGCGCCGAAGGGGCACGAAGCTGCGGTTTTCCGCGCTTTTAAACTCTCAGGCAAAAGGACAGAGGGGCGCCCGCAGACCGCCGACCGGCGGCTTGTGCCCGTGCGTGTGCCCTTTCCTGACGGATCCTTCGCCATGTCCCAGAACACCCCTTCCCTGCGTGAGCTCGAGCACCATTCGGCGTTCGTCGAGCGCCACATCGGCCCCAACGATGCCGAGATCGCGCAGATGCTCGGCGTCATCGGCCACGCCTCGCTGGATGCGATGACCGATGCCATCGTGCCGGCCAAGATCAAGTCGCCGGCACCGCTGGCGCTGCCGGAGTCGATCACCGAAGTGCAGGCGCTGGCGAAGATCCGCGCGATCGCCGACAAGAACACCGTGCTGCGCAGCTTCATCGGCCAGGGCTACTACGGTACCCACACGCCGAACGTGATCCTGCGCAACATCCTGGAAAACCCGGCCTGGTACACCGCCTACACCCCGTACCAGGCGGAAATCTCGCAGGGCCGCATGGAAGCGCTGATCAACTTCCAGACCCTGTGCGCCGACCTGACCGGCATGGAAATCGCCAACGCCTCGCTGCTGGACGAAGCCACGGCCGCCGCTGAAGCGATGACCCTGGCCAAGCGCTCGGCCAAGTCGAAGTCGGACACCTTCTTCGTGCACGACGCCGTGCACCCGCAGACGCTGGAACTGCTGCGCACCCGCGCCGAGCCCATGGGCATCGTGCTGCGCGTGGGCACCCCGGCCGAAGCGCTGGAAGCGGAAGCCTTCGGCCTGCTGCTGCAGTACCCGGACACCTTCGGCCAGGTGGGCGACTACAAGGCGCTGGTCGATGCCGTGCACGCGCGCGGCGGCCTGGTGGCCGTGGCCACCGACCTGCTGGCACTGACCCTGCTGGCCGCCCCGGGCGAATGGGGTGCGGACATCGTGGTCGGCAACAGCCAGCGTTTCGGCGTGCCGTTCGGCTTCGGTGGCCCGCATGCTGCGTTCATGGCCTGCCGTGACGCCTACAAGCGTTCGATGCCGGGCCGCCTGATCGGCGTCTCGATCGACGCACAGGGCAACCCGGCCTACCGCCTGACCCTGCAGACCCGCGAACAGCACATCCGCCGCGAGAAGGCCACCTCCAACATCTGCACCGCACAGGTGCTGCTGGCGGTGATGGCCTCGATGTATGCCGTCTACCACGGTCCGGAAGGCCTGACCCGCATCGCCCGCCGCACCCATCGCCTGGCCGCCATCCTGGCCAGCGCGCTGCGCACTGCCGGTGTGCAGGTCGGTGCCGACTTCTTCGACACGCTGCACGTCACCGGTGTCGACGCCGACGCGATCCATGCCAAGGCCCGTGCCGCCGGCTACAACCTGCGTGCGATCGACAGCAGTTCGGTCGGCATCAGCCTGGACGAGACCGCCACCCGCGCCGACATCGTCGCCGTAGGCGCGCTGTTCGGTGCCACCGTTGATGTGGACGCGCTCGATGCCAGCACCGCCGATGCGCTGCCGGCCGGCCTGCTGCGCCAGTCCGCGTTCCTGACCCACCCGGTGTTCAACACCCACCACAGCGAGCACGAACTGCTGCGCTACCTGCGTTCGCTGGCCGACAAGGACCTGGCGATGGACCGCACGATGATCCCGCTGGGCTCGTGCACCATGAAGCTCAACGCCACCGCCGAAATGATCCCGGTGACCTGGCCGGAGTTCTCGCAGATCCACCCGCTGGTGCCGGCCGAGCAGGCGCTGGGCTACAAGGAACTGATCGATTCGCTGGAAGCGATGCTGGTCGAGTGCACCGGCTACGACGCCGTCAGCCTGCAGCCGAACTCCGGTGCGCAGGGCGAGTACGCCGGCCTGCTGGCGATCCGCGCCTACCACCGCTCGCGTGGCGAAGATCACCGTGACATCTGCCTGATCCCGGATTCGGCGCATGGCACCAACCCGGCCTCGGCGCAGATGTGCGGCATGAAGGTCGTGGTCACCAAGACCGATGCCAACGGCAACGTCGACGTCGAAGACATCCGCCTCAATGCCGAGAAGTACAGCGACCGCCTGGCCGCGATCATGATGACCTACCCGTCCACGCACGGCGTGTTCGAGGAAGAGGTGGTGGAGATCTGCGAGATCATCCACAAGCATGGCGGCCAGGTGTACACCGACGGTGCCAACATGAACGCCCTGGTCGGCGTGGCCAAGCCGGGCAAGTGGGGTTCGGACGTTTCACACCTGAACCTGCACAAGACCTTCTGCATCCCGCACGGCGGCGGCGGCCCGGGCGTTGGCCCGTGTGCGGTCAAGTCGCACCTTGCCCCGTTCCTGCCGGGCAAGCTGGGTGACAACGGTCCGGTCGGCATGGTCAGCGCCGCCAGCTTCGGCAGCGCCTCGATTCTCCCGATCAGCTGGATGTACATCGCGATGATGGGCACCGAGGGCCTGCGCAAGGCCACCCAGGTCGCCCAGCTCAACGCCAACTACATCGCCAAGCGCCTGGCCCCGCACTTCAAGACCCTGTACACCGGTCGCAACGGCCTGGTCGCGCACGAGTGCATCCTGGACGTGCGTCCGCTGGAGAAGACCAGCGGCATCGGTGCCGAAGACGTGGCCAAGCGCCTGATCGACTTCGGCTTCCATGCCCCGACCCTGAGCTTCCCGGTGGCCGGCACGCTGATGGTCGAACCGACCGAAAGCGAATCGCTGCACGAGCTGGACCGCTTCATCGACGCGATGATCCAGATCCGCGAAGAGATCACCGCGATCGAAGACGGCCGCCTGGACCGCGAGGACAACCCGCTGAAGAACGCCCCGCACACGGCCACGGCCGTGACCGCCAGCGAGTGGACCCACGCCTACCCGCGCGAGCTGGCCGCCTTCCCGCTGCCGAGCCTGAAGCTGCAGAAGTACTGGCCGCCGGTAGCCCGCGTCGACAACGTGTACGGCGACAAGAACGTGATGTGTGCCTGCATCCCGGTCGATGCCTACAAGGATGATGAAGTCGAGGCGTAAGCCATCGCGGCATCGGAAATGAGAACGGCCCGCGCAAGCGGGCCGTTTTTGTTTTCCCGTAGCGCCGGGCCATGCCCGGCGAGCGCAGCGGCAGAACGCGTCACGGGTCGGGCATCTGCCCCAGGCTCAACTGCCACGACACGCCGAAGCGGTCCTGCACCCAGCCGTAGCGGCTGCTGAAATCCTGCTCGCCCACCGGCATCAGCCAGTGCCCGCCGTCACCCAGCACGCGCGCGGCACGCTCGAATGATTCGGCGCCGGAACACTCGACGAACAGCGACATCGAGGGCGTGAAGGTGAAGTCGTGCACATCCAGGCTGTCAAAGCACAGGTAGTGGGTGCCGCCGAGCAGGAAAATGGCCTGGCGGACCTGCCCGGGCACGCCCGCCCCCGCCCCGTCCGGGTGGCGCTGCAGGGCCAGCAGGCGGAATTCGGCGAAGGCTTCGGCGTACAGGGCCAGCGCCGCTTCGGCCTGGCCGGTGAACATCAGGAAGGGACGGCTGCGCAGCATGCGGTGCTCCCGTTCGTCGGGCCGGTGATGGCCCACCCGATCAGGATGGCACGCGGAATGTGGGCGCGGCGTATCGGTAGCGCCGGGCCATGCCCGGCGGCCCCATCACGCCTCGCGCATGCGCCGGGCGATGGCGCTGCTGGCCGCGATGGTCGCCGTCAGCGCCACCATCGACAGGAACTGCAGGCGCGTATGCGCTTCACTCAGCAGCAGGCCGAAGATCAGCGCCAGGATCGCCAGCGCACAGACGGTCAGCCACGGGAAGCCTGCCATGCGGAACGGCAGGCGCGTGCCCAGGCGGTCGGCGCGACGGCGCAGCACCAGCTGCGAGACCAGCGACAACGTCCACACCAGCAGGCAGGTGGAGCCGACGATGTTCAGCAGCACCGGCAACACCTTGTCCGGGAACAGCAGTTCCATGATGGTGGCAGCAAAGCCGAACAGGACGCTGGCCAGCACCGCGATCACCGGCACCTGGCGCGGATCGGTCCAGCCCAGCACGGCCGGTGCTTCGCGGCGTTGCGCCAGCGAATACATCATGCGCGAGGCGCCGTAGAGGTTGGCATTGAGCGCTGACAGCAGGGCGATCACCGCGATCAGGGTGATGGCGGTGGCCGCGCCCGGAATATTGGCGACATCGAGAACCGCGGCAAACGGCGACTTCAGCGCTTCGCTGGTCCACGGCACCACGGCGATGATCACGCTCAGCGAACCGATGTAGAACACCAGGATGCGCCAGGCCACGGTGCGGATGGCACGGGCGATGCTGCGCTCGGGGTCTTCGGTCTCCGCCGCAGCGACGGCCACGATTTCGGTGCCACCGAAGGCGAACACCACCACCAGCAGCGCCGCGCCGATGCCGGCCAAGCCCTTCGGTGCGAAGCCACCGTGCTCGGTGAAGTTGCTCAGGCCCGGCGAGGCCACCTGCGGCAGCCAGCCCATCAGCAGCGCCACGCCCACGGCAATGAAGGCCAGGATCGCCGCCACCTTGAGGATGGCGAACCAGAATTCGAACTCGCCGAAGTTCTTCACCCCGAGCAGGTTGATCGCGGTGAAGAACAGCATGAAGGCCAATGCCGCCATCGGTACCGGCACCACCGGCCAGACCGTGGCCAGCAACCCGGCCGCACCCACTGCCTCGGCGGCAATCACGATGACCAGCTGCACCCACCACAGCCAGCCCACGGTGGCACCGGCGGTGGCGCCCATGGCATCGGCCGCATACACCGAGAACGCACCGCTGGTCGGCTTGGCCGCGGCCATTTCACCCAGCGCGTTCATCACGATGATCACCAGCGCACCGGCCACCAGGTAGGACACCAGCACCGCCGGGCCGGCCGCCTGCACGCCCACGCCGGAGCCGAGGAACAGGCCGGCGCCGATGGCGCTGCCCAGCCCCATCATGATCAGCTGGCGTGGCTTGAGCGAATGGCCGAGGCGGGAGGGCGAAGCGGTCGTATCGGGGGTGGCGGGCATCGGCAGGGCTGGCGGCGGCTACAAGGGCGACACCTTACCGTGTCCAGCCGCCGCGGGGATAGGCACAGCGCAGCAGGAAACTCAGGCCGGTACCGGCTCGCCGACATTGCCGCCGATACGGGCGCGGTAGGCGCGCGGGGAGAAACCGGTTTCAGCCTTGAACTTGCGGGTGAACGCGCTCTGGTCGCTGAAACCGCAGGCCTGGCCGATGCAGGCAATGCTCTCGTTGCCATGCAGCAGGTGCATGGCCATCTGGATCCGCAGCCGGGTCAGCACCTGCTGCGGCGTCATCTGGAACACCTTGCGGAAGCTGCGCTCCAGCTTGGACAACGAGAACCCGGTGATGTCCAGCAGCGTCTGCATCCGCACGTTCTCGGCGTAGTGCGTATTGAGGTGGGCCAAGGCCAGACGGAGCTGCTCGTACTGGGTCCCCAGGCTGTCCTTCTGGCCGAGGTCGCGGGAAATGCCGATCAGCCCCTCGACCTGCCCGTCCACCAGCAGCGGGCGTTTGCAGGTCAGGCACCAGCCCGGTTCGCGGTTGGCGAACAGGTGCAGCTCCATCAGGTTCTCGATCACCTCGCCGGACAGCACGCGTGCGTCCTGGTCGACATAGTCCGCACTCAGGCCGGTGGGGTAGATCTCGGCCGCGGTGCGTCCGATCACGTCCTTGCGCGCACGCAGGCCCAGCCGTCGCAGCATGGTCTGGTTGACGTAGGTGTAGCGGCCCTGGCGGTCCTTCATGAAGAACAGCACGTCCGGAATGGCGTCGAACAGGGCTTCGATGTCGGCGGGTTCGACTCGCATGCGGCAAGCATACCCGAGCCGCCGATTTGTCTGCGCGTTCACTCCTACGGGACCGTGCATTAACGCCGGCGGCGCCACTGTCTGGAGTCTGCCCCCTACCCGCTCCAGGAGATCCTCCATGGCCGCCAGCAAGCCGACCGGCAAGCGCGCTCCCGCCACCACCTCCGCCGACCGTGACAGCCGCGGCCAGGGCGATGAACTGCATCAGCTCGCAGGAGGCGCCCATCCGGTACTGACCAGCAACCAGGGCATTCCGGTTGCAGACAACCAGAACTCCCTGCGCCAGGGACCGCGTGGACCCACCCTGCTGGAAGACTTCCTGCTGCGCGAGAAGATCACCCACTTCGACCACGAGCGTATTCCCGAGCGCATCGTCCACGCGCGCGGTTCGGCCGCCCACGGCTTCTTCGAACTGACCCGCTCGCTGGGCAAGGTGACCCGGGCGAAGATCCTCACCGAGGTCGGGGTTAAGACGCCGGTGTTTACCCGCTTCTCCACGGTTGCCGGCGGCGCCGGCTCGGTCGACACCCCGCGCGACGTGCGCGGCTTCGCGGTGAAGTTCTACACCAGGGAAGGCAACTGGGACCTGGTCGGCAACAACATTCCGGTGTTCTTCATCCAGGACGCGATCAAGTTCCCCGACCTGATCCATGCGGTGAAGATGGAACCAGACCGCGCCTTCCCGCAGGCGGCCAGCGCACACGACACGTTCTGGGATTTCGTCTCGCTGATGCCCGAATCGATGCACATGATCATGTGGGCGATGAGCGATCGCACGATTCCGCGCTCGCTGCGCACCATCGAAGGCTTCGGCATCCACAGCTTCCGCCTGCTGGATGAGGAAGGGAACTCCACCTTCGTCAAGTTCCACTGGCGGCCGAAGCTGGGGCTGCAGTCCACCGTCTGGGACGAGGCGCTGAAGCTGCAGGCCGCCGACAACGATTTCCACCGCCGCGACCTGTTCGAGGCGATCCAGCGCGGCGATTTCCCAGAGTGGGAGCTGGCCGTGCAGCTGTTCACCGAAGAACAGGCCGATGGCTTCCCGTTCGACCACCTGGACCCGACCAAGATCATCCCCGAGTCGCTGGTGCCGCTGCAGGTGATCGGACGCATGGTGCTGGACCGCTGGCCGGACAATTTCTTCGCCGAAACCGAGCAGGTCGCCTTCTGCCCGGCCAACGTGCCGCCGGGCATCGATTTCAGCAATGACCCGCTGCTGCAGGGGCGGCTGTTCTCCTATCTGGATACCCAGCTGATCCGCCTGGGCGGACCGAACTTCAACCAGATTCCGATCAACGCACCGAAGTGCCCGTTCGCCAACCATCAGCGCGATGGCCACATGCAGATGCAGGTGCCGAAGGGGCGCGTGGCCTACGACCCCAGTTCGCTGCAGGAAGACAGCCCGCGCGAGACGCCCGCCGGTTTCCGCAGCCACGCCAGCGCCGATGATGGGCGCAAGGGCCGCACCCGCGCGGAGAGCTTTGCCGACCACTACAGCCAGGCGCGGATGTTCTTCCGCAGCCTGGAAAAACCGGAACAGGCGCACCTGGCCTCGGCGCTGGTGTTCGAGCTGTCGAAGGTGGAAACCGAGAAGGTGCGCGTGCGCACCGTCAGCCATCTGCGCAACATCGACGAAGGCCTGGCCAAGCGCGTGGCCGACGGGCTGGCACTGGGCACGCTGCCCGCCCCGGCACCGACGGCAACCCCTGCACAGGACCTGCCCGCCGCACCCGAGGTCCGCGTGATCGGCCGCAACAAGCCCCTGCTGCAGGGGCGCTGCATCGGCATCCTGTTCGACGAGGGCTCCGATGCACGGGTGATCGCCAATCTGCGCAAGTCCGCCGAAAAGGCCGGCGCCAGCGTCAAGCTGGTCGCGCCGAAAATTGGCGGTGCCACGCTCAGCGACGGCAAAACGCAGGCCGCCGATGGACAGCTGGCCGGTACCCCGTCGGTGGTGTTCGACGCAGTGGCGGTCGTGCTGAGTGCCGACGCCGGCAAGGCCTTGGCCAAGGAAGCGGCAGCCGTGGGCTTTGTCAGCGATGCCTGGGCGCACCTGAAAGCCATCGCCAGTGACGAAGGCGCACAGGCCCTGTTGAAGGCAGCGCGCGTCGGCAACGATGCCGGCACCGTGGAGGCCGAGGACAGCAAGGCCTTCCTCACCGCTGCCGCCACCCGCCAGTGGGCACGCGAGCCGAAGCTGCGCCTGCTGGCCTGACCATCCGACAGGAGAATCCCCATGCCCCGTGGTGACAAATCCGCCTATACCGACAAGCAGAAGCGCCAGGCCGAGCATATCGAAGAGAGTGAGCGCGAACGCGGTGCCAGTGAAGGCACCGCCGAGCGCATCGCCTGGGCCACCGTGAACAAGCAGGATGGTGGTGGCAAGCGCAGCGGCAGCGCGCGCAAGGCAACGAAGAAGGTGGCCAGAAAGACAACGGCGAAGAAGGCTTCCGCAAGCAAGGCGCCGGCGAAGAAGGTGGCGAATAAGACCGCTGCGAAGAAGACGCCTGCGAAGAAGGCCGCCACCAGGAAGACTGCTGCAAAGAAGGTGGTGAAGAAGGCCCCTGCGAAGGTCCCTGCAAAGAAGGCGGCCGCCGGGAAGGCAACGCAGAAGAGCGCCTCACGCAGCACCGCTGCGAAGAAGGCCGCAAAGACCCGTGCAGCAAAAAAGGCGGTACGCAAGACCGCGGCGAAGAAGGCCGCACGCACCCGCGCCAGCAGTTAGCCGGTGGCGGGCAGCGCCCTCACCCAACCGGCCACCACCGCGGCGGCCGGTTCGGCACGGGCCTGCAGCAGCAGATGCGGCCCTTCCAGGGTCACGTGCCGCGCGTCCGGCAGCAGGGTCTGCAGTTCGGCTACGCTCGGTGGCCACAGCAGCCGGTCATGACCCGCCTGCAGGCACAGCGTCGGCACCCCGATCTGCGGCAGCAATGCGCGTACGTCCACCCGCAGGGTCGCTGCGGCGCGTTGCCGCAACGTGGTCGCTGGAATCTGAGCCAACGCAGCGCGCAGCATCGCCATGTGTTCACCGGTGCGCCAGCGCCCCAGCAGCAGGCGCGCCAGCAACGCCACGGGAGGCACCGGCCAGGCCGGTGACAGCAGTGCCGCGCCGGCTGCCGGCAATGGCACGGGCCGGCGCGCAAAGGTCGCGGCTAGCACCAGTCCGCGCAGCGCTGCGGGCTGGCGCGCGGCCAGCTCGACCGCCAACGGCCCCGAGAAGGACTCGGCAAGCAGGATGAAGGGGTGACGGGGCAGCTGCGGCCACAGCCATCTGGCAAGCGTGGCGTAATCCTGCCCGCCCTGCGCAGGCAGCGCGATCGCCTGCGTCGTCAGCCCATGAGCCTGCAGTGCGGACAGCAACGGGGTCGACATGCTGCCGGTGCCATCCAGGCCTGGCAGCATCAGTACGTGCAGCGGCACGGCCGACGCGGCATCACAGCCCTGTTTTTTCCTCACGTCCCGTTCCCATGCCAGCTCCTTTGCTGGCAAGCATCGCCCGGATCGGCAGGCGAAGGAACCTCTTCCTGGCTCTCCCTCTGCTGTGCCGGCCAAGGTTGCGCGATACTGCCGGCTCTGCCGCAGGATGCGGCTACCAAGGAGAGCGTTGATGCGAGGGACCTACGCACTGGCCATGATGGCCCTGATGCTGCCACTGACCACCTTTGCCAGCGATGGCTGGATAAATGGCGACGGCAAGGCGGTGCCGCAGACCGATGCCATGAAATCCAGCGATGGCTTTGCGGCATCCCTGCTGGTCACCTCCGACGCCGACTGGCGGGCCAAGTGGGAAACTCCACCGGAGAGCACTCCCAGCTTTACCGAGGCCAGCGAAGTCCACCTGGGCGGAGAATTGTTCCTGCTGACATTCCTGTCCAACCCGCAACTGGATGAGAACCGCGTACCCAAGGTGCACTGCGATCTGCGCATGCTTCGCCCGGACGGCAGTACCAGTGTCGACGAACGCGATGTTCCCTGCTTCACTGCCGCCCTGCCCGGCCCGCCAACCCTGCTGTACATGACCAGTGTGCAGCTGAAGTTCGTTGCCGAGGCAGGTGACCCGAAGGGCACGTGGACCGCGCAGGTGGTGGTCAGGGATCTGTTGCGGAATGTAAGCCTGCCCCTGCAGGCCCGCTTCGACGTCCGTTGACAGGGGGCCTGCAGATGAAGATGCGACGACTGCTGAGCTGGACAGGCCTTGCGCTGTGCGTGGTCTACCTGCTGTTGACCGCGTGGCTGGTCCACGGCGCGCAGACAGACGCCGACCCGAAGGGTACCTACATCCTGATGGCACTCCCCATCACCCTGCAGTCCGCCGCGCTTGATGCCATCGGCGCAGGCAGCCTGTTGTACGGCAAGCCCTGGTCGACCGCGTATGCGGTGCTGGTTCCGCCAACCCTGCTGTTGCTGTACGCGGCCGGTTGGTTGATCGAACGCTCGGCACGCGGGCGCTAGCGGCCCTCAACCGTTGCGTGCATCGACGCCCTGCATGCGGGTCATCGCATGCAGGGCGCCATCCAACATCGCGCTGTCGTTGGCTTACGCCGCGCGTGCAGGCAGGCTGGGCATGCGTGCCCCCTGCTCCAGCTGGAACACCGACACCGACGTGGTCAGCGCATGCGCCTGCTCTTCCAGCGCGCGGCTGGCAGCGGTCGCCTCTTCCACCAGCGCAGCGTTCTGCTGGGTCACCTGGTCCATCTGCACCACCACCTGGTTGACCTGCTCGATGCCGGCCGCCTGTTCCTTGCTGGCGGCGGCGATATCGCTCATCAGCTGGGTGGTACGCGAGCTCGCCTGGGCCACGCGGGCAATGGCGGCTTCCGATTCCACGGTCACGGCCAGACCACTCTGCACCTTGGCAGCGGCGTCCTCGATCAACTCCTTGATCTCCTTGGCAGCGACACCGGCACGCTGTGCCAGCGTACGCACTTCGCTGGCCACCACCGCAAAGCCGCGGCCCTGTTCGCCGGCACGCGCCGCTTCCACTGCAGCGTTCAGCGCCAGGATGTTGGTCTGGAAGGCGATGCCATCGATCACCGTGGAGATTTCCGAAATGCGCGCCGAAGACTGGTCGATCTCGCCCATCACCGTGGCCATCTGCGCCATGGCCTGCTCGGTCTCGCGCACGGCAACGCCGGCCGCATGCGCTTCGCTGTCGGCCTGGCGTGCCAGCTCGGCGTTCTGGCGCACGGTCGAGGTCAGCTCTTCCATCGAGGCGGCAGCCTCTTCCAGATTCGCGGCCTGTTGTTCGGTACGGCGCGACAGATCGTTGTTGCCGGCCGCCAGTTCCTGTGCCGCGTTGTTGATGCTGTCGGCGGCCACCTGGATGCCACGCACGATTCCGGTCAGCTGCGTGGTGGTGGCATTGGCATCGTCACGCATGCGCGCGAACACGCCCTCGTACTCGCCCTCCATGCGCGCGGTGAGGTTGCCATGCGAGATGGCGCGCAGCACGTCGGAGACATCGGCGATGCTGGCCTGCGAACTGGCCATCATGCCGTTGAGGTGGTTCACCATCGCCTGGAACTGGTACTGGAATGCCGCGGCGTCGCCACGCACGCTGAAATCGCCAGCGCGCGCGGCACGGGCCAGTTCATCGATCTGCGCGTTGATCGCCATCAGGCTCTGCTTCACCGCCGCCAGGGTACGGGTCAGCGTACCCTTCTCACCCGGGTACTCGGGCAGATCGCGACTGAGGTCGCCGATGGCATAGCGCTGCATCACCTCGGCCATCAGCAGCTGCACCTGCACGTGCGATTCGACCAGGTGGTTGGTGGCCTGCACCATGCGACCGAAGTCGCCGGGGAACGCGCTGGCGTCCATCCGGTAACGGATCGCGCCGGCTTCATGCTGCTCGGCCATCTGCAGCTGCGCGCCGATGGCGGCCTGCACGCTCTGGCGCACGCTGGCCATGGCCTCGCCGAGCTGGGTCAGCTCGTCACGGCCGCCCAGGCGGAATTCCTGGTCCAGTTCACCCTTGGACAGGCGCTCGGCCAGCTGCACTGCACGCGCCAGCGGGCCGGTCATGCTGCGACCGATCAGCACCGATGCGGTGATGCCTGCCAGCAGCGCCACGCCACCCAGCACCAGCAGCTGCAGCAGGCTGCGCTCGCCCAGGCGGATCGCCTCGGCAGCGGCCTCGCGGCTTTCCTTTTCTTCATAGGCCACGCCATCGGCCAGCGCCTTGTTCCAGCCATTGGCCGCTTCCTGCACCGGGCCCAGGGTCAGCGCCACGGCGCCGGGGAAATCGCCCTGTTCCATCAGTTCGCTGGTCTGCTTGTTGAGCGGACGGGCGAGCGCGCGCTTGGCGGCGATGGTCTCGCCGATCACCTTGCCTTCGGCATCGCCGGGCAGGGCCTGGTAGGCCGTCCAACTGGCCTCGTAGCGCTTGACCAGAGCGGCGATGCGCTGCTCGTCGTTGGCACGGTCTTCGCCCTGGCGGATCAGCATCTCGCGGCGCACGACCATCATCTGGTTGTTGGCATCGAGCATCTCCGACAGCAGCCGCACCTTGGCTACGCCAACCTCGACCACCTGCTCCATCGCGCGCTTCTGCACCATCGTGGCGGTGGCACCGGTAGCGACCACGGCGGCAACCAGCAACAACAACAGGCCAAAGCCAAGCCCAAGACGCCAGGCGACCCTGACGTTCCTCAAGTAGTTCATGGGGTGAATCCAAAACGGGGGGATGCGTCCATATCGGCCCGCCAGCCGGGAATCTTGATCGCCTCCCGCTCTACTGCGTCGGAAGCCGTTCACCTTGGTGAGACCCGGCCTCCCGCTTCTGCCGCGGGAGGATGGCCCGGCGGCCCGGCCCCACTGCTCATGCTGGCATCAGTTTTCTTTCACGGCGGCTGCGCAGCGTCCACGGGCAGGGTGGAGGCGTGATCTGCCTGGAGATGCCCATGCCCGTATGCCGCCCCGCCCTGCTCGCCCTGTCGCTGCTGATGTCGCCCGCCTTTGCGCAGACGCCCCCGCCCGCCGGCCTGCCAGCACCCATCGCCGAAAAGGCCGGCCCGGATACGGCGGCGCACTCGCCCCTGCACGCCCAGGTACTTCTGGACCGCGCCAATTTCTCTCCGGGCGAGATCGATGGCGAAGTGGGCAGCAATCAACGCCGCGCGGTGTCCGGCTTCCAGGCAGCGCACGGGCTGACGGTCAGCGGCGAACTGGACGACGCCACCTGGAAGGCCCTGCAGGCCGACTCGGTCGGCCCCCTTGCCAGCTACACGCTGACCGCAGAGGACGTGGCCGGTCCGTTCGTTGCGGTTCCCAAAAAGCCCGCCGACCAGGCCAAGCTGAAGGCACTGGGCTTCAGCAGCGTGGAGGAAGCGCTGGGCGAGCGCTTCCATGCCGCACCGGAGCTGCTGAAGGCGCTCAATCCCGGTGTGGATCTGAGCAAGGCCGGCAGCCGCATCCAGGTGCCCAACATTGCGCCCGCTGCATTGCCCAAGGCCGCCAAACTGGTGGTCGACAAATCCGACTCCACCCTGCAGCTGCTGGACGCGCAGGGCAAGGTGATCGCGCAGGTACCGGTGTCGTCGGGCAGCGAGCACGACCCGCTGCCGATCGGTGAGTGGAAGATCCTCGGCGTCTACCCGGATCCGCCATTCCACTACAACCCGAAGCTGTTCTGGGATGCCAGGAAGGGCGATCGCAAGGCCACGATTCCGCCCGGCCCGAACAATCCGGTCGGCCGGGTCTGGATCGACCTGTCCAAACCCCATTACGGCCTGCACGGTACGCCGGTGCCCGGCCATGTCGGCAAGACCGAATCGCACGGCTGCGTGCGCATGACCAACTGGGATGTGCTGCGCGTGGCTGCAGCCGTGGATACGTCGGTACCGGTCGTCATGCAGGAGTGAGCCGATGCGACTAGCGCAACTGATCGTACTGGGGCTGGTGATGGGCGTGGCAGCCGGATGGTGGTTGCAGCGTGATGGCGAGCCGCCCGATGACACGGGTGGCCGCCCCCTTGCAGTGGCGCAGACCTCCGCTGCAGCCGACAGCGCCCGTGCCGTACCCGTGGAGCAGGCGACAACGGCAATCGCTGCGCCCGCCCCAGCAGCAACGGGCGAAACACCCTCCGGCCTGCTGCTGCCGGTACAGGGCATCACGCCCTCGCAACTGCAGGACACCTTCACCGACGCACGCAGCGAAGGCCGCGTGCACGATGCGATCGACATCATGGCTGCTGCCGGCACACCGGTGCTGGCGGTGGCCGATGGCCATGTCGAGAAGCTGTTCGACAGCGAACGCGGCGGCCTGACCATCTATCAGTTCGAACCCAGCGGCCGCTGGTGCTACTACTACGCGCACCTGCAGCGCTACGCCGACCGCCTGGCCGAGAAGCAGACCATCAAGCGCGGCGATGTGATCGGTTACGTCGGCAGCACCGGCAACGCCAACCCCGAAGCCCCGCACCTGCATTTCGAAGTGCACGTGCTGGGCCCGGAGAAGCAATGGTGGAAGGGCGAGTCGATCAATCCCTATCCATTGCTGAAAAAAGGGGACGGAGGGGATTAAGTCGCAACCCGCACGGTCTGGTCGTGGCGGCTAGGCAGTGCGTGGACGCTGCCTGCGCAGCGCGATGGTGAAGATCACCAGTGCGATGCCTGGAACCAGCAGCAGCAGCGCTGCCAGTTTCCAGAAGAAGAACGGCCACAGCCAGAGGTAATCGAGGTCGGTCAGTTTCAGAAGATCCAACGGCGGCTGCACTTCGATCGTTGCCGGCCTGCCGGCCAGCGCCGGCTCCACTTCCAGCACGGTCACCCGCAGCCAGGAGCGGCCACGGGGCAATGCATCACCGCGGCCATAGCCGAAGTACGCGGCGGTAAAAACAGCCGTTTCAACGGTTTCCAGCCTGCGCACAACATCCGTTCCGGCTGGGCCAGAACGCACGCCCGCACGGAAGTCCGCATGCTCGTTGGGGGTGTCGACACGCATCAGCACGTCGGGGTCGAGGGCCGGGTCGGCGGCGTTGGGCGGGTAACGCAGCCGCAACCGCAGACGATCATCAATGAAGCGGTAGACCGTGATCTCCGCGCTCGCACCGGGGCTCAGCACCAGCGGCAGGGTCTGCGTGCGTGACGCGAGGTGGTTGGCCACGGCGCCCACCGCCAACACCACACAGGCGACTGCCCACAGGCCCCAGAACACCCACAGGGTGATCCGCAGCACCCGCGTCCCTTTCGCGCTGACATCGCCGGTCATCGATCCGCTTCCCTGCTGGCATTGCGTACACACTAACGAAAAAGCCCCGCTTTCGCGGGGCTTCTTCTTTCAGCGACGCCGGGCATGGCCCGGCGCTACCGGTGCGGCAGCGTTGCCAGGCAGCGTCTGGCATCGCCGCATCGCTCAGGCGAACGGATCCTGCAGGACCATGGTGTGGTCGCGGTCCGGGCCGGTGGAGACGATGCTGATCGGGCAGCCGGCCAGCTCTTCCAGCGAACGCAGGTAGGCGCGTGCGGCCGGCGGCAGGTCGTCCCAGTTGGTGATGCCGTGGGTGTTTTCGGTCCAGCCCGGGAACTCCAGGTACACCGGGGTGCACTCTTCCCAGCCCTGCGCGTCCAGCGGCGCGTACTCGGTACGCTTGCCGTTGTATTCGTAGGCGATGCAGACCTTCAGCTTTTCCATGCCGTCCAGCACGTCCAGCTTGGTGATGCACAGGCCGCTGATGCCGTTGATGGCCACGGCGCGCTTCAGCGCGACGATGTCCATCCAGCCACAGCGACGCGGGCGGCCGGTCGAGGCACCGTATTCGGCGCCGCGGTCGCGGATGCCCTGGCCGATTTCATCGTCCAGCTCGGTCGGGAACGGGCCGCCGCCAACGCGGGTCGCGTAGGCCTTGGCAATGCCCAGCACGTAGTCGATCGCATCGGCGCCGACGCCGGCACCGGCCAGCGCACCACCGACGGTGGTGTTGGAGCTGGTGACGTACGGGTAGGTACCGTGGTCGATGTCCAGCAGCGCGCCCTGCGCACCTTCGAACAGCACGCGCTTACCCTGCTTGCGCAGGTCATGCAGGATGCCGGCAACGTCCGACTTCATCGGCTGCACGTATTCGCCGAAGGCCAGCGCCTCGTCGAAGGTCTTCTGGAAATCGACCGCGTCGGTGTTCAGGTACTTGGTCAGCACGAAGTTGTGGTAATCCAGCGCGGTGCGCAGGAGTTCTTCCAGCTGCTTCGGATAATGCAGGTCGGCGATGCGGATGCCGCGACGCGCCACCTTGTCTTCGTAGGCCGGGCCGATGCCACGACCGGTGGTGCCGATCGCCTTGCCGCCGGCAGCGCGTTCGCGCGCCTGGTCCAGGGCGATGTGGTACGGCATGATCAGCGGCGCGGCCGGGGAGATCTTCAGGCGCGAACGCACTTCCACGCCGGAGGTTTCCAGCTCGGCGATTTCCTTCTGCAGCGCGGCCGGCGAGATCACCACGCCGTTGCCGATCAGGCACAGCGCATCGTCACGCAGGATGCCCGACGGGATCAGGTGCAGGACGGTCTTCTTGCCGTTGATGACCAGGGTGTGGCCGGCATTGTGGCCGCCCTGGAAGCGCACGACGGCGCCGATTTCCTCAGTGAGCAGATCGACGATCTTGCCCTTGCCTTCATCGCCCCACTGGGCACCAAGCACTACGACAGACTGACCCATGACGGGTTCCTCTATTTGTTGCGGCCATCGGGGCCGCGGACGGGTAAACCGCAGCGGGGCTGGCCAGCGCTTGGGTGGCGGCTCCAAACGGGGAGCGGCCGGCGATGGAAGGCCCAGACACGGAAAAAGCCGAACGGGGAGGCCCGTCCGGCTTTTGTGCATTATCCGGGTTTCCGGGGTCCGGTGCCACCTTTCCGACGGGCGGCTTCACCAGCCGGTCAGCCACCCCGCCCCGGTAGTGCCGGCCGCTGGCCGGCAGTCCCAGGTTGCCGGCCAGCGGCCGGCACCACCCTTCTAATGCCGTACCCACCACAGCAGGCTCAACCCGGCCAGCAGGACCAGGCCACCGAAGCTGCGCAGGGCCGGGCTGGGCAGGTCCAGCAGGCGTTCGGCCATGCGCTTCCAGGCCACGGGGGCCACGAACAGCAACAGGCCTTCCAGCACCGCGACCAGACAGACGGCGGCGAACAGATCTTTCATGGGGGAACTCCGGAAAAGCACGAGGCCCGGCGTATGGCCGGGCCCCGTGAGGTACTGCCGTGCGGACTCAGCGATCGTTCTTGAGGTACTGCAGGAACGGGTCGTTCTTGTCCAGCACGATCACGCCGTTGCCGTCGGTCATCGAGCCACGGTAGGCCTCGAGGCTGCGGTAGAACGCGTAGAACGACGGGTCAGCCGAACCGGCCTTGCCGTAGATGCGTGCGGCCTCGGCATCGCCTTCACCACGCAGGCGCTGGGCATCGCGTTCGGCTTCTGCGATCAGCACGGTGCTGTCACGGTCGGCCTGGGCGCGGATGGTCAGCGACTGCTCCTCGCCTTCGGCGCGCAGCTTGGCGGCTTCCTGCTTGCGCTGGGCGCGCATGCGCTCGTACACGTCATTGATCACCTGGCTGTCGGTGGGCAGGTCCACCTGCTTGATGCGCAGGTCGATCATCTGCATGCCCAGCCCGGCAACGGCTTCGTTGATGCCCTTCAGCTGCTCGGCGATCAGCTCGCTGCGGTCGCCGGAGACCAGCTGCTGCAGGGTGCGCGAGTTGATCTGGTTACGCAGCGAGTCGGTGATGATCGGTGCCAGGCGGGCGTTGGCGATACGCGGATCGCCACCGGTGGCACGGAAGTAATCACCCACGTTGGAGATGTAACCGATGGCGAAGAAGTCGACGCTGACGTCCTTCTGCTCGGCCGTGAAGTAACGGGCCGGCGCGGTGTCCAGCACCTGGAAGCGGCGGTCGAACACCCGCACCGTTTCCACCACCGGCAGCTTGAAGTGCAGGCCCGGCTTGATGTCCGAACGCACCACCTTGCCCAGGTTCAGGACCATGGCGGTCTGGTCCTCACGGACCACGTACACCGAGCCGAGCAGGCCCAGCAGCACCGCTACGACAACGGCGATCCAGATTGAATTTCTCATCGGCTGCCCTCCTCACGGCCGCTCGAACGCCCGGTCGGGCGGCCCACCGGCCGGCCCGGATCACGGGAAGCTTCCACTGCGGTGGTACCCGGCAGCGACGGCATCACCACATCGGGGTTCGGAACCGGCGCCGGTGCCGAGGTGCTGGCACGGGTATCACCGGTCATCGGCACGTAGATCAGCTGGCGGCCATCGCCACCAATGACCTTGCGGTTCTCGCTCAGCACCTGCTGCACCGTTTCCAGCCACAGGCGCTTGCGGGTGACTTCCGGTGCGTCCTTGTACTGGGCCTGCAGCAGGCTGAAGCGCTGACCATCACCCTCGGCCTTGGACACCACGGCCTGCTTGTAGCCCTCGGCGGTGGTACGGGCACGCGAGGCCTGGCCGCGCGCTTCAGGCACGACCTTGGCCGCATAGGCCTGGGCTTCGTTGATCAGGCGCTCCTTGACCTGCTGGGCACCGTTGACCTCGTCGAAGGCCGGCTTGACCTCCTCCGGCGGACGGGCGTCCTGCAGGGTCAGGCCGGTCACGGTCAGACCGGTCTTGAAGGCACGCAGCAATGTCTGCAGGCGCTCTTCGGCGGCCACGGCCAGCGGGCCACGGTTGTTCAATACGGCGTTGAGGTCGGCGCGACCGACTTCCTCGCGCACCGCGCTCTGCGCCGACTGTTCCAGCACCTGGTTGGCATCAACGGTGCCGAACAGATACTGCTGCGGGTCATCGATGCGGTACTGGACGTTCAACGAGACATTGACGATGTTCTCATCGCGGGTCAGCACCGGCACCTGGATCGAGAAGGTCTTGATCTCGGTGGCGTTGACCTTGGTGACCGATTCGATCGGCCAGGGCAACTTGAAGTTCGGGCCAGGGGTCAGGACGCGCGAGAACTGGCCGAAGCGCAGCACCACGCCACGCTGCTGTTCGCCGATCAGCTGGAAGCTGGAGAACAGCACCAGCAGGACCACTGCCGCCACCACCCAACGCAGGATGCCGCCGTCGAACAGGTCCTTCAGCGGTCCGGGCAATCCGCCCCAGCCGCCACCATTGCCACCGCCGCGCGACCCGAACGGCCCGCGTCGATTGTCCTCGGGGCCTTGTCCGCCCTTGTTGCCGCCGGGTGTATTCCAGGCCATGCACGCTCCATCAAGATGTGGGCTGCGACGCGGGCCCTTCCCGCAACGCCAGCCATTAACCACTACCGATCATACAAGATGGGGCGGACCGGCAGGATTGAAAGGGGCTGGAGCGGGTAAGGTGGCGTTTTCCTCGAAGTCAGGCAACGCCGATGGCCCCCACCACCCCGTTCACCGCCTTCCGCATCGAAAAAGACGACGCCGGCTACCGCAGCGGCCTGGTCCCGCTGCGTCTGGACGACCTCAACCCCGGCCAGGTGCTGATCCGCGCCCACTGGTCCTCGGTCAACTACAAGGATGCCCTGGCTGGCACCGGCAAAGGCCGCATCCTGCGCCGCTTCCCG
This sequence comes from Stenotrophomonas sp. 1337, assembly GCF_031455455.1. Classification (NCBI taxonomy): domain Bacteria; kingdom Pseudomonadati; phylum Pseudomonadota; class Gammaproteobacteria; order Lysobacterales; family Lysobacteraceae; genus Stenotrophomonas; species Stenotrophomonas sp. 1337. The sequence goes on along the minus strand of NZ_JAVDSR010000022.1, from coordinate 4,733 downwards.
CTGGTGGGCGGGATCGACGTGGCCGGCACGGTGGTCGCCTCCACCGATCCGGCCTGGCGCGAGGGCGATGCGGTACTGGCCACCGGCTGCGGCCTCAGCGAAACCCGTGATGGCGGCTACAGCCAGTACGTGCGACTGGAATCGAGCGCGGTCATCGCCCAGCCGGCGGGCCTGAGCCCACGCGAGGCGATGGTGCTGGGCACCGCCGGCTTCACCGCCGCGCTGGCGCTGCTGCGCCTGCAGGACAACCGGCAGACGCCCGAGCTTGGGCCACTGGCGGTTACCGGCGCCAGCGGTGGGGTCGGTGCTCTGGCCGTGGACATCTTCAGCCGCGCCGGCTATGCCGTGCACGCGATCAGCGGCAAACCGGAACAGAGCGACTTCCTGCGCGGTATCGGTGCTGCCGAGGTGCTGCCGCGTGATGCCCTTGCCGACACCGGTCCGCTGCAGTCGGCACGTTTCGGCGGTGGCCTGGACAACGCCGGCGGGCCGATGCTGGCCAGTCTGCTGGCCCAGACCGTGCCTTACGGCAGCGTGGTCAGTGCGGGACTGGCCGCCAGCCCGACGCTGGACATGACCGTAATGCCCTTCATCCTGCGCGGTGTCTCGCTGCTCGGCGTTTCGTCGGCCAATGCCCCGCGCGCGCTGCGCGAAGAAGTGTGGGCACGCTTGGGTGACGCGTGGAAACCGCAGCACCTGGACCGCATCTGCACCGCCGAAGTCGGTCTGGACGGTCTGCCTGCGGTGTTCGATCGCATGCTGGCGGGCGGCTCGCTTGGCCGCACGGTGGTGCGGATCGACTGAACGTCGCAGGCAGGCGACGGACGGCAGCTGTCGCCCTCCCGCCAACAGGATGCCGGCACTACACTTCCGGCATCACATGGGGAACAACATGGCACGCATTCTGATCGTCGACGACTCACCGTCGCAGCTGTTGGGGATACAGCGCATCGTCGAGAAGCTCGGGCACCAGATCCTGACCGCCACCGATGGTGCGGCCGGGGTGGAGACCGCCAAGGCCGAGCTGCCCGACCTGGTGCTGATGGACGTGGTGATGCCCAACCTCAATGGCTTCCAGGCGACCCGCACGCTCGCCCGCGATGAGGCGACCCGGCATATTCCGGTGATCCTGGTGACCACCAAGGACCAGGACACCGACCGCATGTGGGGCATGCGCCAGGGCGCCAAGGCCTACATCACCAAGCCGTTCTCGGAAGACGAACTGTCCGAAGTGCTGGAGCGGGTGTTCGCCGGTCAAGGCTGACGCCGCTCTGGTAGGTATCAACCTTGGTTGGCACACCTCTGCCGGCCAGCAGCCGGCACTACCGCAAGACGTGGGGGTCAACGCTGACCCACCGCTCCGGTAGGTGCCAACCTTGGTTGGCACACCTCTGCCGGCCAGCGGCCGGCACTACCGCAAGACGTGTCGGTCAAGGCTGACCCACCGCTCCGGTAGCCTCTGCCGGCCAGCGGCCAGCACTACCGCAAGGCGTGCCGGTCAAAGCTGACCCACCGCTCTGGTAGATGCCAACCTTGGTTGGCACGCCTCTGCCGGCCAGCGGCCAGCACTACCGCAAGGCGTGCCGGTCAAAGCTGACCCACCGCTCCGGTAGGTGCCAACCTTGGTTGGCACGCCTCTGCCGGCCAGCGGCCGGCACTACCGCAAGGCGTGCCGGTCAAGGCTGACCCACCGCTCTGGTAGATGCCAACCTTGGTTGGCACGCCTCTGCCGGCCAGCGGCCGGCACTACCGCAAGGCGTGCGGACCGTGGTCCGCACCCACCGAAGCGAATTTCAGATCGTTTCGCCAAACGCCTTGGCCAGATTCCGATAGGCCTTCTTCTGCGCGTCGTCCGTCGCCGCCGGGGCGACAATCTCCAGCTCGACGATCTGATCACCCTCCGGGCTGCCCGGCAGGCCGCGCCCACGCAGCCGCAGCTTGCGACCGGCATCGGAATCGGCCGGAATCTTCAGTTCCACTGCGCCGCCCAGGGTCGGCACGCTGATGCTGGTGCCCAACGCCGCCTGCCACGGGGTGACCGGGAGCGTGTACAGGATGTTGCGGCCGTCGACCTCGAACTGCGGATGCGCGGCGTACTCCACTTCCAGCAGCAGGTTGCCGCCGTGATTGCCCTGCCCGGCCAGGCGGATCACCTGCCCGGGACGGATGCCCTTGGGCACGCGCACGTCCAGCTGCTTGCCGTTGACGGTGATGCGCAGGCTGTCGCCGCTGTAGGCCGCCTCCAGCGGTACCGACAGCTTGGCCCGGGTATCGCGGTTGGGCGCATGGCCATGGCTGCTGAAGCCCGGGCCCGGGCCTGCACCCTGGCCGCCGCGCTGGCGCGCGAACAGGCTCTCGAAGAAGTCGCTGAAACCACCGTTGGGGCCACCGCCGCCGAACACTTCCTCGAAATTGAAACCGCCACCGCCGTAGTTCGGCGGCACGTTGAATTCCTCGCCCGGACGATAGCCCTGCGCACGCAACTGGTCATAGGCCGCGCGCTTCTCGGGATCGCGCAACGCCTCGTAGGCCTCGTTGATGGCCTTGAACTTGTCCTCGGCCCCGGCCTCCTTGCTGACGTCCGGGTGGTACTTGCGTGCCAGCCGGCGATAGGCGGTCTTGATCTCCGCCTCGCCCGCGCTCGGTTCCACCCCCAGGGTGGCGTAATAATCCTTGAATTCCATCCAGCTACCTCGATTCGCTTCGGCCGCGCCGGTGGGCGCCGCCCCGGGTTCATTCTACGCGCCGGCGATGCTACGCCGCCGGTCGTGCGGCAACGGTGAGGCCGACTGATCCAGCGCAATGCGCCTGCCATCGCCCGGCCCCATGCTGTGGCTGACCGCCCGCCGCGGACGACGGAGATGGGGTGTATACATGGGTTTTCCAATGTCTTGACGCGTCCGTCCCCTCCTGGCCCCTACCCTCACCCAGCAAGGAGTTCCCATGACCATCCATGTCGGCGACCGTATTCCGGAAGTCACCCTCAAGCGCATCCGCGAAGGCATCGAGACCCTCGATACCCACGCCCTGTTCGACGGGCGCAAGGTGGTGCTGTTCGCCGTGCCCGGTGCGTTCACCCCCACCTGCTCGGCCCGCCACCTGCCCGGGTACGTGGAAAAGTTCGAGGCGTTCCGCCATCGCGGCATCGATGTCTACTGCGTGGCGGTCAACGACCCGTTCGTGATGAAAGCCTGGGCCACCGACCAGCACGTACCCGACGGTCTGCTGATGTTGTCCGACGGCAATGCCGAACTGACCCGTGCACTTGGCCTGGAACTGGATGCAAGTTCATCCGGCATGGGCACGCGTTCGCGTCGCTTTGCCCTGTACGTGGTGGACGGCACGGTGCGCGCGGCCTGGATCGAGGAGCCCGGCCAGTTCGAGGTGTCGTCAGCCGACTACGTACTGGATCACCTGCCCACCTGAAACCCTTACTGCAGAGGAAACCGGCCAGCCATGTCCAACAAGCCAGCCAAAGCCAGCAACACCTCCCCTTCCGCCAAGGTCGCTGGCATCAGCGATCGCCAGACCCTGCGCGAGCGGGCACGGAAGAACATCGAAGACGGAGCGATCACCGACAGCTACAGCGCCGACCGCAAGGTGGTGATCAAGCTGCTCAACGACGCGCTGGCCACCGAATATGTATGCGTGCTGCGCTACTACCGGCACTACTTCATGGCCAAGGGCATGCTGGCCGATGCGGTCAAGGGCGAGTTCCTCGAGCACGCACAACAGGAGCAGGCGCACGCCGGCAAGCTGGCCGAACGCATCGTCCAGCTCGGCGGCGAGCCTGACCTCAATCCGGACACGCTGACCGCACGCTCGCACGCCGAATACAAGGAAGGCAGCGACCTGCGCGACATGGTCCGCGAGAATCTGGTGGCCGAGCGCATCGCCATCGACAGCTACCGCGAGATGATCAACTTCATCGGCGACAGCGATACCACCACCAAGCGCATCCTGGAGGAGATCCTGGCGCAGGAGGAGGAGCACGCCGATGAGTTCGCCGACCTGCTGGATGGCTGGATCGGGGAGTAGCGCCAGGCCATGCCCGGGCGAACGCCCTGGTAGTCGCCCACCTTGGTGGGCGGCTTCCGCGCGTGCCAACCAAGGTGGGCACCTACCAGGTCATGGCGGATCGGTAGCGCCGGGCCATGCCAGCGAACGCCCTGGTAGATGCCCACCTTGGTGGGCGGCGTCTGCGCGTGCCAACCAAGGTTGGCACCTACCGGGTCATGGTGGACCGGTAGCGCCGGGCCATGCCCGGCGAACGCCCTGGTAGTCGCCCACCTTGGTGGGCAGCTTCTGCGCGTGCCAACCACGGTTGGCACCTACCGGGTCATGGTGGATCGGTAGCGCCGGGCCATGCCAGCGAACGCCCTGGTAGATGCCCACCTTGGTGGGCGGCTTCCGCGCGTGCCCACCAAGGTTGGCACCTACCGGGTCATGGTGGACCGGTAGCGCCGGGCCATGCCCGGCTAACGCCCTGGTAGTTGCCCACCTTGGTGGGCGGCTTCCGCGCGTGCCAACCAAGGTTGGCACCTACCGGGTCATGGTGGACCGGTAGCGCCGGGCCATGCCAGCGAACACCCTGGTAGTCGCCCACCTTGGTGGGCGGCTTCCGCGCGTGCCAACCAAGGTTGGCACCTACCGGGTCATGGTGGATCGGTAGCGCCGGGCCATGCCAGCGAACGCCCTGGTAGATGCCCACCTTGGTGGGCGGCTTCCGCGCG
>NZ_JAVDSR010000021.1:0-47926 GCF_031455455.1 Stenotrophomonas sp. 1337 | reverse complement strand
GACTGAAACTAAAGGGCCTGAGCCCGGTAAAGTACCGGGAACAGGTCGCGCTGGCTGCCTGATCCCCAACTGTCCAACTTTAGGGGGTCACTTCACCCTGGGGGCTTGGCCGCGGCATCCATGCCGCGGACACCCCCGCAACCGGACCCACCCCGCCTTCGACAATTGTCCGCGAGCTGTCGGAATGGCTTCCGGCTCTGGTAGGTGTCGACCTTGGTCGACACGTAGATCCACGCCATGCGTGGATGCTCTTCGATCCAATATCGAAATATTCGATTTCGATGGAGATTCATCCACGCATGGCGTGGATCTACCAGATCGCGGAAATCTGTCAGAGGTGGGGCGGTGTCGGAGTGCGGGGTGTCAGCCGCATGGATGCGGCTGCCAAGCCCCCATGGATGGGTTCACGGCGTCCCCGCACTCCGACACCGCCCCGCCATCCCACGGGATGCACGCTTTTGACGTTGAATTTGACGTCAGCTTCGGCGGGTGCAGGGCGCAGCCCTGCCGAGCAACCCTCAGTGCAGCAGGGCAGCCACCGCCGCGCGGAACCCCGCCTGTGCCTGCCCCGATTCGGGCGTGTGATGCAGCTGCCGTACCGCACGTGCCAGTCGCGCTGCACCCACGAACCCGCAGCTGGCCTGCAACCGGTGCAGCTGGCTGCGCAGCTGGCGCTCGTCATGCTGGTCCACGGCCTGTTCGACCGCATCGCGCACGCCCGGCAGTTCGGCCAGGAACAGCTCGCGCAGGGCGATCAGGTGGTTGCGTTGGCCATTGAGCGCGGCCAGGGCGGCGGTTTCGTCCCAGTCCTCCAGGGCCAGCTCGACCGCCGCCGGCGGCACCGTGGAACCGGCGGGGCTGTTGACCAGCGCACGACGGACCGCCTTCAGCAGTTGGTCGCGGCCCAGCGGTTTGACCAGGGTGTCGCTGAAACCCGCCTCGCGCAGGCGGGCGTGAATGGCAGCATCGCCGTCGGCGGTGTGCGCCAGCGCCGGGGTGTCCGGGTGCGAGCGGCGCAGCTGGTGCAACAGCTGGGCACCGTTGCCATCAGGCAGGTTGACGTCGATCAGCCACAGATCGTGGGCACCGGGCTCGGCGCGCGCCAGGGCGCTGGCCAGTGAGTCGGCGGTATCCACATCCGCTGGTAACGTTTCCAACGCCGCTTTGAAAAAACCACGGCTGATGATGTCGTCCTCGACAAGCAGGAAGCGGGGTCGACTGGCCCGCGGGGTCATCTGCATCAGGGCTGCCTCCATGTCAGCTGGGGTCAATCATCAAGCACGGCGGCGGCGGGCGCAAGCGGCCAGCGGCCCTGCTGGTCAGGATCTGCGACAATACGCCCCCACTTTTGCCCGCAGCCTGTTGCCACGTGGCCCGATCCCGCTCCCGTATCGACCGTACTCCCTTCCAGACCGAGATCCTCGACCTCAGCCATGATGGTCGCGGTGTTGCCCGCCGTGAAGGCGAGGGCGGCAAGGTCACCTTCATCAGCGGCGCCCTGCCGGGCGAAGTGGTGATGGCCGAACAGACCGCCCGCAGCCGCCACTTCGATGAAGCGCGCACGGTGGAAGTGCTGCAGGCCTCGCCGCAGCGGGTGACCCCCAAGTGCCCGCATTTCGGCACCTGCGCCGGCTGCGTGCTGCAGCACCTGGACGAAGACCAGCAGATCGTCGCCAAGCAGCGCGTGCTGATGGACAACCTGGAGCGCATCGGCCATGTGAAGCCGGGCACCGTGCTGCCGCCGCTGGTGGGTGACAGCTGGGGCTACCGCCGCAAGGGCCGGTTCTCGGTGCGCCGGGTCGAGAAGAAGGACAAGACCCTGGTCGGCTTCCGCGAGCAGGACCCGCGCTTCGTCGCGGACCTGCAGCAGTGCCTGACCGTGATCCCGGAAATCGGCACCAAGGTGGAGGTGCTGTCGACCTTCATCGAATCCCTGGATGGCAAGCGCGACATCCCGCAGATCGAGTTCATCGCCGGTGACCAGGCCGTGGTGCTGACCGTGCGCCACCTGCAGCCGCTGAGTGATGCCGATCGGGCCGCCTGGGCGGCCTTTGGCCAACAGCACGGTTTTGTCATCTACCTGCAGTCGGGCGGCGTGGATACCGTGCAGCCGCTGGACGGGCAGGGCGTGGCGCTTTCGTTCCGGCTGGCGCCGTGGGATGTCGAACTGGCGTTCCGTCCGCTGGATTTCATCCAGGTCAATGCCAAGCTCAACGAGAAGATGATCGCCCACGCGCTGGACCTGCTTGAACCGGGTGCCGACGAGCGCGTGCTGGACCTGTTCTGTGGCCTGGGCAACTTCACCCTGCCGCTGGCGCGCAAGGTGCGCGAAGTGGTGGGCGTGGAAGGTGATGCCGGGCTGGTGGCGCGTGCGCGTGAGAACGCCGAGCGCAACGGGCTGACCAACGCGCAGTTCTACAGCGCCGACCTCACCCAGGACCAGCGCAGCACGGCATGGATGCGCCAGGGCTTTGACAAGCTGCTGCTGGATCCGCCGCGTTCGGGCGCCATCGAAGTGCTGCAGCAGCTGCCGTTGAAGCAGTTCAAGCGCATCGTCTATGTCAGCTGCCATCCGGGCTCGCTGGCCCGCGATGCCGGCTACCTGGTCAACGAACAGGGCTTCACCCTGGTCAGCGCCGGTGCGATGGACATGTTCCCGCATACCGCGCACGTGGAAAGCATCGCGGTGTTCGAAAAGCGCTGATGCCTGCAGCGCCGGGGGCTGCCCGGCGCCTGCCTTGCGGCTTGCAGGCAGGCAATGCGGTCAGTCGGCCGGGGCGTTCTGCCACTGGCCGTCCACGCGCACGAAGGCCATGGACTGCTCGCCATGCTCGCTGCCGTCGCCTGCGCGCACGGTGCATTCGATGGCGGCCCTGTCGCTGGCGACCTCGCAGTTCCTCACTTCCTGCACCTGCAGGGTGCCGGCAGCCTGTTCGAAGCGTGCGCGCAGGGCTGGGTCGGCCTGCTGCTGCGCCTGCCCGGCGATCCGTTCCCGCAGCAGCACCTGCACTCTTTCGCGGGGCGGTGCCGGTACGGGCACATTGCGCTGGTCAGGCAGTGTCCACGCGCCATCCACCAGCGCCAGCCGCAGCAGCTGTGGTCGCGAGTTGATGCCTGCGCTGGCGGTGGCGATGCAATCGACGGCGTCGCCGGCCTCGGCGGGGGCACAGCTGTCCAGGGTCTGCAGACGGGGCCGGAACGTCTCGGCAACCAGGCGACTGCTGTCGCTGGCGGGGCGATCGGCAACGGCCTGGTCGAACATCCGGTCCATCGCAGCCTGTGCCTGCTGCAGCGAAGGTACGGTCGCCGATCCGGCGCTGGCAACGGCGCACGGCAGCAGCGCCGACAGGGCAAGACAGCGACGAAGGCGATGGGAAAGCGTCATGAGCGACCATTCCATGGTTGGGGGCCGCGCAGTGTAGTCCTGCCCGTCGCCGCGCCGATAGGCAGCGTCTGGCGTGAGCCGCATACTGTGCCCATGGGCATCGAAATCGAACGCAAATTCCTCGTCACCCATGATGGGTGGCGCACTGCCGCGCACCGGGTCATCCCGATGGCGCAGGGCTACATCAACGATCTGGGCGCACTCGACCGCGGCAGCCAGAACGCCTCGGTGCGGGTCCGCATTGAAGGCGACAAGGCCGCGCTGAACCTGAAGTCGCGCACCTTGGGCCATACCCGGCAGGAGTTCGACTACCCGATTCCGGTGCAGGATGCGCGCGACCTGCTGGCGCTGTGCGTCGGCGGCCTGATCGACAAGCGCCGGCATTTGGTCGAGTACGCCGGCCTGACCTGGGAAGTGGACGAGTTCCTCGGCGACAACGCCGGCCTGGTGGTCGCCGAAGTCGAGCTGGACAGCGCCGACCAGGCCATCGAGCTGCCGGACTGGATCGGCGCCGAAGTGACCGACGACGCCCGCTACTACAACGTCGCTCTGGCCAGCCGCCCCTATTCACAGTGGTGAAACCCTCCGTCCCCTTTTTTCGAGGGTGTCGGCCCCCATGTCGGGGGGATGAGAATCGACATCTACTCCGACGTGGTCTGCCCCTGGTGCTGGATCGGCAAGCATCGCTTCCAGCAGGGTGTGCAGTTGCTGGGCGCCGATGCGCCCGAACTCGAGATCCACTGGCAGCCGTTCCAGCTTGACCCCGATGCGGACGCCACCCCGGTGCCACTGCGCGAGGCCTATGTGCGCAAGTTCGGCGGTGCCGAGCGCACCGAGCAGATTCTGGGCCAGACCCAGACCGCTGCGTGGGCCGAGGGCCTGCCGATGGACTTCAGCCAGGGCCAGGTGCGGGTAACCACGCTGCCGGCGCATCGCCTGTTGTGGCTGGCTGGCCAGCACGGCGTGCAGGAGGCCGTCAGTGAGGCGCTGTTCCGCGCCCATTTCGAGCATGGACAGAATCTGGCCGACCCGGCGGTGCTGGTCGAGGCCGGCGCCGCCGGTGGCCTTGCCGCAGACGAGATCCAGCAGATGCTGGCCGGCGATCGTGGCCTGGCCGAAGTGGAAGCGGGCCTGGCGCAGGCCCACGCACTGGGTATCTCCTCGGTGCCCACCTTCGTCATCGACGGCCGCTGGGCGGTTTCCGGAGCCCAGCCCCCGGAAGCCTTCGCCAACGCGTTGCGCCAGATCGCCGCCGAGCAGGCGGCAGGGCAGGGCGCGGAGGGTGCCCCGGAAGGCGGCGACGACGCCTGCGGCGCGGACGGCTGCAAGGTCTGACCGACCCGCAAAAGGGGACGGAGGGGGGTGAGTCCCATCCGGCACCAGTGGGTCGATTGCGCCTTGACCCTCCGTCCCCCTTTTTGACCACTGCGCCTGTTGGCCGGTTCTGCGACAATGCGGCACTGCGCCATGCGGGCGCCCGTTGTGGAGATCGACCATGCTGCTGATCGGCGTTGCCGGTACTGAACTGACCGCCCAGGAACGTGAGTGGCTGCAGCACGATGCTGTGGCCGGGGTGGTGCTGTTCAAGCGCAACTTCGCTTCGCGGCAGCAGGTCACCGAACTGTCCGCGTCGATCCGCGCTGCCGCACCGCGCCCGCAGTTGATCTGCGTGGACCAGGAAGGCGGTCGCGTGCAGCGCTTCCGTGAGGGCTTCAGCGAACTGCCGCCGCTGCAGGACATCGGTGTCCAGTACGCCAGGGATCCCGACGCTGCGCTGGCATTGGCCGAGCAGCACGCCTGGCTGATGGCCAGTGAGGTCCGTGCCAGCGGCGTGGACCTGAGCTTCGCCCCGGTGGTCGACCTCGGCCGTGGCAATCGCGCCATCGGCAATCGTGCCTTCAGTGAAGACCCGCAGGTCGTGGCCGCGTTCACCGCCGCCTACGTACGCGGCATGCATGCGGTCGGCATGGCCGCCACCCTCAAGCATTTCCCCGGCCATGGCACCGTGCTGGAAGACACCCACGTGGATACCGCGATCGATCCGCGTGCGCTGGATGAACTGCGCGCACAGGATCTGGTCCCGTTCACGGCCGGTATCGCCGCCGGCGCCGATGCGGTGATGATGGCGCACGTGATCTACCCGCAGGTCGCACCGGAACCCGCTGGTTACTCGCCGCGCTGGATCCAGCAGATCCTGCGTGGCGAGCTCGGCTTCCGCGGCGTGGTGTTCTCCGATGACATCGGCATGGCCGCCTCGCACAGCGCCGGTGGCGTGCCGGCACGCGTGCACGCACACCTGGATGCCGGCTGCGATGTGGTGCTGGTCTGCCACCCGGAGCTGGTCGATGAAGCCCTGCACGCGGTGCAGGGACGCTCCCTCAATACCGCTGCGCTGCTGGGGCTGCTCGGCCGCGGCGCGCTTGGCTGGGATGGCCTGCTGGCCGATGCCCGCCATGGCGACACCCAATCCCGTCTGCTGCAAACCCTTGGAAGAACCGTCTGATGCCGAACCTCACCATTTCCCAGGCCCTGGCCCAAGCCGACCTGCTGGTCGACCGCCCCACCATCGACAAGGCCATTGCCGGCATCGCCGACGCCATTGCGCGCGACTACCAGGGCGAGGTGCCGCTGTTCCTGTCGATCATGCACGGTGCGCTGCCGTTCGCCGGCCAGCTGGCACTGGAGCTGGGCGCGCGTGGCCAGGACGTGCAGTTCGATTACCTGCACGCCACCCGTTACCGCGGTGAGACTACCGGCGGCGACCTGGTGTGGAAGCACAAGCCGGCCACGGCGCTGTTCGGCCGCCGCGTGCTGCTGGTCGATGACATCCTCGACGAGGGTTACACCCTGCAGGGCGTGCGTACCTGGTGCCTGGAGCAGGGCGCGACCGACGTGCGCATTGCCGCGATGACCGTGAAGAAGCACGATCGCGCGCTGCCGGACGTCACCGCCGACTATGCCGGCATCGAGCTGCCGGATCGCTACGTGTTCGGTTTCGGCATGGACGTCAACGAAACCCTGCGCTGCGTGCCGGCCATCTACGCGATGAAGGAATAACAACGCGGCCGCCTGCGGCCTGCGTTTCCTGCCGCCGGCATCCTCGGGTGCCGGCGTTCTTTTTTCTCTGGAGTGCTTTCCATGCAACAGATCGCCCTGGCCGTGATTGGCGGTACCGGTGTCTACAACCTGGCCAAGCTTGACGACGTGCAGACCCACGAAGTCGACACCCGCTTCGGCAAGCCGTCCGGCCCGGTGCGGGTCGGGACATTGCTCGGTCATCGCGTGGCCTTCCTTGCACGCCATGGTGAAGGCCATTCGTTGCCGCCGCACAAGATCAACTACCGGGCCAACCTGGCCGCGCTGCAGCAGATCGGCGCGCAGCGGGTGCTGGCGCTGAACACGGTCGGTGGCATCGGTGACGATTTCGGGCCGCGCGTGCTGGCCTGCCCGGATCAGGTAATCGATTACACCTGGGGCCGCATCAGCACGATCTGCGAAGAAGAGGGCACCGACGTGGTGCACGTCGACTTCGGCCATCCGTATACGCCGATGCTGCGCAGCAAGATCCTGGCGGCGGCGAAGGTGACCGGTGTGAAGGTCCACGATGGCGGCTGCTATGGCGCGACCCAGGGCCCGCGGCTGGAAACCATCGCCGAGATCGCGCGCATGCGCCGCGATGGCTGCGATCTGGTCGGCATGACCGGCATGCCCGAAGCGGCGCTGGCGCGTGAGCTGGGGCTGGATTACGCCTGCCTGGCGATCGTTGCCAACTGGGCCGCCGGGTGCGGTGATGGTGAGGAGATCACCATGGCCGAAGTGCTCGCCAATGTGCAGGCCGCCAGCAACGGACTTCCGGAACTGGTCGGCGAATTGGCGCGGGGGTGATTGTCTTCGCGTAACAAGCTTTGCATACTCAGCTTGTGCGCGGGTTCAGCGTACACCACCCATTCATTGCATAAGGTCACGCATCACCATGCCGAACGGTACCGTCAAGTGGTTCAACGACGCCAAGGGATTTGGCTTCATCTCGCCGGAGGACGGCAGCGCCGACGTCTTCGCGCACTTCTCCGCGATCAACTCCAAGGGCTTCCGCAGTCTGCAGGAAGGCCAGAAGGTCACCTACGACGTGACCCAGGGCCCGAAGGGCGCCCAGGCCTCGAACATCGTTCCGGCCGAGTGATCCACTCGATAGTGCGTTGAAAACCCCGCTTCGGCGGGGTTTTTTTTGCTGGCCGTGAAGACGCTCTTGCGGCGGGAGCGCCTGTCCTTGCGTGCGAATGTCCCCCGGCGCCGGCCTGCCGCCATCGCCTCCTCCTTTACTTCGCACGCAAGGACAGGCGCTCCCGTTGCGGAATCGCGCGCGCCAACAGAGGCCATGAAAGCTGAGCGCTGCCACCACTGCCGGCTCTCCTGCGAAGTAAAGGAGGAGGCAGCCGCGCAGAGGCTGCCGGGGGACATTCGCAGGAGAGCCGGCAGTGGTGGCGGAGCCCGATGCACCTCTGCTCGGAAGAGGGGCAGCTGATGTACCGCCCCTGCGCCGATGGCACAATGCGGGCATGACGGAACGACTGCGCATCGCCGTGATTGGATACGGCACCGCTGGCCAGGCATTGGCCATCCTGCTCACCCGTGATGGCCACGAGGTGGAGATCTTCGAACGCGTGCCGACCCCCGGGCCGGTGGGTGCGGGATTCCTGCTGCAGCCCAGCGGACTGCAGGTGCTGTGGCAGATGGGCCTGCTTGAGGCCGTGCGTGGCTACGCCATGCCGGTGCGACGGCTGTATGGCGATACGCCGTGCGAGCGCGCGGTGATGGACATGGGCTATGACGGCCTGGATGCGCGACTGCACGGCATGGGCATGCAGCGCGGGGCGTTGTTCTCGGTGCTGGACCAGGCGCGTGAAGGCGCCGGCGAGCTGCACGTGGGCACGACCATCGTCGAGGTCGATCACCAGCAGGGGCGGCTGCGCGACAGCGACGGTCGCACGCACGGACCGTTCGATCTGGTGGTTGCCGCCGACGGCGCCGCCTCCACGCTGCGCAACGCCGTCGACGGTGGCGCGGCGCTGGACCGTGTGTACCCGTGGGGCGCGCTGTGGTGCCTGTTGCCGGCCGAAGACTGGCCACACATGCAGCAGCTGCGGCAGCGCTACGTCGCCGCGCGCAAGATGATCGGCCTGCTGCCGGTGGGCACCCGACCCGGTGACGACACGCCTCGCCTGAGCTTCTTCTGGAGCCTGCCGCGTGCGGATTTCGACCGCTGGCAGGGCGACGGCATGGCGCCGTGGCTGGAAGAACTGCATGCGCTGTGGCCACAGGCGGGCGCGCGCTTCGCCCATCTGCGCGACGCCGGTCAGCTGGCGCGTGCGGTGTACCGCGATGCCGTGATGAAGCGTTGGCATCAGGGGCGGCTGGTGCTGGCAGGCGATGCAGCACATGCGATGAGCCCGCAGCTGGGGCAGGGCGTGAACATGGCGCTGCTGGATGCACTTGCACTGCGCGACGCGTTACGCACCCACGGTGCTGGCGAACCGGCATTGCAGGCCTACCAGGCGCAACGACGTGCGCATGTGGCGGTCTATCAGCGCTGGAGCCGCTGGCTGACGCCGCTGTTCCAGTCCGATCGCGATGCGTGGGCAAAGGCGCGCGATGTGCTGCTGGGGCCGATGGGACGACTGCCTGGCGGGCGTGGGCACATGCTGCGCGTGCTCAGCGGCACCCAGCACGGATGGCTGGGCGCGTTGCCGCTCGATCCGGCATTCATCCAGGCGCTTGCCGCTGCGCCCCTGCCGCTACAGGGCGTGGAAATGCCGGCCACCGCGTGAAGCCCTTCGTTACGGCATTTAACGATTGCCTCACCCCGTATGTGCGACAAGAGATGAGCACGCGGCAGCCGCGTCGCCCGCTTTCCTTTTCGTGATCGATCATCGCGTGGCCCGGGTGGCGCCGCCGTCGTTGCCTGCTGCGGCCCGGATGCGCCGCACGAACGAGGAGGATGCCATGTTGTTCGCGGTCGAGAAGCTGGAATCGGAAATCTGCAAGCTGCGCGGTCTGCTGCGGATGCTGCACGAGGACCAGCCCGACGTACTGGAAGATGTGTTCGAGTTTCATGTCGGCAGTCTGATCAGCCACGCATCACCGGAAAGCCACGGCCATATCCGCGCCTGCGCACAGGAAATGCTGATGGCGATACAGGCACTGCCGCGTCATGCCGACGAGGCGACGCAGGATTTCAGCCTGATGCACGGAATCGCCGCCCGCCCGTCGTAATCCCGCGCAGGTCTCGACGCCTCAGCGAACCGGTAGCGGCACTACGCTGTCTTCCACACAGGCGAGCAGCTGTTCGCCCGGCGCCAGTACAGGCACCACACCGGCGGTGAATGCCGAGAATGCCGGCAGGATGGTCACGCCGTGGCGCAGCCAGAACGCGGGGAAGCGCCGACGCAGTGCCGGCAACGCAACCTGCGGATGCACATGGCCCGCCAGCACGTGCGCGGTGGCATCGGCCAGCGGCTCGTGCCGCAGCAGGAACGGTCCCCATCGCGCGTCGTCATGCATCTGCACCTGCAGCGCCGCCTTCGGCAGATCACGGTCGTGATTGCCGCGCACCACGTGGATCTCCAGCGCGGCGTGATGTTCGCGCCAGCCAAGCCATTGCTGATACCAGGCCGCGCGATGCGCCGGGCCGTGCAGGACGTCGCCGAGGATCCATAGTTGCTGGCACTGGTGCATGGTCACCAGGTCCTGCAGGCGCTGCAGGTCATTGCCGGTGCCGCCCGACGGCAGGGCGATTCCCGCACGCCGGAACACGTCCGCCTTGCCCAGGTGCAGGTCGGCGATCAACAGCGCGCGCTGCGCCGGCCACAGCAGCGCCCGGCCGCCGAGCAGCAGCATCGACTCACCTCCCAGCTGCAGCGGAAGATCAGCGGCCATGGCGGCGCTCCAGCTGCTGCGCGGCACGCTGCACGCGCGTGCGCCAGTCTTCATTGCTGAACTGCCCACGCAGGCGTTCGGCCCACAAGGGAAATGCCAGCGGGGTCAGTGATGAGGGCCGCTGCAGGGACAACGAACGTGTGGCGATGCGTGCCAGCACCTGCTGCAACCCGGGCAGGTCGAGGCTGTCGTGCAGTACTTCCTGCTCGGCCAATGCCAGCAGCAGATGCTCCGGGTCGTGCTCGCGCAGCACGTCATGCAGCAGTCCGGCGGAGGCCTGCAGCTGGCGCAGCGAGCGTGGCATGCCACCCGGCAGGCTGGGTACCAGCAGGCCCGCCACGCGCGCGATGCCGCGGAACTGGCGGCGCGCCAGCTCGCCCAGGTTCACCGCTTCGCGCAGGTCCTGCAGCAGATCGCCAGCATCCAGCATTGCCCGCCAGTCCTGTTCCTGCAGATCCACCGGCGTGGCCGGAGCGAGCACCAGACCATGGTCATTCACTGCATAGCCGATGCTGTTGCGTTGCCGACGGGTGCAGCGAAGGGCCAGCAGCGCGGCCAGCGCTTCGTGCACATGGCGGCCCGCAAAGGGATAGACGAACAGGAACTGGCCTTCGCGTCGGCGCACGTCTTCCACCAGCAGGTGGTCGGGCGATGGCGCCGCAGACAGCTGCGACTGCAATGCCAGCAGCGGCGCAAGCCACCGCGACTCCGCGCTCTGGTCGGCGCCTGACAGCACCTTTTCCAGTTCGCGGCCCAGCGGCATCGACAGTGGCAGTTGACCGCCCTGCCAGCGCGGTACCACGCCATCACCACCACCGCGCGCCACGCGCACGAACGCGGTCATGTCGCGCAGCTGCACCAGCTCCAGCAGCCGCCCTGCAAACTGGAAACGGTCGCCGCGGCGCAGGCGGCTGGCGAACTGCTCTTCCACCGCGCCCAGGCTGCCGCCACGCAGGAACTGTACGCGCACGCTGCCGTCGCTGCTGATGGTGCCGATCGACAGCCGATGGCGCAGCGCCTGGCGGCGATCGGGCATGCGGTACACGCCGTCGGCATCGCGTACCACCTTATGGAACTCCGGGTACCGGGACAATGCACGTCCGCCCTGCACGATGAAATCGATCACCGCATTCCACTGTGCGTCCTCCAGCGCGGCGAAGGCATGCGTGCCACGGACCTGTTCCAGCAGTGCATCGGCGTTGAAGCCGCCCGCCAGCGCGCGGCTGACGGCGTGCTGGGCCAATACGTCCAGCGACAACGTGGGAGGACGTCGCGCTTCGATCACCCCGTCATGCAACGCGTGCCGGGCCGCCGCGTACTCGGCCAGTTCCAGCGCATGGCTGGGAATGCACAGTATCTGGCCGCTGGCACCGGGCCGATGGCGCGCACGCCCTGCGCGCTGGCGCAGGCGCGCCACGCCCTTCGGGCTGCCCAGCTGCAGCACCTGGTCCACTTCCGGAAAGTCCACGCCCAGATCCAGGCTGGAAGTGGCCACCACGCACCGCAGCGTGCCCGCACGCAGTCCGTCCTCGACCTGCTGTCGCAGCGTGGGATCCAATGATCCATGGTGCAGGGCGAGCGTGCCGGCATCTTCCGGCCACACGGCTGCGAGGGCCTGGTGCCACAGTTCCGCCTGCGCACGGGTATTGGTGAAGAGCAGGCTGCTGCGTGCACGGAACAGCGCGTCGAGCACGCGCGGAAGCTGGGAAAGGCCAAGATGCCCGGCCCATGGAAAGCGTTCGCCGGGTTCGGGCAGCAGGCTGCGGATCGTCACCGGCCGCTGCCGTGCACCTTCCACGATTGTTGCCTGTGGACGGTGTGGCAGCAGTACGTCGCGTGCCTGTGGCAGGTTGCCCAATGTGGCCGACAGCCCCCACAGCTGCATCGCCGGCGCTGCATCACGCAGCAGCGCCAGATTCAACTGCAGCAGCACGCCACGCTTGTTGCCCAGCAGTTCGTGCCATTCGTCCACCACCACGCAGCGCAGTTGGCGCATGCGCTCGAGGGTGTCGGGATAGCTGAGCAGCAGCGCCAGCGACTCCGGCGTGGTGACCAGCACGTCGATGCGACCTTCGCGGGCCAGGCGCCGGTCGCGGTTGCTGGCATCGCCGCTGCGCAGCCCCACGCGCCAGCCCAGGCCCAGGCCGTCGATCGGTGCCTGCAGCGCACGTGCGGTATCGCTGGCCAGCGCACGCAGCGGCGTTACCCACAGCACCTGCAGCGGGCGTACCGCGCTGGCGCGACGCGGTGCGGGGGGCGGGTCGAGCATCGCCTGCAACAAGGGGCCGCCGAACATGGCAAGGGTCTTGCCGCTGCCGGTGGGCGTGTGCAGCAGGCCCGATTCGCCCGCCAGGTAATGACGCCACATCGCGCGCTGGAAGGGCAGGGGGCGCCAGCCGCGGCTGCCGAACCATGCGTGCAGGCGCTGCAGCGCATCGCTGCGCTTCATCGCGCCAGCGCCTGCAACTGGGCCAGGTGGTCGGCTTCGGCAGCCGGCTTGTCGTGGCGCCAGCGCAGGATGCGTGGAAAGCGCACGGCAATGCCGGACTTGTGGCGCGCGCTGCGGTTGACTGCTTCGAAACCAAGTTCGAACACCTGTTCAGCACTTACGCTGCGCACCGGGCCGAAGCGTTCACGGGTGTGCGCGCGGATCCAGCGATCGAGGGCGAGGATTTCCTTGTCGTCCAGACCGGAATAGGCCTTGGCCACTGGAACCAGTGTCTCGCCGTCCCAGACGCCGAAGGTGTAGTCGGTATACAGCGTGCTGCGCCGACCATGACCTGCCTGCGCGTACAGCAACACTGCATCGATCGTGAGCGGTTCGACCTTCCACTTCCACCAGTCGCCACGGCGACGCCCGGACTGGTAGACCGAATCACGACGCTTGAGCATCAGCCCTTCCACACCACGCTCGCGCGATGCTTCGCGCAGCTGCGCGGCATGCTGCCAATCGTCGGCGTCTACCTCGGGCGAGAGCTGGATGCGCGGATCGCCGAGCGCGCCGACCACCTCGGCCAACTGCACGCGTCGCTGCTGCAGCGGCAGTGCACGCAGGTCCTCGCCGTCGCGTTCAAGCAGATCGTAGGCGAGCACGCGTACCGGCGTGTTGCGCAGGGTGGCGGCGCCGGGTTTGCGGCGCTGGATGCGGGTCTGCAGGGCGGTGAATGCACGCGGCAGATTGTCGGCGTCGTCCCATGCCAGCAGCTCGCCATCGAGTACGCAGC
This sequence comes from Stenotrophomonas sp. 1337, assembly GCF_031455455.1. NCBI lineage: Bacteria > Pseudomonadati > Pseudomonadota > Gammaproteobacteria > Lysobacterales > Lysobacteraceae > Stenotrophomonas > Stenotrophomonas sp. 1337. The sequence continues at coordinate 34,384 of NZ_JAVDSR010000021.1, read as the reverse complement.
CATCGGGCAGAGACGCTGCCGCCTGCTCGATCTCCGGGAAGCGACCGTCCAGCCGCTCTTCGCCGCGCGACCACAACGCCACCTCACCCTGGCGCCGCAGCAGCTGCAGGCGGATGCCATCCCACTTCCATTCCAGCAGCCAGTGGCTGATGTCGCCCAGCCGCTCGGTAGGCTCGCCTTCCAGCGGCGAAGCGAGGAAGAACGGGTAGGGCTGCTGACGATCGGTCGGCAGTTCTTCGGCAGACAGCAAGGTGGTAAGCAGGCCGGGGGAGGGCACCCAGTCGCCGAGCATGCGCTGGGCGATACGGGCGATATCCAGCCCGGACCACTCGGCCAACGCCTGCTGCACCACGCGCTGCGACACACCAACGCGCAGCGCGCCGGTCAGCAGCTTGTTGAAGACCAGGCGTTCGGCCGATGCCAGCTGTCGCCAGCCGTCGACTACGGCGGCACGACGCACCGGCTCCGGCTGGTTGGCAACGGCAAGCAGGTGGTGTTCGATCCAGTCGGCCAGAGGCCGATCCTCGGCTTCGGTGGCCGGATCATCCAGCAGCAGGGTAAGCGTTTCAGCAAGGTCGCCGACCTGCGCGTAGCTGTCTTCGACCAGCCAGGGGGGCAGGCCGGATTCGTCGGCGATCCACGCCCGCAATTCGCCGCTGCCGGCAATCTTCCGCCGCGCGCCGCCCACTTTGCCGCCGCTGAGCAGGTACAGCGCCCACGCTGCGTCATGCGGGCGTGCGTGCTGGAAGTAATCGATCAACGCCGCGCGCTTGTCCAGCGTCGCCGTGCTGCGATCCAGCCGCTGGTACAGCGCGGCGAAGGCCTTCATTCCTCGCCTCCGAAATCGGTGCGGAACGCTTCGGCGGCAACGCCGCGTTCGCGCAGGTACGGAATCAACGCATCGGTGTTGCCGTGGGTGGCAATGACCCGCTGCGCGCCGGTCTGGGTGATGGTCTGCAGCAGCGCTGGCCAATCGGCATGGTCGGAGATCACAAAGCCACGGTCGACGTTGCGCCGGCGGCGGTTGCCGCGCAACTGCATCCAGCCCGAGGCGAAACCGAGCTGGTGACGGCCGAACCGGCGCAGCCACGGCGTACCGGCGGCCGAGGGCGGGGCCAGGATCAGCTGGCCGGCCGCATCGGGCTGACGCCCCTGTTCGGCAACGGTGAGCGTGTCGAGCATGGGCACACCGGCCTGGCGATAGACGGCCACGCCGTTGGCGATGGCGCCATGCAGCCAGGCAGGCTGGTCATCCACCGCACGCAGCTCGGCAAGCACGCGTTGCGCCTTGCCCAGCGCATAGCAGAGCAGCACTGCCGCTTCGCCCCGCTGCGCGCACTCGCGGCGCCAGGCGGCGATCTCGGCCGCCACGGCACGGGTATCGGGCCAGCGGTAGATCGGCAGCGCAAAAGTCGCCTCGGTGATGAAGGTATCGCAGGGCACCACTTCGAATGCAGTGCAGGTCGGGTCGGGCTGGCGCTTGTAGTCGCCCGACGCCACCCAGACCTGCTCACCATCGTCGATGCGCACCTGCGACGAGCCGAGCACGTGGCCGGCGGGATGCAGCGATACCTGCACCCGGCCCAGCGCGAACGGCACGCCCTCGGCATGCGCGTGCAGCGGCACATCGCCCAGGCGCCAGCGCAGAATCGGCACGCTGCCGGTGCTGCAGTGGTACTCGCCCATGCCCGGACGCGCATGGTCGCCATGGCCATGGGTGATGACCGCGCGCGGTACCGGCCGCCAGGGATCGATATGGAAATCGCCTGCCGCGCAGTACAGCCCTTCCGGCCGCAGTACTACCAGATCGTCTTTGCCTGCCATGCCGTCACTGTGGCGGTCCGGTCGTGCACGTGGCGAGAATCGGCCTGAACGCGGGGTTGCCGGGCGATACGGCACAATCGGACCGCACACCTCTTGCCGGCGGGGAAGGAACCGATGAGTGGACCGAGCTTCAACAGCAGCGCCCCCTACGAAACCCATGTGGTGCTCAACCAGCCGCCGCCGTTTGCCGGCCGGCAGCTGTGGACCGACGACATCGCATTGATGGAGGCCGTGCAGCGCGAGGGCGCGGCGGCGTTCGCACCGCGGTTGGCGGCGTACGGAGGACTGGCCGGCGACGCGCTGTACCGCATCGGCTTCGACGCCAACCGCGATCGCCCACGCCTGCGTACCCATGATGCACAGGGCCATCGCATCGATACCGTGGAATTCCATCCGGCGTATCACCAGTTGATGCAGACGGCCAAGGAACATGGCGTGGCAGGGTTGTCCTGGCACGAGCCGCAGCCCGGCGCGCATGTCGCGCGCGCTGCGCTGAGCTACCTGCACCACCAGGCCGAGGCCGGCACCAGCTGCCCGTTGACCATGACCCACGCCGCGGTAGCCGTGCTGCGCGGGCAGCCGCATCTGGCCGAGTGGTCGCGCAAGGCCGCCGCACCGGTATACGACCCGCGCGATGTGCCAGTGGCCGACAAGGCCGGCATCACCCTGGGCATGGGCATGACCGAGAAGCAGGGCGGTTCGGATGTGCGCGCCAACACCACCCGCGCCGAACCCATCGACGGCGAGCGCTATCGGCTGATCGGCCACAAATGGTTTTTCTCCGCACCCATGTGCGATGGCTTCCTGGTACTGGCGCAGGCGCCGGCCGGATTGACCTGCCTGCTGATGCCACGGCGCCTGGCCGACGGTGATCGCAATGCATTCCGCCTGATGCGCTTGAAGGACAAGCTGGGCGACTGGGCCAACGCATCCAGCGAAGTGGAGTTCTGTGGCGCACAGGCCTGGCGTGTGGGCGAGGAGGGACGCGGGGTGGCCACCATCATCGGCATGGTGATGATGACCCGGCTGGACTGCATGCTGGGCGCTGCGGCGGAAATGCGCATGGCGCTGGCGCAGGCGCTGCATCACGCGCGGCATCGGCGCACCTTCGGCAAGCCACTGTTGGACCATCCGCTGATGGGCAACGTGCTGGCCGATCTGGCGCTGGAATCGGAAGCGGCCACGGTGCTGGCGATGCGCATCGCACGCGCGGTCGATCGCGCTGGCAGCGATCCGGCCGAGGCCGCGCTCGCGCGGCTGGGTACGGCCTTGGGCAAGTACTGGATATGCAAGCGCGCACCTGCGTTCGTCAACGAAGCGCAGGAATGCCTGGGCGGTGCCGGCTACGTGGAGGAATCGATGTTGCCGCGGCTGTACCGGCAGGCACCGTTGAATTCGATCTGGGAAGGCAGCGGCAACATCCAGTGCCTGGATGTGCTGCGCGCGCTGGCGCGCGAGCCGGAGGTGCTGGCGGCGCTGCACGGTGAACTGGAGGCGGTGGCCGATCGTGATGCGCGTTATGCGTCGGCACTGCAGCAGTGGCGCGATGCGGCGGCGCCGGAGGAGGCACAGGCACGGGTGTTCTGCGAACGCACTGCCTTGCTGCTGCAGGCCGCGCTGTTGCTGCGTGCACGCAGTCCAATGGCCGAAGCGTTCATCCGCAGCCGGTTGCACGGCGAGCATGGGTTGGCATTCGGCACGCTGCCGGCGGGGTTGGATGTGGCGGCGATGCTGGCGCGTGCGCTGCCGTAGGTGACGGCCAACGGCGAGGCCCCTCATGGTGGGCGGCGCAGGAGCGCGGCCTTGGACGGTTTCCGTGCGCGCCCAGCACGGAATCAACAGAAAAAGCGAAAAGCAGAAAAGCCGCGGCGATGCCGCGGCTTTTCCGGTAGCGCCGGGCGATGCCCGACGAACGCGAAGGCCTTAGTGCTTGGCTTCTTCCTTGGCGGCAGTGGCCTTGGCGTCGTCAGCAACATCGCGGGCCTTGTCGGCAACCTTCTGCGCGGCATCGGCCGTGGCGTCGCTGGCGTGGGCGGCGGCATCGGTGGCTGCGACCTTGGCCTTGTCGGCGGCGGTGGCGGTCGCGGCTGCGGCGCTGTCCAGCGCCTGCTGGGTATCGGCGGCAGCCTGTTCAGAGGCGGCAGCAGTCTTGTCGGCAGCGTCGCGGGTGGCGGCAGCGGCCTTGTCGACGGCATCGCGTGCGGCGACACCGGCGCTGTCGGCGGCCTGCGCGGCATCCTGCTTGGCCTGTTCGGCTTCCGGGCCCTTGCAGGCAGCCAGTGCGAGCAGCAGGGAGGCGGCCAGCAGGGTAGTGGTCAGCGGACGGATCTTCATGGCGGTCTCCGGTACTGCAATGGATGGGGACGCCAGCCTATTCATACCGTTGTGAAGACCTGGTGGTGACCTGCGCACGGAACTGCGCGCAAAGAAAAAGCCGCTGGCGAACCAGCGGCTTCTTCAGAACAGCTTGAAGAAAGAAGTTATTACTTCTTGGCTTCTTCAGCAGCGTCCTTGGCCTGCTCAGCGGTAGCTTCGGCAGCCTTGGCGGCGTCCTTGGCTTCGCCAGCAGCGGCGTCGGTGGCAGCGCCAGCAGCCTGGGCAGCGGCGTCGACCGAAGCGTCAGCAGCGGTGGCGGCGGTGTCAGCGGCCTGCTGGGCAGCGTCGGCGGTCTGGGCGCCAGCAGCGGCGGCCTGGTCGGCAGCAGCCTGGGCTTCGGTGGCGGCCTGGTTGGCCGAAGCAGCGGCGTCCTGGGCAGCTTCCTGCTTCGAGCAGGCGGCCAGGGCCAGAGCCAGGGACATCGCGACCAGCAGCTTGTTGATGCTCATTGTGTAAATCCTCGTCGTTAGAATTAGGCAACGCGCATGCTGCGCGCCGACAACATGATGACAAGCCAAGATTGGGTGTCAAGCGATCCCGCATTCATTTTTGCGAAATAGACGTTAAACCCTTTCAGATCAACTCGATGGCGATAGCCGTCGCTTCGCCGCCGCCGATGCACAGGGTGGCAATGCCGCGCTTGCCGCCGCGCGTGCGCAATGCGTTGACCAGGGTGACCACCAGGCGTGCGCCGGAGGCGCCGATCGGATGGCCCAGCGCGCAGGCACCGCCATTCACGTTGAGCTTGTCGTGCGGGATGCCCAGTTCGCGCATCGGTGCCATCGCCACCACGGCGAAGGCCTCGTTGACTTCGAACAGATCGACCTGGTCCAGCGACCAGCCGGTCTTCGCCAGCAGGGTGTGGATGGCACCGATCGGGGCGGTGGTGAACCACTCCGGCTCCTGCGAATGGGTGGCATGGCCGACGATGCGCGCCAGCGGCTGCAGGCCGCGTGCGGCAGCATCTTCTTCGGTCAGCAGGACCACGGCGGCAGCGCCGTCGGAGATGCTGGAGGAACTGGCGGCGGTCACGCTGCCGTCCTTCTTGAAGGCCGGGCGCAGGGTCGGGATCTTGGCAATGTCCGAACGACCGGGCTGTTCGTCGCTGGCGACCTCGACTTCACCCTTGCGGGTGGCGACCTTCACCGCAACGATCTCGTCGGCGAAGGCGCCGTTGGCCTGGGCTGCCTGTGCGCGCTTGACCGATTCGATGGAGTAGGCGTCCTGCTCTTCGCGGGTGAACTGGTACTTGTCCACGGCGCATTCGGCGAACTCGCCCATGGCCTTGCCGTCATAGGCATTGACCAGGCCGTCGTGGGCCATGTGGTCCACCGCCTGGAAGTTGCCGAAACGGTTGCCGGTGCGCGAATTGGGCAACAGGTGCGGCGCGTTGGACATCGACTCCATGCCGCCGGCGACCACGACCTTGGCCGAACCGGCCTTGATCAGGTCATGCCCGAGCATGATGGCCTTCATGCCCGAACCGCAGACCTTGTTGAGGGTGGTGGCGCCGACCGACAGCGGAATACCGGCGGCGATCGCTGCCTGGCGGGCAGGGGCCTGGCCGAGATTGGCCGGCAGCACGCAGCCCATCAGGACTTCGGAGACGTCGCTGGCAGGCACGCCCGACTGTTCCAGCGCGGCGGCGATGGCGGCCGCGCCGAGGGTCGGGGTCGGAACGCCGTTGAACTGGCCGAGGAAGGAGCCGATGGCGGTGCGCTTGGCGGCGGCGATGACGATGTTGGACATGGCAATCTCGTTGATGCGTGAGCAATGTTCGGAAAGGAGACGACGGGCGTTGGATACGGCGCCGTTTCCCGGCAGACTGCGTGGGGGTCGGCCCAGTATAGAGGGTCGGCGAAGACTGCCGCTGGGCAGTACTGGATGCCTGCCCGGATGGCGGCAGGCCAACGTTCATGGGAAGGAAACGATGGAACGTAAGACGATGGGAAGGTCGGTCCTGGCATCGGCGCTGGCGGTGGCGCTGACGGCGTGTGGCGGTGGAGGCGGCGGCAGCAACGTGCGCATCGACCCGCCCCCGACCACGCCTCCGGTCACGCCCCCGGTCACCCCGCCTCCCGCTGCCAGACCGCTTGAGCCGGTCGTGGATGCGCATCTGGCACAGACCAACGCGCGTGCCGCACAGGCCACCGGCGCGACCGGCCGCGGCGTGCGCATCGGCATCGTCGATTCGGGCGTGCTGCGCAGTGCCGAGGCGCTGAACGGACGGGTGGTGGCCAACCTCAACTACATCGACCCGAGCCGCAACAATCTCAACGTCGATGACGTGCTTGGCCATGGCACGGCCGTCGCCAGCCTGGCGGCCGGTGTACCGGTGGGGGTCTGGCCCGGCGGCATCGCACAGGGTGCGGAGATCGTCTCGGCACGCATCATTTCCGACACCACGCCCAAGGATGACGGCAGTGGCCGGGGCAACTCCTTCAGCGGCACGCTGGGCGTGGCCGGGGTCCACCAGGACCTGATCAACTACGGCGTGAAGGTGATGAACAATTCCTGGGGCGGCCTGTACTGGACCGACCTCGGCACCACAGCGCAGGTCGCGGGCGAATATCGCCCCTTCATCATCAATCACGGTGGCCTGGTGGTGTTCGCCGCAGGCAACGAAGGGCGCGACCAGCCCAGCAGCGTGGCCGCGCTGCCCAGCCAGCGTGGCTTCGGTGGATCGCTGCCGGCAGCGGATCTGGAAAAAGGCTGGCTGGTAGCTACTGCGATCGATCCGAACAAGCCCGGTGAACGTGCGCCGTGGGCCAATGCCTGTGGCGACGCCGCGCGCTATTGCCTGACCGCTCCCGGCAGCGCGGTGTTTCCGGAGCCGGGTACCGGCAAGTACCTGTGGAACTACGGTACGTCCTTCGCCGCGCCACTGATCTCCGGTGCTGCGGCGCTGGTCTGGCAGCGCTATCCCTACTTCGACAACGACCTGGTGCGGCAGACCCTGCTCGGCACCGCCACCGACATCGGTGCGCCGGGCGTCGATCCCATCTACGGCTACGGCATGCTCAACGTCGGCAAGGCGGTGAACGGTCCCGGCCGCTTCGACTGGGGCGATGCCACGGTCAATGTCGACGCGGCCTCTTCGGGCTCGATCTGGAGCAACGACATCGCCGGCGCTGGCGGCCTGATCAAGCGCGGCGATGGCCGGCTGGAGCTGAGCGGCAACAACAGCTACAGCGGTGCGACACGCATCGAGCGCGGCACCCTGGCCCTGCGCGGTGGCGGCGTGATCCGTTCCAACGTGAGCGTCTCCGGTTCCGGTGGTGCCTCGATGGCCGGCCTGCAGTTCATGCCCGGCACGCCGCGGGTGATCGGCAACGTCGACAACGGCGCCAGCGTGGTGCTGGTCAACGCCAACACCACCGCGACCATCGAAGGAAATTACAGCCAGCGGCCGGATGCGCAGCTGATCGTCGCGCTGGGGGTAAACGCGCTGCAGGTGACCGGCACCGCACGCCTGGCCGGCGGCGTGGTGGTCGATGGCATCGTGTCCGGTTACGTGCCGCAGGTCGGCAGCCGCCAGGGTCTGGTCCATGCCAACGGCGGTATCAACGGCACGTTCACCACGCCGGTGGCCAACACCGGCGCCAACGGCCTGACCCTGCTGCAGGCGCAGTACGGCTATGGCAGCAACGACGCGTGGATGGACCTGACCCAGGTCAACGTTTCGGCAGCCGCATCGGGCCTGGGCGCCAATGCACAGGCATCGGCGCTGCGGGTGCAGTCGGCATTCACCGCGCTGGACCGCAATGCGGATCTGCAGGGCTCGGCGTTCGGCGTGGCCGCAGGCGCGCTGCAGCGTACGTCTGGCGGAACCGATGGCCTGTCGGCGAGCCTGGAGAGCCTGTCCGGACAAGCACATGCGCGCGCTGAAGCGTCGACCTTCGACAGCGTGGACATGTCGCGCCGCGCGGTTGCCGAGCGCTTCGACCGCGTGCAGGCTGCGCCGAAACTGCGTGGCGCCTGGCAGAGCGCGCTGGGTGAAGCCGGGCAGGGCAGCTTTGCCGGCAACGCCGCCGACAGCCAGGGCTGGATGGCCGGCCAGGACGTGGCACTGGGCAGCAACGGCCTGCTGGGCATGGCCTTTGGCGAAACCCGCAGCAATGGTGGCAGCAACTTCAGTGGTGACCGTGGGCGTGACCGCCAGGCGCAGGCGCAGCTGTATGCCGGCTGGAGCCTGGGGCGTGGCTATGCGCTGGCCCAGTTCGGCACCGGCCAGTTCACCCGGGAACTGGATCGCCAGTTGCTGCTGGGTGCCGGTGCCTACGGTGTGTCCGCGCGCTACGGCGGACGTTTCAGCAGTGCCAGCGTTGAAGGCGGCTACCGTTTCGGGCGCATCGGTGCGTCGTTGACACCGTACCTGGGGGCAAGCAGCACCCGCCTGGATACCGATGGCTTCAGCGAGCAGGGCGGCTTCGGCTTCGGCCTGCGCGGTGAGGCGTCGCGTGCACAGCGCAGCCAGATGCTGGCGGGCCTGCGGGGTGAGCGGCAGTGGGGGCGCTGGACGCTGCGCGGCCATGCCGAATGGCAGCAACGGCTGGATGGCGGTGAGCAGGCCTGGCAGGCAAGTTTCGTCGGCGTTGATGCCTGGGCGCCGTTGGCCGGTGTTGACGCACCGCGTGGCAGTGCCTTGTTCGGCCTGGCGCTGGAATCGTGGTGGGGCCGCAATGGCCGCCTGAGCCTGGGCATCGACCAGCGCGTGGGTGGCGATGATGCACGTCAGGCGGCGCTGCGCTACAGCACCGGTTTCTGATCATGGCGCCGGGCGTGCTGCCCGGCGCGTTCATCCGGCGGTGCCGACCCACGGTCGGCACGCGTCCGGTTGCCGGGGGCGGCGCTCAGCCGCCGCGCAGGTCGCCCAGGCGCGGTGTGCTGCGGCCCAGCGGCATCTTCAGCTTGCCGATCGACAGGATGCGCGCTTCTGCGATCCGGTCAGCCGCGCGCTGCGGGGCAATGTTCTCGCGCTGCGACAGTTCGAAGATGCGCGTCAGGTTGTGGTAGATGCTGCGGATCAGCCGCATCGCGCGCTCGCGGTTGTAACCGTCGATTTCCAGCGACACGTTCATCACGCCACCAGCGTTGACCGCGTAGTCAGGCGCATACAGGATGCCGCGCGCATGCAGCTCGTCGCCGATCTCCAGGCTGGACAGCTGGTTGTTGGCGGTGCCACAGATGATCTTCGCCTTGATCCGCGGCAGCGTGTCGGCGTTGATCGCGCCTTCCAGCGCGCACGGCGCGAACACATCGGCGTTCACTTCGTGGATCTCGTCCGGCTTGACTGCCTCGGCGCCGAAATCGTTGACTGCACGATCCACCAGCGCGCTGTCCAGGTCGGTGACATACAGCTTGGCGCCACGGTCGCGCAGCAGCTTCACCAGTTCCATGCCGATATGGCCCAGGCCCTGCACCGCGATGCTGGTCTTGCCCACTTCCTCATGGCCGAACTTGAAGCGCATCGAGGCCATCAACGCCTGCAGCGCGCCATAGGCGGTGAACGGCGCCGGATCTCCCGAGCCGCCATGGACCTGGTGCACGCCGGTGACGAACTGGCTCTCCAGGTAGATGTTCTCCATGTCGTTGACGTCGGTGCCGACGTCCTCGGCCGTGATGTAGCGACCACCCAGCGAATCGACATAGCGGCCGAACGCGCGGAACAGCACTTCGGTCTTGTCGACCTTGGGGTCGCCGATGATCACCGCCTTGCCGCCACCGACATTGAGACCGGCCAGCGCATTCTTGTAGGTCATCGTGCGGCTCAGCCGCAGCACATCGGCCAGCGCATCGTCGGTGCTGGCGTAGGGGCGCATGCGCACCCCGCCCAGGGCAGGGCCCAGGGTGGTGTTGTGGATGGCGATGATTGCCCGCAGGCCGGCATCCTGGTTGTGGCAGAACACCACCTGTTCGTGGCCGGTGGTTGCGAGGGTTTCGAATAGCATGGGGTCTCCGATGGCGCGATCTGCGGTGAACTGCGGCGAACTGCCAATGAACGGTAGGGTCCGAAAACAAAAAAAGCGACGTCGTCGGTACAGGGGGACGGGTCGCGCGGCGCCATTCTAGTCCATTCGCCCGGGATATGCCGTCGACGCCGGACGCGCCCGGGTTAAAGAAGATGAAAGTGCGGCCGATGCTGCGACGACGGCAGGTCGCCGGATGTGATGAAGGCGCAGGGGCAGGCAGTGGCAGCAGGACAACGACAGGATGGGCGGCGATGACCGCAGCGTGGTGGCGATCTGTGCTCCGTTGGCTGTCGCAGCTGACCGGGCAGGCCCCGGCACGCCTGGCCGCAGCCCCCCGCCAGGCCGTGGCGGCCGCGGCGGCCAGCCTGCAGGGCGACGCCTTGTCGGCGGCCGAGGTCGCCGCCCACCTGCAGCGCGGACTGCACGCGCTGGCCCTGTATCCGCGCTTGGCAGGCGAACCGGCGGCGGTCAGCGCATCGGGTCTGGCCGAAGCGGTGGACCGCGCGCTGCAGGACCGCGACTGGGCTACCCGGCAGCTGCCGCGGCGCCCGCAACTGCTGCCGCAGCTGATCCAGACGGTCAATGACGACGTTGCATCGGCGCGGGTGATGGCGGCGATCATCGGCCAGGATCCGGTGCTGACCGGCAACCTGCTGCGGATCGCCAACAGCCCGGCCTACAAGGTGCACGAGCGGCCCGTGGAAAGCCTGCAGCGGGCGGTGACCCTGGTCGGCACCGAAGGTGTGCGGCAGATCATCAGCGCCGTGCTGGTGCAGCCGGTGATGCAGGTGCAGTGCGAGGTGTTCCCGCAGTTCAGTTCGATCATATGGGAGCACGCGCTGCTGGCGTCGCGCGCGGCCGCCGACCACGCCCGCACGGTCACCTTCGGCGATGCCTTCGCTGCGCAATGGCTGGGCCTGGTGCAGGGCCTGGGCGCGGCGCTGGTCATGCGTCAACTGCTGCAGGAAGCACAGGTGCGTGGCGAAGAAGTGGAGCCCGCGCTGGCCCTGCAGTTGCTGCAGCAGTGGTCACTGCCGTTGGCGCAGCGGGTGGCAGCAGCGTGGGAACTGCCCGAACCGGTGCATCAGGCCCTGGCGCCTGATGCAGACGGTCCGCTGGCCGACAGCCTGCGCCTGGCCAGCGCCGCTGCGGCGGCCAGCCTGCTGTGCCGGCACGGGCATGCCAGCCAGGGCCGCATGCTGGCCTTGCTGGAACAATTGCCGGCAGCGCCGCCACACGCGCTGCGCTGGATCTGGCGGCGCCTGCACGGGCGCAATGTGGAAACCCTGGACGAAAGCCTGCACGGCGATGGCGAGGGGAACGCCCTCTGATCGTTACAGCTGGGATTCCAGCGGCAACCAGCTGATCACCCGTGCCGTCCAGCGTTTGCCGAGGCTGCTGCCGGGCTCGGCATCGACCCAGTGCGGCGGCGGCTCGCGCTGCAGCCAGCGCAGCTCATCATCAGCGCCGAGCGCAAGCCACCAGCTGTGTTCCGGGCTGGCCAGGCGCAGGTATTCCGCGCGCAGCTGTGCGCCCAGCACCGGGTCGTCGAACAGCACGCCCATCTCGGTGTTGAGATAGGCCGAACGCGGATCGAGGTTGAACGATCCGACGAATCCGCGCCGGTCGTCGACCAGCAATGCCTTGGTGTGCAGGCTGGCGCCGCTGCTGCCGAACAGGCTGCCGTCACCGGCCTGGCCGTTCGCCTTCAGTTCGTACAGCTGTACGCCGGCCTTCAGCAGCGGCACCCGGTAGCCCATGTAGCCACCGTGCACGGCAGCAACATCATTGGCCGCCAGCGAGTTGGTCACCACGCCGACCTGGGCGCCGCGGCCGGCCATCGCCGAAAGGCCGTCCAGCCCTTCGCTGCCGGGGACGAAGTACGGCGAGATCAACAGTGCCTTGTAGCGCGTCGACTGCAGCTGTTGGACCAGCTCGGTGACCAGCCAGTCGTCGTGTGCATCGTCGTGGTGCTTCATCGGTGGATCGGACACGATCCGTACCTGCCTGCTCCAGTGCAGCGGCTCCGGGCTGGCACGCTGGCGCTGGCGCGACTCGGCCACGCGCTGCAGGTACGGTTGGGCCTGCGCATGCAGCGCGTCCAGATCGGACTGGCGCACCAGCTGGCGCAGCTGTGCATCGGTATAGGTTGCCAGCGCCGAGATCGGAATCGCCGCGTCGCTGTTCCAGTAGTCGTCGAAGATCTGGTTGGCCTGCTGCACGGCCGGGCCGGCTACCACCAGGTCCAGGTCCTGGAAATTCACGTCGCTGCGCGCGCTGAAATATTCCTCGCCGATGTTGCGGCCACCCACGATTGCAATGCGGCCATCGGCGATCCAGCTCTTGTTGTGCATGCGGTGGTTCACGCTGAAGGCGCGTTGCACCAGCTCCAGCGTGCGGGCCAAGCCACTGCGGTTGCGGAACGGGTTGTACAGGCGAAGCTCGATGTTGGGATGCGCATCGAGCGCCATCATCAGCGCATCCTTGTCCTTGGCATTCATGTCATCAAGCAGGATGCGCACGCGCACGCCACGTTCGGCAGCGTCGTACAGCGCCTTGGCCATCAAGTGGCCGATCAGGTCGTCGTGCCAGATATAGTACTGCAGGTCCAGGCTGCGGCCGGCGTGCTCGGTGACCATCGCGCGGGCAGCGAACGCATCCATGCCATCGCTGAGGAAGGCTACGCCCGACTGGCCGGGATGGGCGGCCTGCAGGGGCATCATCTGCCGATCGATGGGCGTCTGCGCAGGTTGCAGCGGCAGTACCTGCGACGCTTCGCCGCGCGCCTGCGGGGCCAGGTGGTCGGCCAGCAGCAGGCCGGACAGCACCAGCAGAAGCAGGGCGGCGATGATGATCGCGGCCACGCGCAGCAGGCGTCGCCATAGGGGTTTGCGCACACTCATGACCCCGATGGTAGATCCTGGCTACGCATGGAGGTAGACCCACGCCACGCGTGGATGAACTGTCACCGGTAGATCCACGCCACGCGTGGATGAACTGTCACCGGTAGATCCACGCCATGCGTGGATGAACTGCCACCGGTAGATCCACGCCACGCGTGGATGAACTGTCACTGGTAGATCCACGCCATGCGTGGATGAACTACCACCGGTAGATCCACGCCATGCGTGGATGAACTGCCACCGGTAGATCCACGCCATGCGTGGATGAACTACCACCGGTAGATCCACGCCATGCGTGGATGAAGCGCCACCGGTAGATCCACGCCATGCGTGGATGAACTGCCACCGGTAGATCCACGCCACGCGTGGATGAACTGCCACCGGTAGATCCACGCCATGCGTGGATGAAGCGCCGTGACTCAGAACCGCTCGTCGCTGCCCAGATAGCGCCACTGGCCCACGGCCAGCGGGCCCAGTGCCACCCGGCCGATGCGCAGGCGGCGTACGGCCACCACCTGCAGGCCGGCAGCCGTCACCGCAGTCCTCAGTCCCTTCGCGGTCAGTCCCTTGCCTGCAAAACGCAGGCGCTGCTCGCTCTGCCAGCTGACCTTCGGGCCACCTGCTTCATGCTGCAGCCGGGCCATCAGCCACGGGCCACGTTCCGGGCCGCCTTCAGCCACTTCGACCAGGTATTCCTGTTCGGTGCGGCCCAGGTTGCGCTGCAGGTGCGCGAGCACCGCCGGATCCTGGCTGACCACCACCAGCCCGTTGTCGTCGGCCGGCAGCGAGGATGCCAGCTGCAGGCCGTGGAAATGCCGTTGCAGCGGACGGATGTCGCTGGCATCCAGTTCGCTGCGGGTCTCGGTGCGGATCAGCGCGCACAGGGCATCGGCTGGCACGCCCGCCGGTTTGTGCAGCAGCATGCTGGCGCGCTCGGCCTTGCTGTCGCTGGCCTGCTCGGCCACCACGATGCTGGCGCTCTCGTCAACCGGGCGCTGCGGCTGTTCCACCACTTCGCCATCGACGCTGACCCAGCCGCCCTCGATATAGCGCCGCGCTTCACCGCGCGGGATGCCGAGCAGGGCGGACAGGCGTTTGTCGAGTCGGGTCGGTTCCATGGCGAAAGGTCGGGCAGGGGGCGCGCAGTGTAGCCGCTACGCCGGCTCAGCGCTGGCCGCGGTTGGCCAGCTCGGTCAGGTACAGGCGGGTATCGAACTCCAGCTGCAGGTAATCCGGCTCCATGTGCTGGCACAGCTGGTAGAAGGCCTTGTTGTGGTCGGCCTCCCTCAGATGGGCCAGCTCGTGCACCACGATCATGCGCAGGAAGGCGGCTGGCGCCTGCCGGAACACGGTGGCGATGCGGATCTCGCGGCTGGCCTTGAGCCGGCCGCCGTGTACACGGGAAATGGCGGTGTGGGTGCCCAAGGCATGCTTGATGACCTCCAGCGTGTTGTCGTAGCAGACCTTGTTGAGCGGCACCGACTTGCGCAGGTAGCGGTCCTTCATGTCCTGGGTGTAGTCGTACAGCTGGCGGTCGCTGCGCACCTCATGCGGGTCGGGGTAGCGCTGCTGCAGCCAGGGGCCGAGCTTGCCCTGTGCCAGCAGATCGCTGACTTGGGCGACCAGGGGTTCGGGGTAGCCGGTGAGGTACTTCAGGACAGCCATGCAGGGGCGTCGGCGCGTCGGTAGAATGGGGCATCCAGATTACACGCGGTACGTATCGACCATGGCAAAGCCCAACGCGCTGCAGGAACAATTGCTCAAGGCCGGCCTGGCCAAGAAGTCGCAGGCCAGCGCCGCCGCGCGTGAACAGGCCAAGGCCCGCCAGGGCAAGGCCGAGTCGACGTCGGCGGAGGTCCAGCGTGAAGCTGAACGCGCGCGCGCCGAGAAGATCGAGCGTGACCGTGCGCTGGCTGCCGAGCGCAACGCGCAGGCCAAGCAGGCTGAGCGCAAGGCGCAGGCCAAGCAGATCATCAGCGCCCACGCCGTGCCGCACAAAGGCGAGGACGAGTACCGCTTCAGCGATGGCGCAGTGATCCGCACCCTGTTGATCGATACCAAGCTGCGCAAGGCGTTGTCGGTGGGCGTGCTGGTCATTGTGGCCCATGGCGATGGCTACGCGGTGCTGCCACGCGCGGCAGCGGAGAAGGTGCGTGAACGCGCCCCGGAAGCCATCATCGTCGACCATGGCACGCCCGGCTCCAGCGCCGAGATCTCCACAGGCAACGCCGAGGACGACGCCTACTACGCACAGTTCCAGGTCCCCGACGACCTGGTCTGGTAAGGCGGCGCTGAACCGGCCGCAGCGTCCGCCGGGCATGGCCCGGCGCTACCGATTGCGGCGGGGTGTATTGTCCCCATATCAGGCGACACACCTGCGGAGGATGGCCATGGCTACCGGTTGGGCCGGAGATGGCGCGGTCCAGGACCAGATCGACGCCACCGTCGACGATGCGATTGCCCGCGCGCGGCGCCAGCTGCGCCAGGGCCCGGGTCTGGAACACTGTGAGGAATGCGACGCGCCGATTCCCTTGGCGCGGCGTCAGGCAGTGCCTGGCGTACGGCTGTGCGTGAACTGTCAGCAGGCGCACGACGAAGAGGAACAGGCGCAGAGTGGCTACAACCGCCGGGGCAGCAAGGACAGCCAACTGCGGTGAAGGGTGTTCGACAGGGCTGGGCCCTGCACCCGCGGTAGTGCCGGCCGCTGGCCGGCAACCTTGAGAGCAACAGCAAGAGCAAGAGCGGCATTCCGTGGGATGGCGGGGTGGGCCCGGTTGCGGGAGACGCCGTAAACCCATCCATGGGGGCTTGGCCGCGGCATCCATGCCGCGGACACTCCCGCAACCGGACCCACCCCGCCTTCGACAGGTTCCCGCGATCTGTCATGGATCCACGCCACGTGTGGATGAATTTCGATGGAAATCAATATTTCGATATTGGATCGAAGAGCATCCACGCATGGCGTGGATCTACGTGTCGACCAAGGTCGACACCTACCAACAGCAGCCGGGAATTGTCGAAGGCGGGGCGCTGTGGGTTTGCGGGGTGTGAGCGGCATGGATGCCGCGACCAAGCCTCCAGGGATGGATTCACGGCGTCCCCGCACACCCACTGTGCCCCGCCATCCCACGGAATGCCGGCTTTTGACGTTGACGTTGACGTTGCCTTGGTTTGAAGGCCTCTGCGGGTGCAGGGCGCAGCCCTGCCGAACAATCCCCTCAGCCGTCGCCCTGGATGCCGCCGGGCGCCTGCGTCGGGTCGCGCCAGCGCCGCACCGTGCGCTGGAAGAACAGGTTGTTCGGCAGCTGCAGCACCGTGCCCTCGTGGCCGTTGCCGGTTTCCTGCAGCGTGGTGTAGATCAGGTTCACGTCGATTACCCGGCCCTTCAGCCCGGGCTTTTCGCCGTTCTCCAGCACTTCGATGTAGTCATGCAGGCGGAACGGTCGCGTGGTGAAGATCAGCAGCGTGCAGAAGATGTTGGACAGCACGCTCCAGGCCGCGAAGAACGCCACCGCGCCCACCGCAGCGAAACCGGTGAAGGCCGTCCACAGCACCGAGGGCGATGCACCGAGCAGGCTGAGGATGTACAGCACCGCGCTGAAATAGACCACGAAGCTGGTGATCCGGCGCGCGCCCATCACCATTTCCGGCGGCAGCGTGTAATGGTCGGCGAAGCGGCGGATCAGGCGCCGCGCCAGCACCCGTAGCAGCCAGGCGGCGAGCAGGGTGATCAGGATCTGCAGGGCGATCCCGATGTCATGCAGCCAGGGGTGGGTCCAGGCGGGCAGGTGGTCCTTCAGCGACAACATCATGGGGTGACAACGTGTGACGGAAACGGGGCTTGATGTTACCCGGCGCGTGTCGACGTTTCGACCGCCTGTGCCCAGGCAAGGCAGACAAGGTCCTGTTTGTGCTGCTGCAGGCAGGCGCGGCCGCTTTCGGCACGCCAGTGCAGGGAAACGTCGAACGCCTGCAGCAGCATGCAGGCCGCGATCGCCAGCAGGGCGGCGCAGGAAGGGCTGGACATGGGAGGCTCCTGGCCGGGCAGGCCTGCGGGGGACCTGTGATGGATGCAGCCAGGCGCGAAAAGGTTGCAACCGAAAAGCGCTCCGGAAGATCTAAACCTTTTTCCGGCAGGCCGCATCCAACGGATATGCTCGACACCACCATGCCCGCGCCGCCTGCCGCCAACGACGTCGTCGACGAAACCGCCTTGGTACGTGCAGCGGCGGCCGGCGATACCGCTGCCTATGAACAGCTGTATCGGCAGCATGCGCCGCGGGTGTTTGCCACCCTGTGGCGGCTGTGTGGCGGGCAGCAGGCGCGTGCCGAGGATGCATTGCAGGAAGCGTTCCTGCAGGCATGGAAGGCACTGCCCGGCTTCCGTTTCGAGAGCAGCCTGTCGACCTGGCTGCATCGGTTGGGAGTGAACGCCGCGCTGATGGAACTGCGCGGTCGTGCCGCCGGGCATGACCACGACAGCCTGGACGACGTGGACGGTGGGCTGCCGGAGATGGCGGTGCATGACGGCTGCGCCGGCACCGAACGCGACCTGGAACGCGCGTTGGCGACCCTGCCGCCGCGCGCGCGTGCGGTCTTGGTGCTGCACGATATCGAAGGCTGGAAACACCATGAAATCGCCGGCCAGCTGCAGATGGCGGTCGGCAGTTCCAAAGCACAGCTGCATCGCGCGCGTGGCCTGCTGCGCGCGCGCCTGGGAGACATGACATGAGTACGCACGACCCCGATCACGACCTGCTGGCGCGCCTGCGCGCCCTTCCCGCGGAACGCAGCGCACCGGCCGATGGCTGGGAACGCCTGTCGGCGCGGTTGCCACCCCGCGAGCCGGTTGCCGCGCAGGCGCCGTTGGACAACGTGGTGGCCTTGCCACTGCGCACCCGTCGACGCTGGTGGCTGCCGGTTGGCGCGGCGTTGGCAGCCAGCCTCGCGCTCTACGCGGTGGCGCCGTGGCGGCACGCGCCCGAGTCGCTGCCTGCACCCAGCGGCCTGCAGCTGCAGGCCGATGCGATGACCGAACAGTACCGGCAGGCAGTGGCGTCGCTGCCTGATGGCACTGCGCCGGAGTGGCAGCCCGCGCTGCATGAACTGGATCGCAGCGCGGAACAGATCCGCGCCGCGATGGCGCAGGACCCGCGTGCGCCGCACCTGCTTGGACAGCTCAAGCGGACCTATGCGCTGCGGCTCGAACTGACCCGGCAGGCGGCCCAGGCCGCCTCCGGTCTGACAACCTGAGGAGACCCCCCGATGCGAACCCTTTTCCCTCTCTGCGCGGCCCTGCTGCTGGTGCCCGCCATGGCGCTGGCCGATACACGCGTCGATGAACGCCACAATGTTGCTGCAGGCGGCCGCATCGAACTGAGCAACGTCGCTGGCAAGGTGACTGTACGCGGCTGGGACCGCAATGACGTGCAGCTCACCGGCACGCTCAGCGACGGCCTGCAGCTGCGCCAGGAAAAGAGTGCCAACCGGGTGCGCTGGGAAATCGAGTATCCGCGACGCGGCAACAATGGCGGCGCCACCTTGACCCTCAACGTGCCGCGCTCGGTGGAGCTGCTGCTGAGCACGGTCAGTGCCGACCAGGACATCAGTGGCGTGGACGTGCGGCGGCTGCAGGCCGACACTGTCAGCGGCAACCTTGCCGCCGCCGGTCGTAGTGGCGACAGCGTGCTCAATACGGTCAGCGGCAATGTCACTGCGCGGTTGCAGACCCCGCGGCTGGACGTGAACACGGTCAGCGGCCGGATCGAGGCTGGCGGGGGCGTTTCCGGGGAGGTCGGGGCGCAGACGGTGTCTGGCCGGGTAGGCGTCGATGCCGGTCGCATCCAGCGCCTGGTGGTGGAGACGGTATCCGGAGGCATCGACCTGTCGGCGACGGCACTGGCACCAGGCGGGCGCATCAACGTCGAGTCGGTCAGTGCCTCGGTCAGCCTGCGCCTGCCGCGCACGGTGTCGGCGCAGCTGTCAGTGAACAGCTTCAGCGGGTCGATCAACAGCGACGCCGGCAAGGTAGAGCGGCCGCGCTATGGGCCGGGCAGCAGCCTGGATGCGCGGCTGGGCAGCGGCGACGGCGATATCCGCGTGCAGTCGCACTCGGGTAGTGTGCAGGTGCGCCTGGACCGCTGAGCGCGGCCCGGCAGGCCGCGGCGGCAGCGCCGCCGCGGTCGGGGGAGGGTCAGCTGGCTTTCTTCAGCGCCCAGGTGGTACCGAGAACTTCAATCTTGCCACCGCTCTTGCGGAACGCGGCCAGGTCGGAGGCGATCGAGTCGCTGTTGACCACGGTGCTGGCGGATGCGCCCTTGCGTTCGCTGCGGATGCTGTTGCTGGCCTTCGCGGGGGTCTTTGCCTTGCGGGGCATGGTTGCTCCTGTCAGGTGGAAGGGGAGGAAAGCGCGCAGGATTCAGCCTGGCGCAGGTAGTCCTGCCGCTCGCGGCGGCAGTCGTCGCCGCCCATCGAAAACTGGCGGCAGATCGCCGGGCGCTGCGAATAGATCGTGCAGCGCAGGTGATACGGATCGATCGCCGCGCACCAGCCTTCCTCGTTGCGCGCCATCACGGCACGGCCGTGAGCGTCGCGCGACAGGAACTGGCCGGGCACGTGGTCGCTGGGCTGCAGCAGGACCGGCAACCGGCAACAGACCGCGTCACAACGGCGGCAGTCGATGGGTGCTGGTTCAGCGTCAGGTTGTACGGCCACAGGGGCCTGGCGGGTGCCCAAAGCGGGTCTCGATGGCGGCTCGGGTAATACGCGGACCATGATCGAGCCAGAGGGCATGGTCGCCAGACCCGCTGGGCGGGTCAGGCTGCACCATGGGTACACACACCGGCGAGGCCAGCGGAAGGTGCAGCGGTTTTCTAGCCGGCCAAGGGTAGCTCAGACCGCGTAACGTTTTGTTAATCCCGGCTGGCTGCCGCCAGCGCGAGGCCCTGGACGACCCCCAGCGAGGGCTCGCCGTGCACCATCCGGGCGCCCGGGAACGCCTCGGCAGCGGCCTGCCGCAGGTAGCCAGCGCGGGACATGCCGCCGGTCAGGAACACCGCGTCAGGGTCGCCGCCGATGTCGCTGCGGACCTGGGCCAGCAGTTCGCGGATCTGGCTCAGGTAACCATGGGCGGCGGCGGCCAGGCCGTCGGCGCTGTTGTCCACGTGCAGGTCGCGGGCGATGTAATCCAGCGTGCTGCGGTGTTCGCTGGCACCGCTGAGGGCGATCTTGGCGCGCTCGACATCGCGGTACAGGCGGGCGGTGTTGCCGGTGTCCTGCAGCGCCTGCAGGCGCGCGCCCCACGGCGCGTCGACGTTGTCGTAGTTGTGCTGGCGGAACTCGCGCTGGCGGGTCATGTCCTGCACGGTGGCCGCTTCCACGTAGTGGTGGGTGGGCACGCGGGTGATGCCGCGGCCGAACAGCGGCATGTAGCCGGACAGGCTCAGGGCCAGGTCGATATCGGTGCCGCCGCGGGCAATACCCCAGGCACGGTGGATGCGCGGGGCCTGGCTGCCGCCCACTTCGGCGTGCGCGATATCGGTGGTGCCGCCGCCGATATCGACGATCACCGCCTGATGGCGATCGCGGCTTTCAGCGTGGTAATGCATCGCTGCGGCGGCAGGCTCTTCAAGGAAATCGATGTGGTCGAAGCCGGCCTGGCCGGCCGCTTCGCGCAGGATGTCCAGGGCCTGGTCGTTGCCGGCCTCGCCGATCGAGCTGCGGAACTGCACCGGGCGGCCGAGCAGGGCGCTGCGCAGCGGCTGGCCGAGCTGGGCGCTGGCGGTCAAGCGGATGTGTTCGAGGATGTGCGCGGCAATGCCGGTGATGGTCTGCCGCGCGCGTGGGTGCAGGTTGTAGCCGAGCATGGACTTCGGGCTCTGCACGAGGTTGCCTTCGTGCTCCTCGAAATACGCTTCCAGCGCGTCGTCGCCATAGACGGCGTTCTGCAGCAGGTCGCTGGCGCTGCGCTCCTTTCCGGCGCGAGCCTCCATCCATTCCCGGCGCAGGGCGCGCAGTGCCTCGCGGCGCAGGGCCTGTGGCGTGCGCTCCTGGCCAGCGGCGCGGGCTGCACGGGCGGCGCTGTCGATCAGCTGCTGCAGTTCGTGTTCCTGCCCGGCGTCGAGCTGGAAATCGTCCGGGTCGGGCACCACGCCGGGGAAGTACACGCTGGTGCGGAACTGCTCGGCCTCGCCGAAGCGGATCGGCAGCAGCTTCCCATCACGCACGATGGCGGCGGCGGAGTTGCTGGTACCGAAGTCGATGCCGAGGCGCATGGGGAGGTCCGGGGGACGATCAGGGGCCGCGCACTCTGCTGGAGTTTGCCGCGCGCTGCAAGTTCCAGTGCCTGCCTCGGGCGGGGTGGGGCGAGGTCCGGTCCGGACCGACGTCGGAAAATGAATGAAAAGGCCGGGCGGTTACAATGGCTGCTGTTGATTCATTTTGAGGTACTTGCAATGTCTTCTGTTCCCGCCTGCCCGCAGTGCACCCTGGAAAACACCTATGCCGATGGCGCGCTGTGGATCTGCGCCGACTGCGGCTTCGAGTGGACGGCCGAAGAAGGTACCGGTTCGACCCTGGTCGTGCGTGACAGCAACGGCAATACCCTGCAGACCGGCGACACCGTCACCGTGATCAAGGACCTGAAGGTCAAGGGCTCCTCAATCCCGCTCAAGCAGGGCACCGTGATCCGCAACATCCGCCTGGTCGAAGACGATGCCGAGCACATCGAGGGCAACTCGGACAAGATCAAGGGCCTGGTGCTGAAGACCTGCTTCCTCAAGAAGGCCTGATCGCGCCTCAGCGCTTGGCCTGCTGCGCCCGCCAGCGGGCCAGGCTGTCCAGCTTGGCCTGGTAGCGTGCCTGCTGCATTGATCCGCCCAGTTCCTGCGCCCGCAGCAGTTCGCGGTCCGCACGCTGCAGCCGGCCCGTCAGGAAATACACCCGCGCCAGGCCGAAGTGGAACTGGTGCGCGGTGTCGTACAGGCGCACCGCCCGCCGGTAGTACGTGATCGCCTTGTCCAGGTCGCCAGCGCGTTCGGCCTGGGCACCGTGCATGTACTGCGCGAACGGGTCCTCGCGCTGCACCGACTGCAGCTTCTTCTGCATGGCTTCCGCCTGCGCCGTCATGCCCAGCTTGCGATAGAGCGCACTGGCGTTGTTCAGCGCTGCACTCTGGCGTCCGTCCAGGCGCAATGCCGTGTCCAGCGCCGTGCGGGCCGCTTGGTCATCGCCCAGGCGGTTGTCGAGCACGCCGATGTTGTTCCATGTCGAGGCGAACTCCGGGTCCTGCGCCAGCGCGGCATCGAAGAAGGCACGTGCTCCGCTCAGGTCGCCATCGGCCAGCTGCTCCGCGCCCCGGTTGTTGTAGTAGTGCGCCAGCGCCCGTTCGCGGCCAATCGGTTGCGGCCCATGGCGGTCGTACAGCACGTTGCGGTCCAGGTCGACCGTACCGTAGCGGCCACCGACATCCACGCCGGCGTTGACGTGCCCGACGTTGTAGACAACGCCCTGGTCCTGGTCCTGGTACCACGACACCACCTGGCCGACTTCCTGCACCCGCGCCTGGATGCCGGCCTCACGGGCGAGGGTGACGAACAGCAGGGTGAAGGCGAGGCAGTTGGCGCGCTGGTGCTGCCAGATCTCGCTGACGGTGTAGGTCGCATCGGCGTCGTACTGCAGGTCCAGGCCGTGCTGGCTGAAGATCATCTCCACCAGCGCCTGCAGGCGCTGGTCGCGCGAGTAGCTGCGGCTGATCACCTGCTTCTGCAGCATCTCGCGCATCGCCGGCGGGATCGCGAGCACCTGTTCGGGTGTCGGCACGCTGGCGGCGGTGACCTTTACGGTGGAGATGGTCGGGATGGCGGGCGCAGCGGCTGGAGCATCCTGCGCGGACAGGGCTGGCGCGCCGAGCGCAGCCAGTGACAGGAGAAAGCATCGGGCGGCAAGACGGCGCATGACGGTTTCCGGCAGCGGCGGGCGCTCCCGCCTGCGGCCAGTGTAGACCTGCATGTGGCGGTCCGCATCCACCGGCGATCAGCGCTGCGCTTCGTCCACAGCCGGTGTGGACCAGCACGCGACAAACCTGTGGACAACTGCCCTACGCCCTCGCCCGGCACGGGATGTGAGTGGCTGGTGAAAAAACAGCCAGCTTGCCCGGCGGTGCCAAGGGCGGGATCATCCCTGCATGGACTTCGCCCCGCTGACTCTCGCTCCCGCGCATTGGCAGGCTCTGCAGGATGCCTATGCGACGCCACCGCGCGCCTACCACCACTTCGGCCATGTGCGCGCGGTCCTGCAGCATTGCCAGGAGGTGGCTGCGGGTCCGGGCTGGCAGCAGCCGGCCGAGGTTTATCTGGCAGTGCTGTACCACGATGCGATCTACCAGGCCGGCCGCAAGGACAACGAGGCCAGGTCGGCCGCGCTGGCCCTGCAGGCGATCGCGGACTGGCCCGAGCTGGCATCGGTCGATGCCGGCCGGGTCGAGCAGTTGATCCTGCTCACCGCCCGCCATGGCGAGCTGGGCCCGGCCGATGTCGATGCCGAAGCGGCGCTGTTCCTCGACTGCGACATGGCGATCCTGGCGGCACCCGAGGAGGTGTTTGCCGCGTATGACCGCGGCGTGGCCGAAGAGTACAAAGGCGTGGTGCCGGGCTTCCTGTACCGCGCCGGACGCCGCCGCTTCCTGCAGGGGCTGCTGCGCGCGCCGCGGATCTTCCTCAGCGACTTTTTCGACCAGCAGCTTGATGCCGCCGCGCGGTCCAACCTGCGCCGCCAACTGGGCGCCTGAGCGCGCCGCTACACTACCCACCTGCCATTGCGTGGTGTTGTTTGCAGCCGTGACCGTCTCCGATACTCCTGCCGATCCCCGTCCGCTGCCGCCGGAAGAACCCGGCCCCAACGAATGCTGCGGCAGTGGCTGCCCGTTGTGCGTGCTCGACCTGTACGCCGAGGAGTTGCAGCGTTATCGCAAGGCGCTGGCTGAGTGGCTGGCACGGCATCCGGACGCTGGCCCATGACGCGGGCGCGTCCGGCCGCGACGCTGGCGCTGGTGGCACTGCTGTTGTTCGTGGCGACCGCGTTGTGGACGCAGTTCGCGCGGGCCGATCTGGATTGGGTGAAGGCCACCTTGAGCCTGTACCTGCATGGGCCGTGGGGCCTGGCGCTACGCAGCGCCTACTGCCTGCTGGCACTGGCCATCGCCGTGCTCGGTATCGCGTTGTATCGGCACAGCGTGGGGCCGCGGCGCAGCGCTGCGGCACCGTTGTTGTTCTGCGTTGCCGCCGTAGGCCTGGCGACCGTCGCCATCGGTGACAGCTGGCTTCCTGCGGCAACGCCGTTGCTGGCGCCGTTGATCCACGGCCTGGCCGCCAATACCGCCTTCCTGTGCGCCAGCGTCGGCATGCTGCTGCAGGCCTGGTACCTGCGCCGCGAGCCAGGCTGGCGGGGCAGTGCGGCGCTGTTGTGGGGCTGGGCCTGGCTGGCCTTCGTGCTGCTGTGGGTACACGTGCTGTGGCGCGGTGGCCCACCGCGTGGGTTGGGGCAGAAGCTGGTGATCGCGGTGATCGTCGGCTGGCTGCTGTGGTTGGCGCTGGCGCTGTATCGCCGCGGGCGTGCCGCCGGCACCCGCTGAATCAACCACCTGCCCGATTGCAGGGCGCCTGTACCGGTACGTGCCGTGCACGCAGCAGCGGCGTATCGTGTGCGCATTCCAACGGGATGCGAAACGATGCGTGCAGGGCTGGGCAGGGCGATGGGACTGGTGTTGGCGCTGGCGGCGGTGCCAGCGGTGGCGTCAGTGCAGCAGGTCAGCCATGGACGTTTCGATCAGGTGCCGGTGCATGTTCCGGCCGGGGCACCGCAACGGGTGGTGATCTGGTTCCATGACGGCACCGATGCCGATGACAGCCGCATGCCGATTGAAGCGCTGCGCGCCGATGGTGCACTGGTCGCATCGGTGGATGTGGCCCACCTGCGTGGCGTGCTCAAGCGCGAAGGCAACAGCAGCTGCGCGTTCGGCGCGGGCGATGTCGAGAATTTCTCGCGTTGGGTACAGGCGTTCCTGCATCTGCCGGGGTATCACCTGCCGTTGGTCGGCGGCAGCGGCGAAGGCGCCGAACTGGCCTATGCGCTGGCAGCGCAGGCCGACACCCAGGTCTTTGCCGGCCTGCTGACCTCGGGATTCTGCCCGGCACATGTGCACGAGCGCATGGTCTGCGGTGATGGCGTGAAGCACGACCGCCTGCAGCCCAGCGAACTGAATTTCCCGTGGTTGAACGCGGCCGGCGCGCCGGGGTGTTCGACCAACAGCGCTGGACCGTTCGTGCAGCAGGTTGCAATGGCGCGTGAATTCAAGCGCACCGCCGCTGGCGATGCGACACCGGGGCTGGTGGCCGCCGCGCGGGTGATCGGCGCACAGGCCGGGGTCGCGCTGGCACCGCCGCCGGATGCCCTGAAGGGGCTGCCGGTAGTGGAAGTGCCGGCGCAGGGCGGCGGTGACACCCTGGCGGTGTTTGTTTCCGGCGATGGCGGCTGGGCCGGCCTGGACAAGGACGTGGCCGGCGCCCTGGCCGAACATGGCGTGGCGGTGGTTGGCATCGATTCGCTGCGTTATTTCTGGAGCGAACGCACGCCGCAGGGATTCGCTGTCGATCTGCAGAAGATCATCGGCCACTACCGCCAGCAATGGCAGCGCGACAAGGTGATGCTGATCGGTTTCTCGCAGGGCGCCGACGTGCTGCCGGCCACCATCAACCAGCTTGATGCAGGCACCCGCGCCGGCCTCGAACGCATCGTGCTGCTGTCGGTGGGCAGGAATGCCGACTTTGAATTCCATGTTAGCAACTGGCTGGGCGGCGGTGGCGGCGGCCTGCCGATCGCGCCGGAAGTGGCGAAGCTGCCGGCGGCCAGGACCCTGTGCGTGTACGGCGACAAGGACGAGGATGCGCTGTGCCCCGATCTGCCGGGCAACGACGGCGTGCACAAGGTCAAGTTGCCCGGTGACCATCACTTCGGCGGTGACTACGATCGCCTGGCCGAGGTGATCCTCAAGGGCGGCGCGTAATCGGCCTCATGGGACCACCGCCGGGCATGGCCCGGCGCTACCCGTGCGGACGATCCATCAGGTAGCGCCGGGCCATGCCCGGCGGATCGGGGCGTCAGTTGCGTCGCGGGTCCAGCGAGATCAGCCGTGTGGCATCCAGCAGGGCGGCGGGCAGATGCATGCCGCCGGGCGCGGCCAGGTAGCGCGGTCGCCACTGCGGATCGAACTTCGACTTGAACCTGCGCAGGCCGCTGAAGCCATAGAAGCGCTCGCCGTGTCGTGCGAGCAGGCCGGCCAGGCGGCTCCAGCGACCGGCCAGGCGGTGCTGGGCCAGGCCGGACAGCGGTGCCATGCCCAGCGAGAACCGTGCATAGCCCTGCGCGCGGCCCCACAGGAACAACTCGATGAACAGGAAATCCATCGTGCCCTTCGGTGCATCGCTGACATGACGCATCAGATCCACCGACAGTTCGGCGCCCGCCGGTGCCTGCCACAGGTTGGCAAAGGCCACGATCCGACCTTCAGCTTCGACCAGGGCGATCGGGAAACGCACGAGATAGTCCGGGTCGTAGCTGCCCAGCGAGAAGCCCTTCTCGTCGCCTGACTTGTCCTCCAGCCAAGCGTTGGAAATCGCATGCAGGCGTGGCAGCAGGGCAGGGATCTCTTCCGCCGGTGCTACGCGGAACGACAGCCCTCCGCGCTTGCCGCGGTTCCAGGCTTGCCGCAGGTCGGCACGCTCGCGGCCTTCCAGACCGAAATCGTGCAGCGGCACCATGGCCTCTTCGCCCAGCTTGACCAGGCCCAGGCCGAGATCGAGATAGGTCTGCCAATACGCCTCACCCACCTGGTAGAACACCGGGCGCAGTCCAAGCCGGTCGGCTTCTTCGCGGAAGCGCCAGATCAGTGCGCGCGCCACCTCCGGTGGCCCGACCGGATCGCCCATCGCGATCAGCGAGCCGCCGTAGCGCTGCATCATCACAAAGCCCTTGTGCTGCTCATCGCGCAGCACCGCCTTGTCGGCAGTCAGCACCAGGCAGGCCTGGGTGTCGGTGGCGCCGGCCAGCACCGGTGCCAGCGCCTGCAGGGTTGCGTCGTCGGCAGGCGGCAGCGGGCTGCGCGTGCTGTGCAGCAGCCGCGCCAGGCCGAACATCACCAGCGCCATCGCCACCAGCAGCAGTGCACGCAGCGCGCGCGGCGCATTGCCGGACACGGCGAACTGCCACCACAGCTCGTTCTGGTATTCGACGTGGCTGTAAGTGAAGAACAGCAGCCACGTCACCGCCACCAGCACCAGGCCGAGGTTGCGCAGCCATGGCCACGACCAGGCTTCGTCCAGCAGCGCGCCCTGGCGATAGAACTCGCGACGTGCCGCCCACAGCGCCATCGCCACCAGCAACGCCGACAAGGCGATCAGCGGTTGGCCACCGCGCAGCCAGATCGGCAGCGGTGCGATCACGCAGATCGCCATCGCCAGCATCCAGGCCGCGTGGCTGCGGCGGGCCAGGCCCTGGCCGATCAGCAGCAGGGCGACGCCGGCCAGGCTGCCGATCAGGTGCGAGGTTTCCAGGATCGGCAGCGAGGCATTGATCAGGTGCCGTCGCGGTGTGGGCAGGGTGCCGTCGATGACCAGCGCGGCACCGACACTGAAGGCGGCCAGCGCGATGATCTGCGGCAACCACGGACGCAGCGCGTACCAGCCGGCGCGGGTGGCACCTGCGCTGGCCTGCAGCGGCTGCCGCAGCGCGGGCGCCAGGGCCAGCACAGTCGCCAGCAGCAGCGGCAGCACGTAGTAGCTGACGCGGTAGATCAATGCCGCCGCCAGCACCGCAGCCGGCGCTACCTGCGGCAGCAGCTTCAGCAGGCTCCACTCGAACACGCCAAGGCCGGCCGGTACCGTCGACACCAGGCCGGCCAGCACGGCCACCAGATACAGGCCGACGAAACCGGGCAGGCCGGTCGGCGTGGAATCGGGCAGCAGCACATAGAACGCGGCACTGGCCAGGACCAGTTCAACCACGCTCAACACGGTGACCCCGAGCATGGTGCGCCGGTCGGGCAGCCACAGGCCATGGCCGAAGATGCGGAACTGGCGACCGTTGCGGCCGACCAGGACGAAGGTGGTCGCATAGGCGAGCAGCGCGACGATGCCGACCACGCGCACCGCGCCGGGGTCCAGCGGCAGCGCAAGCGCGGCAGCGGCCGGCTCCATGCACAGCGCAACGCCGATCAGCAGCCACGCGCCGAAGATGAAGCCGAGCGTGCTCATCAGCACCACCTGGCCGATCTGCGCCAGGTCCAGGCCGGCACTGCGGTAGCCGCGCAGGCGCACTGCGCCGCCGGTGAGGGCGGCAAAGCCCACGGTCTGGCCCAGGGTGTGGGCGAGGAAGGCGGTGATGCCGATCCGTGCCGGGTGCACGCGGATACCACTGCGGCGCAGGCCGATCGCATCGAAGCCGATCAGGCAGGCGTAGCTGGCCAGGCCGAGCAGCACGGTCAGCGCGATCTGCGCAGCGCTGAGCTCGCGGAAGGCCTGGCGGATGGCGCGGTAGCCATGCTCGTCGAATTCGCCGGCCAGCCCATGCAGGGCCAGCGCGAGGATCAGCAGCGGGACGACGATGGTGACGACCCGCTTCCAGGTCGGTGTGGAAGGGGAGGCAGTGGAATCGGTGGGTGCGGTCATCGGCGCAAGGGTGCGTCAGAAAGGGCGAGGGCGGTGTCAACGCAGGCGTGGCGCATCGTGCGCCTGTCCACGCCGTTTGACCAGCACTGCCGCTGTGCTGGTGGTGGCGGTATCCAGTGGCCGCACCGGGCACACACTTCCAACGCCGGCTGGGTGAGAATGCAGTCCAGACCACCCGCAGGAGCCACGCCCATGATGGAGCGTTACGACGTCGGACCGCGCATGTCCGAGATGACCGTGTACAACAAGGTCGCCTACCTTTCCGGCCAGATTCCGGAAGACACCAGCCAGGACATCACCGGCCAGACCCGGCAGGTGCTGGCCGAGATCGACAAGCTGCTGGCGCTGGTGGCCAGTGACCGCCAGCACGTGCTGCGTGCGGAGATTTTCCTGGCCGACATGGCCGATTTCGAGGGCATGAACAAGGCGTGGGACGAGTGGGTGGTGGAGGGCGCGACCCCGGCCCGCGCCACGGTTGAAGCCAAGCTTGCGCACGCCGAATGGAAGGTCGAGATCATCGTTACGGCGGCAGTGCCGTAATGACCGGACAGGGGTCAGATCCCTTTTCCTCCGGGAAAGGGATCTGACCCCGTTCGCCGGGGAAGCTGACGCTGCAACATCCGTTACAGCTGCGGCTGCAGTCGTGTGCTTGCCTGCGTGCACAAGGCCAGGCAGGCCAGCATCAGGCCTTCCATGACCCGGTCGCCGACGTACTCCTCCGGCGCGCCGTTCTGCCGGGTGCGTTCGGCGGCCAGCAGGACCTCCTGCACTACGCGCAGCCCGGCCAGCGCGCAATCGGCATCGGCCAGCGCCATGCACCGGCTGGGAAGTTGATGCCGCTCCGGCCACGGCTGACCGTCAGCGGCGGCGCCGGTACCGATGCGCCGCAGGGTCGCAACCAGCGTGGTGGGATCAAGCGATGGCGACGGTTCCGTGTCCTCGTCGGCGTCTGCCGGGCCGAGGTAGGCGTGCAGATGGGGGAAATCCGATGCGTTCATGGCAAGGCTCCGTGCAGGACAGACGGTAGCCGCCACTCAAAGGTGGCGGACGGAGACGTGGCTCGAAAACCGGGACGCAAGACGAAACCGGTGGACCCGAAAGCCCCCACGCTCCGCCCGCCATGACCGGCAGACGGATTGCCAGCCGGCGCCACGCAAGGTGACGCCGGCTGGCAAGCGTAAACAACATCTTGCGTCGCGGGTTTTCGACACCCGGCCACCCTTTTTCGGCGGCTCACCATCTGTAAACCCGTCGTAGCGGAATGCCAATCAGACAAGTTGCAATGCCCGCAACGTCAGGAGGTTTCCGGCATTTTTGCATGCTGTTAAGCCGCCTCGAACGCAGGTGGCGCCACGGTCGCGATAGACCGAGCAATCTGCGACATGCATCGTGATTCGATAGTCGCCAGCGTGCGCAGGCAAGGTCGATTGCGACGACGGTTCATGACATCGGACAGATAGTGCGGACCAAGGTCCGCACCCACCAACATCCCAGCCATGGCATTGCAGTTGCCCGCCCACCCGCCCAGATCATCAAACCCAGGCAGCCGACGCTCCCAGCTGTTGCCGTTGCTGTTGCTGTTGCTCTCAGCGCAACGCGACGCCGCGGCGTCGCAAAAAAAAACCTACACCAACACCAGCTCGATGCAATCCACCGGGCACGGTGGAATACACAACTCGCACCCCGTGCACAGATCGGCGATCACCGTGTGCATGTACTTCGCCCCGCCGACGATCGCATCCACCGGGCACGCCTGTATGCACTTGGTGCAACCGATGCAGTCAGCCTCCACGATCAACGCCACCTGCGGCGGTTTGTGCTCGCCCCGGCTGCGATCGAACGGCAACGCCGGCACACCCAGCACCTGCGCCAACGCCCGCGCACCGGCATCGCCGCCGGGCGGACAACGATCCACGCCTGCCTCGCCACGTGCCATCGCCTGCGCATACGGGCGACAGCCGTCGTAACCGCATTGCCCGCATTGGGTCTGCGGCAGCAAGCGGTCCAGGCGTTCGGTCAGGGGCGGAATCAGGCTCATGCGTGGCGAAGGCTGCGCGTTGGGTTACTTCAGGGGTTTGCCGCGGTACCAGCGCTCGTGCGCCAGGGCCAGCATCGGGCGATCCTCCGCGCTGTCACCGTAGGCATGGATGCGTGTGTAACGTGACAGGTCGAACTGGCGGCGGATGTGCTCGACCTTGCGCGGACCACAATCGCCACCGGCGTAGCGGCCGGTCAGGCGTCCGCTTTCGCTTTCCAGTCGATTGCAGATCAGCTGCAGGCCCAGTTGTTCGCACCACGGCCGCAGGTACAGGTCCAGTGAACCGGACACCACCACCACGGTGTGCTGCTGCTCCTTGTGCCAACGGATCTGCTCCAGCATTTCCGGGCGCACGACATCGGGCAGGAACTCGCGGGAGAAGCCCGCAGCCAGCGTCTCGATGTCATCGGCGTGGCGCTCGCTGAAGGTCAACCGGGTCACCCGTGCGCGGATGCGCTCGGCGGAGATCAGTTTCAGCTTGTAGGCCAGCAGCCACGGGCCGACTTTCCACCAGGCCTGTGCCAGCTGTTCGGCGGTGGCGACCCGGCGCAGGAAGCGGCCATAGGTGTCGCAGGTGGTGACAGTGTGGTCGAAGTCGAACAGCGCCAGTTCCAACGCAGCATCTCCCATCACGGTACCTCCCTTCGCGGTGCTCATGACCGGGCGCGGCCAGGGCCGCGCCCGTACTGCATCAACGAACCGGCATGCCCGGCTGCGCGCCGCTGTCGGCGTCCAGCAGCGCCAGCGCGCCGCCATCGAAACCGGCCGACAGGATCATGCCTTCGCTCAGGCCGAAGCGCATCTTGCGCGGTGCCAGGTTGGCGATGAACACCACGCTGCGGCCGACCAGCGCTTCCGGCTCGCCGTAGCTGGCGCGGATGCCGGAGAAGATCTGGCGCTTGCCGAGGTCGCCGGCATCCAGTTCGAAACGCAGCAGCTTGTCCGAGCCTTCCACGAACTCGCACATCAGCACCTTGCCGATGCGCAGGTCGAGCTTGGCGAAGTCGTCGATGCCGATGTAGGCCGGCGCGTCGGCGCTGTTTGCTTCGTCCTTGGCCACCACCGGTGCGGCGGGCTTGCTTGCTTCAACCTTGGCGGCGGGGGCGGCGGTGGTCAGGGTGTCCTTGGAGGCGTCGATCATGGCGTCAATCTTCTTCGGGTCGATACGGGTGAACAGCGGGGTGTAGTCGGTGATGCGGTGGCCCAGCAGCGGCTGCGCCAGCTCGGTCCAGTCATTCACCGGCGCGGCCAGGAAGGCCTCGGCCTGCGCGGCGGTGGCCGGCAGCACCGGCTTCAGGGCGGTGACCAGTACGCGGAACAGGTTCAGGCCCTGGCTGCAGACCGCTTGCAGCTGCGCGTCGGCGCCTTCCTGCTTGGCGATCACCCATGGCTTGACGTCGTCGATGTAGCGGTTGGCTTCGTCGGCCAGGGTCATGGTCAGGCGGATTGCCGCGGCCGGGTCGTTGCGCTCGTACGCCTCACGGATCGGCGCCAGGCCATCGACGAAGCGCTGGTACTGCGCCGCGTCGGGCAGCTGCGCGGCCAACTGGCCATCGAAGCGCTTGCTGATGAAACCGGCGCAGCGGCTGGCGAGGTTGACGAACTTGCCGACCAGATCGGCGTTGACGCGCGCGATGAAGTCGCCCAGGTTCAGGTCGAGGTCGTCGACGCCGCCACCGGATTTGGCGGCGAAGTAGTAACGCAGTGCCTCCGGCTCCAGGCCGGCATCGAGGAACGTACGCGCCATCACGAAGGTGCCGCGCGACTTGCTCATCTTCGCGCCATCGACGGTCAGGTAGCCGTTGACGTGCAGGCGGGTCGGCGCGCGGTGGCCGGTGCCGTGCAGCACCGCCGGCCAGAACAGGCCATGGAAATTGACGATGTCCTTGCCGAGGAAATGATGCAGCTCGGTGCTGGTGCCCGCGCGCAGGTGCGCTTCGAAGTCCTCGCCGATCCTGCTGCACAGGGTCTGGAAGCTGGACAGGTAGCCGATCGGCGCGTCCAGCCAGACGTAGAAGTACTTGCCCGGCTGGCCGGGAATCTCGAAACCGAAGTACGGCGCATCGCGCGAGATGTCCCACGCACGCAGGCCGCCTTCGGCGTTGAGCCATTCACCCAGCTTGGCCTTCACGCCCGGCAGGGCGACATCGCCGGCCAGCCAGTCGCGCAGGAAGCCGTCGAAATGGCCGACCTCGAAGAAGAAGTGCTCCGAATCGCGCATTTCCGGGGTGGCCCCGGAGATCACCGAGCGCGGCTCCTTCAGGTCGGTCGGCGCATAGGTGGCGCCGCAGACCTCGCAGTTGTCGCCGTACTGGTCGGCGCTGCCGCAGTTCGGGCAGATGCCCTTGACGTAGCGGTCGGGCAGGAACATGCCCTTGGCCGGGTCGTAGAACTGCGCCACCGAACGGCGGCTGATGTGGCCGGCCGCTTCCAGCTTCAGGTAGAACGCTTCGGTCAGCGCCTTGTTGGCGGCGGAGTTGGTCGAGTCGTAATGGTCGAAGGCGACGCCAAAGGCGGCGAAATCGCGCTCGTGGCTGGCCTGGATGTTGGCGATGAAGGTTTCCGGGGTGACCCCGGCCTTTTCCGCAGCCAGCATGATCGGCGTGCCGTGGGTGTCGTCGGCGCACACGAACCAGGCCTTGCCGCCACTCATTCGACGCGCCCGCACCCAGATGTCAGCCTGGATGTAGCCGACCAGGTGGCCCAGGTGCAGCGGGCCGTTGGCGTAGGGCAGGGCGGTGGTGACGAGCGCGGTACGGGTCATGGTCACGGGGTGCAGCCAGGGGGAACCGGGGATTATCGCATGCCCGCAACGCGGTGACCCGGCCGGAGCCGGGTCACCAGGGCATTGCCGGGGCCGTGACGCTTACTCGCGGACCCAGGTCTGCGCGCGGCAGATGAAGGCGATGCAGCCGGACACGTCCAGCTTGCCGCCACCCGGCTGCAGCTCGATCTTCGAGCGATAGGTCTTGCCGTTGGCCGGGTCGAGGATGGTGCCACCGGACCACTTGCTGGTGGTGCCCTTGTCCTGGCTCAGGTTCCAGAGAATGGTCATGCCCTTCACCGGCTTGTTCTTGTTGGCGCCCTCGCAACCATCGCAGACCGGGTTCGGGCCCTTGTCCGAGTGCAGGATCTCGACCACCTTGCCGGACAGCGTGCCGTTGGCGGCCTGGCTGATCTCGACGATCGACTTCACCTTGCCGGTCTTGTCGTCGATGGTCTTCCAGCGGCCGGCGGCACTGTCGGCGGCCTGCGCGGAAAGCGCGGCCAGGCACAGCGGCAGCGCCAGCAGCAGGGTCTTGAAGGTCTTGCGCATGGTCCCCTCCCAGGGTTCATTCCGGCACGATGCCGGTACGGGTCGACTGTATACCCATTCGGCGGGGTATGGGGAAGGGGGGCTTTGGCCGGGCTGCGCCCGGCACCCGCTACGGCAACGGCAACGGCAACAGCGTGCATTCCGTGGGATGGCGGGGTGGGTCCGGTTGCGGGGGACGCCGTAAACCCGTCCTTGGGGGCTTGGCCGCGGCATCCATGCCGCGGACACCCCCGCAA
>NZ_JAVDSR010000020.1:0-55805 GCF_031455455.1 Stenotrophomonas sp. 1337 | reverse complement strand
TGGGCTGCGCAGGACCGTTGGCGCCATGGATGGCGCCATCGAGCCCCCATGGACGGGTTTACGGCGTGTCCTGCGCAGCCCACCCCGCACGACCCACTCCGATAGGCTGCTTTCAGCGACCAACCACGAGGGGCTCCGCCGTTGGCTGGAACCCATCATTCCACTCGGGAATTGGCGCGCCGGCCCCGCTGGGCCTACCATCGGCGGTCCCCACCCCCACCGCCCCTTCCATGTCCGCTCCCGCTTCCACCGCGCCGCGCCGCTGGTTCGTCGCTGGCGACTTCAATGGCTTCTTCGGCCTGGTCGTCGACAACCTCTCCATCCTCGGTTTCATCGCCATGGCCCTGGTCGGGATGTTCCAGTTCCCCGCCGACGTGGTCTTCGGCCGCATGTTCCCCGGCACCGCCCTGGGCGTGCTGGTCGGCAACCTGCTGTACACCCTGATGGCACGGCGCCTGGCCGCGCGTACCGGGCGCGACGACGTCACCGCCATGCCGCTGGGCCTGGATGCACCGACCAGCATCGGCATGGCGCTGCTGGTGCTGGGCCCGGCCTTCCTGGCCTTCAAGCAGCAGGGTTTGGACCCGCATGCCGCCGCCATCGCCACCTGGCAGCTGGG
Organism: Stenotrophomonas sp. 1337; assembly: GCF_031455455.1. Taxonomy (NCBI): domain Bacteria; kingdom Pseudomonadati; phylum Pseudomonadota; class Gammaproteobacteria; order Lysobacterales; family Lysobacteraceae; genus Stenotrophomonas; species Stenotrophomonas sp. 1337. The sequence continues at coordinate 55,186 of NZ_JAVDSR010000020.1, read as the reverse complement.
CATGGCCTCGCTGGTCATCATGGGCGTGCTCAAGCTGATCCTGTCCTTCTTCGGTGAAGCGGTGACCCGCGCGCTGCCGCGCGCTGCGCTGCTGGGTTCCATCGCGGGCATCGCACTGGTGCTGATGGGCCTGCTGCCGTTGCTGGAGACCCTGCGCTCGCCGCTGGTGGGCTTCACCACGCTGGGCCTGCTGCTGTACGTACTGATCGCCAAGGGCAAGCTGCCGCTGCGCGGCCCCGGTGTACTGCTGGCCTTCGTGTTCGGCACCGTGCTGTATTACGGGCTCGGCCTGGCCGGCCTGGGTGTGCCCGGCTTCCAGATTCCGGCCTGGGTGCCGCCGCAGGTGGTGCTGCCGCTGCCGACGCTGGGCTTCATCGAGGGCCTGCCGACCGCGATGACCTACCTGCCGCTGCTGTTGCCGTTCGGCTTGCTGATGGTGGTCGGTGGCATCAACGTATCCGAGAGCGCGCGCGCGGCCGGCGATGACTACCGCACCCGCGACATCCTGCTGGTGGAGGCGGTGGCCACGCTGGTCGCCGGCGTCTGCGGTGGCGTTGCGCAGACCACCCCGTACATCGGCCAGCCGGCCTACAAGCACATGGGCGCGCGCAGCGGCTACACGCTGCTGACCGGCCTGTTCGTCGGCATCGGCGGCATGCTCGGCATCATTTCCGGGCTGGTGCAGTGGCTGCCGCTGGCGGTATTGGCGCCGATCATCGTGTACGTGTCGATCGACATCACCACCCAGGCGTTCCAGGCCACCCCGCGCCAGCATGCCGGGGCGATGGTGCTGGGCTTCCTGCCGTCGGCGGCCTACCTGCTGGCGATCAAGGCGCCGGGCTGGATTCCGGCCGAGCAGATGGGCGCGCTGCTGACCCACGTCGATGGCCACGGCCTGCCGGAGCTGGCGGTGATCTTCGCGCTGGGCAACGGCTTCATCATCACCTCGATGCTGTGGATCGCCACCGTCGCAGCGATGGTCGATGGCCGTCTGCGCCGCGCCTGCGGCTTCCTGCTGGTGGCGGCGGTGCTCACCCTGTTCGGCCTGATCCATTCGGTAGATCCGCGCGGCGGCATCTACCTGCCGTGGGATCTGCAGGGCCTGGCCCGCGTCATCAGCTGGCAGTTCGCCGGCGCCTATGTGGCGCTGGCCATCCTGCTGGGGCTGCTGTCGCTGCAGAAGCAGGCGGTGAAGCCGCTGGCTGAAAACGCCCATTGACCGGTAGCGCCGGGCCATGCCCGGCGTTGGGTTGCGCTGCCGCCGGGCATGGCCCGGCGCTACTTCTCGCCATCCAGTTCCGGGTAATGCCGGAAGATGCCGTTGGTGTTGAAGGCAAGCCGCCGCTCCGAAGCGAGATAGGCGGCGATGCCGGGCCGTTGTTCCACCCGGTCCTTCAGCGCGCGCAGCAGTGGCAACCTCGGCCACAGCGCCCGCATGCGGCGTGGAAACATGTAGTCCAGCCCGCTCAGCAACTGGAACAGCGACAGGTCCACGTAGGAGTGTTCGCGCAGCGGGTGGCGACCGCCATTGGCCTTCAGCACCTGCTCGAAGTAGCCAAGGAATTTCGGCAGGCGCTCATCGCGCATCGCTGCCGCGCGCGCCCTGGCCTCGGTCTTCTGGTCTTCGTAGTACTTCGACGCGGCGATCGGATGGTGGGTGTCGTGCACTTCGGCCACCAGATCGGCGATGGTCAGCTGCAACTGCAGCGCCTGCATGCGCCGCGAGGCGGCCTGCGGAACCAGATCCAGCGTCGGGCCGAGGAAATCGAGAATGGCCGCGACCTGCGCGATGACCTGTCGCCCCGCCTTCAGGAACGGTGGCGCGAAAGGTCGCGCACCTTCGCTGTGGCCATCGAGGAACGGCTGCATCACGGCGTCGCCGTGCACACGCGCCATGTCCACGTAATCGGCGCCGGCATCTTCCAGCGCCAGCCGCACGAATTCGCCACGGCCCTGGATGCCGGTCCAGTAGTACAACGCGTACTGCATGAAGGCTTCTCCACCCAACAGGAACAGCAGGGTCGCGCGTACCGCGCAAAGCAGGCGTGAACCACAACGGCAGCGGAATGGCTGGGGAACCCCGCCGAATCAGGGCAGTCACACCTTGTCCATGCAGGTGAAAAGCGAGGTTCTGCATCATGCAGAGTGGAAAAGTGGTCTGGCCCTGGGTTCTGGGCGTGGTGGTGGTGGGCGGCGCGGGCACGTGGTTGTTCCGCGACCAGTTGCAGCACCTGGCAGATGGCGTAGCGGTGCCGGAGCAATCCGCGCCGACCTCCGCAGGTGCCGCACCGAAGCCCGCTGCTACGCAGGAACCCGCGCCCTCTCCGATCAAGCATCCGCTGGATTCCGAGGCCGCCGCCGACCCTGCGTTGCCGAACCTGGCCGACAGCGATGCCGCCGCCTGGAGCACGTTGAGCGAACTGTTCAAGGGCGAGGGCGCGTTGACTGCGCTGCTGCGCGATCACCTGATCCAGCGCCTGGTCACCCAGGTCGACAACCTGGACAAGGCCAGTGTGCCGCCTACCGCGCTGGCCTTCCGGCCGCTACCGGGCAGCCTGCAGGTGGAGCCGGGCGAGGGCGGCGAACGCATCGCCGCGGCCAATGCAGCGCGCTATGCGCCCTATGTGCAGGCCTTCACTGCGCTCGACCCGGCGGCGGCGGCCCACGCGTACAAGCGCTTCTATCCATTGATCCAGCAGGCGTATGTCGATCTGGGCCGTCCCGACGGGTATTTCAATGATCGCCTGGTAACGGTGATCGACCACCTGCTGGACACCCCGGAGCTGGCCCAGGCGCCACTGCTGCAGCGCGATGAGCGGGGCCGCTACCGCTTTGCCGATGCCACCCTGCAGTCGCGCTCGATCGGGCAGAAGGCCTTGCTGCGCATGGACGTGGCGCAGGCGCGGGCGGTCAAGCAGCAGCTGCGGGCGATCCGGGCCGCGATCACCCATTGAGGCCTCCAGCGTGCAGATCTGATCCGGATCAACGCGCCGACAACACCGCATCCGGCATGCTGGCCACAGGCTGACTGGCCTTCGAATGCAGTCGCAGCCACCCTTGAAACGGGGTGGGGCAACCGCATCTTTCCAGCATCGCCGGCGCGGGCCGGCCAAGATGACCGATGAGGTTTCGCAATGCGGATGGACAAGCTCACCTCGCGTTTCCAGCAGGCGCTGGCAGACGCGCAGTCGCTGGCGGTAGGCCGCGACAACAGCATCATCGAACCGGTGCACGTGTTCAGTGCCCTGCTGGACCAGCAGGGTGGCAGCACCCGGCCGTTGCTGGCCCAGGCCGGCGTCAACGTGCCGGTGCTGCGGGAACGTCTGGACGAGGCGCTTGAAGCGCTGCCGAAGGTGTCCGGCCAGGCCGGCAACCTGTCGATCGGCAACGACCTCAACCGCCTGCTCAACCACACCGACAAGCTGGCCCAGCAGAACGGTGATGCCTTCATCGCCAGCGAGTGGTTCGTGCTGGCCGCGCTGGAAGACGGCGGCACGCTGGGCATGGCGATGCGCGCTGCCGGTGCCGACAAGGCGCGCCTGCAGACCGCCATCGACAAACTGCGTGGTGGCGAGAACGTGCAGTCGGAGAACGCCGAAGAGCAGCGGCAGGCGCTGGAGAAATACACCATCGACCTGACCGCACGCGCCGAGAGCGGCAAGCTCGACCCGGTGATCGGTCGCGACGAAGAAATCCGCCGCACCATCCAGGTGCTGCAGCGCCGTACCAAGAACAATCCGGTGCTGATCGGCGAACCCGGCGTGGGCAAGACCGCGATCGTCGAAGGCCTGGCCCAGCGCATCATCAATGACGAAGTGCCTGAAGGCCTGCGCGGCAAGCGCGTGCTGTCGCTGGACATGGGCGCGCTGATCGCCGGCGCGAAGTTCCGCGGTGAATTCGAAGAACGCCTGAAGGGCGTGCTCAACGACCTGGCCAAGAGCGAAGGGCAGATCATCCTGTTCATCGACGAGCTGCACACCATGGTTGGCGCGGGCAAGGCCGACGGTGCGATGGATGCCGGCAACATGCTCAAGCCGGCACTCGCGCGCGGTGAACTGCACTGCGTCGGTGCGACCACGCTGGACGAGTACCGCAAGTACATCGAGAAGGATGCCGCGCTGGAGCGCCGCTTCCAGAAAGTCTTCGTGGGCGAGCCGACGGTGGAGGACACCATCGCGATCCTGCGCGGCCTGAAGGAAAAGTACGCGGTGCACCACGGGGTGGAGATCACCGACCCGGCCATCGTCGCTGCGGCCACCCTGTCCAACCGCTACATCACCGACCGCCAGCTGCCGGACAAGGCCATCGACCTGATGGACGAGGCCGCTTCACGGCTGCGCATGGAGATCGATTCCAAGCCGGAGGAACTGGACCGGCTGGAACGTCGCCTGATCCAGCTGAAGATCCAGCGCGAGATGCTGAAGAAGGAAAAGGACGACGCTTCGCGGCAGCGCCTGGCCGATCTGGAAAACGATATCGATGCGCTGGAGCGCGAGTTCTCCGATCTCAACGAAGTCTGGAAGTCGGAGAAGGCCGCGCTGCAGGGCACGACGAAGATCAAGGAACAGGTCGAGCAGGCCAAGGTTGAACTGGAGTCGGCCCAGCGCCGGCAGGATTTCGCGCGCATGAGCGAGATCCAGTATGGCGTGCTGCCGCAGCTGGAAAAGCAGCTGGCCGCCGCCCAGGAAGTGGAGAACCACGACTTCAAGCTGGTGCAGGACCGTGTCACCGACGAGGAGATCGCCGAGGTCGTCTCGCGCTGGACCGGCATCCCGGTCAACAAGATGCTCGAAGGCGAGCGTGACAAGCTGCTGCGCATGGAAGAGGTGCTGCACAACCGCGTGGTCGGCCAGGAAGAGGCGATCAAGGTGGTGTCCGACGCGGTGCGTCGTTCGCGCGCTGGCTTGTCCGATCCGAATCGACCGGGTGGATCGTTCCTGTTCCTGGGCCCGACCGGCGTGGGCAAGACCGAACTGTGCAAGTCGCTGGCCGAGTTCCTGTTCGACAGCGCCGACGCGATGATCCGCATCGACATGAGCGAGTTCATGGAGAAGCACAGCGTCGCACGCCTGATCGGTGCGCCCCCCGGCTACGTGGGTTATGAGGAAGGCGGTTACCTCACCGAGGCCGTGCGCCGTCGCCCGTATTCGCTGATCCTGCTGGACGAGGTGGAAAAGGCGCATCCGGATGTGTTCAACATCCTGCTGCAGGTGTTGGACGATGGTCGCCTGACCGATGGCCAGGGCCGCACGGTGGACTTCCGCAATACCGTCATCGTGATGACCTCCAACCTGGGTTCGCACCAGATCCAGGACATGAGCGGCGATGACACGCCGGAGGCCTACACGCAGATGAAGGCGGCGGTGATGGGCGTGGTGCAGGCGCACTTCCGTCCGGAGTTCATCAACCGGTTGGATGACATCGTGGTGTTCCATCCGCTGGACAAGCAGCAGATCAAGCAGATCGCGCGCATCCAGATGCGTGGCCTGGAAAAGCGCCTGGCCGAGCGTGGCCTGAAGCTGGTGGTGTCCGATGCAGCGTTCGATCTGCTCGGCAACGTCGGCTTCGATCCGGTCTACGGTGCGCGTCCGCTGAAGCGTGCGATCCAGGCACAGCTGGAAAACCCGCTGGCGCAGAAGATCCTGTCCGGTGCGTTCGTCAACGGCGATACCATCGAAGTGGGCAACGACGGCGGCCATCTGGTGTTCGCCAAGGCCTGATGCGTGCAACGGGGCGCTGCATGATCGCAGCGCCCCGTCTCTTTGGCAGCGCGAACGTCGGTGTCCGGCGTTCTCCGGCCATGCTCAGAACCGGTGCGTATACCCGGTCATCAACCCGAACTGGTTGGCCTTCTGCACGATCGGGCTGTCGGCGGCGTCGCCGAGCAGGCGGGTGCCTTCCACGGCGATGTACCAGTTGCCATTGCGACCAGCGCGATGGCTCCATTTCATGCCCAGCCCGGCGCTGACCAGGCCGGCCTTGGGCTTGTGCTGGGCGAACCCGGTGCGAGCGGCCTGGTCGGGGCTGACGCCGTACCAGGTCTGCATATAGCCGCGGTTGCCGTAGTCGGTGGAGACGCTGCCGCTGACCACGCCACCGGCCAGATCGAACAGCGGCATCTCCAGGTTCAGGTGGATCTGCTGGGTGGCAAGGCCGTTGTCGCCCTTGTCGTCGTCTTTCAGCGTGTACTGCCAGGAACCACTCAACACCGCCTCACCCAGCGTATAGCCAGCCGCCAGGCCGACCAGGGGCCGGGTATCGATATCGCCCATGCCACGCAGGAAGTCCGAGCCGCCGAGGATCGAGTTCTTCTCGCGTCGGCTGCCGCTGCCGCCGACGTAGGCACGCACGCGGGTGTGTTCGCCGATCGCCGTGCCCCAACCCGCACCGCTGGTACCCAGAAACCAGCCGCCCGGCGAAGTCACGTCGAACGACAGCGTCGGTGCGGCCTGGAATTCCTCGCTGCCGCTATAGCGCGGGGCAACGCCGCCACCGGCGGCCAGCTCGAAGGTCCATTGATCCTCCTTGGCATGCGCTGTGGACGTTGCGAACAAGGGCAGCAGGGCCAGGCCGAGCAGGGTGGGAAAACGGCGACGGTGGGACATGGCAACTCTCTACAGTGGGAGGAAATGCAGTGCGCGCGTCCGGCGCGTGCTGCTGGGTCGACAGCGTGGCGGGATGCCACCGACCAATCCGTCCGCAGTTGTGCGGGAGTTGTAAGCAACTGTAAGCGCGGCCCGTGGCGTTCAGCTGGCAGCCAGTGGCCAGTGCATTTCCAGGCGTGCACCGCCCAGGGTCGCGCGTCCCACGCGCAGCTCGCCGTGGTGACGAACCGCGATGCGCCCGGCGATGGCCAGGCCAAGACCAAAGCCGCCGGTGTCGCGGCTGCGGCTGTCATCCAGGCGGGTGAACGGGCGCAACACCTTCTCGCGATCGCCTTCGGCAATGCCGGGGCCATCGTCATCCACGCGCAGGCAGGCCTTGCCGGCCACGCTGACCAGTGACACCTCCAGACGGGTGCGTGCATAGCGCATCGCGTTGCCGACCAGGTTGCTCAGGGCCAGCTGCAGCAGGCGTGGCTCGGCATCCACGCGTGGCAGCGCGCTGGGCCAGACCTGCAGCACCAGGCCCGCGCGCTCGGCATCGCGCCGTGCGTCTTCCATGCAGGCCTGCAGCCAGTCGTTCGCCTCGATCCGCTGCATGGGCTCGGCGTCGTTGGGATGCTCCAGCCGCTCATAGGCCAGCAGTTCGCTGACCAACCGGTTGAGCTCGGCCAGATCACCATGCAGGCCGGCAGCGAGGTGTGCCCGCCGCGCCGGGTCGTTGCTGTCCTGCATCAGATCCAGGCCGAAGGCCAGGCGTGCGATCGGCGTGCGCAGCTCGTGGGAAATGGCATGGGTAAGATCGCGCTGCCGTTGCACCAGTTCGGCCACGCGCGCGGCCATGCGGTTGGAATGCTCGACGATGACCCGGATCTGCGAGCGTGGCGATACCTGCGCACGTGCCTGCAGGTCGCCGGCACCGATGCGATCGGCATGACCCCGCAGCGCTTCCAGGTCGCGCCACAGCAGGCGTACCCAGGCATACAGGCAGGCGCCGACCAGCAGCAGGATGCACAGGTAGGCGGCGGCGGTCATGTACAGGGTCATCTGCACCTCGCCGGGAAGGCGCAGCTGCAGCCAGCGTCCGTCAGTCCCCTCGATAGGCAGCAGCACCTGCTGGTTGCGCTCACGGACGATGAAGCCGTCCCCGCGCAGGGCACTGCGCTCTTCGTCATCGAGCACGGGCGGTGCATCCAGCAGTGACAGCGCAATGCCGTAATGCGGCTGCCACTGCAGCAGGCGCTGCTGTTGCTGCTGGCGGTCCAGGCCGGCCAGTCCGCTGCGCAGCGCATACACCTGTCCGCGCACCTGTTCGACGAAGACTCGTTCCTGCAGGGGCGTGTAGATGCGGTCCAGCAGGTGGTTGAGGCTGAACACCGACACCAGCAGGCAGCCGCCGGTGACGAACCACAACCACAGGAACAGGCGCTTCACGCCGACCAGGCCGAGGGATTGAACTGGTAACCGCGGCCCCACACGGTCTTGATCCGGCGCGGTTCACGCGCGTCATCGCCCAGCTTGCGGCGCAGCTTGCCGATGCAGACATCCACGCTGCGGTCCAGGCCATCGAAACCGATGCCGCGCGCCGCCTGCAGGATCTGGTCGCGCGAGAGGATCTGCCCGGGCTGGCTGGCCAGCAGCCAGAGGATCTCGAATTCGGTGGTGCCCAGCTCTACGGGCTGCCCATGCAGGTGGACCTCGCGCTGCACGCGATCGATCAGCAACTCGCCATGCATCAGCCTGCACGGCACCCCGGCAGGACCGCTGCCATGGCGACGGCGCAGCAGCGCGCGCAGGCGCGCCAGCAGCAGGCGCGGCTCGATCGGCTTGTGCACATAGTCATCGGCGCCGGACTCCAGGCCCAGCACCTGTTCGATATCGTCCTCGCACGCCGTCAGCATCAGGATCGGCACGTCGGAAAAACTGCGGATCTGCCGGCACACGTCGATGCCACCGAGGCCAGGCAGCATCAGGTCCAGCACCACCAGTTCCGGCGCGTGCTGGCGGCAGGCCGCGCTGGCCAGGTCGCCACGCGGCACGTGCTGCACGGCAAATCCATGTTCGCTCAGGTAGTCGCTGACCAGCTCGGCCAGGCGGCGGTCGTCCTCGACCAGCAGCACCTGGGTCGGGTTGCCGGCGGCGGGAGTCCACGGGGAGGGCTGCATCGGTAGGGCGTCCTTGTCCGGGGCAAAGGGCCCGGCGGCGAAGCCTAGCAATGGCCCATGACGACTGCCTGAATCCCGGGCAACCTGATAACCGCCGGTACTGGCGTCATCGCCAGGGGCTCTCAATGGCGGTCGATGGCTGGCCTATGGTGGGCGTTTCCCCGGATGGAGCCTGGCGCAATGAGCGATCCGCAGTGGCAACTGGAAACCCTGGCCGTGCACGGCGGCTACCGCCCCGACCCGACCACCCGCGCGGTGGCGGTGCCGATCTACCAGACCGTGGCCTACGCATTCGATGACACCCAGCACGGGGCGGACCTGTTCGACCTGAAGGTGCCGGGCAACATCTATACGCGCATCATGAACCCCACCACCGACGTGCTGGAGCAGCGCGTTGCGGCGCTGGAAGGGGGCATCGGCGCGTTGGCACTGGCTTCCGGGCAGGCCGCGATCACCTATGCGATCCAGACCATTGCCGAGGCCGGCGACAACATCGTCGCGGCCAGCGCGCTGTATGGCGGCAGCCTCAACCTGCTGGCGCACACGCTGCCGCAGTACGGCATCCAGGCGCGTTTCGCAGATCCGGCAGATCCGTCCGCGTTCGCCGCGCTGATCGATGAACGCACCAAGGCGGTGTTCGTCGAATCGATCGGCAACCCGCGCGGCAACGTCACCGACATCGCCGCCATCGCCGAGGTCGCGCATGCGGCCGGCGTGCCGTTGATCGTCGACAACACGGTGGCCACGCCATTCCTGCTGCGCCCATTCGAACATGGCGCCGACATCGTGGTGCACTCGCTCACCAAGTACCTCGGTGGCCACGGCACCAGTCTGGGCGGGGCGATCGTCGATTCCGGCCGCTTCGACTGGACGGCACAGCCGCAACGCTTCGCCCGCTTGAACCAGCCCGATCCGAGCTATCACGGCGTGGTCTATACCGAAGCGCTCGGCGCGGCGGCCTACATCGGCCGTGCGCGGGTAGTGCCGTTGCGCAATACCGGCGCAGCGTTGTCACCGTTCAACGCCTTCCTGATCCTGCAGGGCATCGAGACCCTGGCGCTGCGCATGGAGCGGATCAATGCCAATGCGCTGGCTGTGGCGCAGTACCTGCGCGCGCATCCGAAGGTGGCGTGGGTGCGTTATGCCGGGCTGGCCGACGACCCCGAACACGCGGCGGCGCAGCGTTATCTGGGCGGCCATGGCTCCGGTGTGCTGACCTTCGGCCTGCCGGGTGGGCGCGTTGCCGGCGCCCGCTTCCTCGATGCCCTGAAACTGTTCACCCGGCTGGTGAACCTGGGCGATGCCAAGTCACTGGCCACCCACCCGGCCTCGACCACCCATCGCCAGCTGGATGCGGCCGAACTGGCCAGGGCCGGGGTCAGCGAGGACACCGTGCGCCTGTCGATCGGCATCGAGCACATCGGCGATCTGCGCGCGGACCTGGAACAGGCATTGGCGGACGCCTGATACCCGCTGGCTTGGTCGTCATCGCCAGAGGCGATCACCACCACTGCAGGAAAGCGTTACGGTAGAGACGCTCTCCAAGGGCGTGGCGATATCATCCCCGGCCGATGCGGGTCGGCCGGGGATTTTTTTGGGGGCAGCCAACCCAGGTAGATCCACGCCGTGCGTGGACGCATTTTGATGCACTGTCGAAATACTCGATTCCGATGGAGATCCATCCACGCATGGCGTGGATCTACTGTGTCGACCAAGGTCGACACCTACCAACAGCGGCACCGAACGCCGTACCCGCAGCTCGCTGAAATCTGTCGAAGGCGGGGTGGGTCTGGTTGCGGGGGTGTCCGCGGCATGGATGCCGCGGCCAAGCCTCCAGGGATGGATTCACGGCGTCCCCCGCAACCGGACCCACCCCGCCATCCCACAGGAACCCCGCTTCTGCTTCGGCTGTGGCTGTTGAGGTTGCCGGCCAGCGGCCGGCACCACAGCGGGTGCCGGGCGCAGCCCGGCCGCACCCTCACACCACCGGGATGCTGTGCTGCCCAAGACTGCGGTACGGCGGGGTAGCCATCACCATTTCCGCCAGCGAGTAGGCCAGCTCGCGCTCGGCCATCACCGTGCCGTCGGCACCGTGTTCAAGCAGATGCTTCACTTCGGCATCGCTGTGCGCGCGCGCCAGCAGGGTCAGGTTGGGGTTGATCGCACGCAGCTTGGCCAAGGTCTCACCGGCTTCCAGCGGCTGCGGGATCGCCAGCACCGCGATCTTCGCGCGCTCGGGATGGGCTTCGGCCAGCACCTTGTCCGAGGCGGCGCTGCCGCGGATGCCGGGCAGGCCGGCGGCATGCGCCTCGGCCACGTGTTCCTTGTTGTCGTCGATGATCATCACCGGCACGCCACGGTCGCGCAGCACCTGCGCCAACGCACTGCCGACGCGGCCATAGCCGATGACGATGGCATGGTCGTGCAGGTCCAGCGACGGCCCCGGTGGCAGCTCGGTCTCCACCGCGGTGGGCGTGGTTTCCTGGTGCTTCAGCAGCCAGCGGTCGAGCAGGCCGAACACCAGCGGGTTGAGCATGATCGAGATCAGCGCGCCGGCCAGCACCAGCGCCTGGCCGGTCGGCGGCAGGATCTTCAGGGTCACGCCGAGGCCGGCAATGATGAAGGCGAACTCGCCGATCTGCGCCAGGCTGGCCGAGATCGTCAACGCGGTGCCGGTGGGGTGGCCGAACGCGCGCACGATGAAGAACGCCGCCGCCGATTTGCCGAACATGATGATGCCGGCGGTGGCCAGCACCTGCCACGGGTGCTCGATCAGGATGCCGGGATTGAACAGCATGCCCACCGAGACGAAGAACAGCACCGCGAACGCGTCGCGCAGCGGCAGGGAATCGCTGGCCGCCTTGTGGCTGAGTTCCGATTCATTGAGCAGCATGCCGGCGAAGAACGCGCCCAGCGCGAAGGACACACCGAACAGCATCGCCGAGCCGAACGCCACGCCCAGCGCGATCGCCAGCACCGACAGGGTGAACAGTTCGCGCGAGCCGGTACCGGCAATGCGCTCCAGGATCCACGGAATGACCCGGCGGCCGACCACCAGCATCACCGCCACGAACAGGCCCAGCTGCACGAACGTCCAGCCGATGCTGGCCAGCACGCTGCCGAGGGTGTGGTGTTCATTGGCCGCGTCGGGCCCGAACACACCGGCCATCACCGGCATCATCACCAGTGCCAGCACGCAGGCCAGGTCCTCGACGATCAGCCAACCGACCGCGATCTTGCCGCGCTGGGTTTCCAGCAGGCGGCGCTCTTCCATCGCGCGCAGCAGCACTACGGTACTGGCCGTGGCCAGCGCGAAACCGAACACCACGCCGTGGATGACCGGCCAGCCCATCAATGCCGCCAGGCCCCAGCCGAGCAGGGTAGCGACCAGGATCTGGCCGATGGCACCGGGAATGGCGATGGCCTTGACCGCCATCAGGTCCTTCAGCGAGAAGTGCAGGCCGACGCCGAACATCAGCAGCATCACGCCCAGCTCGGCCAGCTGGTTGGCCAGTGCCTGGTCGGCGACGAAGCCCGGCGTGAACGGCCCGACGCAGATGCCAGCAACCAGGTAACCGACCAGAGGAGACAAGCGGAGCTTGTTGGCCAGCGCGCCGAAGATGAAGGCGAGCCCGAGACCAACGGCAACGATGTTGATCAGGTCGGTGTCATGGTGCATCGGCTCTCGCAGAAATCAGGGGGATGCCCCGATTTTCACCTAATGAGCCAAATGCGGCAAACCTTTGGAGCAAATAGGGTCAGATCCCTTTTCCTGCAGGAAAAGGGATCTGACCCCGGATGAACCCGCCGGGCAGGGCCCGGCACGCCCGTTACCGCTTACCAGTTGTACTTGATCCGCCCGTACACATACGCGCCATTGAAGCCGAACGGCGAGTAGTTGCTGTACGGCAGCATGCCGAAGGTCGAGTTCTGCAGGTCCTCGGTGCGATCCGGGTACTCGTCCAGCAGGTTGTCGGCGCCCACCGTCAGCGTCCAGTTCGCACTCGGCTTGTAGCTGGCCGAGGCATCCAGCACCCACTTGTCGCCGTAGGTCTGGTCGCGCGCGGCGGTGGCCGAGTTGCGCACCGTGAACTCGCCGTAGCGGGTCGCCGCCAGGCCCAGTTCCCAGTGATCCGAACGCCAGGTGCCACTCAGGATCGTCTTGTCACGCGGATAACTGTCCTCGATGCGGCCGATCTCATCGCGGCCGATCAGCGACTGGGTCAGGCCCAGTGTGCCGAACACCGCCGGCGTGCCACCCACGCGCTGCACTTCGGTGTCGTTGTAGCTGTAGGCCGCGGTCAGTTCCAGGCTGCTGGCGCTGAACGGCACGGTGTAGCTGGACACGAAGTCGACGCCGCGGGTGCGGGTGTCCAGGCCGTTGGTGAAGTACGAGAACGCAGTCACCTGCGGCAGGCCGAGCGTGGTCAGCAGCGCGCTGCTGGCGGCATTGGTGCTGATGCTGGACGACAACGCGATGCGGTCGTCAATGTCGATCTGGTACGCGTCGACGGTGATGTACAGGCGATCCACCGGCTGCAGCACCAGGCCCAGGCTGTAGGAGGTGGAGGTCTCGGCCTTCAGCGGCGACGCGCCCAGTGCCTGTGCGGCCGGGCTGGTGGTCGGGAAGGTGCCGCGTTCAACGAACACGCCGTTGAGGAACTGGCTGGTCACCGCCTGGTAGCCCTGCTGGGCCAGCGACGGTGCGCGGAAACCGCTGGAGGCGGTGGCACGCAGCGCTACCTTGTCGGTGAAGGCATAGCGCGCCGACAGCTTGCCGGAGAAGCGGTCGCCGAAGTCCGAGTAATCCTCGTAACGACCAGTGACACCGGCGGAGAACTTCTCGCTCAGGTCCGCTTCCAGGCCCGCATAGACTGCGTAGTTGTGGCGGTCGGTATGCACTTCGTTGGTCGGGGTGAAGCCGCCGAAGCCCTGCGCACCGGTGCCGGTGTAGGAATTCAGCTCGCCCGGGTTCTGGTCCCACTTCTCGCGGCGGTACTCACCGCCGAAGGACAGCGTGACCGGATAGGCCAGGCCCCAGTCCAGCGACTTGGTCAGATCGGCGTTGAAGATGTCCTGCTGGTACTTCAGCGTGCCGTCGTAGAACGAACGCGGGCTGGTCGCGCCCAGGCTGTAGTTGATGCTGTTGCGGGTGTGGAAATCCAGGGTGTTCTCGCCGTGGTTCAGGCTCAGGTCCCAGGTCCAGCCGTTGTCGGTGTTGCCTTTGACCCCGGCCACCAGCGAGCGGTCCTTGGAATACTGGTTGATCTCCGGCACGAAGCCGTCGGGGTAGGTCTGCGCCAGCAGCGCGGTCTGTCCGTTGTGGTTGCGCGAACGGTAGAACGCGAACGAGGTGATGTCGCGGTTGCTGAGCAGCGCGCTCGCATAGCCGGTCACGTGGTCGCTGAAATCAAAGCTGGCATTGGCCGACGCCGCAGTGGCGTCCACGCGCGGGTCGCCGACGATGAAGGTGGTCTGGCCCACGGACGGGTAGTTGACGGTGTTCGGCGTGGTGCCGCGATAGGGGCCGGCGCGGTCGCTCTCGTCCTGCTGGCTGATCTGGCCGGCCACGTGCACGCGGCCACGGCCGTTGCCGAATTCCACGCCGGTATCGCCGGACAGCTGGTACTTGTTGCCGTCGCCGGCCGAATACTGGCCGTAGTCGACGGCCAGGCTGCCACCGCTGCCGCTGCCCTTGAGCACGATGTTGATGACGCCGGCGATGGCATCCGAACCGTACTGAGCCGAGGCGCCGTCACGCAGCACCTCGACGCGCTCGATGGCGGCGATCGGAATCGCGTTGATGTCCACCGCCGACGAACCGCGGCCGATGCTACCGTTGACGTTGATCATCGCCGAGGTGTGGCGGCGCTTGCCATTGACCAGCACCAGCACCTGGTCCGGCGACAGGCCGCGCAGCTGTGCCGGGCGCACACCGCTGGTGCCGTCGGTCAGCGCGGGGCGCGGGAAGTTCAGCGACGGCAGCGCGCGGGACAGCGCGGTGGCCAGCTCACCGGTACCGGTGGACTGCAGGATCTCGGGGGTGATGATGTCGATCGGCGACTGCGATTCGGCGACCGTGCGGTCGGCCACGCGGGTGCCGGTGACGATCACCGTATCCAGGGTGTTGGCGGCGGTGCCGGCCTGCTGGGCGGCGGCAACGAACGGAGAACCACCGAGTGCGACAGCGACGGCGGCGGCGATCAGGCTGGTCTTGCGGGTCATCGGGAGGGGGCTCCGGTTGGCGGGATGGCACCGGAATCGACATCACGGGGGTGAGGCGGACGACGGTTGTTGCGGTGCGCAATACAGGAATTAACGGGATATTCAGTGCCTGTCAAATGCCGGTCATCAGAAAAAACGTTGCAGCAGCAACCATTTAGCTGCGACAGGCGGTGACGGGGGAGGGGCCCGGGAGGCGCGCGGACAGGACGTGGGAGAGAGGAACGTCGGCCGTCGCGCATCCCGGGGCGCGTCAAGTATTCGTTAACGTTAGAATTGCGTCGCAGGAACAGTGCTTACCAGCACATTCCATTCGGTTATATGGACGCCTCCCCCCATGATTTCGCTTCGTAATTTCGCCTTGCGCCGCGGCGAGCGGCTGCTGTTGTCCAATGTCGACCTGACCCTGCATGCCGGTTACCGGGTAGGCGTGGTCGGCCGCAACGGTGCTGGCAAGTCCAGCCTGTTCGCGGCGGTGAAGGGCGAACTGGAGGCCGACAAGGGTGACGTCGACCTGCCGGGCAAGATCCGCATCGCCAGCGTTGCCCAGGAAACCCCGTCCCTGCCGGACCCGGCGCTGAGCTTCGTGCTGGGCGGTGACATCGAAGTGGCTGCGGTGCTGGCTGCCGAAGCCGACGCCACCGCCCGCGAAGACTGGGAAGCGGTGGCCGAGGCGCATACGCGCATGGCCGAGCTGAACGCCTACGACGCCGAAGCGCGTGCCGGCAAGCTGCTGCATGGCCTGGGCTTCCCGGCCGAAACGCACCACCGCGCGGTGTCCTCGTTCTCCGGCGGCTGGCGCGTGCGCCTGAACCTGGCCCGCGCGCTGATGATGCCCAGCGACCTGCTGCTGCTCGACGAACCGACCAACCACCTGGATCTGGACGCGGTGTACTGGCTGGAACAGTGGCTGCTGAAGTACCCCGGCACCCTGCTGCTCATCTCGCATGACCGCGAGTTCCTCGACAACGTGGCCACCCACACCCTGCACCTGCACGGTGGTGGCGCCAAGCTTTACCCGGGCGGTTACACCGACTTCGAGCGCCAGCGTGCCGAACAGCTGCGCCAGCAGCAGATCGCGCATGAGAAGGAACAGGCCGAGCGCGCCCACCTGCAGAGCTTCATCGACCGCTTCAAGGCCCAGGCCAGCAAGGCCGCACAGGCACAGAGCCGGATGAAGCGCCTGGCCAAGCTGGCCGGTACCGAGGCGGTGCGCGCCGAGCGCGAGTTCCGCATCGAGTTCGCACCGCCGGCCAAGCTGCCGTTCTCGCTGATCCGCCTGAACCACGTCGAGGCCGGCTACGGCAGCGATTCGGTGATCCTGCACAACGTCGGCTTCGGCCTGGAAGCGGGCCAGCGCATCGGCCTGCTGGGCCCCAACGGCGCCGGTAAAACAACGCTGGTGAAGACTCTGGTGGGCGAACTGGCGCCGATCGCCGGCGAGCGCGCCGCGCACCCGGACCTGCGCATCGGCTACTTCGCCCAGCACACGGTCGAGTCGCTGCATGAAGGCCAGTCGCCGATGGAGCACTTCCGCGACCTGGCCCCGGATGCACCGAACCAGTCGTTCCGCGATTTCCTCGGCAAGTGGAATTTCCCGGGCGACCGTGCCTTTGAACCGGTGGATGGTTTCTCCGGTGGCGAGCGTGCACGCCTGGCGCTGGCGTTGATCGCCTGGCAGCAGCCGAACGTGCTGTTGCTGGACGAACCGACCAACCACCTTGACCTGGAAATGCGCGAAGCCCTGGCCGAAGCCCTGGCCGATTTCGACGGCGCGATCGTGATGGTTTCGCATGACCGCCACCTGATCGGCCTGGTCTGTGACACCTTCTGGCGTGTGGCCGACGGCGTGGTCGAACCCTTCGATGGTGACCTCGATGCCTACGCCGCCTGGCTGCGCACGCGCCCGCAGGCGCAGGGCACCAAGGCACGCATGGAGCAGGTGGAGGAACCGGTGGTGGTCACGACCGCACCGGTCGCGCAGGTGGTGCAGAAGAAGCCGGTCAACCCGCACAAGCTGGCCAGCGCTGAAGCCAAGGTCGCCGAGCTGGAAGGTGTGCTGGCCGAACTGGACCGGCAGCTTGCCGACTCGAGCAACTATGCCGATGCCACGCGCATGGCCGTGCTCGGCCGCGACCGCGAAGCCGCCGCCGCACAGCTGGAAAAGGCCGAAGCGGCCTGGATGGAACTGCTGGAGTCCTGATTCCATCGGTAGCGCCGGGCCATGCCCGGCGGCTTCTCCCGACCGCCGCGCTCGCCGGGCATGGCCCGGCGCTACCCGCGGCGCGCGTGTTTCATCCCTGCGCCTGCAGCCATTCGCGGAACCGCTTGGCCGGTTCCCGTTCGGCACGCGAGCGCAGACGGGTCAGCCAGTAGCGACCCAGCTCCAGCGTGGTGGCAAACGGCTGCAGCAGCCGGCCCTCGGCCAGGTCCGCTTCGAACATGCGCAGCGGCAGCAGGGCAACGCCTGCGCCACCGGCCGCAGCTACCGCCAGCGTCAAGGACGAATCGAACACCGGTCCGCGTGCTTCCACGCCGTTGGCCCCGGCCATCTGCAGCCAGCGTGGCCATTCGTCGCTGCGGTACGAACGCAGCAGCGGCAAGGCCGCCAGGTCGCGCGGATGCTTCAGCCGCCGCGCCAGTGCCGGCGCGCACAACGGCGCGAACGGCGCGTCCAGGATCGCCGTGCAGGCCTGTCCCTGCCAGTCGCCATCGCCGAAACGGATCGCCAGGTCCAGGCCTTCACCGGCCAGGTCGATGCGGTTGTTGTGGGTCTGCAGCCGCAGTTCGATATCCGGGTGGGCCGCATCGAACGCGGCCAGCCGCGGCAGCAGCCAGCCGGTGGCGAAGGTGCCGACCACGCCGATCGTCAGCACTTCCCGCGCCGGGCCACCGGTGTAGCGGGCGATGCTGGCTGAAATGCGCTCGAAGGATTCATTGAGCACCGGGTACAGGGCTGCGCCTTCCTCGGTCAACGCCACGCCGCGGGGCAGGCGGTGGAACAGGCGGATACCCAGCCGGTCCTCCAGTCCGCGTATCTGGTGGCTCAACGCCGCCTGGCTGACGCAGAGTTCCAGGGCGGCCCGGGTGAAATTCTGGTGCCGGGCAGCCGCTTCGAAGGCGCGCAACGCATTCAGCGAAAGGGTGGGGTGCAGCATGGGGACGTGTGAGGCAGGATGATGGCTGATGGTAGCGCCTTGCCATGGGCGTTGGATAAATAAAGGGTTTAATGCGCCATGCATGAATTAATTTCATGGCTGACGCTGAAAAAACGCGCTGGTCGCCTTTGCCCACCCTTTCAATAATCGGGACAGCTTCCACGAGGATTCCGCATGCTTGCCCGTCGTCGATTCCTGCAGTTCAGTAGTGCCGCAGTCGCCTCCACCCTTGCGTTGCCGCTGCTGGCCCGGGCTGCCGCACCCGCCACCGTGCCCGCCACACCGGTCGATGCCGCCATCGCCGCCGCCGCCGACTTCGCCGCACTGGAAAAGGCGTGCCGCGGTCGACTCGGCGTAACCCTGCTCGACAGCGCCGGTGGTCGCCGCCTCGGCCATCGCCAGGACGAACGCTTCCCGCTGTGCAGCACCTTCAAGAGCGTGCTGGCCGCCACGGTGCTCAAGCAGGCCGAGCGCGATCCGGCACTGCTGGACCGGCGCCTGCCGGTGCGGACCCAGGACCTCCTGGAGCACGCGCCGGTCACCCGCCGCCACGTCGGCAAGGACCTGACCGTGCGTGACCTGTGCCGGGCCACGTTGATCACCAGCGACAACACCGCCGCCAACCTGTTGTTCGCAGCGATCGGCGGGCCGCCGGCGGTGACCGCGTTCCTGCGCGCAACCGGCGACACGATCACCCGCAGCGATCGCCTGGAGCCGGAACTGAACAGCTTCGCCATTGATGATCCCCGCGACACCACTACGCCGGCGGCCATTGCATCGACGCTGCAGCGTCTGGTGCTGGGCAATGCACTCAGGCCTGCCTCACGCCAGCAGCTGGCCGACTGGCTGATCGACAACGAAACCGGCGATGCCTGCCTTCGTGCGGGCCTGGGCAAGCGCTGGCGGGTGGGCGACAAGACCGGCAGCAATGGCGAAGACGCCCGCAACGACATCGCCGTGTTGTGGCCGGTGCAGGGCGGTTCGCCCTGGGTCCTGACCGCCTATCTGCAGGCGGGCACGATCAGCTTCGAACAGCGCGCGGCGGTACTTGCGCAGGTCGGGCGGATCGCCGATGGGCTGATCCGCTGAAGGGCGCGCTGCCGAAAGGAGAGGACATTTTCAGCCGTGTCCGGCTTGCCCGATCCGGATCGAACCCGCATCCTGCGCGCGTTCGATCCACACGGAAGTCCCCCCGATGAGCCATGAACTGGTCTACCTGCTGCTGATCTTCGCGCTGCTGGTCATCCCGCGCGCGCTGCAGCGGTTCAGCCTGCCGGCGCCGCTGACCTGCCTGCTGTTCGGCATCATCGGCATGCTCTGGCTGGGCGACCAGGCGCACGACGCGGTCATCGCGCTGCTGGCCACGCTGGGCATCTCCTCACTGTTCCTGTTCGCCGGCCTGGAAGTTGACCTGCAGGCCCTGCGGCGCGGCATGTGGCCGCTGCTGGCGCATCTGCTGATCCGCAGTGCGACCCTGTTCGGCGTCGGCTGGCTGGCCTGGCGTTACGCCGGCCTGCCATGGCAGGCGGCCGGGTTGCTGGCACTTGCGCTGCTGACCCCCTCCACCGGTTTCATCATGGATTCGCTGTCGCGGCTGGGGCTGAGCGAGGACGAGCGGTTCTGGGTCACCAGCAAGGCCATCGCCGGCGAACTGCTGGCCCTGGCGGCGTTGTTCATCGTGCTGCAGGCTGGCGATCCCGGGCACATGGCGCTGTCCAGCCTGGCCCTGCTGGCGATGATGATCGGCCTGCCGCTGCTGTTCATCGCGCTCGGTCGCTGGGTCGCGCCGCATGCGCCGGGCTCGGAATTCTCGCTGCTGGTGATGGTGGGCATGGTGGCGGCGTACATCACCTACCTGCTGGGCGTGTACTACCTGGTCGGCGCCTTCATTGCCGGCCTGGTCGCGCGCCTGCTGCACCAGCGCATGCCGCTGCTGGCCTCGCACGAAAACCTGCATGCGCTGCGTCTGTTCGCCTCGTTCTTCGTGCCGTTCTACTTCTTCAACGCCGGCACCAAGGTGCCCAGCGAAGCGCTGAGCTGGGAGGCACTGGGGCTGGGCATCGTCATCACCCTGGTGGTGCTGCCGCTGCGCATCGCAGTGGTCTGGCTGCAGCGCCGCGTGATGTTCGGCGAGAGCTTCCGCAGCAGCCTGCGCGTGTCGCTGGCGCTGGCACCGACGCTGATCTTCACCCTGGTGCTGGCCGCGATCATGCGCGATCGCTTCCAGATTCCCGCGGTGCTGTTCGGCGCGTTGCTGCTGTATGCCGCCTTGACCACGCTGCTGCCTTCGCTGGTGTTCCGCACGCCGTTCGATGTCGACCCGGTCGAGCAGGAGCCGGCAGGGCAGGGCGAAGATGCGCCGGTGGCAGCGACGGACGTGGTTGCCGTCGATCCGCCGTCAGCCGCTGCATCGCGTTGAGGCTGCGCAGGGCATCAGCAGGCTTGCGTTGTGGACGCGCGGCACGTGACACTGCGCGCCCCGCGATGTGCCGGTTCCGGTACGTTGGATATCCCAGGAGCTGCAGGCGTGACCCAGGACGTGAACCTCGATCGTAAACTGCTGCCAGGCCGGATCCTGCTTTGGTTCTCTGCCTTCGCATTGCTGATCCTGTTCGGATACAGCTGGTCGATGCCACCGGTCGATGCCTCGGGATTCCGACAGACGCAGACTGCGCTGTCGATCGACTGGATGGTGCGCGGTGGCCCGTGGCTTGACTACCTGACACCGGTGCTCGGTGCGCCGTGGTCGATTCCCTTCGAATTCCCGCTCTATCAGTGGCTGGCCGCGGTGCTGTCCAGCGCCACCGGCATCAGCGCGGACAACAGTGGCCGGCTGGTTTCCACCGTATTCCACGTCGGCTGCATCTGGATGGTCTACCGCATCAGCCTGGTGGTTCGTCCGGATCGCGTGCTGGCGCTGTGCCTTGCCGGCGCCTTCGCCGTATCGCCGCTGGCCCAGTTCTGGGGCCGCTCGGTGATGATCGAATCGACGGCGGTATTCTTCGGCCTGCTGTTCGTCTGGGCCATGGCACGTCTGCATGTGCAGCCGAGGGCGTGGGTGGGGCTGGTGGCCATCGTCGCTGCGATGCTGGGCGCACTTGTCAAGATCACCACATTCTTCGGCTTCGCTGCCTTCACCGTGCTGGCCGTTGCCTGGATGGTGTTGCGCGAGCACGGCTGGCGCCCTCACTGGCTGGCCACACACTGGAAGCTGCTGGCCGGGGGCGCGCTGGCGGCCCTGGCCGCTCTGCTGGCCATCGTCCTTTGGCTGCAGCATGCCGACGCGCTCAAGGCCCAGTCCGCACTGGGCGTGCAGGTGACCTCCGAAGGGCTGGCCGGATTCAACTACGGCACCCTCCAGCAGCGCCTGGACCCTGCGACGTGGTGGGGCACGATCTTCAAGAAGCGCTTCTCGGGGCCAGTGGGCTCCAACTGGGTGTTCCTGATCTTCCTCATCGCGGGGCTGTCGATCCGGCAGATCCGCGCACCGGTGGTCGTACTGCTGCTGGCCTACCTGATGCCGATGGCGGTGTTTACCAACCTGCAGGTGGTGCACCCGTACTATCAGTTCGCCCAGCTCGTGTTTGCCACGTCCATCGTCGGCCTGGTGCTGTGGTGGGTGATCCAGCGCGGCGAAGCGGCCGGCAAGCCGGGTCGAGGTGTGGCTCTGGCGATCTTCCTGTGCCTGCTGTCGGTGGGGTTTGGGCTGGTGAAGTCGCTGAAGGACATGAAGGAGGCACGCGAGCCGACCACGATCTCGCAGATCGCTGACTTGATCCGGTCCGATACGCCCGAGCAGGGCGTGGTGATGGCCTTCGGCGACGACTGGTCTTCGGCGCTGCCATATCGGTCAGGCCGTCGCGCGGTGATGATTCCCGATTGGGCATCGGATGCGGCGCTGGAAGCACTCGCCGGCAATGATGACGCTTTGGGCGGGCTGCCGCTGGTGGCACTGGTCAATTGCCCCAATGGCCTGGGCAGCACCCCGCAGCGCGCGCAATGGCAGGCTGCGATCGTGCAGCGCTATTCGCAGGGCGCGCAGATGCAGGAAATCGGTGACTGCAAGGTCTGGCTGCGCCACTGATCTGCCCGTCATGGTCGGCCGGCACGGTTTGCGCCTGCCGGCCATGGCCGTTAGGGTTGGGGCATGAAACCGATCGCCGCTGTTGCTTCCGCCTTCGCCCTGCTCGGCCTCGCCGCCTGCTCGCAGCCATCGCATACGGTCAACCACGATCTGTCGACCGCGCCGGCCGACGCCTTCATGGCCGCGGTCGCTGCCCATTGTGGCCAGGCGTACGAGGGCAAGGTGGTGGAAGACACGCCGGCCCCCACCGGCAAAGACCCCTTCGCCGGGCAGAAGCTGGTGATGCACGTGCGGGGCTGCGCCGACCCGGGCCATGAGCTGCGCATCCCGTTCCACGTCGGCGATGACCATTCGCGCACCTGGGTGTTGACCCGCACCGAGCACGGGCTGCGCCTGAAGCACGACCATCGCCACGCCGATGGCAGTCCCGATGCGATCACCCTGTACGGCGGCGACAGCAAGCCGCCGGGCACCGCCGAACGCCAGCAGTTCCCCGCCGATGGCGAGTCGGTGGCGATGTTCCGCCGTGCCGGCATGCTGGCTTCAACCCACAACACCTGGGCGATGGAGATCGAGCCGGACCAGCGTTTCGTCTATGAGCTGACGCGCCCGGAAGAGCGCCGTTTCCGGGTCGAGTTCGATCTCAGCAAGCCGGTCGCGCTACCGCCGGCGCCCTGGGGCGACCAGGCTTCGCCGGCACCCTGATTGCGGGGTCGGATCCCATGCCCACGGCAAGGGCTCTGACCCCTGGCATGCTGCCGCGGACAGCCCGGTAGCGCCGGGCCATGCCCGGCGGCTTTCAAGCGGAGACCCTGCCGCTGCGCTCGCCGGGCATGGCCCGGCGCTACCCCTCAACGCGTGCCGAAGCGCGCCCGGCAGCCGTTGCTGACCCACACGTTGCCGCGCGAGTAGCCCCAGGTCCGGCCTTCCTGGCAGGCGCTGCCGGACAGCTGCTGCTGCAGCACAGGCCGGCCTTGGCGTTCATCCCAGTTGCAGCTCTGCTGGCGGTTGTTGTTGCTGCTGCAGGTCACGGTGTAGTTGTTGTTGCCACCACCCCAGCCGCCGCCATTGCCCCCACCATTGCCGCCGCCCCAGCCACCGCGGGCCTCGGCGAACTCGGCGCGGCAGCCGCGGTTGACCCAGATCGCGCCGTTGCGCACGCCCCAGTTCTGGCCTTCCACGCACTGCGTGCCGGAGATCTGCCGGACCACGCGTGCGTTGCGCCAGCCCACCGGGCAGCTGCGTTCGCGGTTGTCCTGGCTTTCGCAGCGCACGGTGCCGCTGTTGCCGTTGCCGTTGCCACCACCCCAACCGCCGCCGTTGCCGCCACCCCAGCCGCCTCGGCCCTGGGTGAATTCGGCGCGGCAGCCGTTGTTGACCCAGATGCTGCCATTGCGGGTGCCCCAGGTTCGGCCTTCCACACAGGCCGAGCCGGACAGCTGGCGGACCAGCCGGGCATCGCGCCAGCCAGTGTTGCAGACGCGTTCGCGGTTGTTCTGGCTCTCGCAGCGGACCACCCCGTCCTGCGCGGCGGCAGGGGCAGAGTGCAGGGCGAGCGCGGTAAAGGTGCCAAGGATCACGGCCAGGCTGGCCAGGGACTGCGGTTTCATGGCGACATCCCCATACGGGAGTAGGTGCGCGACTATAAGGACGGGGGCGATCAAGCCCGCGTGACCGTCCGCATTTGCCCCGGCCGGGGCGTCGGCCGCAGAATAAGAGGCTTTCCGGCCTCCATCAGGCGCCGGCGTTCTCCAGCGGAGCTTTCCCCCCATGCGTACCCACTTCTGCGGCCTGGTCGATGAGACCTTGATTGGCCAGACTGTCACCCTCGCCGGCTGGACCGACGTGGCCCGTAACCAGGGCGGCGTCTGCTTCATCGATCTCCGCGATCATGAAGGCATCGTGCAGGTGACGGTGGAGCTCGACAACGCCGAAGTGTTCGCCGTGGCCGCCTCGCTGGGCTATGAGGACGTGCTGCAGGTGGAAGGCGTGGTACGTGCCCGCCACGCGGTCAACGACAAGCTGCGCACGGGCAAAGTGGAAGTGATCGCCACCGCCATCACCGTGCTGAACAAGGCCGCGCCGCTGCCGTTCCACGCCCACGAGAACCCGGGCGAAGAAACCCGCCTGAAGTACCGCTACCTGGACCTGCGCCGTCCGGAGATGCAGCGCATGCAGCGCACCCGCATCAAGCTGGTGCAGGCCCTGCGCCGCCACCTGGACGAGAAGGGCTTCCAGGACATCGAAACGCCGATCCTGACCAAGGCCACTCCGGAAGGCGCACGCGACTTCCTGGTGCCGGCGCGCATGCACCCGGGCGAGTTCTATGCCCTGCCGCAGAGCCCGCAGCTGTTCAAGCAGATCCTGATGGTGGCCGGCTTCGACCGCTACTACCAGATCGCGCGCTGCTTCCGCGATGAGGCCCTGCGTGCCGACCGCCAGCTGGAATTCACCCAGCTGGACATGGAGTTCGCCTTCGTCCGCGAGCGCGACGTGCAGGACTTCGTCGAAGACATGATCCGCGCCATCTTCAAGGAAGTGGTCGACGTCGAACTGGATGCCAGCTTCCCGCGCATGACCTGGGCCGAGGCGATGCGTCGCTATGGTTCGGACAAGCCTGACCTGCGCATCGCGCTGGAACTGGTGGACGTGGCCGAGCTGGTCAAGACCAGCGAATTCCCGGTGTTCACCGCTGCTGCCAATGATGCCGATGGCCGCGTCGCCGCCCTGCGCATCCCCGGTGGTGCCAGCCTGTCGCGCAAGCAGATCGACGAGTACGCCGCGCACGCCGCCAAGTACGGTGCGAAGGGCCTGGCCTACATCAAGGTGGGCGAGAACGGTGAAATCAGCTCGCCGATCCAGAAGTTCTTCAGTGAAGAGGACTTCGCCGCCCTGGTCGCCCATGTCGGCGCCGGCAACGGCGACATCGTGTTCTTCGGTGCCGGCGGCTACAACAAGGTGTCCGACTTCATGGGCGCGCTGCGCCTGAAGGCCGGCAAGGACTTCGGTCTGGTCGCCGACAGCTGGGCGCCGCTGTGGGTCACCGACTTCCCGATGTTCGAATGGGACGAGGAAGCGCAGCGCTACGTCGCCCTGCATCACCCCTTCACCGCGCCGGCCGTGGACGACATCGCCGACCTGCGCGCGCACGCCAAGACCGCCGTTTCGCGCGGCTACGACATGGTGCTCAACGGCAATGAAATCGGCGGCGGTTCGATCCGTATCCACCGCCCCGACATGCAGAGCGCGGTGTTCGAACTGCTCGGCATCGGTGCCGAAGAAGCCCGCGCCAAGTTCGGCTTCCTGCTCGACGCGCTGAACTACGGCGCGCCGCCGCACGGTGGCATCGCCTTCGGCATCGACCGCATCGCCGCGCTGATGGCCGGCACCGAGTCGATCCGCGACGTCATCCCGTTCCCGAAGACCACCGGTGCGCAGGATCTGATGACCGACGCGCCGTCGCCGATCGTCGACGAGCAGCTGGCCGAAGTGCACATCCAGGTTCGCCCCAAGAAAAACTGATCAGGAGATCCAGGCAATGACCGAGTTTGCGTTTTCGCTGGAGTGGGAAAAGCTGGGCAATGAAGGCTCCGAGGCCAACCTGGTCACCGAGCGTGCACGTGTCTTCGGTGGTTGGCTGGTCCGTGTCGGTACCAACCCGTCGGCCATGGCCCTGACCTTCGTCGCCGACGGCGAAGGCCGCTGGGACGGTGAAGACTTCGGCGTCGAGGATTACGAAGACGACGAAGAGGAAGAGTACGACGAGGACGAGGAAGGCGAAGAAGAGGAAGACGGCGAGGAAGAAGAGGACGACGAGGAATACGAAGAAGAGGAAGAGGAAGAAGACGACAAGGAACCGGCGGAGCGGGCTTGACCCGAACCGTGGTCCTGACGTCAACTCGACCCATGTATTCGATCCGCCGCGCCACTGTGGACGACGCGCCGACCCTGTCGGCGCTGGCCGCACGCACGTTCACCGAAACCTTCGGCCATCTGTATCCGCCGCAGGACCTGCAGGACTTCATCGACGAGGCCTACACGGTCGAGCGTCAGCGCACGATCCTGGCCCACCCCGATTACGCGGTGTGGCTGCTGGAGCTGGACGGGGAGGCGGTCGGCCATGCCGCCGCCGGACCCTGTGGGTTGCCGCATCCGGACGTGAAGCCCGGTGACGGCGAGCTCAAGCGCCTGTACCTGATCAAGACGCAGCAGAGCTGCGGCTGGGGCAGCCGCCTGCTGGAAACCGCGCTGGCCTGGCTGGAGCACGACGGCCCGCGCACGCTGTGGCTGGGCGTGTGGTCGGAAAACTTCGGCGCGCAGCGCTTCTATGCCCGGTATGGTTTTGAAAAGGCCGGCGAGTACCTGTTCCCGGTGGGCGATACCAACGATCTTGAGTTCATCCTGCGCCGTTTGCCGCATCCGGCCTGAAACCGTTCACCGCCGCTTGCCCCTGGCATGTGTTCAATCACCGTAGTTCCGCCCCGCTGACCGCCAGGCTGTTGCACATGACTCCCCCCGTTCTGTTGTTGCATGGCATCTGGAATGCCCGTGCCTGGGTCGGGCCGCTGGCCTGGCGCCTGCGCGCGCGCGGCTTCCAGGTCCATACCTTTGGCTACTCGTCCGTATTTGGCGGTCCCGATGTGGCCGTGCCGCAGTTGCTGGAGCGGCTGGCAGATGCAGGCCCGCTGTCGCTGGTCGGGCACAGCCTGGGTGGCCTGCTGGCGCTGGAAGCCCTGCGCCGGCAGCCGCAGTTGCCCGTGCAGCGCGTGGTCTGCCTGGGCTCGCCACTGCGGGGCAGTGGTACTGCGCGCTCGTTGTCCGAACATGGTTGGGGCCTGGCCCTGGGCCGCAGCAGCGAGCTGCTGCTGGACGGGCTGCCGGACTGGCAGGGCAAGGCCGCCGTCGGCCTGATCGCCGGCTCGGTGCCGCATGGGCTGGGCAGTCTGCTCGGGGCGCTGGATGACGATTCCGACGGTACCGTGGCGCTGGCCGAGACCCGCCTGCCGGGCCTGGCCGACCACTGCGTGGTGCGCACCAGCCACAGCGGCCTGGTGGTGTCGCCCGATGCCGCGCGGCAGACCGCGCATTTCCTCCGCCATGGCCAGTTCGACCATGGCCGGGACGCCGCTGCCGCGTAAGGCGGTTCGCCGGGTATGGCCCGGCGCTACCGCCCTGCCTTTGTGGGTGCGAACCGTTGGTTCGCACGCTCTCGCCGGGCCATGCCCGGCGAGCGCAGCGGCATCCATCCGCCCTCGACACGGTCAGCGGGCCCGATCAGGTAGAATCCGCGGCCTTATCCATCAACGCACGTACGGAAAGACCCATGGGTAGAGGCCCCTCCATCGAGAACCGCAAAAACGCGTCTGACGCGAAGCGCGGCAAGATTTTCACCAAGATCATCCGTGAGATCGGCGTGGCCGCCCGCGGCGGTGGAGGCGACCCCAACAACAACCCGCGCCTGCGTGTAGCCGTGGACAAGGCGCTGACCGCGAACATGTCCAAGGACGTGATCGAGCGCGCCATCAAGAAGGCCACCGGCGAGTTGGAAGGCGTCGAGTACGAAGAGATCCGCTACGAGGGCTACGCGCCCGGTGGCGTGGCCGTCATCGTCGATTGCCTGACCGACAACCGCGTGCGCACCGTGGCCGATGTCCGCCATGCGTTCAGCAAGTGCGGCGGCAACATGGGCACCGAAGGCTCGGTCAGCTTCATGTTCAAGCGCGTGGGCGTGCTGCACTACGGCGCCGGCGCCGATGAGGACGCCATCTCCGAAGCGGCCATCGAGGCCGGTGCCGATGACATCGTGGTCTACCCGGAGGATGGCGCGATCGACGTGCTCACCGCCGCGGACAGCTTCCACGCAGTCAAGGATGCGATGCAGGCGGCTGGCCGCACGCCGGATCATGCCGAGCTGACCTTCCGTGCCGACAACGACATCAAGGTCGAGGGCGACACCGTCCTGCAGGTCAAGAAGCTGCTGGACATGCTGGAAGACCTCGACGACGTGCAGGACGTGTACTCCAACGCCGATCTCGGCGCGGACGCCTACGCCTGAACGGACGCTGCGCCGGTCGCCTTTGGCGGCCGGTGAGCGGACAATGCGGACCATGATGACCCCAGACGTTTCCAGCCATCACCGCCGCATGCGTCCTTCCCGGATCAGCGGCCTGCGCGCGTGTGCCGCATGACCCGCATTCTCGGCATCGACCCGGGTTCACAACGGACCGGGGTCGGCATCATCGATGTCGATGCCAGCGGCCGGGTCAGCCACGTGCATCACCAGCCGCTGGTGCTGCTCGGTGCCGATGACTTCCCGCAGCGCATGAAGCTGCTGGTGCTGGGCCTGGCAGAGCTGTGCCTGGAGTTCCAGCCGCAGGAAGTGGCCATCGAAAAGGTGTTCATGGCGCGCAACCCCGATTCGGCGCTGAAGCTGGGCCAGGCCCGTGGCGCGGCGATTTCGGCGGTGGTGCTGCGCGACCTGCCGGTGCACGAGTACGCCGCCAGCGAGATCAAACTGGCGGTGGTCGGTCGTGGCGGCGCCGAAAAGCAACAGGTTCAACACATGGTCGGGCTCATGCTCAACCTGAAAACCAAGCTGCAGGCCGACGCGGCCGACGCGTTGGCCGTGGCCATCACCCATGCCCACGTAAGGGCAACGGCCAACCGCCTGGGGCTGACTGCCCGCCAGGCGTGGGGCCGCAAATGAGGAGCTGCACGCAATGATCGGTCGACTGCGCGGAATCGTCGCCTACAAGGCGCCGCCGTGGCTGGTGGTGGACGTCAACGGGGTGGGCTACGAGCTGGAGGCGCCGATGAGCACCTTCTACGACCTGCCCGAGCTGGGCCGTGAGGTCACGCTGTACACCCATTATTCGCAGAAGGAAGACAGCGTCTCGCTGTACGGCTTCCTGCGCGAAGGCGAGCGCCGCCTGTTCCGCGACGTGCAGAAGGTCAGCGGCATCGGCGCGAAGATCGCGCTGGCTGTGCTGTCCGGGGTCACCGTCGAAGAATTCGCCCGCATGGTCCAGGCCGGCGACATCACCGCGCTGACCCGCATCCCCGGCATCGGCAAGAAGACCGCCGAGCGCATGGTGCTGGAACTGCGTGACCGCGCGGCGCAGTTCGGTGCCGGTGGCGCACTGCCGACCGGCAGTGGCCCGGCCCCGGCCGATCCGCTGTCCGATGCCACCGTGGCGCTGCAGCAGCTGGGCTACAAGCCCACCGAGGCGGCGCGGATGGCGCGCGAGGCCTTCAACGAGGGCGACGAAGTGGCCATGGTCATCCGCAAGGCCCTGCAATCGGCGCTGCGCTGAGCCGCTCCGTTTCCTTCCCCATTACACCCTGAGCGTCGCCAGGAGCCCCATGTCCAGCAGTCAAACCCCGCACACCGCCGCCCACGGTGGCCATGGTCACGCTCCCCCCGCCGGGGGCCTGGCGCTGATCATCGGTGCGATCGGCGTGGTCTTCGGCGATATCGGCACCAGCCCGCTGTACACCCTGAAGGAGGCGTTCTCGCCGCACTACGGGCTCAACAGCGACCACGACACCGTGCTGGGCGTGCTGTCGCTGGCGTTCTGGGCGCTGAACATCGTGGTCACCCTGAAGTACGTGACCATCATCATGCGCGCCGACAATGACGGCGAGGGCGGCATCATGGCGCTCATGGCGCTGACCCAGCGCACGCTGCGCAACGGGTCGCGCTCGGCCTACGTGGTCGGCATCCTCGGCATCTTCGGCGCCTCGCTGTTCTTCGGCGATGGCGTGATCACCCCGGCGATATCGGTGCTGGGTGCGGTCGAAGGCCTGGAGGTTGCCGCGCCGGGGCTGCATGCCTTCATCGTGCCGATCACCGTGGTGGTGCTGCTGGCCGTGTTCGCGGTGCAGCGCTTCGGTACCGCGAAGATCGGCAAGCTGTTCGGCCCGATCACCTCGATCTGGTTCATTTCGCTGGCCGCGATCGGCATCTACAACATCGTCGACGCGCCGGAAGTGCTGAAGGCGTTCAACCCGTGGTGGGCGATCCGCTTCTTCATGGAGCACGGCTGGCACAGCATCTTCATCCTCGGCGCGGTGGTGCTGGCGGTGACCGGTGGCGAGGCGCTGTACGCCGACATGGGCCACTTCGGTGCCAAGCCGATCCGCCACGCCTGGTACTTCTTCGTGCTGCCCTGCCTGGTGCTGAACTACCTGGGGCAGGGCGCGCTGGTGCTCAACCATCCCGAGGCGGTCAAGAACCCGTTCTTCGAAGCGGTGCCGTCGTGGGCGCTGTACCCGATGATCATCCTGGCCACGATGGCGGCGGTGATCGCCTCGCAGTCGGTGATCACCGGTGCGTTCTCGGTCTCGCGCCAGGCCATGCAGCTGGGCTACATCCCGCGCATGCGCATCAAGCACACCTCGCACGACACCATCGGCCAGATCTACATCCCCGGCATCAACTGGGGCATCGCGGTGATGGTGATCGGCCTGGTGCTGGCCTTCCGCAGCTCGTCCAACCTGGCCGTGGCCTACGGCATCTCGGTGTCGGCCACCATGCTGATCGATACCCTGCTGCTGGCCCTGGTTGCACGTTCGCTGTGGCCCAAGGCACGCAACTGGATCCTGCCCTTGTGCGTGGTGTTCTTCATCATCGATCTGGGCTTTGTCATCGCCAACGGCGCCAAGCTGCTGCAGGGCGCCTGGTTCCCGGTGGTGCTGGGCATCTTCCTGTTCACCATGATGCGCACCTGGCGCCGTGGCCGCGAGTTGCTGCGCGACGAGATCCGCAAGGACGGCATCCGCATCGACACCTTCCTGCCGGGCCTGATGCTGGCGCCGCCGGTACGCGTACCCGGCACCGCGGTGTTCCTCACCGCCGACCCGACCGTGGCCCCGCATGCGCTGATGCACAACCTCAAGCACAACAAGGTGCTGCACGAGCGCAACGTGTTCCTGCACGTGGTGACCCTGCCGGTGCCGTACGCGGCGGAAGGGCAGCGCCTGAAGATCGAATCGGTGGGCGATGAGTTCTATCGGGTCTACGTGCGTTTCGGCTTCATGGAGACCCCCGACGTACCGCTGGCGCTGATGCGCTCGTGCGACCACGGTGGCATCTACTTCGACCCGATGGACACCACCTTCTTCGCCAGCCGCGAGACCATCGTCGCCACCGCCAACCGTGGCATGCCGATCTGGCGCGACAAGCTGTTCGCGCTGATGCACAGGAACGCCGCCCCGGCGACGGGCTTCTTCCGGATTCCGGGTAACCGCCTGGTCGAGCTGGGCGCGCAGGTGGAGATCTAATCTCCACCTGCGCTACGTCCCACGATTTGCTGCGCAAATCGTGGGCCCCGCCCGCATTCCGCCTTAACCCCCCGCCTGTCGGCGCGCCCCCTTGAACAACAAGGGGGCTCCACTTTCGGACGCGCCGCGCGCCAGAAGCCGAGCCCACTCTGCTCCTCAGCTCCATCCACGCATGGCGTGGATCTACCGTGTCGACCAAGGTCGACACCCACCAAAGGCAGGCCATGCCGTGTCGGCCAAGGTCGACACCTACCAGGAGCAGGCCATGCCATTCCGGCAGATCGCGGAGATCTGTCGAAGGCGGGGTGGGTCCGGTTGCGGGGGCGTGAGCGCCATGGGCTCGAGGCATGCCTCGGG
The DNA here is from genome assembly GCF_031455455.1 of Stenotrophomonas sp. 1337. Classification (NCBI taxonomy): domain Bacteria; kingdom Pseudomonadati; phylum Pseudomonadota; class Gammaproteobacteria; order Lysobacterales; family Lysobacteraceae; genus Stenotrophomonas; species Stenotrophomonas sp. 1337. Next base: position 23,316 of record NZ_JAVDSR010000020.1, on the reverse strand, counting down.
CGGGTTGGGCAGGACGCCCAACCCCGGTCTTGCCGTGTGCGCAGGACAGCGCACACGAGCAAGGCGCGACCGAGCTTACATGGACGTACTTGCGGCGTCCCCCGCAACCGGACCCACCCCGCCATCCCTCAGGAAACCTGCTTCTGCTGTCGCTTCGGCAGTTGAAGTTGCAGTTGCTTCTGCGGGTGCCGGGCGCAGCCCGGCCGAATCTCCCCGCTTTTACCGCATAATCAGCACATGACCGACGACCGCATCATCGCCGCCGGCGCCACCCGCGAGGATGACGCCGCCGACGCCAGCATCCGACCCAAGCGACTTGCCGACTATCTCGGCCAGGTGCCGGTGCGCGAGCAGATGGAGATCTACATCCAGGCCGCCAAGGGTCGTGGCGATGCGTTGGACCATGTCCTGATCTTCGGCCCCCCCGGCCTGGGCAAGACCACCCTCAGCCACGTCATCGCCAACGAACTGGGCGTGGCCCTGCGCGTGACCTCCGGCCCGGTGATCGAGAAGGCCGGCGATCTGGCCGCGCTGCTGACCAACCTGCAGCCGCACGATGTGCTGTTCATCGACGAGATCCATCGCCTGTCGCCGGTGGTGGAAGAAGTGCTGTATCCGGCGATGGAAGATTTCCAGATCGACATCATGATCGGCGAGGGCCCTGCGGCGCGCTCGATCAAGATCGACCTGCCGCCGTTCACCCTGATCGGCGCCACCACCCGCGCCGGCCTGCTGACCGCACCGCTGCGCGACCGCTTCGGCATCGTCCAGCGCCTGGAGTTCTACAGCGTCGAAGAACTGACCCGCATCGTGCGCCGCTCGGCCGCGATCCTGGCCATCGACTGCACCGCCGACGGGGCAGGGGAGATCGCGCGCCGCGCGCGTGGCACCCCGCGTATCGCCAACCGCCTGCTGCGCCGCGTGCGCGATTACGCCCAGGTCAAGGCCGGTGGCCACATTGACCAGACCGTGGCGCAGGCCGCAATGCAGATGCTCAAGGTCGATCCGGAAGGCTTCGACGAGCTTGACCGCCGGCTGCTGAAGACCATGGTCGATTACTTCGACGGTGGCCCGGTGGGCATCGAGTCGCTCGCCGCGGCGCTGTCCGAAGAGCGTGGCACGCTGGAAGACGTGGTCGAGCCGTACCTGATCCAGCAGGGCTTCCTGGTGCGCACCGCGCGTGGCCGCATGGCGACCCACAAGGCCTACCGGCACATGGGCCTGAAGCCGAAGAACCCGCCGCAGGACCTGTTTGCCGAGGTCCCCGATGTCGGTTGAACCGCGATTCAGTTGGCCGACACGCATTTACTGGGAAGATACCGACGCTGGCGGCGTGGTCTACCACGCCCGCTACGTGGCCTTCATGGAACGGGCCCGGACCGAATGGATGCGCGCGCTGGGCTACGGCCAGGAGCGCATGCGGTCCGAGCACGGCATGGTCTTCGCGGTGCGCTCCATGCAGATGGATTTCATCAAGCCGGCACGGCTGGATGACCAGCTGCAGGTAAGCGCCAACCTGGTCCAGCTGAAGAAGGCCAGCATGGTCTTCGACCAGCAGGTCCTGCGCGACGGCCAGCTGCTGCTGTCCGCACAGGTCCGCATCGCCGCACTGGACGCGGCCAGTTTCCGCCCGCGTGGCATGGACGATGCCGTCCTTGCCGCGCTGCAACCCCACCTCCACCCCGAATCCGAACAGAACTCTTGAGGAACAACGGATGATCGCAACGCTCCTGGCCCTGCAGGCCACGGTCACCGAGGCTTTGCCGGCTGACGTCAGCAATGCCGCGACCCAGACCCTTGCCCAGGCCACCACCGGCGGCGGCATCAACTACCTCGAACTGATGGCCAAGGCCAGCTTGCCGGTGAAGATCATCGTGCTGGCGCTGCTGGTCGGCTCGTTCGTCAGCTGGGTGATCATTTTCCGCAAGGCCCGCATCTTCAAGCAGGCCACCCGCGAAGCCGACGAGTTCGAGAACCGCTTCTGGTCCGGTGCCGACCTGGGCAAGCTGTACAGCTCGGCCACCGACCGCAGCCGCAATGTCGGCGGCCTGGAAGCCATCTTCGAAGCCGGTTTCCGCGAGTACACCCGCCTGCGCGACAAGCGCCGGCTGGATGGCCGTGCCCAGCTGGAAGGTGCCCAGCGCGCCATGCGCACCACCTACACCCGCGAAGTCGATCAGCTCGAGCGCAACCTGGAACTGCTGGCCAACATCGGCTCGACCGCCCCGTACGTGGGCCTGGTGGGTACCGTGTTCGGCATCATGGTGACCATGCACGACATGATCAGCAGCGGCGCCCAGGCCGGTATCGCCGCCGTCGCCCCGGGCATCTCCGAAGCGCTGTTCGCCACTGCCATCGGCCTGTTCGTGGCGATCCCGGCAGTGTGGGCCTACAACCGCTTCACCACCCGCGTGGAGCGCATGTCGGTGCGTTTCGAGACCTTCGCCGACGAGTTCAGCTCGATCCTGCAGCGCCAGAGCGCTGGCGACGAGTAAGCGCCAGACCCGGGAGTCCAAGCCATGTCCGCTGCCATCGGTCGCCGCAAGCGCCGCAAGCTGAAATCGGAAATCAACGTCGTTCCCTATATCGACGTCATGCTGGTGCTGTTGATCATCTTCATGGTCACCGCGCCACTGCTCACCCTGAGCTTCGATGTCGACCTGCCCAATTCCAACGCCAAGGCGCTGGAAAGCAAGCAGGACCCGGTGATCGTCTCGGTGCGCCAGGACGGCCAGCTCAGCCTGAAGCTGCCCGACGCCAAGGAACCCACGGCCGTCACTGCCGAGGAACTGCAGGGCCACCTGTCCGGCATCGCCGCGCAGGACAAGGGAGTGCGCGTGATCGTCGCCGCCGACCGTGCCGTGGCCTATGAAAAGGTCATCGCGGCGATGGACGTGATCAAGCGCGCCAACGTGGACAAGGTAGGCCTGGCCACCGATGCACGCTGACGCCCTGCCGCCACCGCACAAGCAGGAACCCGGCTGGGGCCAGCCGCTGGTGCTGGCCGTGCTGGTGCACCTGCTGGTCGCGTTGATCTTCATCGGCGCCTGGCTGTGGTCACCGCAGCGCAATACCGATGCCGCCGCAGGTGATCCCTCGGTCGAGGCCAGCCTGGCGCTGTCCGCGTCCGAAGCCGCCGCCGCCCGCCAGGCCCTGCGCCAGTCGGAAAAGCTGGAAGACCTGCCGCCGCCGGTGGCCGAACCGATCCCGGTGCCGGAAGACACCATCCCGCCGCCGCAGCCGATTGAAGAGCCGCGCCCGCAGGACGCACCGACGCCGCAGCAGCAACAGGCGCAGGAACGCGTGGCGCAGCCCGATACCAAGGACCAGGACGCGGTCAGCGCGTTGGCGATCTCGCAGGAAAAGGCCAAGCAGGAGCAGGAAGCCAAGCGCCGCCAGGAGCAGATCGACCTGACCGAGCGCAAGCGCCAGGAAGAGGCCGAGCAGAAGCTGCGCCTGGCCAAGCAGCAGGAAGCGGACGCCAAGAAGAAGCAGGCCGAGCAGGAGCGCCTGGCCGCTGACAAGGCCGAGGCCGAGAAGCAGAAGAAGATCGCCGACATCCGCGCCCGCCGCGAGCAGGCCGAGAAGGAAGCCAAGCTGGCCGAGCAGAAGCTGCGCCAGGTCGCTGCCGCGCGCAATGCCGCAGGCACGGCCGCTGCCGGTGCCAGTGGTGCAGCACAGCCGGCTGCCGGTGGTGGTGGCAGCAGTGATGATCTGTCTGCCAAGTATGCGGCGGCCATCCAGGCCAAGGTGCTGGCGCAGTGGGTGCGTCCGGACAGCGTGCCGCTGGGCCAACGCTGCCAGATCACCATCAACCAGTTGCCGGGCGGTACCGTCCGCAGCGCCACGGTCAGCGCCGGCTGCCCGTTCGATGAAGCCGGCAAGCGCTCGATCGAGGCCGCCGTGCTCAACGCCCAGCCGCTGCCGTACCGCGGTTTCGAACAGGTATTCGCACGCACGATCAACTTCACGTTCACCGCCCAGGATCGCTGAGGCGCGGGGCAGGGCAGCCCTTTGGGGCTGTCCCGTCATCCAATGACGCTTTTAGCTCTGGATCGTGCGGGCCCGTCCACGCCATGCTTGGGACGCGTCATTCGCACGAAAGGTGGCCGCGACGTTAACGGCATGTGAGAGACCCGGCTGGCACTGACCAGGAATTCACGTACCCTTGGTTCATGATTGCGAAGCGGTTCACTGCCGTTTTGTTATCCCTCGTTCCGGTTCCCCCTATTTGAGCGCTCCATGAAGAAGATGCCTCGCTGGCTTGCCGTGTTTGCGGCCCTGTTGCTGCCCTTTGCTGCCGTCGCGCAGCAGAAGGGGCTGGATATCGACATCATCGGCGGCAATGCCTCCGCCCTCCCGATCACCATCGTGCCGATGCCCTACCAGGGTGCAGCCGGTGCTCCGCAGACCGACGTCGCCGGCGTGGTCCGTGCCGACCTCGAACGTTCGGGCCAGTTCCGCACGCTGCCCGAAGCGCAGATCGTCGAAAAGCCGATCCGTGGCGGTGACATCCAGTTCGCCACCTGGCGCGCGCTGAAGCAGAACTACATCGTCGTCGGCCGGGTCATGGACGCCGGTGCCGGCGCCTACCGCGTCGAGTACGAACTGTTCGACGTGCCCAAGGGCGAGCGCCTGCTGGGCCTGGCGATGACCGCACGTGGCAATGCCATGCGCGACGTTGCCCACCAGATGGCCGACGCCATCTACGAGAAGATCACCGGTGTCCGTGGTGCCTTCTGGACCCGCATCGCCTACGTGACCGCCAGCGGCAAGGGCGACGCCATGCGCTACGCGCTGATGGTGGCCGATTCGGACGGCTTCAACCCGCAGACCATCGTGCGTTCGGCCGAGCCGCTGCTGTCGCCGTCGTGGAGCCCGGATGGCAACAAGCTGGCCTACGTCAGCTTCGAACGTGGCAACTCGGCCATCTACATCCAGAACATCTCCACCGGCGCCCGTGAGCTGGTCACCAGCTTCCGCGGCATCAACAGCGCCCCGGCGTTCTCGCCGGACGGCCGCAAGCTGGCCCTGACCCTGTCGCGTTCGGGCAACCCGGAAATCTACGTGATGGATCTGGGCAGCAAGCAGCTGACCCAGCTGACCAACCACTTCGCCATCGATACCGAGCCGACCTGGGCGCCGGACGGCAGCGCGGTGTACTTCACCTCCGACCGCGGCGGCCGTCCGCAGGTCTACAAGGTCGGTGCCGGTGGTGGCAGCGCCGAGCGCGTGACCTTCCAGGGCAACTACAACGCCAAGCCTTCGGTGTCCTACGACGGCAAGAAGATCGCTGTCGCCCAGGGTTCGGGCAACAGCTACAAGATCGCCCTGATGGACAGCTCGCTGGGTTCGCCCCGCTGGAGCACGCTGTCGCCGGGTTCGCTGGACGAATCGCCGAGCTTCGCGCCCAACGCGAGCATGGTGCTGTATGCCGCCCGTGAGGGTGGTCGTGGTGTGCTGTACGCCGTCTCGGCCGATGCGCGCGTGCGCCAGCGCCTGGTTCTGGCAGACGGTGATGTGCGCGAGCCGGCATGGTCCCCATACCGTACCCAGCGCTAAAAGAGTGTTAATATTTTCTCTGTATTGAACCCCTCATCGGCTTAGGAGCCACAAAGGTATCGCCATGAACAAGTCCACCCGCGTTCTGCTTGTTTCCCTGCTGTCTGTGGCCGTCCTGGCCGGTTGCTCGAAGAAGGTCAAGGAAGAAGTCCCGGCTCCGGTCGATACCGGCACCTCGACCACCACCCCGACCGGTCCGTCCACCTCCGGCCTGTACGGCCCGGGCGACCTGGACACCGATGCCTGCCTGCGCCAGCGCGTTGTCTACTTCGACCTGGACAAGGAAGACGTGAAGCCGGAATTCCAGGCCATCATGGCTTGCCACGCCAAGTACCTGCGTGACCGTCCGTCCTCGCGCATCACCCTGCAGGGTCACACCGACGAGCGCGGTTCGCGCGCGTACAACCAGGCCCTGGGCGAGCGTCGTGGCAACGGCGTCAACTCGGCACTGCAGGCCAACGGTGGCTCGGCTTCGCAGCTGACCGTCGTGTCCTACGGTGAAGAGCGTCCGGTCTGCACCGAGTCGAACGAGTCCTGCTGGTCGCAGAACCGTCGCGTCGAAATCGTCTACACCGCGCAGTAATCCATGCGCCTTGGCATCAAACTGATGCTGGTCGTTGCGGCAGCCCTCGTGGCTGCCGCACCGGCGCATGCACAACGTCAGAGCCTGGCCGACCGCGTCGGTTCGCTCGAGCAGCAGATGTACAACAACAGTGCCAACCAGGACCTGTTGAACCAGATCAATCAGCTGCGGCAGCAGGTCACCAGCCTGCAGGCCTCGATCGAGCAACTCCAGCACGACAACGCCCAGCTCAAGCAGACCGCCCAGGACCAGTACCTGGATCTGGACAGCCGCCTGAACCGGTTGGAAGGGGGCTCTGCCGCCCCGGCCCTGCCTGCGGTTCCGGCGAGCGCACCGAAGGCTCCTGCAGCCCCGGCAAAACCCGCAGCGGCGGCCACTTCCGAGCGGCCGCCTTCCGTCCATGGTGACCCGGGCAGCCTGGCCGTCACCGGTGACGAGCGTACGTCCTACAACGTGGCCTTCGACGCATTGAAGGCGGGCAAGTACGATGATTCGGCACAGCTGTTCCTGAGCTTCCTGGAGCTGTACCCGAACGGCGTCTACGCCCCCAATGCGCTGTACTGGCTGGGTGAAAGCTATTACGCCACCCGCAATTTCCCGATGGCCGAGTCCCAGTTCCGCGAACTGCTCTCGCGCTATCCCACCCACGACAAGGCCGCTGGCGGCCTGCTCAAGGTCGGCCTCTCGCAGTACGGCGAGGGCAAGGTCGACCAGGCCCAGCAGACGCTGGAGACCGTCGTGGCGCAATACCCGGGCTCGGATGCCGCGCGTACCGCGCAGGACCGTCTGCAGTCGATCCGCCTCGGCAATCAGATCCGCTGATCCGCTGAGCGGGCGTACAATGTGTTCCCCGTAGCGCCGAGCCCTTGCTCGGCTGCTTTCGTTTCCGGGTCGGCAAACCCGTCCGGATCCGGTAGCGCCGGGCCATGCCCGGCGGCTTGCATTACCCGTCGGGCCATACCCGACCGGCTGCTGTTGTAGAGCCGAGCCATGCTCGGCTGCGTTCGTTACCGGCCACGGTAGCCCACCCGCCACGTGTCCCACCAAGAAGTCCCTGCCATGACCGCCGTTCCCCCGTCCTCCGCCGTTGCCACGCCCAGCGAGATCGTGCAGTCGCCCCTGCCACGCCTGAAGATCACCGAGATCTTCACCTCGCTGCAGGGCGAAGCCGATACCGCCGGTTGGCCGACCGTGTTCGTGCGCCTGACCGGCTGCCCGCTGCGCTGCCAGTACTGCGACACCGCCTACGCCTTCCACGGCGGCACCTGGTGGGACATCGACGACATCGTCGCCCACGTGCAGGCGCAGGGCGTGCGGCACGTCTGCGTGACCGGCGGCGAGCCGCTGGCGCAGAAGCGCTGCCTGGTGCTGCTGCAGAAGCTGTGCGATGCCGGCCTGGATGTGTCGCTGGAAACCTCCGGTGCGTTGGACGTCAGCGCCGTTGATCCGCGCGTGTCGCGCGTGGTCGACATCAAGACCCCGGGCTCGGCCGAGGTCGCGCGCAACCGCTGGGAAAACCTGCCGCTGCTGACCACGCGTGACCAGATCAAGTTCGTGATCTGCAACCGCGAAGACTACGACTGGGCCAAGGCCATGGTCGTCGAACACCAGCTGGTGCAGCGCACGATGGTGTTCTTCTCTCCCAGCAAGGGCGAAATCACTGCCCGCCAGCTGGCCGACTGGATCGTGGAAGACCGGCTGCCGGTGCGCTTCCAGATGCAGTTGCATAAAATCCTGTGGAACGACGAGCCGGGCCGATGAGCCGGCGCAGCGTTTCCTGATGTAGCTCCGGCGCGGGACAGCGTGCTGGCTTTCTCCCCCAACCGGATGATTTACCCATGAAGAAGGCAGTCGTGCTTCTCTCCGGCGGCATGGATTCAGCCGCCGTCATCGCCATGGCCCAGGAACAGGGCTTCGCCGTGCATGCCCTCAGCGTGCGTTACGGCCAGCGCCACACCTCCGAGCTGGATGCTGCCGCGCGCGTGGCCAAGGCCCAGGGCGTGATCGTGCACAAGACCGTGGACGTGGACCTGCGCAGCATCGGCGGCTCGGCGCTGACCGACGACATCGACGTGCCCGAGGCGGGCGGCGAGGGCATCCCGGTCACCTACGTGCCGGCGCGCAACACCATCATGCTGTCGCTGGCGCTGGGCTGGGCCGAAGTGCTTGGCGCCAACGACATCTTCTGCGGCGTCAACGCCGTGGACTACTCCGGCTACCCGGATTGCCGCCCCGAGTTCATCGCCGCCTTCCAGGCGCTGGCCAACCTGGCGACCAAGTCGGGCGTGGAAGGCGCGGGCATCACCGTGCATGCGCCGCTGCAGTTCCTCAGCAAGGGCCAGATCGTCAGCGAAGGCGTGCGACTGGGCGTGGACTTCGGCCTGACCGTGTCCTGCTACAACGCCGATGCCAGCGGCGCGGCCTGCGGGCATTGCGATGCCTGCCGCCTGCGCGCGCAGGGCTTCGCCGATGCCGGCGTGGCCGACCCGACGCTGTACGCCTGACCGGCTCTGGTAGGGCCGGCCGCTGGCCGGCTTCCCCGGCAGGTCTCATTCTGGTAGGTGCCAACCTTGGTTGGCGCTGTCCGCCGGGCGCGGCCCGGCGCTACCAATGTTGGGATTCGGGTAGTGCCGGCCGCTGGCCGGCAGCCCCGGCAGGTCTGATTCTGGTAGGTGCCAACCTTGGTTGGCGCTGTCCGCCGGGCGCGGCCCGGCGCTACCGCTGCGGCAGCCAACCCGATGCTTCAATGAAACCGCGCACCGCAACCGGATCGCTGTAATCCAGCTCGATCATCCGCGCGATCGCCGCCTGCTCATCCGGCTGCTGCCGCATGTACTCCTGCGCGATGCGGTAACCAGCGTAGTACCCCACATCACTCACCCCGAACGGATTGCGGGCGTTGTTGTACAGCCAGTTGTCCAGCGCATCGCCATCCATCTCCGCTCTGAAGCGAGCGCGGATCTCCGATTCGTGCAACGGCCCGTAGGCATACAGCGGCAGCGCCGGGCGGCGACCGCTGATCCGCTTGGCGATGTACTCGGCCACGCCTTCGCGCACCGCGTACTGTGCGAGCGATCCCGTAGTCTCGCGCTGTTGGGTGTGCACGTACTCATGCAGGTTGTTCTGCGCGTTGTTCGCGCCGGGCGCGCTGTCGTAGAAGACCCGCAGGCGACTGCGCAACGGCTCCGGCAGTTCGCTGACATCCACGCTTGCATCGCCGAGTGCCATTTCCGCGCCGATCAGCACCTGGTCCCCCAGCGTGGTGCCGCCTGTGCGCAGCACGCCCACCGCATAGGTGATGCTGGCCGGGCGCAGGGCGGGGTAAAGCCTGCGGAACGCAGCCAGATCCCGCTCCAGCGTAGCGCTGGCCTGCCGGGCGTTGGCGGTCAGCGGCCGCACCGAGGCCCAGAAGTGCGGCCAGGCGAGCATTGCTTGTGCGTATTCGGCGGCGGTGTAGTTGCGCGCCTTCATCAGCGCGTGCAGACCGGCACTGCCCGGCTCGACGTAGTGCTGGCGGACCAGGGCCACCCTCTGCGCGGCATCGGGCTCGGCATGCACGGCATCGTAGGTACTCCAGAATCGGGCGATGTCATCTATCTGTACCGATGGGGCCGCAGCGGCGGTGACGGTGCAGGGCAGCAGCAGGCAGGCGAACAGAAAGAAGGGCAGGCGCATCCGTGGCTCCGAAGGACGAAGGAGTGTGCATGAGATGCGTCCGCGGCATGGAACGGTTTAACTGCAGGCCGATACTGCGACGATTTCTCTCTACCGCACAAAGTAGGGTAGAATGCCCACCCCGCCGACAGGCAGGGATGTTGCATGGGCCGTTAGCTCAGTCGGTAGAGCAGAAGACTTTTAATCTTTTGGTCGATGGTTCGAATCCATCACGGCCCACCATCGCAGACAGCGCCGGCATCACCTGCCGGGCAACCCCGAAAGCGCCGAGAGGCGCTTTTTTGTTGCCCGCGTGCAGCCACGGTCGGCATGCCGCGGCGCCAGCGCAGGAAATCTTCCAGCAACACCAATTAATTACCTTTAAGGTAATTAATTCGGGAATAAAAAGTAATGAATCGTGCGGTTCTGGCCGGTCAGAATCGACCGGCCTGGTCTCTTTCAACCGTAGTGCGCGCGTAGAAGCCCCGCATCGTGGAAGGAAATCCCCTCGCGGATGCACTCCTCGGCGCGTTCCATATCCTTGTGCAGCTGGATCAACGCATCGTCGGCGAGCTGGTCGATGTCCACCACCCCGCAACAGGCCTGGTCGATCACATGCTGCATCGGCTCCCCCCAGCGCCGGCGTACGTTGCGGATCATGCGGCAATGCCACTCGCGCATGATGGCGTCCATCCGCCGTTCTCCCGGGGCTGCATGTGCCTCACCGGCCACCACCCGCAAGGCAGGTGTCGGGTTGCGACCGCCGCGCAGTTCCTGCGTCCTAGCGGCCAACCGCTGTGCGAGCTCCTCGAGTCGCGTGTGAGTCATCCTTCGCCTCCCTGATCCGTTTTGCCAGAAGCTTCGTCAGGTCGAGCACATTGTCCGGGGCCGAAGGCTGACCGAACTCGTCCACGACCATGAATGCGGTCTCCAGCAGCACAGGATCGTAGATCCATTCCGGTGGATCGCCGACCAGCTCCAGGTAGTGCGAAAGCACCTTGACCGCAGCGCTCATCTTCTCGAAATCCAGTCCCGTAGATTGAGACTGAAGCGACATCTCAACGTCCTGATCGGCACGATCAAGCGTGCCGTGCGGGAGTTGCATTGCCGACTCGAGATCGCGTGCCAGACGATGGCCGATGCTCTTCGGGTTGCTCTCCGAAATCCACTGGCTGACCTGGGGCTGCGCCCAGCGGGTGCCGCCGAACAGGCGGGCCCATTCGGCCGGGCCGCCGGCAGCGGCAACGCGGAGGCGCATGTTGAGGGTGCGGGCGGTACTGGCGTCCATCTGCAAATGGTGCTCTGCATTACCAATCCAGCAAATGACCAAAACGGTATTGACTTGGCATTACCGGGGCGGTAATCTGGGGCCATGAACCTCATCGACTACGCCATCTCCCAAGGGGGCTACGGCACCCCCAGTTGCCCCGTGATGCGCCGTCTGGCCCAGCAGACCGGCTGTGCGCTGCGGACCCTCTACATGATCGCCCGCGGCCACAAGTTGCCTGGCGCCCGTCTGTGCCGACGCATCGAGCTGGCCACGGCCGGTGCGGTCCGTCGCGAATTCCTGCGCCCGGATGTGTTCGCGCCGGGTCCGTCGTCCATCCAGGGAGAAGCCCACCATGCAGCTTGATACGTTCGGCGAATACGTCCGCAGCCGTCTGGAGCACTGGGGCGGGGAATACGCCCTGCATCGCGACTGCGAATACCTGGGCTTCCAATCACGCAACCTGCTGGCCGTATTGATCGAGCATGGCGGCGACATGCCCGGCCGTGCGCAAGGGTACAAGCCACTGGAGACGGACCTGCTGGCGCAGCAGATCGAAGACATCATCACCGCAGTTGCCCGTGACAACGTGGCGATGGCCTGCGCACTGCGTGGCTACTACTGCGGTCGCGGCCGTCGCAAGGTCGAGCGCTTCGAGACCGCCAATCTGCTGCTCGCCAACTGCGGGCAGCGACCGGTCTCCAACCGGCATTACCTGAACCTGGTCGAGCTGGGCTTCCAGCGCGTGCGCGGCTGGATGGAAGGCATCGCCCAGGCCGCATGAGCGGTGGGCTCAACTTTCGCCCGTCTCCCGACCGGATGAACCCTCGCGCCCAGCCGGCAGCGAGGCGGGCACCTCTCCCGGCCACCTCGGTATGTCGTGGCCAGCATCAAATCCTGGACTTTCCATGAAAGAAGAAATCTTCAGCGCAGTGGGCGCAGCGGCGGCCAAATCGGCTCCGCCGGTAACCGTTGCCGGTGCACTTGCCGCCGGCATCACCCTGGACCGCCTGGTGGTGGTCCTGACCATCATCTATCTCGCCGCACAGATCGCTTACCTGTGCTGGCGCTGGCTGCGCGAGTGGCGGCGGAAGGGACGCGAATGAGTACGCCGCCCACAGCGTTGCCGATGCGCCGCCTGGTTGCCGCGCTGGTCCTCAGTGCCGCAGGCCTGATCGCCATTGTCGAGCATGAGGGCTATACCGACGCGGCGGTGGTGCCGACCCGCAATGATCGGCCCACCTATGGTTTTGGCTCGACCCGGCGCGAGGACGGCACGCCGGTCCGGCTCGGAGACCGGACTACGCCCGTCCGTGCGCTGCGCACCGTGGAAGCGCACCTGGCGCGCGAGGAATCGCAATTCCGCGCATCGTTGCCGGGTGTCGCGCTGACCCAGGGTGAGTACGACACCTATGTCGACTTCCTTTACCAGTATGGGATCGGCAACTGGAATGGATCATCCACGCGCCGGCATCTCCTGCGAGGTGAGTACCGCCAAGCGTGCGATGCGCTGCTGCTGTGGAAGCGGGCAGGGGGCTACGACTGCTCGACCCGGGTCAACGGACAGCCCAACAAGGTGTGTTGGGGCGTATGGCAACGGCAGCAACAGCGTCATGCCCGCTGCCTGGCGGAGCAGTGAGGGATGCCACGCACATTGATCGCGATTGCGCTGCTGGTGCTGTGGTCGTCGGTGATGTTCGCGGCAGGCTGGGGCTGGCGTGGCGATCGCAGCGATGCCGCAAAGGCAGAGGTTGCGTCGCTGCAGCATGCCGAGGCAATGCAGGCCGAGCGCGCAGCGCGCGAACGGCAGGCGGTACAGACCGGGGCGATGGCCTCGCTGGGAGAACAGCATGAACAAGATCGAGAGCGTGCGGCCGAAGTGGAAACAGAGGTGGTTGCTGGCCTGCGTGCTGGCAGTCTCCGGTTGCGCAACGACCTCGCCGCCTGTCATACCGGTCGCTTGTCCGACGCCACCGCCAGCGCCCGCGAACGTGATGCGGGCGCCCAACTACGAGCAGAGGTTGCGGCAGCGCTTGTTCGAATCGGACGCGACGCCGACGACCAGCTCAGGAGCTGCCAGGCGGTGATCGCGTTGGACCGGCGTTGAAGGCGTGCGGGTCGCGGTGGGGTCAGACCTTCGGTAACCCATGACGAGCGTTCACCAGCGGATCTTCGCAATAGCGGGCGATATGAAGTCTGCCGTGCGATCAGTGTGGCGTTATGCTCAGCGTCTTTCCCGGGATGGCCGCCCCATGCGTTTGATCGTGCTGTCGCTGTTGTTGTCCGCTGTCTCCGCCGCGCCGCTGATGGCCGCCGAACCGACGGCGCAGACGGCGGCCGCTTCGCCGCTGGTGATCGGTGAGACCTTCACCATCCAATCCAAGGCGCTGGGCGAAACCCGCCGCATCAACGTCTATCGCCCGCAGCCGTGGGGCCTGGACCCGAAGACGCCACTGCCGGTGCTGTACATGCCCGACGGCGGCATCGGCGAGGACTTCCTGCACGTGGCCGGGTTGGTGCAGGTGCTGACCGGCAACGGCAGCATGCGCCCGTTCCTGCTGGTCGGCATCGAGAACACCGAGCGCCGCCGCGACATGACCGGCCCCAGCAACGTGGCGGAGGATCGGAAGATCGCGCCGCGCATCGGTGGCTCGGCGGCGTACCGTGATTTCCTGCGCGATGAACTGATGCCGCAGGTACGCCAGCGTTATGCGACCACCGACGAGCGCGCGTTGATCGGGGAGTCGCTGGCCGGGTTGTTCGTGATCGAGACGCTGCTGCAGGAACCGGCCTTGTTCAACAGCTATATCGCGCTGGACGCCAGCCTGTGGTGGAACCACGGCGCCTTGTTGTCTGGCGCAGGCAAGCAGGTGCCGTCGGTTGCGCGCAGCGGTGCGCGGCTGTTCCTGGCCAGCAGTGGCCAGCCGGAACTGGCAGCGTCGAGCGCGCGCTTGGCGGCGCTGCTGCAGCAGGCCTCGCCGGCAACGCTGGTGAAGTACCAGCCGCTGCCGGAAGAGACCCACGCGACGATCTACCACCCGGCGGCCCTGCTGGGCCTGCGTACGTTGTTCCCGGCACCGCCGCCGGCGTCGCCCTGAGAGGGGTTTGGCGCGCAACAACGCGGTGTGTGAGGATGCATCAGCGGCGCCACCTGGGTGCGCCGCCCGCAACAGGAGAGCGCGGATGCAGCGTGTGCGTGGATGGAGTGTGCTGGCCTGCCTGGCCTTGGCAGGTTGCGCGATGTCGGTGGCGCCGCCGGCAACGCAGAGTGAAGCCAGGGAAAGCGCGACGGCGGTGCCAGGCGTTGTGCTGCCCGATACCGAGTCACTGCGCGTGCATGACCCGATCGGGCGCGACTATGCCCTGTGGGTGGCGTTGCCTTCCGGCTACGCGGCGCATCCGCAGAAGCGTTATCCGGTGGTGTACGTGACCGATGCGCTGTACAGCTTTCCGCTGGTGCGCAGCATACGCAACCTGGTGGGGCAGCAGGGCGTCAACATCGAGGATTTCATCCTGGTCGGTTTGCCGCCGCAGGAAGGCCTGACCTCCAAACAGAGCCGCTCGCGCGACTACACCCCCAGTGATCCTGTGCGCACCCCTGCCGGCTACTACAGCGATGACGTGACCTATGGCGGCGCGGCCCATTACCGCGACTTCCTGGCTGACCACGCGCTGCCGATGATCGATGCGCGCTACCGTACCGATCCGGCCCGGCGCGTGTTTGCGGGTCATTCCTATGGCGCGCTGTTGGGTGCTTACGTGCTGACGACCCAGCCCGACATGTTCGGCACCTACATCCTGTCCAGTCCGTCGCTGTGGTTCGACCAGGGCCTGCTGCCGCGCATGCAGGATGCCGCCGTGATGCCGTCACAGCCCATCCGCGTACTGCTGTCGGTCGGCGGCTACGAGACGGTCAAGTCGGGGCCGCGCTATTCAACGGGCAACGACATGCTGCGGCAGACCGCCGACTTCGCCGGCCAGCTGCAGCGCAGCGGTCGCAAGCTGCAGGTGGAGAACATCGTGATTGATGGCGAAGACCATCTCACCGTATATCCACGCGTGATCACCGGTGCGCTGCTGCAGGTACTCCCGGGCGAAGGGCCGTATACCGGCGGCTGACGGCCGGCTCCATCCACGCATGGCGTGGATCTACTGGCAGCATTTTCCGTTCACGCAACGGTGCGCATCGCCGTAGAGCCACGCCATGCGTGGATGCACCAGTAGACCCACGCAACGCGTGGATGGAGCAGTAGATCCACGCCATGCGTGGATGCACCAGTAGATCCACGCAACGCGTGGATGGCAGCCTCAGGCCGCGCTTGCCTGCGGCGCCGGCATCAGCGCGGCATCGGCGGCATGGCGGAAGCACAGCCGGATCGCATCCAGCAGCTCGCTCATGTTGTAGGGCTTGGGCAGGAAATGAATGCCGTCGTGCAGTTGCGGCAGCACGGCATGCTGGTCCATGCCAGAGGTCACCAGGATCGGCAGCTGCGGATACAGGCTGCGCACGCGGTTGGCGGCCTCGATGCCGCTGACCAGGCCGAGATTGACGTCGGTGAACATCAGGTCGAAGCGCTCTCCGGCGGCCAGCAGGCCCAGCGCGGCTTCGGCGCTGCTGACGCCTGCGACGTGGCAGGCCTGGCTCTCCAGCGCCATCCGGCTCAGTTCACGGGTTTCCTCGGCGTCTTCGATCAGCAGGACGCGTGGTTCAACGTGGCGCTTGGACAGCAGCATGACGCAACAACTCCGGACGGCAGGGCATGAAAGGCGCGCAAGTATGCGCAAGCCCCCAGTGAGCCCCGCGTGCAGGATCGGCTAAGCCAGCGTTACAGCGCGCGGTTGCGCTGGGTCCGCACATGCCAGGCCAGCGCTGCCACTGCCAGCAGCGTAGTGCCGATGCGCAGGCTGGTGGCCTGCCAGCCCAGCGCAACGGCGTCGTCGAGGCTGAACACATTCCAGGCCAGGTTCATCGACACGTGCAGGACCAGACCGCACCACAGGGTGTTGCCGTCGAGGTGGTCGAGCCAGGCGAAGATGAAACCGCCGAAGGCGATCACTACGCCGACGAACAGGGCCACGCCGCCGCCGTCGAAGCCGCCGAAGCCCAGCCAGTGCACCACGCCGAACAGCAGGGCCTGCGGCAGTGCGAGCAACGGCCAGGGGCCGCGCACGATCTTCGCCAGCAGCACGAAGCCGAGGCCGCGGAACAGCACTTCTTCGGCCAGCGGGAACAGCACGGCCAGCATCGTGGCGTCCAGCGTCGTCAGCGCCGTGTTGGGCGTCCCCAGCAGGGCCAGCCCCAGCCAGCACGGCAGGCTGGCCAGCAGCACCCACAACGGGCCACGCATGCCGTTTCCGCGCAGGCCGAGGCTGGCCAGCAGGCCCACTCCGCGGGAGCGCAGGAGCGTGGCCAGCAGCAGTGCGACTAGCACCGCCAGCGCGTTGTCGAGCAGGCTGCCACCGTAGGGCATGGGCAGGGCGGGAATCGGCGCGCCCAGCGTGGCACTGATGTCGCGCACGTTCAGGCCGAGGCCAACGCCAAGCAGCACCAGCAACAGGCGCATGCCGGTGGGAGTCGAGTCACGGGCAGTCACATGCATTCCTTGCAGCGAGGTCGCGAGGCAGTCTGCAGGGCGGCGGACGTGGCGGCACGCGCCGGAAGTCCCTGTGCCATCGGTCATGCGTTGCCGCACAGTCATCCGCACACAGGTACAGTCGAGGCCAGACCGACAGGAGCAATGCGAATGCTGTGCCCCGTGTGCAAGACCCAGACCCTGCAGATGGCCGAGCGCCATGGCATCGAGATCGACTACTGCCCGAGCTGCCGTGGCGTATGGCTGGATCGTGGCGAACTCGACAAGATCATCGAGCGCGCCACTGACGGTGCAGGTGCCGCCATGCCGCCGCCAGGGCCCGCGCCGGTGCAACCGCAGGCCGCTCCGCCGCCGGTGATGCATCGCGATACCCGTCATCTCGGCCAGCGCCACGATGACAACCGTGGCCAGTACAGCCAGGGCTACAAGAAAAAGAAGAAGGAAAGCTTCCTGTCGGAGTTGTTCGACTTCTAGGTAGCAGCGTCGAGCCTTGCTCGGCTTTGCTCTTTGGGGCCGCGCCGACCAAGGTCGGCATCTACCAGAACAGGCGTCGAGCCTGGCTCGACTCTACAGGAACGCGGCTCAGGGCCGGCGCAGGATGAACTCGCGGTCGCGGCTGTCACCGACGATGAAGTCATACTCGCCGGCCTTGCTGCAGCCGTAGCGCGCGTAGAAGCGCTGCGCGCCGAAGTTCTCTTCCCACACGCCCACCCACAGAGTGCGGCGCTGCGGCTGGTCCAGCCAGGTCATGAAGGCATCCATCAGGCGCGCGCCGTGGCCGCCGTTCTGGTGGCTGGCCAGGATGTACAGCCGCTTCAGTTCGATGTCGCCTTCACGTGCTTCGGCATGCGGAAGGGTGTTGGCGCCGGCGGCCAGATAGCCCACCACCGTCTCACCCTCCAGCAGCAGCCACACCGCGCTGCGCGGGTCGGACAGTTCCGCTCGCTGCGGCTCGGCGCCGTAGTGATCCTGCAGGAAGGTGCGCAGGTCCTGCGGCGGATAGGAATCGCCCCAGGTTTCGATATAGGTGGCGATGGCGATCGCCGACAACGCGTCGACGTCGGCCAGGGTGGCGCGGCGGATATGCAACGACATGGTGCAGCCTGCAATGGAACGTGCGGCAGTGTAGCCGGCCCCGGCGGTTGCCGGGGCTGGCTGCTGCTCATGATCCGCTGCTCAGAACCACATGCGGATGCCGGCGACCCAGCGTGTGTCGCGTGCATGGTCGCCGGCATAGTCGGCGGTATCACCGAAAGCCCGTTCGTGGCTGATGCCGATGTACGGCGCGAAGCGGCGATTGAACTCGTAGCGCAGGCGCAGTCCGGCTTCGACCTTGTTGAGGCCGCGGCCGATGCCGTGCTCCGGTTCGTCCTTGCTGGCCACGGTAGCTTCCAGCAGGGGCTGCAGGATCAACCGGTTGGTCAACAGCACGTCGTATTCGATTTCGGCCTTGGCCATCAGCTGGCCACCGGAACCGGCATACAGCGTGGCCGAGCTTTCGAACTTGTACGGCGCCAAGCCCTGGATGCCGATCGCCGCCCAGGTGCGTGAATCGGCGGGGCGGAAGTCCTGGCGTACACCGACCAGCACGTCCCACCACGGCGAAATTGCACGCCCGTACAGCGCTTCCACGCCTGATGATTCCGTGCGGCCTTCGCTGCGTTCGCCATCGGTGCGCAGCCACAGGCGGTTGATGTTGCCGCCGATCCAGCCACTGGCCTCCCAGGCCTGGCCGTTGCCGTTCTTTCCATCCCAGTGTTCCAGGCGATCGATCAGCAGCAGGCTGTGGATTTCCGGTGGGTGCTCCATCGCACCATGCGCGATGGGGGGAAACGCGGCCGCACGATCGGCATCGGTGGGGACAGGTATCGGTTCGCGCGGCTGCGTCGGCGCGGGCGTGCCGTGGCCCATTGTCGCGTGATCCATCGCGCCATGGTCCATCGTTGAATGGTCCATCGCACCGTGATCCATCTTCGAATGGTCCATCTTCGAATGATCCACGTCGGCCGCTGGCGTGGCATCGGCAGGAGGCGCGTGTGCGGTCATGTCATGGCCGGCATGGGACTGCGCGAAGGTGGGCAGCGCGGCCAACAGGCCGAGGGTCAACAGGCTTGGGGCAAGCAGGGAACGGCTCATTCTTCGATCCTCACTTCGCGCATCATGCCTGCTTCCATGTGGTACAGCAGGTGGCAGTGGTAGGCCCAGCGGCCGAGGGCATCGGCACGTACGCGATAGGTGCGGCGTGTACCGGGCGGCATGTCGATGGTGTGCTTGCGCACCTGGAATTCACCCTGCGCGTTTTCCAGGTCGCTCCACACGCCATGCAGGTGGATCGGGTGCTGCATCATGGTGTCGTTGACCAGCACGATGCGCATGCGCTCGCCGTAGTTCAGGCGCAGCGGTTCGGCACCGGCGAAGGGAATGCCGTCGAACGACCAGGAGAACTTTTCCATGTGGCCGGTCAGGTGCAGCTCGATCTCGCGGCCGGGCTCGCGGCCATCGGGGTCTTCGAACAGGCTGCGCATCGCACCATAGGTCAGCACCTGGCGGCCGTTGTCGCGCAGGCCGATGCCGGGGTCGTCCAGCTTGGGCTCGGTGGCCGAACTCTGCATGTCCACCAGCGGATTGTTGCGCTCGCTGGCCGGATGCTTTGGCGCTTTGCTGGCGGTCTCGCCGCCGCCATGTGCGCCGTGGCCCATGCTGGCACCGCAGCCGCCTTCCATGCCCTTCATTGCTGCCATGTCGTGTCCGCCGTGGCCACCGCCGCCCATGTCGTGACCCGACATTCCTGTGACATGGGCCATGTCATGGCCCATGTCGCCCATCGTCAGCAACGGGCGCGGATCGCGCGCGGGAATCGGTGCCTGCAGCCCATGCCGCACGGCGAGGGTGCCGGCGGCATAACCCGTGCGGCCCATGTCCTGGCAGAAGATGGTGAAGGCATCCTGGCCGCTGGGTTCCACCAGTACGTCGTAGGTTTCGGCCGGGGCGATGCGGAACTCGTCGATGCTGACCGGATGGATGTACTGGCCGTCGGCGGCGACCACGGTCATCTTCAGGCCGGGAATGCGCACGTCGAAGTAGGTCATCGACGCACCGTTGATGAAACGCAGCAGCACCTTTTCGCCACTGCGGAACAGCCCGGTCCAGTTGCCGGCCGGCGCGGTCCCGTTCATCAGGTAGGTGTAGGTGTGCGCGTTGATGTCGGAGATGTCGCTGGGCGTCATCCGCATCCGGCCCCACATGCCGCGGTCGGACAGCGCGGCCGACCAGCCATCGCGACGCGCGTCGCGCAGGAAGTCGGGCAGGGTGCGCTTGTAGTAGTTGTCGTGCTCGGCGAGCTTCTTCATGCGCCGGAACAACGCGCCGGGATCCATGTCGGTCCAGTCGGACAGCATGATCACGTGCTCGCGGTCATGCCGGTACGGCGCCGGTTCGGCCGGGTCGATGATCAGCGCGCCGTACAGCCCCGCCTGTTCCTGGAACAGCGAATGGCTGTGATACCAGTAGGTGCCGGACTGCTTGAGGTCGAAGTGGTAGTGGTAGGTCTCGCCGGGGCCGATGCCGTTGAAGCTCAGGCCGGGCACGCCATCCATGTTGGCCGGCAGCAGGATGCCGTGCCAGTGGATCGAAGTAGGGTGCTGGCCGAGCGTGTTGCGCACGAACAGGTCCACGGTCTGGCCTTCGCGCCAGCGCAGGATCGGTGCCGGCAGCGATCCGTTGACGGTGATCGCCGGGCGGGTGCGTCCGGTGAAGTTGGCCAGCGACTCGCCGATCGCCAGTTCGACGCGGGTATCGCTGATGACCGAAGGTGCGCCGGCCAGGCGTGGCGCGGCAGAAGCGGCGGCGAGCGCGCGCTGCGGGATGCCGGCCGCGGCGATGCCGGCGACCACGCCGCCAGCAGCGATGCCCTGCACGAACAGACGGCGCGACGGCATGGGCACAGCGCCCGGGCCGGGAGGAATACGGGTACTCATGGTGGTGACTCCAAACACGGAAAGACGCCAGCGCAGGGCCGGCTTCAGTGCGCAGCGCGCACGAGGCGTGTTGGATCAGCCGATGGGAGGGCGTGAGATCGGCGGCAGCGGCGGTGCCGGGCGGCCATTGGCAGGCATCGGCTGCGGGGTCAGGGAAAGACCGGGACCGGTCAGGAAAGGCAGTGCCTGCACGGCCAGCAGCGGGTGCTGGGCACAGCTGCGCACGCAGTCCTTGATCTGGCAGTGTGCGTCGTGGGCGGGGGCCTTGGCCTGCGGCGCCTCGTCGGCCGTCATGCCGGCGTGGTGGTGGCAGTCGGCGTCGCCTTCATCGGTCATCGCCGAGGCCATCGCATGGGCCATGCGGCCCATGTCCTCGTGCCCGCTGGCCATGGCCGCGTTCAGCCCGTTGAGCAACAGGCTGAGCATGAGCACGACACGGAGCAGGGTCGAGGCGATGGACATGGCGCTAATCTAGCGGCAAGTGGGCGGACATGCACATCCGGCTGAACGGGTGGTTCAAGGTTTGAGCCGGGCGAGGGTGCGCAATCGCGCAGCCTGGTAGCTTCTGGCCATGCCCGGCGAGCGTGAAGCGCGGTCGATATGCGGGCCGCCGGGCATGGCCCGGCGCTACTGGGGTCATCCCTCTTCGCGCACGATCTCGACCAACCTCGGGCCATAGCGGCTGAGCTTGGTGCCGCCGATGCCACCGACCCGGGCCAGCTCGTCCAGCGAGGTCGGGCGCTGTTCGGCGATGTTGCGCAGGGTGCTGTCGTGGAAGATCACGAAGGCCGGCACGTTCTGCTCGCGCGCCAGCTCGGCGCGCAGGCCGCGCAGCGCATTGAACAGGGCCAGGTCCTGCGGCAGCACCGACAGGCCGGTGCGTTGCGCGCTGCGTTCGCGCCCGGCGCTGGCACTGACCGCATCGCGGCGCATGCTGATCTGGCGGCGACCGGTCAGCACATCGCGGCTGGCATCGGTCAGGCGCAGGCCACCGTGGCCCTCGCTGTCCACTTCCAGCAGGCTGGCGGCCACCAGCTGGCGGAACACGCTGCGCCAGGTGCGTGCATCCAGGTCGCGGCCGATGGCGTAGGTGCTCAGCTTGTCGTGGCCCTGCTGCTTGACCTTCTCGTTCTCGCTGCCGCGCAGGACGTCGATCAGGTGGCCGACGCCGAAGCGCTGGCCACTGCGGTATACACAGCTCAATGCCTTCTGCGCAGGGATGGTGGCGTCCCAGGCCGCCGGCGGGGTGAGGCAGTTATCGCAGTTGCCGCAGGGCTTGGGATAGGTCTCGCCGAAACCGGCCAGCAGCACCTGGCGGCGGCACTGCATCGATTCGCAGTACCCCAGCAGGTGGTCGAGCTTGGACCGCTCCAGCTGCTTGCGCTCCTCGCTGGCCTCGGACTGCTCGATCATCTGCTTGAGCAGTACCACATCGCCCAGGCCGTAGCAGAGCCAGGCCTCGGCGGCTTCGCCATCGCGCCCGGCGCGGCCGGTTTCCTGGTAGTAGCCTTCCATCGACTTGGGCAGGTCGGTATGGGCGACAAAACGTACGTCCGGCTTGTCGATGCCCATGCCGAAGGCGATGGTCGCGCACATGACGATGCCGTCTTCGCGCAGGAAACGGCGCTGGTTGTTGGCACGCACTTCCGCGGGCAGGCCGGCGTGGTAGGGCAGGGCATTGAACCCCTGCGTGCACAGGAACTCGGCGGTTTCCTCCACCTTGCGCCGAGACATGCAGTAGACGATGCCGGCCTCGCTGCGATGGCTGCGCAGGAAATCGCTCAGCTGCTTGCGGGCGTTGTCCTTCTGCACCACGGTGTAGCGGATGTTGGGGCGATCGAAGGAGCTGACGAAGTGACGTGCTTCGGCCAGGTCCAGCCGCTCGGCGATCTCGCGCTGGGTTGGCGGGTCGGCGGTGGCGGTCAGGGCGATCCGCGGAATCTCCGGCCAGCGCTCGTGCAGGACGGTCAGCTGCCGGTATTCGGGGCGGAAGTCGTGGCCCCATTGCGACACGCAATGGGCTTCGTCGATGGCGAACAGGGCGATCCGGCTGCGCGACAGCAGCGACAGGAAGCGGCCGGTCAGCAGGCGCTCGGGAGCGACATAGAGCATGTCGAGCTCACCGGCGAGCAGTTCGCGTTCGACCCGGCCAGCCGTTTCGGCGTCCAGGGTCGAGTTCAGGAATTCGGCGCGCACACCGAGCTGGCGCAGGGCTTCGACCTGGTCCTGCATCAGCGCGATCAGCGGCGAGATGACGATGCCACAGCCGTCACGCAGCAGGGCGGGCACCTGGTAGCACAGTGATTTGCCGCCGCCGGTGGGCATCAGTACCAGGGCATCGTGACCGGCAGCCACATGCTCCACGATGTCCTGCTGCGGACCACGGAAATCGTCGTAACCAAAGACGCGGCGGAGCAGGTCGTGCGCGGGACGGGAAGCCATCCAGCTAGTTTACCCCGGCGGGGGTTCGGCCGGGTTGCACCCGGCACCTGCTGTAGTGCCGGCCGCTGGCCGGCAACCCTGGCAACAGCAACAGCAACAGCAACAGCAACAGCCGGCTCTGGGGGGATCCGTGGTTTGGCGGTGCGGTGTGGGCTTGCAGGACACGCCGTAAACCCGTCCATGGGGGCTCGATGGCGCCATCCATGGCGCCAACGGTCCTGCAAGCCCACACCGCCC
>NZ_JAVDSR010000019.1:0-67130 GCF_031455455.1 Stenotrophomonas sp. 1337 | reverse complement strand
CAAGCTACATGGCGATCGTCGAGATCCAGGCTTACACGGCGGCCCACGCCGGCTCTCGACACCTACGGTGCCAGATTCCAATCAGATAAGGCTTGTCAGCCGCATCCATGCGGCTGACACCCCCGCCCAGCCCACCCACCCGGCCCCTGACAGTTTCCTGTGGCCTGCACCGCAGGAAGAGAAAGAAGAAGAGCGAAAAGCAACAGCAACAGCCGCGTGCCGACCCCTTCGTGCTTTCCGATACACCTCATCCACGCACGGCGTGGATCCACCAACCGTCATCGGGAAATTGTCGAAGGCGGGGAGGGGGCAGCTGGCGGGACCGTCCACGGCATGGATGCCGTGGCCGAGCCTACAGGGACGTACTTGCGGCGTGTCCCACCAGCTGCCCCCTCCCCGCCAACCAAGCAACAACCCAGAGCCGCTCCGGCTTTTGTAGTTGCTTTTGCAGTTGCAGTTGCCTCGGCGGGCGCCGGGCAGCCGCCCGGCCGATCACCCCTGTAACTGCAGCCGCTCACGCAGCAGCGGCACCAGCCAATCCAGGAACACCTGCACACGTTGCGCGCGATGCTGCCGGTGCGGCAGCAACAGGGTCACCGGCAGCGGCTGCGCCGCGTACTGGGGCATCACTTCCACCAGCGCACCGGTTTGCAGTTCGGCCTGCACGTCGTAGCGTGGAATCTGCAGCAGTCCCAGCCCTGCTACGCAGCAGGCAATCGACGCCTCGGCGCTGTTCACCCGCACCCAGCCGGGCATCGGCAGCGTGCGCAGCTGCGCGCCGTCCTGCCATTCCCACGGCTCCACCCGCGCCGTGGTCGGCGACGCATAGTTCACCGCGCGATGCTGCTGCAGGTCGGTGGGGTGCTGCGGTACGCCGTGCGCGTGCAGGTACGCTGGCGCGGCAACGTTGACGAAGTCCAGCTGGCCCAGCGTGCGGGCCACCAGGCTGGAGTCACCCAGCTGGCCCACCCTCAGCACCGCATCGCAGCCGTCCTCGATCAGATTCACCGCGCGATCGGTCATACCCAGGTCCAGCTCGACCTGGGGGTGCCGTGCGAAGAAGTCCGGCAGCGCCGGGGCGATGATGCGGCGGCCGATCCGGCTGGGTACATCGATCTTCAACAGGCCACTCGGCTGTGCGTCGTCCTGGCGGAACAGCGACTCGGCGTCTTCCACTTCGGCGATCAGGCGCAGGCAGCGCACGTAGAAGGTGTCGCCATCGTGGGTGGTGGAGACCCTGCGGGTGGAGCGCTGCAGCAGGCGCGTGCCCAGGCGCTGCTCGAGTTCCGCCACGGCCGCCGAGACAGTGGAGCGGGGCAGGCCGAGCTGGTCGGCGGCGCGGGTGAAGCTGGTGCACTCCACCACCCGGGCAAAGATGCGGAAACGCTCGATCCGGTCCATTGTTCGCCCGCTTTGGAAAGTTAAGTCAATGTTGCGGTCTTTATCCGCAATTTCTGCACGATATCGTCGTCGGCACAGGGTTGCCAGCCCGGCAGCCTCTTTCCGAGACCGATGCCATGACCGACCACCGTATCCAGGGCAAGACCGTGCTGATCGCCGGCGGCGCCAAGAACCTCGGCGGGCTGATCGCCCGCGACTTCGCCGTACAGGGCGCCAAGGCCATCGTCATCCACTACAACAGCGCCGCCACCCAGGCCGATGCGGAAGCCACCGTCGCTGCGGTGCAGGCCGCTGGCAGCAAGGCCGTGGCCCTGCAGGCCGATCTGACCTCGGCCGCTGCGATGGAGCGCCTGTTCGCCGACGCGGTTGCCGCCGTCGGTCGCCCCGACATCGCCATCAACACCGTCGGCAAAGTGCTGAAGAAGCCGATGCTGGACATCAGCGAAGCGGAGTACGACCAGATGAGCGCGGTCAATGCGAAGACGGCCTTCTTCTTCCTCAAGGAGGCAGGGCGCCATGTCAACGACGGCGGCCGCATCTGCACGCTGGTCACGTCCCTGCTGGGCGCGTTCACGCCGTTCTATTCCAGCTACGCGGGCACCAAGGCGCCGGTGGAACACTTCACCCGCGCGGCATCGAAGGAGTTTGGCGAGCGTGGGATCTCGGTGACCGCGATCGGCCCCGGGCCGATGGATACGCCGTTCTTCTATCCGGCCGAGAGTGCCGATGCGCAGGCCTACCACAAGACCGCCGCGGCGCTGTCGGCGTTCACCCGCACCGGCCTGACCGATATCGCCGACATCGTGCCGTGGATCCGCTTCCTGGTGACCGACGGCTGGTGGATGACCGGGCAGACCATCCTGGTCAATGGCGGTTACACCACCAAGTAGAGACACGCGAGACTTGGGTTCGCGCAGTAGATCCACGCCCTGCGTGGATGCTCTTGGCTTCATCCACGCATGGCTTGGATCTACTGTTGATCCCCAAGTGGACAGCTTCAGGGCGTTCACGGGCACAATAGCGGGCTGTCCCGGGGCCGGAGAGCCTGCATGTTCCCTCGCACGATCCGCGCTTGCGTGCTGATGCTGGTTGCCTGCTGCGGTCATGCCGATGCAGAGCCAGCGCAGACCGAGGCCCTGCGCTTCCAGCAGAACCTGCTCGCCGTGCTCGAATGCCGTGCCAGTGCAGATACCCGGCAGACCGTCGCCAGCACCCTGCGGGCGGCACGCTACGGCGATCCGGCCGGTCGCCCGTTGCATCTGCGTGACTGGCATTTCGAGCAGGCCGGAGACGCCGACGCTGCTTCGGTGACGGTCATCGATATGCCGGTGCCGTTGACCGCGCAGGGCGTCCGGACCCAGCGCGTATTCGCAGACGCGCAGGGGTTGTCCATTGCCATCGATGCTGCAGCGCGTGATCGTATCGTTGCCCGCCATGGCCTGCAGCTGCAGTCGAGCACGCTGCGTGAACCTTTCCGGGTGTGGTCCGCACGATCGGTTGATGGCAACACGTCGGCCCCGTCGATCATGGTGAGCAGCTATGGCGACGGCTATCGGTTGGGATGTACTGCCCAATCTGCCAGCACGCAGGGAACGTTGCCACTGGATCGGCAGCAGCGTGCAGATGCCAATGACCTCACTGCGGCCATCGTGTGCCGTGCCGACGATGCGGCCCTGCGCCGCGTCGGGCGCTTGCTGCAGCAGGTGATGGAACAGCCGCAGAGCGAATGGCCGGCAGAGGTGCACGCAGTGTCGGCACCCACGCATGCGATCAACGGCACGGTGCTTCCCGTCTTCCAGATCGAACTGCAGACGCCGCTGCAGATCCAGGGCATCGCCACCGACAAGGTGCTGGCCGCACCGGCCGGCCTGTTCGCTGCAGACCTTGGCAGAATCAACGTGGCAAGCGTGTTGCTCGATGCCGGTCTGACAACTGCTCACCAGCAGGCCGGCGTGCAGGTCTGGCAACGCGAAGCGTCGCGCAGCGGCTTGCCTTCGGGCAGCATCCGAATCCATGAACGCGTGGTGGCCAGAGCTGACGACGGCGCTGTCCTGACCGGATGCAGCAGCTCGCAGATGCGCGCGGCCGCGAGCGATCCGCAGAGCGCGAACATCCCGCACTGAGTGAGTCAGTGCGGGATGCGCAGAGAGAACGGGTACCGGACGCCGTCCGGTACCCCGAACACTCATCCCAGTTTGGCCAGCACCGCGTCGGTGGCCGTCGCCGTGCTCACCGCGTGGCCCTTGGCGGCCAGGTCTGCGGTGAAAACGCCATCGTCCAGCACCGCGTGCACCGCCGCTTCCACCGCTTCTGCTTCGTCTTCCAGCCCCAGCGAATGGCGCAGCAGCATCGCCGCGCTGAAGATCGTCGCGTACGGGTTGGCGATGCCCTTGCCGGCGATGTCCGGTGCCGAGCCGTGGATCGGCTCGTAGATACCCACCGCACCCGGCTCGCCCAGCGATGCCGATGGCAGCAGGCCCAGCGAACCGGCCAGCATCGAGGCCTCATCGGTGAGGATGTCGCCGAACATGTTCTCGGTCACGATCACGTCGTACTCGCGCGGCTTGGCCAGCAGATGCATCGCCATGGAATCGACCAGCTGGTGTTCCAGCGCCACGTCCGCGAATTCCTCGCGGCCGATGCGCGCGGCCACGTCACGCCACAGGCGTGAGGTTTCCAGCACGTTGGCCTTGTCCACCGAAGTGACCTTGCCGCGACGCTGCTGCGCCAGCCGGAAGGCACTGCGCAGCACACGCTCGATCTCGGCCACGGTGTAGCGGCACAGATCGCTGGCGCTGTCGGCATCGCGGGTCTTGTCGCCGAAGTAGATGCCACCGGTCAGTTCGCGCACCACGACGAAGTCCACGCCCTGCAGCAGCTCGGCCTTGATCGGCGAGGCGTGGAGTGCGGCTTCATGGGTGCGCACCGGACGCAGGTTGGCATACAGGCCCAGCGCCTTGCGGATCGCCAGCAGGCCCTGTTCCGGGCGGACCTTGGCGTTCGGGTCGGACCACTTCGGCCCGCCCACGGCGCCCAGCAGCACAGCATTGGCGGCCTGGCAGGCGGCCAGGGTCGACGCCGGCAGCGGTTCGCCGTGGCGGTCGATGGCGATGCCACCGATGTCGTGCTCGCTGAAGGTGAAGGTGTGGTTGAAGCGCTTGGCGACGGCGTTCAGAACGGCGACCGCGGCGGCGGCCACTTCCGGGCCGATGCCATCACCGGGCAGGACAACAATTTCAGCGTGCATGCTCACTCTCGTAACGTTCGATTTCAGGGACACGGCCCAACAGATAACCCAGTTGATCGACGCCTTCCAGCAGGCAGGTCTGCGAGAAGCCGTCCAACGGGAAGGAGTAGATGCGGCCATCGGGCGTGCGCAGCTCGCGCGCCGCAATGTCGATGGTCAGCTCATCGTCAGGGCGCTGCATCAGCAGCTGCACGTCGGCCTCGTCCAGTACGATCGGCAGCAGGCCGTTCTTCAGCGAATTGCCGCGGAAGATGTCGGCGATCTCGCTGCTGACGATGGCGCGCAGGCCGAGATCGGTCAGTGCCCACGGCGCATGTTCGCGCGATGAGCCGCAGCCGAAGTTGCGCCCGGCCAGCAGGATGCTGCGGCCGGCATTGTGCGGTTGGTTGAAGGCGAAGTCCGCCACGGGCGAGCCATCGGCCTGCCAGCGCCAATCGTTGAACGCATTGCGGCCCAGGCCAGCACGTTCGGTGGTGGACAGGAACCGCGCCGGAATGATCTGGTCGGTGTCGATGTTGGTCTGGCGCAGCACCACGCTGGCCGAGCTCAGGGTGCGGAAGCCGCTCATCAGGCCACCTCCTGGCTAAACAGTTCACGGGCATCGGCGACGTGGCCCTGCACAGCGGCCCACGCAGCACTCATCGGCGAGGCCAGCAGCGTGCGCGAGCCCGGGCCCTGGCGGCCTTCGAAGTTGCGGTTGCTGGTGCTGACCGCCAGTTGGCCGGGGGCGACCAGGTCGCCATTCATGGCGATGCACATCGAACAACCCGGTTCGCGCCATTCGGCACCGGCCGCGCGCACGATCTCATGGATGCCTTCGGCCTCGGCCTGGCGCTTGACGATCTCAGAACCAGGCACCACCAGCATGCGCACGCGCTCGGCGATGCGACGGCCACGCAGCACCTGTGCCACTTCGCGCATGTCGCTCAGCCGGCCATTGGTGCAGGAGCCGACGAACACTACGTCCACGGGCGTGCCGGCCAGCGTCTGTCCCGCCTGGAAGTGCATGTAATCCAGGCCCTTCTGCGCGGCGGCATCGTTGGCCGCCGGGATCGGCGCATCCACCGCGATGGCGGTGCCGGGGTGGGTGCCCCAGGTCAGGGTCGGGCGGATATCGGCGGCATCGATGTGCACCTCGCTGTCGAAGCGCGCGCCTTCATCGCTGCGCAGCTGCGTCCAGCGGGCAACGGCAGCGTCGAAGTCGGCGCCCTTGGGGCCACGCGGCGTATTGGCGACGAAGTCGAATGTCACCTGGTCGGGAGCGACCATGCCGGCGCGTGCACCGGCTTCGATCGACATGTTGCACAGGGTCATGCGCTGTTCCATGTCCATCGCTTCGATGGTGCTGCCGCGGAACTCGATCACGTGCCCGGTGCCGCCATTGACGCCGATCACGCCGATGATGTGCAGGACCACGTCCTTGGCGCCGATACCCGGTGCGACCTTGCCATCGACGGTGATCGCCAGCGTCTTCGCCTTGCGCTGCAGCAGGCACTGCGTGGCCAGCACATGGCCGACTTCGCTGGTGCCGATGCCGAAGGCCAGCGACCCGAATGCGCCGTGGGTGGAGGTGTGGCTGTCGCCGCAGACGATGGTCATGCCCGGCTGGGTGAAGCCCTGTTCCGGTGCGATCACGTGGACGATGCCGCGGTTGTCCGAGGCCATGTCGAACAGTTCGATGCCGTGCTCGGCGCAGTTGCGCGCCAGCATCGCGACCTGTGCTTCGGAGGCGGCACTGGCGTAGGGCAGCGTACCGTCGGCAGCGGCCGGCAGGGTCGGCGTTGAATGGTCCATCGTGGCCTTGGTCCGATCCGGACGGCGCGGCTTCAGGCCACGCTCGCGCAGCTCGGTGAAGGCCTGCGGCGAGGTCACTTCATGGATCAGGTGCAGGTCGATATACAGCACGGCGGGCGCGCTGTCGGTTTCTGGAACCACCACGTGGGCGTCCCACAGTTTGTCGTACAGGGTGCGGGGTGCGGAAGTCATGCGTTTGCCTGGCAGGAGTACGGAGTAACGGGCATCGAAGAGAAAGTAACAGGAGCAGGTCAGCGGCGCCGCGCGAGCACGCGCAGGCGCACGTAGTCGGCCAGCGGCTGGCCGGCGGCATTGCGCGGCAGGTCGGCCAGCAGGGCAGTGGCGGCATCGCGCACCGTGGCGCGCGCCTCGGCCGGCAGGTCGTCCAGCAGTGGAGCGGCGAATACCCGCAGCCAGCCGGCAACGCCGGTCGGCAGCGCGGTCGGTCGCGGCAGGCATTCGATCAGCTGCACCTGGAAGCCATGCTGGCGCAGGCGGTCTGCGTAGGCATCGGCGGTGGGGAAGTACCACTGGAATGCGCTGGCACCATGGCCATGGGCGACGCGCGCGGCCTGCACGGCGGCAGTGATCGTGGCCACGTTGCCATGGCCGCCGAACTCGGCGACGAAGCGCCCGCCGGGGCGCAGGGCGCGGCGCACGCCCTCCAGCACGCGATCCGGGTCGGGCATCCAATGCAGGGCTGCGTTGCTGAACACCGCATCGAACGCACGGTCGAAGGCCAGGGCGTGGCCGTCCATCACCTGCGCATCGACGCCCCGCGCACGCGCGGCGATCACCATTTCCGGCGAGGCATCGACGCCCTGCATATGTGCGCCGCTGAGGGCCAGTTCGGTGGTGAGCACGCCATCGCCACAACCCAGGTCGAGAATGCGCTCACCGGCACGCGCATCGAGCAGGCGCGCAACGGCGCCACCGAGGGTCGGCACGAAGCCGGCATCGATCGCATAGTCCTGGGCATTCCACTGCTGGCCAGCGCTGCTGGCGGTGGCTGCGGTGTCGAAGGCGCTCATCTCACATTCCTCAGGCGGTGGCGGTGGCAGGTGATTCAGTACTGATGCCGGCGTTGGCCTGGCGCTGGCGCAGCAGGCGGTTGGCCACGTCCAGCCAGGCCAGCGCGGACGCTTCGATGATGTCCTTGCTGGTACCGGTGCCGTCGTACTCCACGCCCTCGTGGCGCACGCTCAGGTTGGCCTCGCCACGCGCGTCGGCGCCGATGCCGACGCTGTGCACGTGGTAGCTGTCCAGCATCAGCTGCACGCCGGTGGCGGCCGACAACGCGCCGAACAGCGCATCGACCGGGCCGTCGCCCTGCGCGGTCTCGGCCACGCGGTTGCCGTCCGGGTCGGACAGTTCGACCAGCGCGTTGGCGCGGCTGCCGACATCGCTGATGGTCATCGAAGCCAGACGGTAGCCCTGGGCATTGGAGCCGCCCTGCATCAGCGTCTGCAGGTCGGCATCGGTGACAACACGCTGCTGCTCGCACAATCCCTTGAACTGCTCGAACACCAGCTTCAGCTCGTCTTCTTCCAGCCAGAAGCCCAGCGCGCGCAGGCGTGCTTCGACGGCAGCGCGGCCACTGTGGCGGCCCAGCACCATCTGCGAATCTTCCCAGCCCACGTCTTCCGGACGCATGATTTCGTAGGTGCCGCGGTGGCGCAGCATGCCGTGCTGATGGATGCCCGACTCATGGGCGAAGGCATTGGCACCCACGATGGCCTTGTTGCGCTGTACCGGCATGCCGACCAGGCGCTGCAGCAGCTGCGAGGTGCCGACAATGCGCGGGGTATCGATGGCGGTGTCCTGCTCGTAGAAAGCCTGGCGCACCTTCAGCACCATCGCGATCTCTTCCAGCGAGCAGTTGCCGGCGCGCTCACCGATGCCGTTGACGGTGCATTCGACCTGGCGCGCGCCGCCTTCGATGGCGGCCAGCGAGTTGGCCACGGCCAGGCCCAGGTCGTTGTGGCAGTGGGCGCTGAAGATCACGTTGGCTGCGTTCGGCACATCGGCGACGCCAGCGATGACCTGCTGGAACATCGTGCGGATCTCTTCCGGCGTGGTGAAGCCGACGGTGTCGGGCAGGTTGATGGTGGTGGCGCCGGCAGCGATCGCCACGCGCGAGACCTCGATCAGGTAGTCCAGTTCGGTGCGGGTGGCATCCTCGGCGGAGAACTCCACGTCATCGATGTAGGAGCGGGCCAGCGCTACGTGCCTGCGTACCGATTCCAGTACCTGCTCGCGGGTCATCCGCAGCTTGTGCTCACGGTGCAGCGGGCTGGTCGACAGGAACACATGCAGGCGCGGGTTGGCAGCGGCTTCCAGCGCACGCGCCGAGGTTTCGATGTCGGCCTGCAGGCAGCGCGACAGCACCGCCAGGCTCAGGCTCGGGCGGCGCAGTTCGCGGCCGATCAGGGCCATCGCTTCGCGGTCGGACTGCGAGCTGGCCGGGAAGCCGGTCTCGATGATGTCCACGCCCAGTTCGTCCAGCGCACGCGCCATCACCAGCTTCTGCGGCGGGCTCATGCTGCAGCCGGGGGACTGCTCGCCGTCACGCAGGGTGGTGTCGAAGATGCGGATGCGCGGGGTGGTAATTCGTTCGATGGTGGTCACAGGGAAATCTCCTCGACAGCGGGTGCGACGGCTTGCAGGGGGGAAGGGGAAGGCGTGGGAAAAGCGGTGGCGGTCGCCTTGCCGGGCGAGCGCGGGGTTTCTGCCCGGCGTCGGCGCGGCTTGCGTGGCGGGCGTGGGCGGATGTCGGTGAGCAGGCCGGCGAGCACGCCGGCGTCGATGTTGCCGCCGGAGACGACCGCGCACTTGCGGCGCCCGGCGACGCGACGGCCGGCGGCCAGTGCCAGCGCACCGGCGCCTTCGGCGATGATGTGTTCTTCCAGTGCCAGCCGCACCAGGGTCTCGCGCAGCTCGGCTTCGCGCACGATCACCACGTCGTCCAGCAGCGAGGTACACAGGCGACGGGTCAGGAAACCGGGGATCTTCACCCGTACGCCATCGGCCAGCGACGGCACGGGATTGATCTCGCGCACGTCGCCGCGGATCGCGCGGGCCATCGAATCGACCCCCTCGACCTGCGCGCCGACGATGCGCACGCCCTGTGACTTCAGCGCCAGGGCGACGCCGGATGCCAGGCCGCCACCGCCGATCGGTACGATCACCACGTCCGGCGCGTGTGCGGCCAGCTCGATGCCGACGGTGCCCTGGCCGGCGATGACATCGGCATCGTCGAAGGCGGACAGGAAGCGGTAGCCGTGGCGCTGCGCCAGTTCGACGGCGAACGCATAGGCCTCGTCATAGCTGTTGCCGTGCTGGCGCACCGTTGCACCCCAATGGGCGACGCCAGCGATCTTGGTGGCCGGTGCGCCATGCGGCATCACGGTGATGGCTGGCACATCCAAGCGATAGGCGGCCCAGGCCACGCCCTGGGCGTGGTTGCCGGCCGAGGCGCAGATCACCGGCCGGGTATCGCCACGTTCGCGGGCGGCCAGCAGGGCATTCAGCGCGCCGCGCACCTTGTACGAGCCGGTGCGCTGCAGGTTTTCCAGCTTCAGCCAGGTGCCGAAGCGCTCGGCATGATGCAGCGGCGTGGGCGGCAGGAAGCGGCGCAGGCGGGCCTGCGCAGCCAGTACGTCGGCAACGGTTACGTCGCCGACATCGCTTTCCTTGCTGGCGTCAGCGGCCGGCATGGACCACCAGCAGGGTGTTGCCGACCACCGCATGCGGGCACGGGCGGCGAAGAAGACGCCTCCGTACCGGCACCGTGTTGCAAACGGTACGGGCGTTCATGCGGATGCTCCTTCCAGTGCGGTCATCTGCACCGAAACGCAGTCGTAGATCTTTTCCATCTGCCGGCACAGCGTTTCCGGCGGGCGCTGGCTGTCCACCACCAGTTGCAGGTGCCAACGGCCATCATCGGCGGCCACCGGCGCACCGGTGATCGCGCGCGGCGCGAAACCGCGGCGTTCGGCCATGCCGATCACGCGCAGCAGCGCGCCCTCGGCCGGTTGCAGCACCAGGTCAAGCCGGTATTGCATTGGGGATCTCCTGGCGTGCATGTGCAGGGTTGCTTTCCAGCATGGTGCTGTTGGCGGTATTGGGCGGTACCAGCGGCCACACGTTCGCGCGTGCATCGATGGCCACGTGCAGCAGGGCCGGGCCGGGTTCGGCCAGCAGCGCGGCCAGGCCACCTTCGACGTCATCACGTGCGTCGATGCGCGTGGCCGCGATGCCGAACACCTTGGCCAGGGCGACGAAGTCCGGGTTGTCGGACAGGTCGATCTCGCTGTAACGCTCGGCAAAGAACAGTTCCTGCCACTGCCGCACCATGCCCAGCGAACTGTTGTCCAGCAGGATGATCTTCACCGGCAGGCGGCAGCGGGCGATGGTCGCCAGCTCCTGCACGTTCATCATGAAGCTGCCATCGCCGGACACCAGCACCACCGTGCGCTCGGGGCAGGCGAACTGCGCGCCCATCGCCGCCGGCAGGCCGAAGCCCATCGTGCCCAGTGCACCGCTGGTCAGGTGGTTGCGCGGATGAGTGAAGCGGCAGTGCTGCGCAACCCACATCTGGTGCTGGCCGACGTCGCAGGCGACCACCGTATCGGCCGGCGCCAGTTCGCTCAGGCGCTTCAGCAGCGCCGGGGCGTAGATGTGCTGGCCGGGTGCGTCGTAGCGCGCGGCGAAGCGATCGCGATGCTGGGCGCAGCGCTTGCGCCATGCGTCCTGGTGGGCCTTGGGGGAGGGGAAGGCCGCACGCAGGGCGCGGATGGCGTGGCCGACGTTGCCGGGCACGGCGACATCGGCGCTGCGCAGCTTGGAGATCTCGTACGCATCGGCATCGATGTGCACCACGCGGGCAAACGGTGCGAACTCGGCCAGCTTGCCGGTCGCCCGATCATCGAAGCGCGCACCCAGCACCAGCAGCAGATCGCTTTCCTGCACGGCCATGTTCGCCGCGCGGGTGCCGTGCATGCCCAGCATGCCCAGCGACTGCGGGTGCTGGGGAGGCAGCGCGCCCAGCCCACGCAGGGTCATCACGGTGGGGATGGCGCTGGCTTCGACGAATTCGCGCAGGTCCTGCACGGCATCGCCCAGGGCGATGCCACCACCGGCGTAGACCACCGGCTTCTCGGCCGCCGCCAGAGCCGCGATGGCCTCGGCGATCGCCGCGTCGGCGGGAGCCGGCGGCGGTTCCACATTGGCCGGCACATGCGCCGGCAGGTGGCTGGCATCGGCCAGCTGCACGTCCTTGGGCAGATCGATCAGCACCGGGCCGGGACGGCCTTCGCGGGCGATGCGGAAAGCATCGGCCACCACGCGCGGCAGGTCATCGACGCTGCGCACCAGCCAGCTGTGCTTGACGATCGGCATCGTCAGGCCGAACACGTCCAGTTCCTGGAACGCATCGGTGCCCAGCAGCGGCGTGGCGACCTGGCCGGTGATGCAGACCATCGGCACCGAATCGAGCATCGCATCGGCGATGCCGGTGACCAGGTTCGACGCGCCCGGCCCGGAGGTCGCCACGCAGACGCCGACCTGGCCACTGGCGCGCGCAAAGCCGTTGGCGGCCAGTGCCGCGCCCTGCTCATGGCGCACCAGGATGTGCTTCAGCGACGAATCCACCAGCGCGTCGTAGAACGGCATGATGGTGCCGCCCGGATAGCCGAACAGCGTACGGACACCCTCGGCCTCCAGCGCCTGGGTCAGCCAGCGCGCGCCGTTGGGCGGCGCGCTGCGGTGTGTGGGAGAGTTCATGGGGGAACCTTGCAGAGCGGGTGGGGGTGCCGCGTTGTTACGCGGCTTGACCTTGCAACCAGACCATCTTGGCGCGCAGTTCCTTGCCTACCTTCTCGATCGGGTGCTCCAGGTCGGCCTGCTTGAACTTGTTGTAGTTCGGCAGGCCCGCTTCGTACTCCGCCACCCAGTTCTTGGTGAAGGTGCCGTCCTGGATGTCCTTCAGCACTTCCTTCATGCGCGCCTTGGTACCGGCGTCGATCACCCGCGGGCCGCTGACGTAGTCGCCGTACTGCGCGGTCTCGGAGATGAACTCCAGCATCCGCGAGATGCCGCCTTCGTAGAACAGGTCGACGATCAGCTTCAGTTCGTGCAGCACTTCGTAGTAGGCGATTTCCGGCTGGTAACCGGCTTCGACCAGCGTCTCGAAGCCCGCCTGCACCAGTGCCGAAGCGCCGCCGCACAGCACCGCCTGCTCGCCGAACAGATCGGTTTCGGTTTCTTCCTTGAAGGTGGTCTGGATCAGGTTGGCGCGCGCACCACCCAGGCCGGCCGCATAGGCGAGCGCGTACTCGGCGGCCTTGCCGCTCTTGTCCTGGTAGACCGCCCAGATGCATGGCACACCGCGGCCGATCTCATATTCGCGACGGACCAGTGCACCCGGGCCCTTCGGTGCGACCAGCACGACGTCCAGGTCTTCGCGCGGCTTGATCATGTCGAAGTGCACGTTCAGACCATGCGCGAACAGCAGCACCGCGCCCTGCTTCATGTTCGACGCCAGCACGTCCTCGTACAGCTTCTTCTGCACCATGTCCGGGGTCAGCACCGCGACCAGGTCGGCATCCTTCACCGCATCGGCCGGTGCCTTCACGGTGAAGCCATCGGCCTGTGCCTTGACCTCGGTGGGGCCGCCCGGACGCAGGCCTACCACCACATCGAAGCCGGATTCACGCAGGTTCAGCGCGTGCGCGCGGCCCTGGCTGCCGTAGCCGATGACGGCGGTCTTGGTCTGGGGCAGTTCGTTGGTGCTCATGGGGGAGGTTCCTTGCGGGTGGGAAGAAAAAAGACGGCCGGCAGTCGAAGCGACGTACCGGCCGGTCAGGGAAAAGCGGGGAGGGCAGCGCCGCGCATCGCACAGGTACTGCCACCACGAGGGTTCGTGGTGCAGCAGGTCCAGGTTGTGGAGGAGGCGGTGGTCATGGTGGTTGCGTCTGAAACCAGGTCCTGAAATGAAAAAACCCGCACCTGGGCGGGTGCGGGTTTTTGAAGAGTTCCGGTGTGTTTGTTGCTTACACGCTGGCTCGTCCCGCACCTGTTGGTTGGGTAATAAGTACGAGCACAAGAATCGAACGCAGCGAGGCGGCGCCGGTATCGGCGGCTTCGATGTGGGTTCGCGGTGGTGTGTTGTGATGCAACATGTGATCGAGAAAACCACAGCCATTTCCGCTGTGTCAACCCTCGCAGCACTATTTCCGTCAGTTTCCGCTGCATGCAGTGCAATCGCTTGTGGCACAAGGATGGTTGCTGCTGAAAGTGTTTCGGTGAACCCGAATTCACTCTTTTCAACGGGTTTTTTGCGCGGATTCCGGCGATACCAGCTGCGCTCGCCGGGTCGTGCAGCGCCCCGTGTGCCGCGGGAGGTTCCGCGCGCATTGCGATGCGTTCGTGGCAATGGCGCACGTGGCTCCATGAGGCGCCCCATGACCTATGCCCGATGGCCCCCGGTCGCGGTAGCGGCGAAGATCGGGTCACCACCCCTTCCCTCGGAACCTGACCGTGTCCCGACGTCTTGCCCGTTCCCTGCTGGCAGCTGCCGTGCTGGCTGCCGTGCCCATGCTGTCCCAGGCCGCCGACCGCATTACCGGCCACACCTTCGCCACCCGTTCGGAGGTGATCGCCCCGCATGCGATGGCCGCCACCTCGCAGCCGCTGGCTACCCAGATCGCGCTGGACGTGATGAAGGCCGGTGGCTCAGCCGTCGATGCCGCCATTGCGGCCAACGCAGCGCTGGGGTTGATGGAGCCGACTGGCAATGGCGTCGGCGGCGACCTGTTCGCCATCGTGTGGGACCCGAAGACGCAGAAGCTCTACGGCTACAACGGCTCGGGCCGTTCGCCGAAGTCACTCACCCTGGCCGAGTTCCAGCGTCGTGGCCTGAAGGAGATCCCCGCGACCGGCCCGCTGCCGGTATCGGTGCCGGGCGCGGTTGATGGCTGGTTCGCGCTGCACGAGCGCTTCGGCCGCAAGCCGATGGCCGACAACCTGGCCCCGGCCATCCGCTACGCGCGCGACGGTCATCCCGTTGCCGAAGTGATTGCCTATTACTGGGATCGCTCGGTGCCGAAGCTGTCGCAGTATCCGGGTTTCAAGGAACAGTTCACGATCGATGGCCACGCGCCGCGCAAGGGCGAGATGTGGAAGAACCCCAACCTTGCCGACACCCTGCAGAAGATTGCCGACGGCGGCCGTGATGCCTTCTACAAGGGCGACATCGCCCACACCATCGGCGATTACTTCAAGAAGAACGGCGGCTACCTGAGCTACCAGGACATGGCCGACCATCATGGCGAGTGGGTCGAGCCGGTCAGCAGCAACTACCGCGGCTACGACGTGTGGGAGCTGCCGCCCAACAGCCAGGGCATCGCCGCGCTGCAGATCCTCAACGTACTGGAAGGCTACGACTTCTCGAAGATTCCGTTCGGCTCACCCGAGCACGTGCATCTGTTCGTGGAAGCCAAGAAGCTGGCCTTCGCCGATCGTGCGCGCTTCTACGCCGACATGGCGTTCCAGCCCGCGCCGGTACAGAAGCTGATTTCCAAGGAGTACGCAGCGCAGCGTCGCGCGCTGATTTCGATGGACAAGGCGCTGAAGGAAGTGCAGCCGGGCACGCCCAAGCAGCTGGAAGAGGGCGACACGATCTACATGACCGTGGCCGATGCCGACGGCATGATGGTGTCACTGATCCAGTCCAACTACCGCGGCATGGGCAGCGGCATGGCCCCGCCGGGGCTGGGCTTCATCCTGCAGGATCGCGGCGAGATGTTCGTGCTGCAGAAGAACCATCCCAACGGTTACGCACCGGGCAAGCGTCCCTTCCAGACCATCATTCCGGCCTTCATCACCAAGGGCGGCAAGCCTTATGCAAGTTTCGGCGTGATGGGCGGTGCGATGCAGCCGCAGGGGCACGCACAGATCGTGATGAACCTGGTGGACTTCGGCATGAACCTGCAGGAGGCCGGTGATGCACCCCGCATCCAGCATGAGGGATCGACCGAACCGACCGGGCAGGCGACGGCGATGACTGATGGTGGCGAGGTCAATCTGGAAACCGGGTTCCCGTACGAGACGGTGCGGGCGCTGATGCGCAAGGGGCACCGGGTGGTGTTCGCCGATGGTCCGTATGGTGGTTATCAGGCGATCCTGCGTGATCCGGAAACCGGCGTGTATTACGGCGCGTCGGAGAGCCGCAAGGATGGGCAGGCGGCGGGCTACTGAGGTTTCCCGGCCAACGGGCTGAGCCCCCTCTGCGGTGGTGGCAGCAATGCTGTGGTTGGCCGGGTGGGTAGGTTGCCTGGGGGACGCCGCAAGTACGTCCTTGTAGGCTCGGGCGCGCCATCCATGGCGCTCACGCCCCCAGCCAACCTACCCACCCGGCCACGGACAGTTTCCTGTGGCCGCCACCGCAGCAAGAGAAAGAAGAAGATCAAAAGCAAAGGCAGCAGCAACAGCCGCGTGCTGATGGTTGGGGTCGGATCCGTTTTCCTTTGGAAAACGGATCCGACCCCTCCTTGTTTTCCGATACACCTTCATCCACGCATGGCGTGGATCCACCAACCGTCACCGGGAAATTGTCGGAGGCGGGGAGGGGGCCGATGGCGGGACCGTCCACGGCATGGATGCCGTGGCCGAGCCTACAGGGACGTACTTGCGGCGTGTCCCGCCATCGGCCCCCTCCCTGCCAGGCAAGCAGCAACCCAGAGCCGCCTTGGCTTTGGCCGTTGCCTTTGCCTGAAAAAAGCGGTGCAGCCGCAGGCTGCAAAACACCCTCAATCCTGATCCTGCGCGCGTGCCGCCTCCGCCTGGGTCTCTTCCTGCGCCGCCATCTCGCGTGCGATCCACGCATCGATCATGCGTCGCTGGCGCTGCGCCTGCCGCCGCTCCCGCGTGTACTCCTGGTCCAGCACCCGGTACAGCGACACCATCACCAGCACCATCAGCAGCGCGAATGGCAACGCCGCAATCGTGATCATGCCCTGCAACGCCTCCAGACCACCCGCCAGCAGCAATGCGCCCGCGATCAGTGCGATGCCCACACCCCACGCAATCTTGTGCCTGCGCGATGGCTCACCCGCATCGTCGGTGGACATCGTGGCCAGTACCAGTACCGCCGAATCGGCCGAGGTCACGAAGAAGATCATCAACAATACCAGTGCGATGCTCGACAGCAGCAACGGCAGTGGCAGGCTGTCGAACAGGGTGAACAGCACCGTCTCATAGCCGTTGCCCAGCGCCTGCACCAGGTCGGCGTGGCCGAAGATCTGCGACCAGATTGCGGTGCCACCGAAGACCGAGAACCAGAAGAAGCCCAACAGGGTTGGCGCAAGCACCACACCCACCACGAACTCGCGCACGCTGCGTCCGCGCGAGATGCGCGCGATGAAGGAACCGACAAACGGTGCCCAGGAAATCCACCACGCCCAGTAGAAGATCGTCCAGTCCGCCACCCAGGTGCTGGACGAGAACGGCGACATGCGCAGGCTCATGGTCACCAGCTGGTTGAGGTAGGAGCCCAGCGTGGTGGTGAAGGTGTTGAAGATGGCGCCGGTCGGGCCGAGCACCAGCACCAGTGCCAGCAGCAATGCCGCCAACGCCAGATTGACGTTGGACAACCACTTCATGCCGCGGCCCACGCCACTCAGCGAGGAGGCCATGTACAGCACGAACGCCACTGCGATGATGGTCAGCTGCAGCGGTATGCCTGCGTGCAACCCGAACACCCGTTCTACGCCGGCGGCGATCTGCACCGTACCGAAACCCAGTGCCGTGGCTACGCCGACCGCGGTGGCGACCACGGCGGAGATGTTGACCACCTTTCCGATCCAACCGCGATGGTGGCGGCCGATGATCGGCTGCAGCATGTCGCTGATCTGGCCACCGCCGTTGCGGTTGAACTGGAACCAGGCCATCGCCAGACCGATCAGCGCATAGATCGCCCACGGATGCAGGCCCCAGTGGAAGAACACGTAGCGCATGGCGGCACGCGCGGCATC
This sequence comes from Stenotrophomonas sp. 1337, assembly GCF_031455455.1. Taxonomy (NCBI): domain Bacteria; kingdom Pseudomonadati; phylum Pseudomonadota; class Gammaproteobacteria; order Lysobacterales; family Lysobacteraceae; genus Stenotrophomonas; species Stenotrophomonas sp. 1337. Next base: position 49,655 of record NZ_JAVDSR010000019.1, on the reverse strand, counting down.
CATGCTCTGTGGCGCAATGCCTTCCGGTGGCTTGGTGAAGTGTGAGATCGGCTCGGCCGCGCCCCAGAACACCAGGCCGATGCCCATGCCGGCGGCGAACAGCATCGACATCCAGCTGGCGCGCGAAAATTCGGGTTCGGCGTCTTCGCCACCGATGCGCAGGTTGCCGAAGCGGCCGAAGGCCAGGTACATCAGGAACACCAGCGCCAGGAACACCACCAGCAGGTACAGCCAACCGACGCTGCGGATGACATCAGCCAGCGCCGCCTGCACGACGGTATTGAAGGGGCCGGGCGCGAGGCCGGCCAGCAGCACCAGGGCAAGCACCAGTGCGATGGAAATGCGAAACACCATGAAGGAGCTTCTCCGATCAAGGGATTGAGGGGAGCGAGCGAAAGCTTGCAGGGAGTAGGCCGGCGACAGTGTGCGCGCACCGGACAGGCACCGCGATGGCGGCAGGGAAAGCGCCACGTGCAACGGTGCGGCGCGCGTGCACGTTACTGAATGCGACGTCACGGTTCTGTTAACGCGGCTGCGGCAGATCTGCGCCCTGCGTGGATGAACGGCCAGGAGGCCGAGTGGTTTCTATGCTCTAATGCCCACCAAGAAGCGGGGGTACCGCGGCCTTGTGGCCACGGTTGAGATAGTCCCTTGGAACCTGATCCGGCTCATACCGGCGTAGGGAAGCTTTGCAATGCAGCCGTACCCGGAACCTGCCCAGGGAGCGCCTTGGTGCCGTCCGGGCGCGGTGGCAGTGCGCCGCCGCTTCGTCCCTGACCTTCCTGGACGATGCCCGATGAACGCACAGCTCTCCGCCCTGCAGCAACAGGCCCAGCAACTCTCCGAATCCGTGACCCGGCCCATTCCCGGCTCGCGCAAGATCCACGTGCCTGGCTCGCGCCGGGACCTGCAGGTGCCGATGCGCGAGATCGCGCTGACCCGCACGCCGACCGTGTTCGGTGGCGAAGAGAACGCACCGGTCACCGTCTACGACACCTCCGGCCCGTACACCGATCCGGACGTGCGCATCGACCTGTCTGCGGGCCTGCCGGCACTGCGCCGTGGCTGGGTGGAGGAGCGCAACGACACCGAACAGCTCGACGGCCTCAGCTCCTCGTTCGGCCGCGCGCGCGAACATGATCCGAAGCTGGACCCGGTGCGTTTTCCCGCGCGCAGCCTGCCACGTCGCGCGCGGGCCGGCGCCAACGTCACCCAGATGCACTATGCGCGCCGCGGCATCATCACTCCGGAAATGGAATTCGTGGCAATCCGCGAAAACCAGCGGCTGGAAGCGATCCGCGATGCCTCACTGCTGCAGCAGCATCCTGGCGAGGCATTCGGTGCGTCGATCCAGCAGATCATCACCCCGGAATTCGTGCGCGAGGAAATCGCCCGCGGCCGTGCGGTGCTGCCCAACAACATCAATCACCCGGAAAGCGAGCCGATGATCATCGGCCGCAACTTCCTGACCAAGATCAACGCCAACATCGGCAACAGCGCGGTGTCCTCGGGCATTGCCGAGGAAGTGGAAAAGCTGGTGTGGGCGATCCGCTGGGGCGGCGACACGGTGATGGACCTGTCCACCGGCAAGCACATCCATGAAACGCGCGAATGGATCATCCGCAATTCGCCGGTGGCGATCGGTACGGTGCCGATCTACCAGGCGCTGGAGAAGGTCGACGGCCGCGCCGAAGCGCTGACCTGGGAGATTTTCCGCGACACCCTGATCGAACAGGCAGAGCAGGGCGTGGACTACTTCACCATCCATGCCGGGGTACTGCTGCGCTATGTGCCACTCACCGCCAGGCGTGTTACCGGCATCGTCAGCCGCGGCGGTTCGATCATGGCCAAGTGGTGCCTGGCCCACCACAAGGAAAACTTCCTCTACACGCATTTCGAAGACATCTGCGAAATCATGAAGGCCTACGACGTGACCTTCTCGCTGGGTGACGGCCTGCGTCCTGGCTGCATTGCCGATGCCAACGATGCGGCGCAGTTCGGCGAGCTGGAGACGCTGGGCGAGTTGACGAAGATTGCGTGGAAGCACGACGTGCAGACCATGATCGAAGGCCCCGGCCATGTGCCGATGCAGCTGATCAAGGAGAACATGGACAAGCAGCTGCGCGAGTGCGGCGAGGCGCCGTTCTACACGCTTGGCCCGCTGACCACCGACATCGCACCGGGGTACGACCACATCACCAGCGCGATCGGTGCGGCGATGATCGGTTGGTTCGGCACTGCCATGCTCTGCTACGTCACGCCGAAGGAGCATCTGGGCCTGCCCAACCGGCAGGACGTGCGCGACGGCATCATGGCCTATCGCATCGCCGCCCATGCTGCTGACCTGGCCAAGGGGCATCCGGGGGCGCAGGTGCGTGACAACGCGCTGAGCAAGGCACGCTTCGAATTCCGCTGGGAAGACCAGTTCCACCTCGGCCTGGACCCGGAGAAGGCCAAGGAATTCCACGACGAGACCCTGCCCAAGGACGCGCACAAGCTGGCCCACTTCTGTTCGATGTGCGGCCCGCATTTCTGTTCGATGAAGATCACCCAGGACGTGCGCGAGTACGCCGAGAAGGGCATGCAGGAAAAGTCCGAGCAGTTCCGGGCGGCCGGCGCCGAGGTGTACCAGCAGGGCTGATCGCAGATGGGCAGTGCCGGGTCATGCCCGGCACCGTCCAGTCACCCAACTCACCGACATGCCGCTATCCTCGCCCCATCGTTCCCCGGGGACACGGAACCATGCCCATTGCCGTCACCACCCGCTGGCTGGCCATCGCCCGCCGTCATCCCTCTGCCTGGCTGCTCGGCGCACAGCTGTTGTCGGTGCTGCTGTACCCGGCGCTGGACGAAACTGCTGCCGGGCGCGCGGCAGTAGGCGTATTCGGCATGGCCGTGCTCGGCCTGGCACTGTGGGTGGTGCAGCGCAGCCCGCTGGGGACATGGCTGGCGTTGGTGCTGGCCATCCCGGCGGTGGTGTTTTCCCTTTCGGCGGCCCTGCTCGACCGGCCTGCACTGGGCATCACCGCGCAGCTGCTGGAAAGCCTGCTGTATTTCTACACCGCCGGTGCGCTGATCGCTTACATGCTGCAGGACCACAAAGTGACGCGCGACGAGCTGTTCGCCGCCGGTGCCACGTTCACTCTGCTGGCATGGGCATTCGCTTTTACCTTTGCCGTATGTCAGCAGTGGTATCCGGGCAGTTTCCAGGGCGCCAGTGGCGGCGCGCAGCGCACATGGATGGAGCTGCTTTATCTGAGCTTCAGCTTATTGTCGGGGGTAGGTCTCAGCGACGTCGTGCCACTGCATCCGCAGGCCCGCGCGCTGGTAATGCTGGAGCAGTTTTCCGGCGTCATGTACGTAGCGCTGGTGGTTTCGCGGCTGGTTGGCCTGACCATGCTGAAACGCTTCTGAAAATGAACGCCAGATAAAAATATCGCGCCCAAAAGGGCGCGAATGATGATGCGTATTATGTGAATGCGTCGGCGAGAGAGAGCCTGATGTCGACCACGCGATAGGCGAGGTAACTCGCATAGGCTAATATCCGGAGGCTTCGTTTTTTTTGCGGTATGCGCCGATGCTTTGTGCGGAATCTGGCTTCTTGCTGTGCCAAGGATGGGAAGGGATCGATGGTGAACAGTGTTTGCGGCCTGTTTCAGCCCCATAGCAACGAATGATCAACAGCGAAATCCAGTCGCCTGAATCCGACCGCGTCCGCGTCGGTGAGTGCATCGTTACTTTGTCCTCGCGTGAGGTCGAAGTCGCCGGTGCCCGCCGTACACGCCGTTTGACGCCCAAGTCGCTGGGCGTGCTGCGCGTGTTGATGCGGCAGCCGGGGCGGGTGGTGACCCGTGACGAGCTGTTCGCCGAAGTGTGGCCGGACACGCTGCCGACCAACGATGTGCTGACCCAGGCCGTGACCCAGCTGCGCAAGGCGTTCAGCGTCGACGACGACAACGGCCAGGCGTACATCGAAACCATCGCCAAGACCGGTTACCGCCTGCTTGTGCCGGTGCAGCCGCTGGCGGACCACGAGACCGATGCGATCGCCGTTGCAGAGGACTCGACCGCATCACAGCCGCCTGCGCCGGATGCCGTAGCTCCCGCCGGCGTGCCGGTGGTTGAACGCGGAAGCCGCCGCTGGCGCCGTCTGCGCCGTCGCCTGCTGCTGGCACTGGGCGTGGTGATGCTGCTTGCGCTGGTGGTGTTGAGCGTACTGCTGCTGCGCCGCCCGGCGCCGGTGAATTCTCCGGTGGATGCGGCAGTGGAGAACGGCACGCGGGTGATCGGAAGCCCTGAGCGGCCGTATCGATTGATTACCGCGACGGCCGGTTTTGAGACCTATCCCACACTTTCTCCTGATGGATCGCAGGTCGCCTACGAAGGCGCCAACGACGATGGCACCGGCGGCAACGCCATCAAGGTGCAGACCTCCGGCAATGCCCCCGCGCGCCAGCTGCTATCGCCACCGGCAGGTGCCAGCGACCGCTTCCCGAACTGGTCGCCCGATGGCCGCGAAATCGCCTTCGCCCGCTTTGGTGCCGATGCCAGCTGCCAGGTGCTGATCGCCAGCGCCACCGGCGGCGCCGTGCGCCAGGCCACGCGCTGCGACGGCACCGAGCTGCTCAGTTTCGACTGGACGCCCGATGGTCGTGGTCTGGTCTTCGGCAGCATGGTCGGTCGCTATGCCCATCGCGGCATCCGCGTGCTCGATCTGGCCACCGGCCAATGGCGTGCGCTGGAGTACGCTGTCGACGAGGATGATTTCGACTACGCCCCGCGCTATTCCCCGGATGGCCGATGGCTGGTGTTTGTCCGCAACCCTCAGCTGGGCGACCTGTGGCGGATGCCTGCCAGCGGCGGCACGCCCGAGCAGTTGACCACCGAATCGGCCGAACTGCGTGGTTGGGCGTGGCTGGGCGACGGTCGGCATATCGTGTTCGGTCGCCGCGTGGACAGCGAAGCACGCCTGTACTACCTCGACGTCGAGCGCCGCACGTTGCGCGACGCTGGGCTCGACGATGCGCAGTGGCCGGCAGTGTCCCGCCGCGGTGACATGCTGGCGTTCGTGCATCGGCGCGCGCAGTTCGGGGTGTTCAGGATGCCCGCGCAGGGCGGTGCCGGTGAGCGCCTGTTCGCCTCCAGTGGCCGCGACGGGCAACCGATGGTGGCACCGGATGGGCGGCAACTGGTGTTCAGTTCCGATCGTTCCGGCAGCTTCGCCCTGTGGTGGGCCGACATGCAGCGGCCGGAGTCGCTGCGGCCGATCGAGGGGCTGAAGCCCGAGGCACGGCAGGCGCCCGACTGGTCGGCCGACAGCCGGCATCTGCTGGTGGTGGGCCGCGATGAGCATGGCGAAGCGGTTGTCTACGAGATCGCACCGCGCGATGAACAGCTGCATCGCCTTCCGGTTCCCGCCGAGCAGCCATTGCAGGCGTTGTACGGCGCAGACGCGGAGCAGTTGCTGGTGGTCGAACGTGATGCCGACCAGCACACCCGCTTGAGCCTGTTCGACCGCAGCGCGCAGCCATGGCGGCGGTTGGCCAGCCTGGAAGGCGTATCGCAGGCGCGCTTCGACCGCAGTACCGGGCGGGTGCTGTTCACCCGGCTGGCAGCCGGTGGGCTGTGGTCGGTGGACGCGGCGTTGACCCCTGCCAGCGTGCAGCAGGTCAGTGAGGACCGGCCCAGCCGTTGGCGCTACCGGACCTGGACAGTGGCCGGCAACGGCAGCATCGACTACCTGGGCAGCAGTGCCAGCTGCGGCACGACCCTGGTCCGTATCCAGTCCGGACGCGAAGAAGCCGAGCGTTGCCTGGACGCCCAGCGGCTGAGCGCGGGCAATGGACTGAGCGCCAGTGCCGACGGAAACAGCCTGTACCTGGCCCTGGCCATCAGCGATGGTGCCGACATCGGTGTGATGCGACTGCCCGAACAACCGCCCGCACTGTTCCCGGCATTCTCCAAATTATTGATCTTGAACGAGAAAGGGCCTTCGTAATTTCTTCGTGACGATCTCGCCGCGAATTCGTGGCGATCTCGGCAGTCTTTCCTGACGCGCTGTCACCTTATTTGGCAAAACGGAGGCCTGTACTTGGCAAATCCGTGGTGCCCCTATGCGTCAACTCTCGCTGGCCGACCGTGGCCAAACCGTATCCCTGGACAAGGCGATCGACGATGTCGCGCCGACCTGCATGGGGGTTGCCCGCCTCGGCAGCCTGCAGACCGCCGGCACCAGTTTCAGCGTCTGGATGCAGGTGCGCGGCACCTCGTGGGTGGAAGCCAAGGAAGGGCGGTTCCGGCTTCGCCAGGGCGAGTGGATCGCGTTCGAGAAGGAGTCCAGGCCGCTGGTCCAGGCCGGACGCAACGGCTTGTGCGTGGGCATGAACCTGAACGTGGAAGCGCTGCGCGTGCTGACCGAAATGGCCGACTGCGGCCTGTACGCCGGTCGTGGCCAGATGAACCGTGCTGATGCGCGGGTGGCGCTGCGCCTGTGGCGTGATGCCCTCGCCAGCGGGCAGCCGGCGCAGGCACTGCGTCCGTTGCTGCTGCATCTGGCCGGTCTGCAGCGCAGCCTGGCCGACAACGTACAGCGTTGCCCGGGCCGCTCGCGCAGCCGCAAGCGCCAGGTGTTTGGTCGCATGCAGCGCGCGCGCCTGTATCTGGAAGGCAACAGCCACCGTGTGGTGCGCATCGGCGAACTGGCCGAGCTGACCAACTTCTCCAGCTGGTATCTCTCCAAGACGTTCCAGAGCCTGTACGAGGAAAGCCCGCAGTCGCTTTCGGCACGGTTGCGCCTCGAACGTGCGGCCGATCTGCTGCGCGATACCGACATGATGGTCGGCGAAGTCGCTGCCGCCAGCGGTTTCGACAACTGCTGCAGCTTCGCGCGTGCCTTCCGCGCCCGCTACGGCCAGTCCGCCTCGCGCTTCCGCGAGAATGACGGACAGCTTCCGCCACACTCCGCAAAGTCTCCGGTTGTGTCGCGCAAATACAGCGCTGCAACGCAATCGTAACGTGCTACGGCGTTTTAACACGCTACTAACACGTACCTTGGAGAGATTGATGAACGTTCGTATTCCCGCAGTGCGGCTCGGCTTGCTGCCGGCCGGCATTGCGCTTGCCTTGGCACCGTCCTTCGCTTCGGCGCAGGACGCAGCTGCCGGCGGCACGACCGACCTGGACCGCATTTCGGTCACCGGTTCGCGCATCCGCCAGGCGAGCATGGAAACCGCGCAGCCGGTGATCGCGCTGCAGCGCGCCGACATTGAAAAGCAGGGCTTCACCAGCGTTGCCGACATCGTCCAGAACCTGTCGGCGACCGGTTCGCCGGCGATCAGCCGCGCCGATGCCCTGTCTTCGGGCGAAGAAGTCGGCGGCCAGTACGTCGACCTGCGCAACCTCGGCCCGGAGCGCACCCTGGTGCTGCTGGACGGCAAGCGCATGGGCACCAGCACCGGCGGCTACACCGACCTGGCCTCGATCCCGACCTCGGTCGTGGAACGCATCGAAGTGCTGACCGACGGTGCATCGGCCATCTATGGTTCCGACGCCATTGCCGGCGTGGTCAACATCATCACCCGCAAGAACTTCGACGGCCTGGAAGCCAGCGTCTACGGTGGCCAGTACGGCCAGGGCGACGGCCAGAAGCAGGTCTACAACTTCGTCTACGGCCAGACCGGTGAGCGCGGTTCGATCACCTTCGGCGCCGAGTACAGCAAGGAAGACGAGGTCCAGGCCAAGGATCGTTCCTTCAGCCGCTACCCGAACGGCCGCTTCCACCCGTTCCCGACCGACGACGATGCCAATGGCTGGTCGCCGGCGTCGAACCAGGGCGTGCTGATCGACGACATGGGTACCCCGAAGGACGCCAACGACGATATCTGGTACACCCGTGCCAATACCGGTGCCGGCAACGGCATGGGCGACTTCCGTGAGTTCGGCACCGCCGACTACACCAATGCCAGCCAGGAAATGTGGCTGCAGAACAAGCTGACCCGTCGCTCGGTGTTTGCCAACGGCAACTACGACCTGACCGACAACATCCGCGCCACCGCGAACGTGCTGTACACCAAGCGCACCGCGACCTCGCAGATTGCCGGCTACCCGTACCAGTCCGAGGTCTACGGCACCCCGCTGTCGGCCGACAGCATCTACAACCCGCTGGGCAAGGACGCGAACTTCATCCGTCGCACCTCCGAGTTCCCGCGCCAGACCGAATCCGAGCAGGAAACCTTCCGCTTCTCGGCCGGCCTGGAAGGTTCGTTCGAGTTCGCCGACAAGTTCTGGGACTGGGACGTGGGCTACGTCTACAACCAGAACAAGGGCGTCAAGACCGGCACCGGCAACCTGTTCATCCCGAACGTGCAGAACGCCGTCGGCCCGTCCTTCATGGACGGCGACGTTGCCCGTTGCGGCACCCCGGGCAAGGTGATCGCCGGTTGCACCCCGTGGAACCCGCTCGCACCGTACGGCTCCACCGGCAACGGTTCGCTGGCTGACCCGGCACTGCAGGCCTACCTGTTCCTGCCGAGCCACGACACCTACACCAACACCACCAAGGCCTACAGCGCCAACATCTCCGGTTCGCTGTTCACGCTGCCGGCCGGTGACCTGGCCATCGCTGCCGGTTACGAGCACCGCCAGGAAAGCGGTGAGTACAACCCGGATGCACTGCTGCAGTCGGGCCTGAGCACCGACCTGGCCGGCGCACCGACCAAGGGCAGCTACAAGCTCGACGAGTTCTACGTCGAACTGAACGTGCCGGTGCTGGCCGACATGCCGTTCGCCAAGGAACTGTCGCTCGACATGGCCGGTCGCTATTCGGACTACAACACCTTCGGCGACACCATCAACAGCAAGTTCGGCCTGAAGTGGAAGCCGATCGACGACCTGCTGGTGCGTGCGACCTATTCGACGGGCTTCCGCGCGCCGAATATCGCCAACATGTACGGCGGCACCTCGCAGACCTTCGACGCCTACACCGATCCGTGCGACAGCAGCTTCGGCTCGGCTTCGCGCAATCCGTCGGTTGCCGCGGCCTGCGGCGCACGTGGCGTTCCGGCGAACTTCCGCCAGATCACCTCCGGTGGCGCACAGTCGACCGGCCCGGGCACCCAGTCCTACAGCGCCTTCGAGTCGGGTTCCAACCCGGAACTGCAGCCGGAAACCTCCAAGACCTGGACTGCCGGCCTGGTCTACAGCCCGAACTTCGTGCAGGGCCTGGACGTCAGCCTGGACTGGTGGAAGATCCGCATCAACAACGTGATCGCCGCCGAGTCGGTGACCTCGATCCTCAACCAGTGCTACGTGCTGGGCGTGGCGTCGGCGTGTGACCGCTTCAGCCGCGGTACCGAAGGCCGCACCGTCAACCAGGTGGTCGACGTTACCCGTACCCTGATCAACGGTGGTTACCAGGAAACCGCAGGTTACGACCTGGGCATCAAGTACCGCCTGCCGGAGTTCTCCTTCGGCAAGATCGTGGTTGACTGGAAGACCACCTACGTCGACTACCTCGAGTACAAGCGCGACAATGAAGCCGAGACTCCGGTCGAGCAGCACACCAGCTGGGCAACCGGCGACTGGGGTGCGAACTTCCGCGTCCGCTCGAACCTGAATGTCGATTGGAGCCTGGGCAACCTGGGCGTCAACTGGGCCGTGCGTTACTACTCGAGCATGAAGGAGCCGTGCTCCTACGACACCGAGTGCAACCTGCCTGACTTCAACTCGGCCTACACCTTGGGCCAGCCGACCCGCAAGGTCGGTTCGAACACCTTCCACGATGTGCAGGTGCGTTACACCCTGCCGTGGCAGGCCACGGTCTCGGTCGGTGCCAACAACGTGTTCAACCACGAAGGCCCGGTCATGTACAGCCAGCCGAACTCGAGCTTCTCCTACTACGGTGGCTTCGACATCGGTCGCTACTACTACATGAAGTACACCCAGCGCTTCTGATCCATCGAAGCGTGACAGCAGAAAGAGGAGGGCGGGCCGCAAGGTCCGCCCTTCTTGTTTGTGCGGTCGAGCAGCGCGGCTGTCCACGCCGCGCGCGCCGATCCTCCGGTCACCGACGGTTGATTCATGCCCGTGCCAAGCAGCCTCCGGCCGTTTCCAGTAGATCCACGCCATGCGTGGATGAACTTCCGATCACTTCCAGTAGATCCACGCCATGCGTGGATGAACGTCCGGCACAACGAAAAAAGGCAGGCCACACGGCCTGCCTTTCGTCCCCTTCGTACCCGCCTGACGCTGTGCCTCAGGCCTCGCTCGGCACCAGCCCCATCAGGCTGTTGGCGTGCTCGCGCCACTGCGGCAGCTTGTTCAGCACACCGGCGCGCTGCAGATACTCTTCATCCACCGGGTCACCGTTGACCAGCGCCAGTGCCACGTGCACCGCACCGGTCACCCAGAAGCTGCGTGTATTGGCGCGCTGCGGCTGCAGATGGAACGCCACCGCCTCGATGATCGGCATCGGCAGGCCCCACAGGCCCAGCAGATAGGCGCCGGCTTCGGCATGCCCGGGGCGATCATCATCGGCCGGCTCCGGTTCGCTGCGCTCGTTGCGTACGCCCGGCAGCAGCAGGCCGATGTCGGCCAGCAGGGCGGCGGTGGCACCGAGTTCGGCGCTGGAGTCGGGCAGCAGGCGTGCGGCCAATCGCGAGGCCATCAAGGCACGCTGCTGCAGCGAGTTGCGTTCGGCCCCGGACAAGGTAGGCGCGGAGAACACCTCACTGGCCAGCACCAGGTCACGCAGCGTGGCCAGGCCCAGCCGGGTCACGGCGGTGCGCAGGTCGGCGATTGTGCGGCCCTGGCTGAAGAACGCCGAATTGGAAAGCTGCAGCACCTTGGCCGCGATCGCCGGGTCGGCGGCCACCAGCTTGGCGACATCGGCGCTGTCGGCGTCGTCGTCATGCTCCAGTGCCTGGGTCAGGCTCAGGTACAGGTGCGGCGGCGAAGGCAGCTTCTCGATGCGGCCGATGGCATCGCGCAGGCGCGGGCTGTCCAGCACTTCGCGCAGCTCTTCCAGGCTGGTCAATGCTTCCAGCAGTACTTCTGGTGCCAGCGGCAATGGCAGGAAGCGATGGGCGACCCCGATCAGGCGTGCCGGCGGCGGCCGGTTGCCATGCTGTGCATCGACCAGTGCGATGCGGATGGTCTCCGGGCGCAAGGTGCGGATCTGTCCCAGCAACGTGGTCGCGTTGAGATCGGGCAACTGCGGGCAGACGATCACCGCGTCCACGCCCTGGGTGGCGACCGCGGTCATTGCGGCATGGCCATCGGTGGCGGTCAACGGCTGCCAGTCTTCCCCAAGATCGGCAATGAATTCGGTCAGCTCAGCCGGCAGGCTGGCTGTATCCCCAACAAGCAGAATACGCACGACACATTCCCCTGGCTGTCTCGACGGTCGATGTCGATGACGTGTGAAGTGACGCAATTTACCTAATACGGCGGCAAAGGTGATGTGCCGCCGTCATGAAACGTGACCCGCATCGCTCCGACGCCGTGCGCCGGAGCAATGCTGTTCAGTCTCAGGCCTTGCTGTCGAGGTGGCGCTGGTGCGCCTCGATCAGGATCTGCTTGGCCTCGGCCGCGCCGCCCCAACCGTCCAGCTTGACCCACTTGCCCTTCTCCAGGTCCTTGTAGTGCTCGAAGAAGTGGCCGATGCGCTCCAGCCAGTGGCTGGACACCTGCTCGATGTCTTCCACGTGCGCGTAGCCGCCGAACACCTTGGTGACCGGCACGGCCAGGATCTTCTCGTCGCTGCCTGCCTCATCGCTCATCTTCAGCACGCCGACCGGGCGGCAACGCACCACCGAACCCGGGACCAGCGGCAGCGGCAGCACCACCAGCACGTCGGCCGGATCGCCGTCGCCGCACAGGGTGCTCGGCACGTAGCCGTAGTTGCAGGGGTAGCGCATCGGGGTGGAGAGGATGCGGTCGACGAAGATCGCGCCGGTTTCCTTGTCCACTTCGTACTTCACCGGCTCGGAATCCTTCGGGATCTCGATGATGACGTTGATTTCTTCCGGCGGGTTCTTGCCGGGCGAGACGAGTTCCAGACCCATGGTGTGCTCCAGGTGGGGGATGTAGACGGATAGCCCTCCATTTTATGCCTTTGCCGGTCGCTGTGCAGGGTGGGGCGCCGACGGGCCGTCGCGGTAGCCGACGACCGGCCAGGCCGGGGTTTCCCGATGGGGCCGGCCGGGCGGCCGGGGCAGGCTGGAACCCTGAACCGAGGAGACCTGCCATGAACTGGAATCGTTGGCGCTGCGGCGTCCTGCTGTTGCTTGCTCCGTTGGCCGCGCTCGCGCGCGGGACGCATGTCGACCTGATCCACTACCCGACCCGGGAGGCCGGGTGGGACAGGGCCTACGCGCTTGAGGGAGCGCTTGCGCAGGCGTTCGACCGTGTGTGCGCCGATACCTTCTGCGAAGGCGATTACAGCAACTACCGGGTGATGGAGTTCCGTTGTGCGGTGCTGGCCCATCGGGGCACGGTGCAGCGGTGTGTGTGGGTGCTGGCGGCCAGCGAACTGGTGGTGCAGGGTGACACCGGCCAGGTGCAGGTCGACAACGGTCGCTGGACCTGCCCGGTGGAGATGCGGCCCGGGGTGCCGGTTGAAGCCTTCTTTGCCGCGCTGGAGGCGCCGGATGGGCTGATGGCACCGCTGCCCGGGCTCGATCATGGGCTGTTCGACGGGCTTGCCGACTGCCTGCGGGCGCAGGGGAGGGACGCCTGATGCGCACTTTCCCGGCACGATGGCTGCTCTGCGGTCTGATGGTGGTTGGCGCTGCGCAGGCCGCGCCGGCGTTCGTGGACGCCCGTGACTATCCCGATCCAGCGACCGGCCGGGAGCGGTTCCTGGCCGCCGAACGGATGCTGGTGCGCGGGTTCGATGATGTCTGCGGCGACACGTTCTGCGAGGGGCAGTACTACAACCTGTGGGCCATGCGCCTGCGCTGTTCGGTGGAGCGAGCGACAGGTGTGGTCGGCAGTTGTATCTGGACCTTCGCCGGCAGCGATACCTGGGTGCGGAAGGAAGGACGGATCGATGTCGACCTTGGCAGCTATGCATGCGTGCTGCCGCTGGCATCTGGAACCCGGTTGGAGCAGCTCCTGCAGGTCTGGCAGGTGGGTTCCGGGGATGAGGCGATCCACGCGCCCTTGCCCGGTACGACCAGGAGCGTCTATGACGGGCTGACAGACTGTCTTTGACGTCGATGATTGCGAATGCAAACGTGATTTATTCGCATTAACGGAGTAGCATGCGCGCCGCCCTGTCCGTCCCTTGGCTCCGCGCATGTCCTCCAATGCCCTCACCCTGACCGAACTGCTGATCCGCGAACGACCGGCACTGCTGCGACGCGTGCAGCGCATCCTCGGCGGCGACAGCGGGGCCGAAGACGTGATCCAGGCGGTCTGGTTCAAGGCGCGTGGGGTAGACAGCAGCCAGGGCATCGACAATCCGCGCGCCTATCTCTATCGATTGGCCATCAACCTCGCCACCGACCACGGCCGCGAATCGACGCGCCGCAACCGCCTGCTGGCCGAGCACTACCTGTGGCAGGAGGACGAGCAGATCTCCACCGAGGAACAGGTGATGGCGCAGGATGAACTGCAGCGTGTGCTTGATGCCGCCAGCCACCTGCCCGAGCCGACGCGTACCATCTTTCATCTCAATCGTCTGCAGGGCCTGAGCCAGGCCGACATCGCCCGGCGCCTCGGTGTGTCGGTGACCACGGTGGAGAACCACGTACGCACCGCGCTGCAGCGGCTTGCCTGGGCGCGCAGTGGCCGATGAACGATCCGGCTTGGGGGCGCACACCCGCCATGCGTCTTGATTCGCAGGCCGCCCATGCGCTCTAGTCCTTCCGCCCACCTCTGACCGTGTCCACTGCCAGCCGATGAGCCCGCCCCCGACACCCCGCAGCACCGCCGATGATGCCGTGGCCGAACAGGCCAGGGACTGGATCGTGTGCCTGGCGTCCGGCGATATCAGCGACGCGCGCATGGACGCGTTCGAGCAGTGGCTGGCCGAGCCCGCGAATCGGCGTTCGTTCGAGCATGAGCGCATGCTGTGGCGCAGTGTGGGCCCGCGCCCGGCCGCCACCGAACGCAGGCAGGCAGCGCGCCGTCCGAGGCGGCTGCGCTGGGCCATGGCCACGGCCGCTGCGCTGGCGGTGCTGGTGGCCTGGCCCGATGCCTGGCTGCGCCTGCAGGCGGATCATCGCAGCGACCACCGGGTGCAGGATGTGCATCTGCCCGATGGCAGCCGCGCCGTGCTCGATGCCGACAGCGCGATCGCCGTGCACTTCGATGACCAGCGCCGTCGCGTTGAACTGCTGCGTGGCCGCGCCTGGTTCGACGTGGCGCCCGATGCGCAGAGGCGATTCAGCGTTGCTGCTGGCAACGGTGTAGTGGAAGACATCTCCACAGCTTTCACGGTCGCCCACGTTGCGGCCGGGGTGGAGACCGAAGTCGGGCAGGGCCGGGTACGCGTGGCCAGTCCTGTCGATGGCGGCTGGACCTATCTGCAGGTGGGGCAACGTGCCAGCTATGGCGAGCACCGAGGCGTGCAGCGCCTGGCTGACGTTGCTGCGGATGGCGTCGGCGCCTGGCGCCAGGGCGAACTGCTGCTGGAGCAGGCCAGTGTGGCCGACGCCGTGCACGCGGTCGGCCGCTATCGCGCAGGGCCGACCTTCGTGCGCGGCGATCTTTCCATGATTCCAGCCGTGAGCGCGGCGCTGCGCGTCGATCATCCGGAGCAGGCACTGGATGCACTGGCGGCCACCGCCGGCCTGCAGGTCGCCCGCCTGCCGCTGGGCGTGGCGATCGTGTACCGGTAGTACCACGCCAGGCGCGGATGCAGCGGATGCAACGCATCGGTCTTGGGGAAAGCGCGCCGCCACTCGTCTCATCCACGAACGTACCCGCCGCCGCCACGTACGTCGTTGGGTCCGCGCATGCGCGGATGATGCCGCGCCCGCGGCCACGCTTCTCTGACAGGTTCCCCCATGTACGAATTCCGCCGCCCGGGCCGCGCACCGCGCCCGTCCCGTCTGTGCATCGCGTTGCTGGCCGCCGGCCTGGCAACCGCCGCCCCCGCCGTGATGGCGCAGTCCAGCAGCGCTGCTCCGGCAGCGGCCCAGCACTTTGATATTCCCGACCAACCGCTGGACGATGCACTGCGCGCCTACATGCGCCAGTCCGGTGTGCAGGTGGTCTATCCGAGCACGCTGGCCAAGGGCGTGATCTCGCAACCGGTCAGTGGCACGCTGTCAGCCGACGAGGCCCTCGCCCGCCTGCTGCGCGGCAGCGGCCTGAGCGTGCGCCGGGTAAGCGCCGATGCGGTCACGCTGGAGGTCGCTGCGGCGGGACAGACGGGCGGCGTGATCGTCACCGATACCCTCAGCGTGGCCGGAGACCGCGTGCAGGGCGGTGCGGTCAGCGATGAAGCGCGCCTGCTCGACAGCTACCGCAGCGTGGGGTCGACCACCACCATCGGCCGCGTCGCGCTGGAGCGTTTCCGCGGCACGTCCAACGGCGACATCGTCAAGGGCGTGGCCGGTGTCACTGCGGGCGATCCGCGCGTGGGCAACGGCTTCGACGTCAACATCCGCGGCATCCAGGGCCAGAGCCGGGTGCCGGTCATCATCGACGGTGGCCAGTCCAGCATGGACACCTACCGTGGCTATGCCGGCCAGTCGCAGCGCACCTATCTCGACCCGGACCTGATCTCGCGCCTGACCATCACCAAGGGCCCGAGCCTGCAGGCCAATGCCTCCGGCGGCATCGGTGGCGTGGTCGAAATGGAAACGCTGAATGTCGATGACGTGCTGCGCGAGGGGCGTGATGTCGGCGTGCGCGTGCGCGGGGGGCTGGCCAACGGCAGCGCCAACAACCTGCCCGGCTACGAAGCCGCGCCGCGCAGCGATCGTAGTGCCACCGGCAGCCAGTTCTTCAACGTGGCCGCTGCCGGTCACTGGGACCGCTTCGACCTGGTGGCCGCCTATGCATACCGCGACAACGGCAACTACTTCTCCGGCAAGCACGGCTATGACGACTTTCCGCAGACCCGTCGCACGCTGGCGCCGCTGAATCCGCCACGCACCGAAGTGTTCAACACTTCCTCGCGCTCGAAGTCGACCCTGCTCAAGGGCACCTGGCGCATCGACGACGC
Source organism: Stenotrophomonas sp. 1337 (assembly GCF_031455455.1). Taxonomy (NCBI): domain Bacteria; kingdom Pseudomonadati; phylum Pseudomonadota; class Gammaproteobacteria; order Lysobacterales; family Lysobacteraceae; genus Stenotrophomonas; species Stenotrophomonas sp. 1337. The sequence continues at coordinate 33,478 of NZ_JAVDSR010000019.1, read as the reverse complement.
GCAGACGCTGGAAGCGGGCTATCGTCGTTACGAAGGTACTGCGGGCGAGATCATGGCGTCGCAGATCATCCGCGTCGACCGCGACCGCGTGCCGCAGTGGGACCCGGGCCATGTGGACATGGACAGCTACAGCCTGCGCTACCGGTTCAACCCGGACAGCGAGCTGATCGACCTGCGCGTCAACGCGTGGTACACCGACGCCGACAGCGTGATGTACAACAGCCTGACCGGCATCACCCCCTGGTACTTCGATCGCCGCACCGAGTGGTACGACGCACCCAGCTTCAGTGGCAATCCCGGCTACAAGGATGCCTACCGCAACCCGTTGCGGCAGAAGCGCTTCGGCCTGGACGCCAGCAACACCTCGGTGTTCGACGGCAGTGCCGGCCGCTTCACCCTCGATTACGGCCTGTCCTACAGCGACGAGGACATCGCCCCGGGCAGCTCCGGGCCGATCATGCACGACGACCTGGTCAACAACCGCTTCCTGCGCAATGCCGAGCGCAAGGAATACAGTGCGGTGGCATCGCTGAAGTGGGCACCGGACGAACACTGGGAGATGCTGCTGGGTGGGCGCTGGAACCGCGTGGACGTGCATGACCGCAACCGCCTGGCCACGCCGGACGGATACGAAGTGCAGGGTCAATACCGCTACACCGAACTGCTCAACGGCAATCCCAAGCTGCCGTCGTGGCGGGCCAAGCGCATCGCCCTGTTGAACTGGTATCCGGACGCCAACGGCAACTTCACCCAGGAGTCGCTGCTGGCCTCCCCGTACAAGAAGGGCACCGTCGGTGACATCGGTGGCTGGAACTTCCATGACGCTGACGCCGCGGAGGACCTGAAGGTACCGGTGAGCTGGACCTGGTCGCAGCCGATCCGCCGTCGTGACAGCGCGTTCTCGCCGACCGCCAGTGTGGCCTTCCGTTTCAGCGAAGACAGCATGGTCTACCTGAAGTACGCAGAAGGCACCAAGCTGCCGAGTCTGTTCGAAACCACGCTCGGCCTGTTCACCGCGGCCAAGCCGGTGGATGAACTCAAGCCCGAGCGTGCGCACAGCTGGGAACTGGGCGCGAGCACGATCCAGCACGACCTGTTCACTGCCGGTGACCGCCTGGCGCTGAAGCTGGCCTACTTCGATACCCGCATCGATGACCTGATCACCCGCGACTACCGCACCCTGTCGGCCGGACTGATCCGCAACGTCGACCGCTTCAAGGTGTCGGGCATGGAGTTCCAGTCCAGCTATGACAGCGGCAAGGTGTTTGCCGATCTGTCGGCGCACTACTACTTCAAGGCCAAGACCTGCGCACCGGACATCGCGGCCGAACGCCGCGCCTACGGTGTCCAGCGCAGGATCGAGGAACTGGTCGGCACGCCGGACTGCGTGGATGGTGGTTTCGAAGGCTCCTACAGCAACACCCAGAACCCGCCGCGCTACATGGTCAACCTGACCCTGGGCTCGCGCCTGTTCGACGAGCGGCTGACCTTCGGCACCCGCGTGGTCCACAACGCTGGCCCGATCAGCAAGCTGGACAAGGAATGGAACGTCGGCCTGTCGGCGATCCAGCAGCTGTACCGGCCGACCACACTGGTGGATCTGTTTGCGAGCTGGAGCTTCAACGACCAGCTGTCGGTGGAAGCGAACGTGGACAACGTGACCGACCGCTACTACCTGGATCCGCTGGCGCTGGGCGTGATGCCCGCACCTGGCCGGACTGCGCGACTGGCCTTTACCTGGCGGTATTGATCAACCCTCCACGCTTGCACCGGTGGAGGGGTCGGATCCCTTTCCCGCGGAAAGGGATCTGGCCCCATCGGGTCCGGTCATCCACGCATGGCGTGGATCTACTGGGGGGCGCCGGGCCATGCCCGGCGCTGCCGCCAGGCGCTTACAGCCCGGTCGCGGCCTTCACCGCCGCTTCGTGCAGCGCTTCATTCAGTTCGTCCACCACGGTGGTCCATGCCGCATCGGCCTGCAGCGATTCGGCCAGGAACTGGCGTTGGGCTTCGTTCCAGTACGGGGCATCGGCCACTTCCACGCCGGCGGCCAGCTGATGGTCGGCGATGAACCGGGCAATGCCCTCGGCACTGGCATCCAGGCCCAGCTGCAGGAACAGGTTGGTCATGCGCGGTTCGGTGGTGATCATCGGTGGTGCCCTGGCAATGGAAAGGAACCTGCATTATCGACGCAAGCAGGGTTGGGGGAACCCTCGCCAGGATCGTCTACAGGGGGACGCTTTCCCTGGCACTCCCGATGACCGTTCAGACATCCCTCGAAGACAGCCGCAGCGTGCGGCTGAAGGCCGCCACCCGTGACAGCCATGGCGCCCTCGACAAGCGCATCATGGCCGGCGACATCTTCGCCGACCGCCGCAATTTCGCTCGCTTCCTGCGCGTGCAGTACCGCTTCCACCGCAGCATCGACGCGTTGTACGCCAGCCCTGCGCTGGACGCATTGCTGCCGGACCTGGCGGAGCGTCGCCGCCTGCAGCAGGTGCGCTGCGACCTGCAGGACCTGGAGCAGGCGCTGCCGGGCGAGGACATCGCGGCCCTCCGCGACGACCTGCCGCTGCCGACCGCGTTGGGCTGGTTGTATGTTGCCGAAGGTTCCAACCTGGGCGGCACCGTGCTCTACAAGATGGCCGCTGCACTCGGCCTGGATCGGAGCTTTGGTGCTCGTCACCTGGCGGCACACCCCGATGGGGCCGCGCGGCATTGGCGCGAATTCACTGCTGCTCTCGATGCAGTGGTGCTGTCGCCGGTACAGGAACAGGAAGTGATCGATGCCGCCGATGCCGCGTTCCGCAGCGTGCACGGCCATGTTGAAGTGGAGTTCTCCTGATGTACCTGCACCGCCCGCTGGCGCGCGATTGATGCGCTGGCTCTGGTTCGCGCTCGGCTGGTTGATGGTCGCGCTGGGGGTGATCGGCGCACTGCTGCCGGTCATGCCGACCACCATTTTCCTGATCCTGGCGGTGGGCTGCTTCGCACGCAGTTCGCCCAGGTTCGAACAGCGGCTGCTTTCCCATCCGCGCTACGGTCCGTCGCTGCGCCTGTGGCGTGAGCAGGGCGCGGTATCGCGCAAAGGCAAGGCGTTTGCCAGCGCCGGCATGGCGGTGGGATTCGCGATGTTCTGCTGGGGCGCACACCCGTCCTGGCGTCTGCTGCTGGGCGTGGGCCTGTTCTTTGCGGTCAGTGCCGGTTATGTCCTGAGTCGACCGGCACCCCGTTTCGATCCAGCGCCGCTGGTGGGCGTGGACGACGCCACCGATCCGCGCGCTGCCCGCCGTCGCACTGCTTCTACCGATTCCAATGGAACCTCCGACGATGCTGCCTGCTGATCTGGCTCCCATGGCCGCCCCCGCACTGACCCCCTGGGGCATGTACCTGGCCGCCGATGTGGTGGTGAAGGGCGTGATGATCGCCTTGGCCGTGGCCTCGCTGGCCACCTGGACCGTGCTGCTGGCCAAGGGCTGGGAACTGGCCCGGCAGGCACGCGCGCTGCGCCTGGCGCGAAGCGTGCTGCTGTCGGCACCCAGCCTGCCGGTCGCAGGCGGCGAGCCCGCACTGCAGCAGAACATCGCCGCAGCCATGCTGGATTTCGCGCGCACCGAACTGCATCTGTCGCAGGAACTTGATCACCGCGAGGGGATCAAGGAGCGGGTGGCATCACGACTGGAGCGCCTGGAACTGGAGACCGCACGCAACCAGCGTCGTGGCATCGGCGTGCTTGCCAGCATTGGCGCGGTGGCGCCGTTCGTAGGCCTGTTCGGCACCGTGTGGGGCATCATGAACAGCTTCATCGGCATCGCCCACAGCAATACCACCAACCTTGCCGTGGTGGCGCCAGGTATTGCCGAGGCGCTGCTGGCTACAGCGCTCGGTCTGGTCGCGGCGATCCCGGCGGTACTGGTCTACAACCACTTCACTCGGGTGCTGGCAGGCCTGCGCGGCCTGCTGGGCGATCTTTCCGCGGCTGTGCAGCAGCTGGTGTCGCGTGATCTGGATCGGGCTGCACGCCGGGCGCCGACAGGCACGCTGCGTGCAGTGAACTGAGGCACGCCATGGCGATCAGGACCGCATCCACACGCGATGACACCCCGGAAGAAGCTCACGAGATCAATGTCACGCCCTTCATCGACGTGATGCTGGTGCTGCTGATCATCTTCATGGTGGCCGCGCCGCTGGCCACGGTGTCGGTGCCGGTGCAGCTTCCTGCCAGTAGTGCGCAGGCGGCGCCGGCAGAAAATGCGCCGGTGTATGTGACCGTGCAGGCCGATCTGTCGCTGCGGGTGGGCGAGGCGCCGGTGGCACGCGATGGCCTCGCCTCTGCGCTGCGCTCGGCAACGCACGGCGATACGTCGCAGCGCCTCTATCTGCGTGCCGATCAGCGCGTCTCCTATGGAGACCTGATGGCGACGTTGGATGCGTTGCGCAGTGCCGGTTACCTGAAGGTCGCCCTGGTCGGGTTGGAGCAGGGCGCACGATGAGCGGGCTGCAGCGCTGGGCAACCAGCCTGGCGATCGTGCTGCTGGCCCATGCGGTGCTGATCGCTACGGCGTGGTGGTGGGCATCGCGTACGCCGCGGGTCGTCGCAGCGGCACCTCCTGCCGCCTTGATGCTGGAACTGGCTCCCGCCGCACAGGCCCCACCGGTACCGCCGCGCGCGCTGCCGGCCGGACCGCTGCAGCAGGAGCAGCAGCGGCGCGTGACCGTGCCCAGGCAACAAGAACAGATCAAGGCGCCGATGCTGCCCCAAGGCGAACTGGCGGCCCCGGCCGAGCCACCTGCGAAACCGGCAGAGGAAGCGGCGGACAGCAACATCGATCGCACGCTGGCGCCGCCGGACGTTCCTGCCCAGGCCGCAGCGAGCTACGCCGCACCGCGTACCACGGCCGGCGAACGCAGCAGTGCCAACGCCACCTGGCAGGGGGTGCTGCTGGGACACCTGCAACAGCATCGGCGCTATCCACGCCAGTCCGAACGGTTGCGCCAGCAGGGCGTGGCCTATGTGCGCTTTGCCGTTGCCCGCGACGGCCGCGTATCGGCGCCGCGTATCGAGCGCAGCAGCGGCTTCGCACTGCTCGACCAGGAGACGCTGGACACGGTGCAGCGCGCCAGCCCGGTGCCGGCACCGCCGGCCGATGTGGCCGGCGACCCGGTGGAGGTGATGGTACCCGTCGCGTTCTTCCTGCGCGGGCGGTGATCGTCGGCGGGGTCGGATCCCTTCCCGCAGGAAAGGGCTCTGACCCCATCGGAGGCGACCCCATCGGAGCCGCCATCCACGCATGGCGTGGATCTACAGCAACGGCACCAGCAGCAGCGCCACGATGTTGATGATCTTGATCAGCGGGTTGATCGCCGGGCCGGCGGTGTCCTTGTACGGGTCACCGACGGTGTCGCCGGTCACCGCTGCCTTGTGTGCCTCGCTGCCCTTGCCGCCGAAGTGGCCATCCTCGATGTACTTCTTGGCGTTGTCCCAGGCACCGCCGCCGGTGGTCATCGAAATGGCCACGAACAGCCCGGTGACGATCGTGCCGATCAGCAGCCCACCCAGCGCGCGTGGCCCCAGCAGCAGGCCGACCACCACCGGCACGGCCACCGGCAGCAGCGACGGTACGATCATTTCGCGGATCGCCGAGCGGGTCAGCATATCCACCGCCTTGTCGTACTGCGGCTTGGCGGTGCCCTGCATGATGCCGGGAATCTCGCGGAACTGCCGCCGCACTTCCTCCACGACCGCGCCGGCCGCGCGACCGACGGCTTCCATCGCCATCGCACCGAACAGGTACGGAATCAGGCCACCGATCAGCAGGCCGATGATCACCGTGTGGTCGCTGAGGTCGAAGCGGAACTCCTGGCCGGGATTGGCCGCCTGCAGGTTGTGCGTGTAGTCGGCGAACAACACCAGCGCGGCCAGTGCTGCCGAACCGATGGCATAGCCCTTGGTGACCGCCTTGGTGGTGTTGCCCACCGCATCCAGCGGATCGGTGATGTCGCGGATCTCCGAAGGCAGCTCTGCCATCTCGGCGATGCCACCAGCGTTGTCGGTGATCGGCCCGTAGGCATCGAGTGCGACGATCATGCCCGCCATCGACAGCATGGCGGTGGCGGCGATGGCGATGCCGTACAAACCGGCCAGCGCGTGCGCGCCCCAGATCGCCGCGCAGACGGCAATCACCGGCAGCGCGGTGGACTTCATCGAGATGCCGAGGCCGGCGATGATGTTGGTGCCATGGCCGGTGGTCGAGGCCTGTGCCACATGTTGCACCGGCTTGTACTGAGTACCGGTGTAGTACTCGGTGATCCACACGATCAGGCCGGTCAATACCAGGCCGATCAGCGCACAGCCATACAGCGCCATCGGCCCGTACACGTTGTCCGCCATCAGTCCTGTGGTGATCGGATAGAACGCGATCGCTGCCAGCACACCAGAGACAATCACGCCCTTGTACAGCGCGCCCATGATCGAGCCACCGGGCTTCACCTTCACAAACAGCGCGCCGATGATCGAAGCGATGATCGAAACACCGCCCAGCACCAGCGGATACAGCACCGCATTGGCGCCGGCCTCGGCCAGCATCAGGCTGCCCAGCAGCATGGTGGCGATCACGGTGACCGCATAGGTTTCAAACAGGTCGGCGGCCATGCCGGCGCAGTCGCCCACGTTGTCGCCGACGTTGTCGGCGATCACCGCCGGGTTGCGCGGGTCGTCTTCGGGAATGCCCGCTTCGACCTTGCCGACCAGATCGGCGCCGACATCGGCCCCCTTGGTGAAGATGCCGCCGCCCAGGCGCGCGAAGATCGAGATCAGCGATGAGCCGAAGGCCAGGCCGACCAGTGCATGCAGTGCCTGTTCCATCGGCAGGCCCATGCGCAGCAGCAACGCGTAGTAGCCGGCCACGCCGAGCAGGCCCAGGCCGACCACCAGCATGCCGGTGATCGCACCGCCGCGGAAGGCCACGTCCATTGCCGCGCTGATGCCGTGGCGCGCCGCCTCTGCGGTGCGTACGTTGGCGCGCACCGACACGTTCATGCCGATGTAGCCTGCTGCACCGGACAGCACCGCACCGACCGCGAAGCCGATCGCGGTGTACCAGCTCAGGAAGGTGCCGACCAGCACGAACAGCACCACGCCGGCGATGCCGATGGTCAGGTACTGGCGGTTGAGGTAGGCGCGCGCGCCTTCCTGGATGGCCGTGGCGATGGCGACCATGCGTTCATTGCCGGTGGGTTGGCGCAGGATCCAGCGCGCCGAGACGATTCCGTACAGGATCGCGAGAATGGCGCAGCCCAGCGCCAATGACAGCCCGTGACGTTCCAGCATTAGACCCCTCCGCAGAATGGATGGACAAGCATCCAGTGGCGATGAACGGCACCACGAGGGGGACGACGGGCTGCAGCCTGGAACCAACCCGTACCGACCTTGGTGGTCGTCCGACGTATGGCGGTGTTCAGCATTCCCTGGTGTCCGCAGTATGCGTGCACCCGCGCCCGGATGGTAGCGCCGGGCCGCGCCCGGCGAGCGCAGCGGTTGCTGCAACGACGCGATATCCGTCGTCCCCATCGCCACCTTTGCACCCCGTTAAGCCAACCTCTGCAAGCCTGCGCGCAGTCCCGTCGGAGAATCCCCATGCGCCTGTCCCTGTTGATGCTTGCCGTTCTGGCCCCGGCCCTGCCTGCCTTCGCGGCGGAAGCACCGGAACTGCAGCGCGCGGTGGGTGCACCACAAGCGATCGGCGCGGTGCACACGCTGCGGCAGATTCCCGAAGCCTGTGCCCGCCTGGAAGGCGCGTTCACCGGCCAGGCCGCGGAGCCCTATCGTTTCTCGGCGGTGCGCACCAGCGAGCAGTGCCAGCCGCGTGCCCGCTTTGTCGACTACAGCAAGGCGCAGCCGAGTGCTGACAAGGGCTGGAAACTCAATGATGTGATCCGTGTTCCGAATGCCGCCTGCCCGGCGCAGCAGGCGGTGGTGCGCGTGTGGCGTCTGCCGGTGAACAACGCCCAGGCGCTGGATGGGCAGGGACAGTCGCGCATCTATCTGGAGGAAGCCAAGAAGCAGGCCGCTGCCGGCAAGATCCCGCAGGTGACGATGTTCGCCGCGCAGCTGCAGATGGAAGGCAAAGCCTGCAATTGAGGCCGAGCATCCACGCATGGCGTGGATCTACTGGGAGGGAGACTTGGGCAAAGCCTGCAATTGAGGCCAAGCATCCACGCATGGCGTGGATCTACTGGGTGTGAGACCTGGGCAAGGCCTGCAATTGAGGCCGAGCATCCACGCATGGCGTGGATCTACTGGATGGGAGACCTGGGCAAAGCCTGCAATTGAGGCCGAGCATCCACGCATGGCGTGGATCTACTGGGTGTGAGACCTGGGTAGTGCCGGCCGCTGGCCGGCAACCCCGCGATCAATCCGCAAGCCTCGCCCCACGCGCCACCAGAAGATCGCGCAGCGCCGACCGGTGGCAATGCGCCTCGTCCTCGCAATAGCAGCCCACCGCGATATCGCTGTGCTGCGACAGCGCTGCGAGCAGGTCCAGCGCATGCGCTGCATCGGGCGCCTTCATTTCGGCGTTGTAGTGACGGAAGAACGCCGTCCAGTCGGCGGCGCTCTTCGCCTCATGCGCCTGTTTCACCAGCTCCGCGCTGGGTGACAGCGTCGGGAACCACACGTCGTACCAGTCCTGCCGGGCAAATTCGCTGCGCGGCACACCGCGCGGCGGGCGCCGCACGGTGCCGATGCGCAGGCCTTCACCGGGCGCGCGCGCTGAGCCAAGTCGAACAACACGCAACGCCATGGCATTCCTCGCAAAAAGGGGACGGAGGGGGTCAGCCTTCGAACGCAGGCAGCTTCTGCTTCACCGCCACGTTCTTCAGCGTCACGTACTTGGGCAGGCCATCGCTACCGTAGGGCAACGGTGCTTCGCCCTTGATCAACGGCTGCAGGTAGGCGCGCGCCTTGGCCGTGATGCCGAATCCATCGCGACGGATGAAGCTGGCCGGCATCTTCTTCTCGTGGTTGGCAATCTTCGACAGCGGTGCGGCTTCGATCTTCCAGCGATACGGTGCATCGCTGCTGCGCACGATCACCGGCATCACCCCGTTCTGGCCCTTCAGCGCCAGCTGCACCGCGGCCTTGCCGACCGCCTGGGCCTGTTCCCAGTCGGTTTTGCTGGCCAGGTGGCGGGCTGAGCGCTGCAGGTAGTCGGGCAGGGCCCAGTGCACCTTCAGCCCCAACTGGTCCTTGACCCGCCCGGCCAGATGCGCGGCCACGCCGCCCAGCTGCGAATGGCCGAAGGAGTCCTTGCCGCCGCCGGCGTCGGCGACGAAGCGGCCATCGGCGGTGGCGATGCCTTCCGACGCCACCACCACGCAGTAGCCCACGCGCGCGACCACGGCCTTGACCTTGGCCAGGAACGCGGCCTCGTCATAGGCGCGCTCGGGCAGCAGGATGATGTGCGGGGCGTCGTCCTCGCCGGTGCCGGCCAGGCCGGCGGCCGCGGCCAGCCAGCCGGCGTGGCGGCCCATCGCCTCGTAGATGAAGACGCGGGTGGAGGTCTCGGCCATCGCCGCCACGTCCAACGCCGCTTCGCGCACGGACACGGCCGTGTACTTGGCCGCCGAGCCGAAGCCGGGGCAGGTGTCGGTCACCGCCAGATCGTTGTCGATGGTCTTGGGCACGCCGATGCAGGTCAGGTCGTAGCCGGAGCTTTTTGCCAGCTGCGACACCTTCAGTGCGGTGTCGGCCGAGTCGTTGCCGCCGTTGTAGAGGAACCAGCGCACGTCATGGGCGCGCAGGACCTCCAGCAGGCGGTCGTAACGGGCACGGTCGGCCTCCAGCGATTTCAGCTTGACCCGGCACGAGCCGAACGCGCCGCCGGGGGTGTGGGCCAGGGCGCGGATGGCCGCAGCACTCTCCTTGCTGGTGTCGATCAGCTCCTCGCGCAGGGCGCCTAGGATGCCGTTGCGCGCAGCCAGGACCTTGATTCCCTTGGCGCGGGCCTGTTCGATCACCGCCGCGGCAGTGGCGTTGATGACGGCGGTGACGCCGCCGGACTGGGCGTAAAGGAGGGTGCCATTGCGCATGCTTCTACCTGTTCGGGGGAGGGGACATTGCAGGGACATTACCCGGATGCGCTAAAGTGGCGCTATTGCGGTGCAGCGATACCGGACCGTCCGGGGCGCGAACCTTCTTTATTTTCAACACGTTGGAGTCAGGTCAATGCGATTGGTTCTGTTGGGACCGCCCGGTTCGGGCAAGGGGACACAGGCGACGCGCCTGAAGGAAAAGCTCGAGATCGCCCACATTTCCACCGGCGACATGCTGCGCGCTGAAATTGCCGCCGGCTCGGAGCTGGGCAAGCAGGCCAAGTCGGTGATGGATGCCGGCAACCTGGTGTCCGATGAGATCCTGCTGGGCATGCTGAAGTCGCGCCTGGCCCAGGCCGATGTCGCCAAGGGCTTCATCCTTGACGGCTATCCGCGCAATGTGGCCCAGGCCAACGCGCTGGACGGCATGCTGGCCGAGATCGGCCAGCCGCTGGATGCGGTGGTGCAGCTGGACGTGGCCACCGAACTGCTGGTCGAGCGCATCGCCGGCCGTGCGCAGGAGCAGGGCCGCGCCGACGACAATCCGGAATCGGTGCGCAAGCGCCTGCAGGTCTACACCGAGCAGACTGCTCCGGTGGTGGACTTCTACGCCGGCCGGGGCACCCTGGCCCGCGTCGATGGCGTCGGCGAACTGGACGAGATCGAAGCCCGCATCCTGGCGGCGATCAAGCGCTGACCCTCGTGGCCGGTTGATGCCGGCCACCGCAGGCGCAAAAAACAGGCCTGATCCGCGAGGATCAGGCCTGTTTCGTTTCATAGGTGCCAGCAAAGGGCTTGCTCAGGGCCCCCACAGCATGAGCTCCCTTGGGGATGGCCTCTTGGGGAGTAGGACCGGTTCGGGTACTGCGGCTGGCATCCTGAATTGTGTCCGGGTTCACAGAACATCGCTATCAGGAATTCCCTGACATGTGGCTGGAGTTTTCTCACAGCAGCTGTAGGGGTTCTCTTACCCCGGTGCTGACAATGGCCCTATACAGCCGTGATCGGTCACAATCCCCGGTCATGAGCAGCGTACATATCCTTGCAATCGCCGGCACCTTCATGGGTGGCGTGGCCGCCCTGGCGCGGGAACTGGGCCATACGGTCAGTGGCAGCGACCAGGCCATCTATCCGCCGATGTCGACCCAGCTCGAGCAGCTGGGCATCACTCTGGACCAGGGCTACCGCGCCGACAGCGTGCCGGAGGGCACCGGGCAGGTGGTGATCGGCAACGCGCTGTCGCGCGGCAATCCCGCCGTCGAAGCGGTCCTGGACGCCGGCCAGCGTTACATTTCCGGCGCCCAGTGGCTGTCCGAGCAGGTCCTGCCGGGCCGTGACACCCTGGCCGTGGCCGGTACCCATGGAAAAACCACCACCACCACAATCCTGACCTGGCTGCTGGAGAATGCCGGTCGCTCCCCCGGCTTCCTGATCGGCGGCGTGGCCGAGGACTTCGGCGTGTCCGCCCGCTTGGGCCAGGGCCGCGAGTTCGTTGTCGAAGCCGACGAGTACGACACCGCGTTCTTCGACAAGCGCAGCAAGTTCGTGCACTACCGGCCGCTGGTGGCGATCCTCAACAACCTTGAGTACGACCACGCCGACATCTTCCCCGACGTGGCGGCGATCCAGCGCCAGTTCCACCACCTGGTGCGTACCGTGCCGGCGCGCGGCCGCCTGATCGTCAATGGCGAAGACGCGCACCTGGCCGAAGTGCTGGCGATGGGCTGCTGGACCCCGGTCGAACGCTTCGGCTTCGACCCCGCGCTGGAATGGCATGCCGAGCTGTTGGCCGCCGATGGCAGCGCGTTCCGCGTCCATCATCGCGGGCAGGCGCTGGGTGATGTGCACTGGTCGCTGCTGGGCCGGCACAATGTGCTCAATGGCCTGGCTGCGCTGGCCGCTGCGCACGCCGTGGGTGTCGCGCCGGCCGAGGTGATCCCGGCGCTGGCGCGCTTCCGCAGCGTCAAGCGGCGCATGGAAGTGATCGGCAACCACGATGGCATCACCGTCTACGACGACTTCGCCCATCACCCGACCGCGATTGCGACGACCCTCGAAGGGCTGCGTGCCAGGGTCGGTGATGCCCGCATCGTGGTGGCGATGGAGCCGCGCAGCAATTCGATGCGGTTGGGCGCTCACGCACAAGCGTTGGCACCGTCCTTGGCACTCGCCGATGAGGTGGTGTTCCTGCACCGCCCGGAGCTGGCCTGGGATGCGGCAGCGGTGATCGCGGCGGTGCGCGGACAGGCGCATGCCGTGGCCGACACCGATGCGCTGTTGGCGCAGCTGCAGGCCGACGTGCGCAGCGGCGACCATGTGGTGTTCATGTCCAACGGCGGCTTCGACGGCGCGCCGCGCCGCTTCCTTGCAGGGCTGCAGGCACGATGAGCAGTGAGGGTTCGCTGCCGCTGTTCCCGCTGCATACGACGCTGCTGCCGGGCGCGGCCATCGGCCTGCGTGTCTTCGAGCCACGCTACCTGGATCTGGTGCGCGAAACCGGCCGCAGCGGTGAAGGTTTCGGTGTCTGCCTGATCCTGGAAGGAAACGAAGTGGGAGCGCCTGCAACGCCGGCCGCCTTCGGCGTGCAGGTGAAGATCGAGGATTTCGATGTCGGCGCCGATGGCGTGCTGCAGCTGCGATTGCGCGGCACCCGTCGTTTCCACGTCGAGCGCACGCGCGTGCGCGACAACGGGCTGGTGGTTGCCGATGTGCGCTGGTGCGATGAGGATCCCGATGACGAACTGCGTCCGCAGCATGCGTTGCTGGCGACGGTACTGGACCACATCATCGAGCAGGCGGGCACGGCGTTCGCACCGGCCTCGCCGGCCTTGATGGACCAGGCCAGCTGGGTCAGCTGGCGGCTGGCCGAGCTGCTGCCGCTGAGCGAACAGCAGCGCCTGCAACTGCTGCAGCTGGACGACCCGCACCAGCGCCTGCAGCAACTGCTGGGCTGGATGCCGTAAGAGCCCGGCCGCGGTGCTCGCCGGGCATGGCCCGGCGTCGTCGGTAGATGTCAACCTTGGTTGGCAGCCTTTCCCGAAAGCGCCAACCAAGGTTGGCGACTACCAGAGCGGAGCAGTCGCGCCGGGCAATGCCCGGCGGCTTCGTTACGGCGTGGCGGTCTTCAACCGCAGTACCGGCAGCCCGGTCTCCGGCTGCAGATCCTCGCGCTGCGGCAATGACTGCACCGCTTCCTTGACCGCATTCAACGCCGGGTCGATGCCCCGCACCGGGTGCCACATGCCGATCCACTGGAAGTGGCGCTCGTAGCGCAGGGTCTGTGCGCTGCCCAGCCACAACGGGGTGTCGCCCGGCTGCAGCTGCGCCGGCGCCTGCCACAAGCGCAGCACGTAGCGCTCGTCGGCCTGCGCGCCCTGGCGCACCATCAGCAGCGCTTCAACGCGCGTATCCAGTGTCGCCGGCAGTACCGGCAGTTCATTGGCGCCGGTGTTCTTGTCCAGCATCAGCAGCGCTTCCTGCCAGCCGGCCTGGGCCTGTACCTGCCAGCCGCGCGCTTCCAGCTGCGCCTGCAGCGGCGCCAACGAACCGGCCATCTGCACGTCCAGTGGCCAGCGCTGGTCATCATCGAATTCGTTGCGACGCGCCGGCAGCTTCGCCCAGTCGTGCTGCCACCAGGCCTGCGCGTCCATCGCCAGCGGCGCCGGCAGGGTCGGCTCGAAGCGTTCCAGCTTGATGGCGATGTTGCGCGGCGCGTACCACATCGCCGCCACCACGAAGACGCCGTAGAACAGCCATGCCACCGGCTTTACCCAGAACGAGCGGTTGAAGCGGCGGCGGTAGGCGATGCCCAGCACCAGCAGCCAGAAGGTGCCGAACAACATGCCGCCGATGACATCGCTCAGCCAGTGCGCGCCCAGGTACAGGCGCGCAAAGCCGATCAGGCTGACCACGATGCCCGACACCAGGTAGGGCCAGACGCGCGTGCGGCCGGGCATTTCGCGGGCGATCAGCACCGCGAAGAAGCCGAAGGTGATGGTGGCCATGGTCACCGACACCGACGGGAAGCCGAAGCCGCTGCTGGCATCGATCGGGCGCACCACATCGACGGTGGCGCCGAGCAGTTTGGTCAGGGCCAGGCCGAAGGCCAATGCGGCCAGCCAATGGGCGGCCGCCATCCAGCGCCGGCGCCAGACCAGATAGCCCAGCGCGGCAGCGGTTGCCGGCAGCAGCACCTGCCATGCGCCGAGCGAGGCCAACGCGGCCATCGGGTAGTCGGCCAGCGGATTGCGCAGGGCCAGCATCGCCTGGTGCACCAGCAGGTCCACCGCCAACGGCTCGCCATGGGCGACCACCACCGTCAGCAGCGCGAACCAGCCCCAGCCCAGCAACAGCAGCATCAGCGCCAGCATCGCCAGCGGCACCGATTCGCGGCGCTTCGGGTCGAGCACGCCCACCGTGTAGCGGCCCAGCGTCGGGTGCCGGTTGGACCAGTCGAGCAGCCGCGCCAGCCAGCTGTCCATGCGCGCGGCCGACCAGCGATAGCCGTACAGCACGATAGCCCAGACCAGGCTGAGGATCACTGCCAACAAGCCAACCACCACCACCAGCCGGCCGGCAACAGCAGCGACGGCATCATAGGCTTCGCCAAGAATCCAGCCCGGTGCCAGGAACAGCACAGCCCAGGAAATACTGGCGATGCCACTGGCCTGCACGTAACGGCTGGCGGGCATTTTCATCATGCCGGCAATGGCGGGCACGAACGGCCGGATGGCACCGACATAGCGGGCGATCAGGATGCTCTTGAACGCATTGCGGCGGAACAGGTTCTCGCCCCGGTCAAGCAGCTGCGGGTAGCGGCTGAACGGCCAGACGCCACGCAGGCGGTCGCCCCAGCGCCGGCCTATCCAGTAGCTGATGCCATCACCGGCGAACGCACCCAGCGCCGCGGCGGCAACCGCATACGGCCCGGAGATCTGGCCCAGGCCGATGAACACGCCAACGGCGAACAGCAACGGCAGCGCCGGCACGATGGCGCCAAGAATGATGACCGCATCGCAGAAGGCGATCAGAAAGATGACCGCACCCGCCAACACGGGATGAGCGGCAATCCACGCGAGGGTGGCGTCGATCCATGAAGAGTCCATTGCCCGATTATAGGGGCGTGAAGGTGACTGGTTCCCAGCCGCTTGGTGACCGTTTGCAACCGGCGCCATCGCCTAGAATGTCGCCATGCCTGTATCCAATGACGCGCCAACGCATGCACTGAAGGCCGACAGTTTCGGCCGGATCCTCCTCGTGCAGGGGCCTGAAGGCCCCTTCGTGCGCCGCGATCTGGGGGCCACGCCGCTGTGGCTGCGGTTGCCAGCGTGGTGGTTGGCGCGACGCGAAGCGCGTGCATTGCGCCACATCCATGGCATGGCCGACGTGCCGCAACTGCTGGACTGGGATGGCCGCCACCTCGACCGCAGCTTCATGGCCGGCGACGCGATGTACCAGCGTCCGCCGCGCGGTGACGTGGCTTGGTTCCGCGCCGCACGCCGCCTGCTGCAGCAGCTGCATCGGCGCGGTGTGGCCCACAACGACCTGGCCAAGGAAGCCAACTGGCTGGTGACCGAGGACGGTCGACCGGCCCTGATCGACTTCCAGCTGGCAGTGATCGGTGACCCGCGCTCGCGCTGGATGCGCCTGTTGGCGCGCGAGGACCTGCGCCACCTGCTCAAGCACAAGCGCATGTACTGCCGGGAGTCGCTGACGCCGGTGGAGAAGCGCGTGCTCAAGCGCACGTCGTGGGTGCGCGATCTCTGGTTCGCCACCGGCAAGCCGGTCTACCGCTTCGTCACCCGCCGCATCCTGCATTGGGAAGACAACGAAGGGCAGGGCCCCAAGCCGTGAGCACCCAGCTGAGCGAAGGCAGCGTGCTGCGTTCGCAACTGCCGGGTGCCGATTTCGTCCATGCCTGCCAAGAGGCGGCGCCGCGCAACGGCCGTTCGGCGCTGCAGGCCTACCGCGATATGGCCGCGACGGTGCCCGGCTGGTTCGATGGACTGATGGCGCTGCGCAACAGGGGCATGCGGCTGCTGGGCATGAAGGATCTCGGCTCGCTGCGCGGAGTGCAGCAGACCGCCGATCCGCAGCCCGGGCAACGCCTCGGCATCTTCACCCTGCAGGCGCTGGACGAGGATGCCATCGTGCTGGAAGACAACGACCGCCATCTGCGCGTGCAGCTGGCGCTGCAATGGCACGGCGATATGTTGGAAGTGGCGACGGTGGTGCACACCCACAACGCGTTCGGCCGCCTGTACATGCTGCCGGTGGCACCGGTGCATCGATGGATCGCGCCGCACCTGCTGAGCAAGCAGGTGCGCGGATATCAGTAGATCCGCGCCATGCGTGGATGCGCGTTGCCGCATGGCGCGGCAAACCCCTACGGCATCACCGGCACCACCTGCTGGCCGATGAAGTTGCGCTTGCCATCGAAGTCATAGCCGATCTGCAGCTGGCCCACGTCCGGGCACGCATGGCAGTCGCGTAGCGGCGTGCGGTACAGCAGGCGGATGCCGCCCCCATCCAGCGCCGCGGTACCCGCGGCCTGCGCCGGCGCGAACGGCGTGGCCTGCGGATGCGCCTTGAGCACCTCCTGCACGCCGGGATCGGCGCGCAGCGTGTCGTCCAGCTGCACCGCATCCACGTCGATACGCTTGCCTGCGGCATCGACCAGGCGCGTGCCTTCATTGGTATTGGCGCGGAACGGATACTCGACGGTGGCCACGCCCAGGCCGTCGTGTTCATGCCAGGCGGTCACGTAGGCCAGTTCGCCACCGGTGGACAGCTGCTCGGCCGCAGTGACCGCATCGGCACTGGCCCCACCGGACCGCATCGCATCGCGCAGGCAATCGCGGGTGGCCGCGCTGTCGCCCTGACGGCAGGCGTTGAGGTCACCATCCCAGACAACGGCCTCGCTCCAGCGCAGCTTGCCATCACCGGTGGCCTTGTCGACGCTGGCGGCGTCATCCTTGGCCGGCGCGCTGCCGGGTTCGGGCGAGCGGCCCTGGCAGGCGGTGAGCAGGGCCAGGCCCAGGGCAGGCAACAACAGGCGGGAACAGCGCATGGCATGGACCTCGTGCAGTGACCGGGGCGCCAGTATCGTCAACGTGCGGTGAACTCCGCGTCGGCGCGGCATACTAGCGGCTCATTGCATACGCTGGAGTGTGGAACGTGGGCAGTCTGCAGGGCAAAACCCTTTTCATCACCGGTGCCTCGCGTGGCATCGGCCTGGCGATCGCGCTGCGGGCCGCGCGTGACGGCGCCAACGTCGCCATTGCCGCCAAGTCGTCGGTGCCCAATCCGAAGCTGCCGGGCACCATCCACAGTGCTGCCGAGGCCGTCACTGCAGCCGGTGGCCAGGGCCTTGCGCTGAAGTGCGACATCCGCGAAGAAGACCAGGTGCAGGCGGCCGTTGCTGCCGCCGTGGACACGTTCGGTGGCATCGACATCCTGGTCAACAACGCCAGCGCCATCTGGTTGCGCGGCACTCTGGACACGCCGATGAAGCGCTTCGACCTGATGCAGCAGGTCAATTCGCGCGGCAGCTTCCTGTGCGCGCAGGCCTGCCTGCCGTACCTGCTGCAGGCGCCGAACCCGCATATCCTGACCCTCGCGCCGCCGCCGAGCCTCGAGCCCAAGTGGTGGGGCGCGCATACCGGCTACACGCTGGCGAAGATGGGCATGAGCTTTGTCACCCTCGGCCTGGCCGCCGAGTTCGGCCCGCAGGGCGTGGCGGTCAATGCGCTGTGGCCGCGCACGGTCATTGCGACCGATGCGATCAACATGATTCCCGGCGTGGACGTCGGTGGCTGCCGCACGCCGCAGATCATGGCCGACGCTGCACACGCGGTGCTGGTGCGCGAGGCGGCCGGTTTCCACGGCCGTTTCCTGATCGATGACGAGGTGCTGGCCGAAGCTGGCGTGACCGATCTTTCCGGGTATGCGGTGGATGCGTCGCGTCCGTTGCTGCCGGATCTGTTCCTGGATTGAGCCTGCCGGTAGGGAAAGGCCGATGGCTGCCGCCTTCGGCCCGCTGCGCTAGAATGCGCGGCTGTAATCGTTTTCAACAGGGATGTGAGCCCATGTCACGTACTCTTTCCATCGCGGCGCTCGCCGCTTCGCTGTCGCTTCTTCTGGCTGCCTGTGGTGGCAAGGCGCCCGCAACTGACGGCGACGCGGGTTCCGCCGGCAAGCCGGAGGCCAGCACGGCGCCGGCTGACGCCCAACAGCAGTTGACCGCAAAGCTCAACGCCTACATCGGCTGCTTCAACGCGCTTGATTCGAAGACGCACGGCAGCATCCAGACCTACACGCGCTGGATCAAGGACGTGGACGCCGGCCCGAGCGGGCGCGAGACGAACGTGTACGGACCGTTCGAGATCGGCGATTACGACATGAAGCAATGCGACGCCCCCGTGACCGAGGCGATGGCTGCCAAGCCGGCGCTTGCCGATCTCGATGCCGCTGCGGGTCGCTATCAGCAGGCGCTGAAGGCCCTGGTGCCGATCAGCAAGGACGCGCACGACTACTACGATCGCCAGGACTACGAAGACGACGGGTTTGCCAAGGGCAAGCAGCTGCACGCGCCATTGATGGCCGCCTTCAAGGATTTCGTCGTTGCCAGTGAAACGTTCAACGCCGAACTGGAGCGCCAGAACGACGCTGCCCAGCGCGAACAGCTCAAGGCGCTGGAGCAGGCCGAAGGACGCACCCGCGAGTACTACCGACTGGCGATGATGCTGGAAGCGAAAGCGATCATGGAGATGATGGGCGAGGACGACTTCGACGTGGCCCGGGCACGGGAGCGACTGGACGCCTTCAACCGCATTTCCGACGAAGCGCATGCCAAGGTGGCCGATCAGGAGCCGGGCAAGCTGGACTGGAACAGCTTCGAACGCGAGGCCGAGAACTTCCGCCGCGAAGGCAAGGAGCGGCTGCAGCGGGTCAGCGGCAAGGTTCCGTACACCGATTTCGAGCAGAGGATGCTGGCGTCGCCGTCGATGGCGCCGAGCGGCTCGACCGGGCGACTGCTGCACATCTACAACGCACTGGTGTTCCAGAGCAATCGCCAGTAATCCGGCGCACTGCCCCCACTTTTGTCGCATTCGACCTGGCTGATTGCGACGTGAAGGATGGGGTGTCCCGTCGTCTCATTGGCATCGGCGTCCGCGTATGCGGGCTGTTCCACCGCGCGCGAGAATGTGCGCCGTCTCTTATCTGCAAGGAACCGGTTTGAATTCTTCCGCGCGTGTACTTTCTCTGCTTATGCTCGGCGCTGCCGCCGCCCTCTCTGGTTGCAACGGATCGACAGGACTGGCGGTGGCCGATCCGGGCCTGCAGAAGATCAACGCCTACATCGAGTGCTACAACGGCGTCGAACAGCCCATCCACGAGGGCTTCCAGACCTATACCGGCTGGATCAAGGATCCCGAAGCCGGGCCGACGGGCAAGGAAGCGCAGCCGCGCTCGCCGGGTAAGGTGCTGTCGCATCGTGTCGAGTACTGTGGTCAACCGCTGACCGATGCATTGGCCCGGACGCCGGCCACGCCGCTGGATGAGCCGGTGCGGCAGTACCAGACGGCCTTCCAGTCGTTGTATGCGCTGATCGAACGCGCTGATGGCTATTTCACCCGTGAGGACTATCGGCGCGACAACGGCGAAGGCATGCGCGCGCAGCATGCGCCGCTGATGCAGGCCTACGCTGACTTCTTCAAGGCCAGCGAGGCCTTGGATGCGGCGCTGGAGAAGAACGAGGAGGAACGCCGTGCCGCGCAGCTCAAGCAGATCGAAGCGGACGAAGGTCGTTCACTGGCGTACTACCACCTGCGCATGATCGGTGACGGCAAGCGCTTGGCGCTGTCGCTGCAGGGAGAGGCGCCGGACCTGCAGGTGGCGCGCACACAGCTGGCCGATTACCAAGCGCTGGTCAAGGAAATGCAGGATGCAGGCGTGGGCAAGGACAACCCGCTGTGGGCGCATGTACAGCGGTCGACGGACGTACTGATCCGGGATGCCGGCCGCCGCGTCGACCGCCTTGCATCAGGCAAGGCATTCACCGAACGTGAGCGCGAGGAAGAACGGACATCCAGTGGCCGTGTCGGATCGGCGCCTGCGGGCTCGGAGGCGGCAGTGATGGCCGCCTACAACGATCTGGTGACCACCAGCAATCGCATGAATTGAGCCAGTGGGTCGACTGCGATGGATGGATGCGGGATGCCGCATTCGTCCATCGCGCGGATCTGCTGTGTGCCTTTGGTGGGTGCGGACCTTGGTTCGCACCGCGATGGCTTGGGTGGGGTTCATGCACGCATGGCGTGGATCTACTCCGCAGGCTTCGGTGGGGCCGGCCGTCGGCTGGGCTCATCGTCAGTGGCTGAACGTATCCGGCAGCGGTCCGCCACACTTGCGGCAGTGCCGCGCATCCGGCTCGTGGCCTTCCAGCCCGCAGTGCGGGCAGCCACGTGCATCGCGGCGCGCGGCCAGCTCGGCATCGCGCATGGTGCTGGCCAGTTCGGCGGTGTAGATGCCGGTGGGCACGGCGATGATGCTGTAACCGATCAGGATCAGCACCGAGGTGACGAAGCGGCCGAGCACGGTCTGCGGCACGATGTCGCCGAAGCCGACCGTGGCCATCGTCACCACCGCCCAGTACATGCTGCTGGGAATGCTGGTGAAGCCATGGTTCGGTCCCTCGATCACGTACATCAGCGTGCCGGCGATGATGGTGATGGTGACCACCGTGAACAGGAACAGCAGGATCTTGCGCCGGCTGCGCCACAGCGACTGCATCAGCACGCCGCTTTCTTCGATGTAGCGGGTCAGCTTGAGGATGCGGAACACGCGCAGGATGCGCAGTGCGCGCACCACCAGCAGGCTGTGCGCACCGGGAATGAACAGCGACAGGTAGGTCGGCAGGATCGAGGCCAGATCGATGATGCCCCAGATGCTCACCGCGTAGCGCAGCGGGCGCTTGACCACCACCAGCCGCAGCACGTATTCGGCGGTGAACAGGATGGTGAAGCCCCATTCCAGCACGTACAGCCAGTCGGCATGGGCGATGTGGAAGCGCTGCACGCTGTCGAACATCACCACCAGCACGCTGGCGATGATCGCGTAGACCAGCAGCAGGTCGAAATTGCGCGAGGGCCGGCTGTCGTGGCGGTAGATGATGTCGAACCACCGGCGGCGCCAGCCGGTCTCGGTGGCGGGGTTCAGCTGGGGGGCGGAAAACGGTCGCATGCGTGCATTGTGCCGCACGGGTTCCAGCGCGAGAATGGGCATTCCTGAACCCTGCTGACCGCCATGACCGCCGCTACCGATCCGCTGATCTCCCTGTCGCACTACTACCTGCCGGTGTACAAGCCCCGCCAGGTGGTGCTGGAGCGAGGCCAGGGCGCCCGCGTGTGGGACAGCCAGGGCCGTGAGTTCATCGACCTGGCCGCGGGCATCGCCGTGTGCGGCCTGGGCCACAACGACCCGGACCTGGTCGCCGCGCTGGTCGAACAGGCCGGCAAGCTGTGGCACACCAGCAACGTGTTCTACAGCGCGCCGCCGCTGCACCTGGCCGAGGAACTGGTGAAGGCCAGCCGCTTCGCCGAGCGCGTGTTCCTGTGCAACTCCGGCGCCGAAGCCAACGAAGTGGCGATCAAGATGGTCCGCAAGTGGGCCTCCAGCCAGGGCCGCCCGGCCGACAAGCGCGTCATCATCACCTTCCGCGGCAGCTTCCACGGCCGCACCATGGGCGCGGTGACCGCTACCGCCCAGCCGAAGTACCAGGAAGGCTACGAGCCGCTGCCGGGGGGCTTCCGCTACATCGACTTCAACGATGAAGTGCAGCTGGAAACGGCGATGGCCGCCGGCGACGTGGCGGCGGTGATGCTGGAGCCGATCCAGGGCGAGGGCGGGGTGATGCCGGCCAAGTCCGGGTTCCTCAAGCGCGTGCGCGAACTGTGCGACCAGCACAACGCACTGCTGGTGCTGGACGAGATCCAGGCCGGCATGGGCCGTACCGGTACCTTGTTCGCGCATTGGCAGGATGACGTGGTGCCGGACATGGTGACCCTGGCCAAGGCACTGGGCGGTGGTTTCCCGATCGGCGCGATGCTGGCTGGCCCGAAGGTGGCCGAGACCATGCAGTTCGGTGCCCACGGCACCACCTTCGGCGGCAATCCGCTGGCCGCGGCCGTCGCCCGCGTGGCGCTGCGCAAGCTGGCCTCGGCCGAGATCGCAGCCAATGTCAGCCGCCAGTCGAAGGCGCTGCGCGATGGCTTTGCCCGCATCAACGATGAGTTCAAGGTGTTCAGCGAGGTGCGCGGTCGCGGCCTGATGCTGGGTGCGGTGCTGAGCAAGGAGTTCGCTGGCCAGGCCGGTGCCATCCTCGACCACGCTGCGGAGCAGGGCCTGTTGACCCTGCAGGCTGGCCCGGACGTGCTGCGCTTCGTGCCGTCGCTGAACATCACTGACGAAGAAGTGGCGGAAGGCCTGAAGCGCCTGCGCGCGGCGATTGCCGCGTTCGTCGCCGCGCGCTGATCATTGACCAAGGTAGCGCCGGGCCATGCCCGGCGTTGCTTTTCCGCTGCGCTCGTCGCGCATGGCCCGGCGCTACCGCACCCCGTAGCGCTTCAGCACCTTCCCCAGTCCGCGTCCGTCCTGCACGGTTTCCGCGTGCAGGCCCGCTGCGCGTGCACCGCGCACGTTGACGAACAGGTCATCGACGAACAGCGTGTGCGCCGGTGCCACCTCGAGGGCTGCGAGCGTGCGCAGGAATACCTCCGGTGCAGGCTTGCGCAGGCCGAAGTCCGCGCTGCAGAACACCCGGCCCTGCAGCTTGGGAAACAGCTCCGGCAGCAGCGTCGGCAGCGCCTGCGTCATCAAGGCACCATTGTTGGTCAGCACCGCCATCGGCACCCGCAGGGCGTTCAGCCGTTGCAGCACGGCGTGCTGCGGGTGACTGGCCGCGTGCCGTGCGGCGATCCAGGTGTGCAGCGTTACCGTTGTGCCGAGCCGTTCGCCAAGCTGGGCCAGATAGCGCGCGCCATCCAGCGTACCGCTGTCGTGTGCGGCTTCGAGCCCGCTGTCGTACAGCGCGGCCTGCACGTGCGCGGTCGGCACGCCCAGCGTCTGCGCCAGATGCAGCACGCGCTGTGCGCGCTGGTAGTGCAGCAGCACGCCATCAACATCGAGCAGGAGAAGATCGATCCGCATCGGTCGAGCATGCCATTGCCGTATCCCCGCGCAAACCCTGGACCACCACTGCGACACACGGTCGCAGCCGGGTGGCCAGGTGTCTGCCTAGAATGACCACCGAACCTGCAGGAGACGCGACGATGAAGGCTTGGACGGTAGCGGTGGGGCTGGGTGCGCTGATGCTGGCGCCATCAGCGATGGCGCGCGTATGTGCGGTGAGCATCGACAGCACCGACCAGATGAGCTTCAGCAGCCGGGAGATCAAGGTGGCCGCCGATTGCAGCGAAATCGACCTGACCCTACGCCACACCGGCAGGCTGGCCGCCACCGCGATGGGCCACAACTGGGTGCTGACCCGCACCGCCGACTACCAGCCGGTGGCGATGGCGGGCATGCGCATGACCCTGGCCGACAGCTACCTGCCGAAGGCCGACAAGCGCGTGCTGGCCCACACCAAAGTGATCGGTGGTGGCGAGACCGCCCGCGTGCGTTTTTCCACGAAGGGCATGCAGAAGGGCGGCGATTACACCTTCTTCTGCTCGTTCCCCGGCCACTTCGCGATGATGAAGGGCAAGTTCGTCTTCGGTTGAGTGCGCAGCAGCCACGCATGGCGTGGCTCTACTCCAGAGACGCAGCTCAGTAGATCCACGCCATGCGTGGATGAAGCACATCGATCCAGTAGATCCACGCCACGCGTGGATGAGGGCAGGCAGTGCCGACCACGGTCGGCACCTACCAAGCCGGGGTTCAGCCCTTGGCCGCCTTGAACGCCACGCGTGCCGCTGCCAGCGTGGCCTCGATCACGTCATCGTCGTGTGCGCTGGACAGGAAGCCGGCCTCGTACGCCGACGGTGCCAGGAACACACCCTGGTCCAGCATCGCGTGGAAGAAGCGGTTGAACGCCGGGATGTCGCAGGCCGTGGCCTGGGCGTAGGTCTCCACCTTCTCAGCGGTGAAGAACAGCCCGAACATCGCGCCCACCTGGGTGGTGGTCACCGCTACGCCCGCATCGGCGGCGGCAGCTTCCAGCCCCGCGCACAGGCGTGCGGCGCGCGCGCTCAGATCGTCGTGGAAACCCGGCTGCTGGATCAGCTCCAGCATGGCCAGGCCGGCGGCCATCGCCACCGGGTTGCCGCTGAGCGTGCCGGCCTGGTAGATCGGGCCAGCGGGCGCGATCTGCTGCATCAGCTCGCGGCGGCCGCCGTAGGCGCCTACCGGCATGCCGCCGCCGATGATCTTGCCGAAGGTGGTCAGGTCCGGGCTGATACCGTAGTGCGCCTGCGCACCGCCAAGGGCAACGCGGAAACCGGTCATCACTTCGTCGAAGATCAGCAGCGCGCCATGCTGCGTGCACAGCGCGCGCAGGTGCTGCAGGTAGCCTTCGCGGGGCGGAATGCAGTTGGCGTTGCCCACCACCGGCTCGATGATCAGGCCGGCGATCTCGCTGCCGCGTGCGTCGAACAGGGCGGTGGCCGCCTCGAAGTCGTTGTAGGGCAGGGTCAGGGTCAGTTCGCTCAGGCCGGCCGGCACGCCGGGCGAGGTCGGCACGCCCAGGGTCAGCATGCCGCTGCCGGCCTTGACCAGGAACGAGTCGCCGTGGCCGTGGTAGCAGCCCTCGAACTTGACGATGCAGCTGCGGCCGGTGGCACCGCGCGCCAGGCGGATCGCCGACAGGGTGGCTTCGGTACCGGAGTTGACCATGCGCACCATCTCGCACGACGGCACCAGCCGGGTGATGGTCTCGGCCATGGTCACTTCCGCTGCGCACGGCGCACCGAAGGACAGGCCGTTGTCGATCGCCTTCTTCACCGCCTGGCGTACGGCGGTGTGGTTGTGGCCGACGATCATCGGGCCCCAAGATCCCACGTAGTCGATGTAGCGGTTGCCGTCGACGTCGTACAGGTAGGCGCCGTCAGCGCGCTCGACGAAGAAGGGTTCGCCGCCGACCGACTTGAACGCGCGCACCGGTGAGTTGACGCCGCCAGGCAGCAATTCCTGGGCGCGGGAGAACAGGGCGTGGGACTGGTCGTGGTTCATGGGGTTTCCTGGGGGTTACTGCTGCGTATCGAATCGGGCGAGGTAGGCGCGCTGGGTCGCGACCGGGTCCTGCGCGGCGTAGATGCCGCTGACCACGGCCAGCAGGTCGGCGCCGGCATCGATGATGGGACCGACATTGTCCGGGCTCAGGCCACCAATCGCCACCCGCGGCACGCCCAGTGCGGCGCTTTGCCGCAGCAGGTCGGGGTGGGCGCGGCTGCTGGTGACCTTGGTGGTGGTGGGGAAGAACGCGCCGAAGGCCACGTAGCTGGCGCCGGCCGCCACGGCACGCTCGGCGTTGGCCAGCTGGTCGTAGCAGGAGGCGCCGATGATGGCGTCCGGGCCGAGCAGGCTGCGTGCGGCGCCGATGTCACCGTCGGTGCCGCCCAGGTGCACGCCCGCCGCGCCGATGGCCTGGGCAAGCTCGGGGTCGTCGTTGACGATCAGCGGCACGCCGTGGGCGGCGCACAAGGCCTGCAGCGCCGTGGCCTGTTCCCGTCGCAGGGCATCGCTGGCGCTCTTGTTGCGGTACTGCAGCCAGGTGGCGCCGGCGGCGAGCAGCGGCGCGGTGCGCGCCAGCAGGCGGGCGGTATCGGGTTCATCCGGGGTGATCAGGTAGACGCCGCGGGGCGCCGGGGAAGCAGAAGTCATCGATGGCTACCGGTGAGTGGACCGCGATGGGACAATGGCGGCCCGTGAATCCAGCCCCGATTATCCGATGAGCGAAGCCACCCCCACCACCCTGCGTACCTGGATGTGCGTGGTCTGCGGATTCCTGTACCGCGAAGCGGATGGGCTGCCGGAAGAGGGCATCGCCCCGGGTACGCGCTGGGAAGACATTCCCGAGACCTGGACCTGCCCGGATTGCGGTGTGACCAAGGACGATTTCGAGATGGTCGAGATCGATTGATCGCAATCGCCGCCGGGCATGGCCCGGCGCTACCGGCGAGTGCGCACCGTTGGTGGTGTGTGCGGACCGTTGGTCCGCACACCGGACAACCTCAATGCAGCCGCGGTACCGGTCCGCCCAGGTCGATCAGCTTCTCGCGCAGCCATTGCGCGTCGCTGGCCTCGGGGTTGCGCTTGAGGTACAGGCCCAGGTCGTTGCGCGCGCCGGCCAGGTAGTCCAGCTGCAGGTAGGCCAGGCCGCGATCGCGCAGGGCATCGTCCTGTTCGGGGGCGAGCTTGAGCAGGCGGTCGGCACTGCGCGCGGCACGATCCCACTCGCTGGCCTCGGCATAGACCCCATGCAGGTTGCGCAGCATGCGGATCAGGATCGCGCGGCTCGGTGCAGGATCGAGGATCTGCGCCAGCACCTGGTCGTCGGGCATCTGCCCGCCCAGGTGCGATTTGGCGCGTTCGCGCAGTTCGTCCACGTCCAGCGGCCGGCCCCCATTGAACGGGTCCATCACCAGCACGCCATCGTCAACCGGCAGGCGCACCAGGAAATGACCGGGGAATGACACGCCGTCCAACGGAATGCCCAGCCGTCGCGCCACCTCCATCTGCACCAGTGCCAGCGAGATCGGATTGCCCAGACGGCGCTCGAAGACCTGGTTGAGGTAGCTGTTGCGCGGGTCGTAGTACTCCTGGTGGTCGCCGCTGTAGCCCAGCTCATCGAACAGATGCCGGTTGATGGCCGCCATCTTCAGCGGGCTGTGCTCGATGCTGTCCACCTCGGCGCGCAGGTGCTCGACGTGGCTCTGCACCAGCGCATCGTAGGTCGACGGCTGCAGATCGGGATATTCATCGCGCGCGATCAGCAGCGCGGTCGGCAGCAGTGGCAGCGCCTCGTCGTCGAAGTCGGCCAGTGCATCCCAGTCGGGGAGTGTGATCCGGTCCTGCATGTCCACAGACTGGCGGCAATCGCAGGCGGTTTCAAGCAGCGTGGCGTGAATTCGTCACGTCGCCGTCCTTCCATCCACGCATGGCGTGGATCTACCGTGTCGACCAAGGTCGACACCCACCAACAGCGGCAGGAAGCTGTCAGAGGTGGGGTGGTGTGGGCTTGCAGGACCGCAGGCGCCATGGATGGCGCCTACGAGCCCCCAGGGATGGGTTTACGGCGTGTCCTGCAAGCCCACACCGCCCCACCATGCCTCGATAACCCAGCTCTTGCTTTTGATGTTGATTCAGCGGGTGCCGGGCGCTGCCCGGCCGCCCCCTACTTCTCGATGCCCGGGCCGAAGATCAGCTCGGTGCCATCCTTCAGCTTGAGCTTCTCCGCCTGGCCGGCATTGAGTTCCAGCACGAAGCGTGCCGGGCCACCGCTGGGGTAGGGCGGGCACATGTCACCGGCCGAGCACGGCGGCACGTCGCGCTGCTGGCTCACCAGCCGCCGCTCGCTGTCGAAGTACAGGATGTCCAGCGCGATCTTGGTGTTCTTCATCCAGTACGCCTGCATTTCCTCGCGGTCATGCACGAACAGCATGCCGTGGTCCTCGGCCATCTGGTCGCGGAACATCAACCCGCGCGCACGGGTTTCATCGTTGGTGGCCAGTTCAACGTCATAGCGCGCACCATCAAGTTCCACCCAGTGGCGGGCAGCATCGGTGGCGCAGCCGGTCAGGGCCAGCAGCGGGAGCATCAGCAGTGAGCGCAGCAACGACATCGTCAGGGTCCTTCGAAAGGGTCAGAGCACGATCGGCGGCTCGCCGCCGACGATCACCACATCGGCACGGCGCCGTGCGAACAGGCCGACGCAGACCACGCCCGGCAGCTGGTTGAGCTCACGCTCCAGTTTTTCCGGATCGGTGATCTGCAGGTTGTGGATGTCCAGGATCTGGTTGCCGTTGTCGGTCACCACGCCCTCGCGCCAGGTCGGCTGGCCGCCGGTCATGTCGCGGATCTGGCGGGCAACCAGGCTGCGGGCCATCGGGATCACTTCCACCGGCAGCGGGAACCTGCCCAGCACCGGCACCTGCTTGCTCGGGTCGACGATGCAGACGAAGCGCTCGCTGGCCTCGGCGATGATCTTCTCGCGGGTCAGCGCAGCGCCGCCGCCCTTGATCAGGCACTTGCCCGGATCGCACTCGTCGGCGCCATCCACGTACAGCGACAGGGTGCCGGTGTGGTTCAGCTCGATCACCTCGATGCCATGCTGCTTCAGGCGCGCGGTGCTCTGTTCGGAACTGGACACCGCACCCTTGATGCGATGCTGGATGCGGGCCAGCGCATCGATGAAATAGGCGACGGTGGAACCGGTGCCGACACCGACGATCATGCCGTCTTCGACGTACTCGATGGCCTTTTCGGCGGCCAGGCGCTTGGCTTCAGACATTGCGGAGAGCTCTCAGGCAGGGAATCAGGATTTCTTTTCCAGCGACAGCAGCAGCTTCCACTGCGCAGCGGTCACCGGGAACACCGACAGGCGGTTGCCCTTGGCAACCAGCGGGAAGCCTTCGCCGAGTTCCTCGGCATGCAGCTTGATCTCGTCCAGCGCGATCACCTGCTTGAGCTTGCGGTCGAAGGCCACGTCCACCAGCATCCAGCGCGGGTTCTCGCGCGTGCTCTTGGGATCGTGGTAGTCGGATTTCGGGTCGAACTGGGTGTCGTCCGGGTAGGCCGCGCTGGCCACCGTGGCCAGGCCGACGATGCCGGGCACCTTGGTATTGGAGTGGTAGAACAGGATGCCGTCACCGACCTGCATGCCATCGCGCATGAAATTGCGCGCCTGGTAGTTGCGCACGCCGTTCCAGGGTTCAACCTTGACCTTGGCCAGGTCATCGATGGAAAAGGCGTCCGGTTCGGACTTCATCAGCCAGTAGCGCTTGCGGGCGGTCATGCGTTCACGGGGGCAGCGGAAGGGAGCAGGGTGCCGGCTTCAGTGCAGATCGCATCCACCGGCACGTCCCAGGACGCCACCGGCAAGGACTCGACCTGCTGCACCGAGAATGCCGCGCCGACCAGCCAGGGTGGCGCCGGCCGATCATGGCGGAAGGCGAAGCTGCGATCATACCAGCCACCTCCCATGCCCAGCCGCCGGCACCGTGCGTCGAAGCCCACCAGCGGCGTCACCACCAGGGCCATCTGCGCCGGTTCCAGCGTGTCTTCGAGGGCGATGTCCGGTTCGGGAATGCCGTAGCGGTTGCTGGTCAACGGTTGGCCGGGGCGCCAGGGCGCGAAGCGCAGCACGTCGCCGTGCAGCACCGGCAGGCAGTAGGTCAAGCGATCGGGCAGCTGCAGTTGCCAGCGGTGCAGGGCGATTTCGCCATCCAGCGCCCAGTAGCCGGCCACGGCGCCTTCGCGCGGGGCGAACGGCAGCGCCAGCAGCGCATCGGCCAGCGATTCGGCAGCGGCGATACGGGCGGGGGCGGAAAGGTCGCGGCGGCGTTGCCGCAGGTCGTGGCGCAGGGCCTGTCGCGGGTCGGTCATGGCAGCGTGCGGCAAGGATCAGCCGTCATTGTGCCGGAAAGAACAAGGGCGACGCCCGAAGACGCCGCCCTTGCTGGAATATTGCATTCTCCGCAATGTCGATGCATGCGAAACGACCTTGAACCCGGGGGCTCAAGTGGGAACGCTGGAGAACCATCGGGCTTCCCGCTGCAAGGCGGACCTGCACTCCCGGCGCTGTCGCGCTCCCGGTGTCGTTCTTAAGGGACAAGGCGAATGTTTGCACATGCCGTCGAGTACCGCAGAGAACGCGTGGCCATTATAGCTACCGCGCGTGATCTGGATAGGCCGTTCGTCGGCAACAGTGCGTGCCAATTCAGAAAAGAGAAGGCGCATTCCGCGCCTATCTCAGGTGCTGCTGTCGATCGCCCGGTCCAGGCGCCGGTTCAGGTCGGCCAGGGTCTGTTGCAGGGCGACCGCCTGGCGGGCGTTCTCATCGCGCAGCAGCTGCAGTTCGTGTGCCAGGTTGAGTGCCGCCAGCACCGCGATGCGGTCCACCGCGGCCATCCGGTTGCTGCCGCGGATCTCGCGCATGCGCGCATCCAGCAGGCGGGCGGCCGCCATCAGGCTGTCGCGTTCATCGCCACCAACGCCGACCGTGTATTCGCGGTCAAGGATACGGACGCTGACCGGTTCGGCACTCATGTGTGCTGCTCCAGGGATTTGAGCCGGGTGATCATCGCTTCCACCCGCGAACGCGCCTGCTCGTTCTTGGCCAGCAGCGTCGAGCGCTCGGCCACCAGCTGTTCCTGCTGGTGGCGCAGGCTGCGGTTCTCCTCGGCCAGCCGCTGGTTGCGGTCGAGCAACGCCTCCACACGGGCGGCGAAGGCCTGCAGCTGGGCAAGGGGATCGGCGGGTTCCATGCCCGCACGATAGGCAAGCCGGGTCAGGGCGGTCAAGCACTGTCGCAGCAGGGCCCGGCGGCTACGGAGAGCAGGCGGACACATTGCTACACTACCGGGCTCACGGGCGCGCGCGTGCGCGCTCCGCAGTTTCCCTTCCGAACGAGCCGCACGATGACCGAACTTCCCTCCGTCGACGACGTTACCCGCGCCAGCCAGGAACTGGGCCTAGGCGCCACTGCTGCCGAGCTGCATGGCGGGCTGTGCGGCTGGCTGGCCGCTGGTGGTGCTCCTGGCAACGATTGGCCGGCGCGCGTGCTGGCCGACGACAATCTGCCGCAGGTGGCTGCCGACAGTGCGCTGGCGCAGTTGCTGGAGGCCACCATCAAGCAGCTGGAAGACCGGGACTTCGCCTTCGAGCTGCTGTTGACCGACAGCAGCGACGTGGCCGCGCAGGCGGACGCCATGTTCAGCTGGACCCGTTCCTTCCTGGGCGGCTTCGGCCTGGGCAGTGGCGGCCACCGGCCGGCCTTGTCCGAAGAAGGCGAGGAGGCGCTGAACGACCTGGCCAGCCTGGCCCGTGCCTCGAGCGAGGATTTTGAAGCGGGCGGTGATGACGACGACGAAGCCCTGTCGGAGATCGAGGAGTTCATCCGCGTGGCGGTGCTGCTGCTGCACGGTGACGTGGTGCTGGCCGCGCGCCATCGGCAGCGCCTGAACTGATGGATATCAAGCAGCGCACCGGCATCGCTGCCGGCGAGTACAAGCGTCGTCGCCGGCAGTTGATGGACATGGCGGGCGAAGACGCGATCCTGGTGCTGCCGGCGGCATCTGAGAAGGTGCGCAGCCTTGATACCCATTATCCGTACCGGCAGGATTCGGATTTCCAGTACCTGAGCGGCTTCCCGGAGCCGGAAGCGGTACTGGTGCTGATTCCCGGCCGGCGCCACGGCGAAGCGATCCTGTTCTGCCGCGAGCGCGACCCCGAGCGCGAAGCCTGGGATGGCGGTCGCGCCGGCCAGGACGGCGCCGTGGCGCAGTTCGCGATGGACGATGCCTACCCGATCACCGACCTGGACGACATCCTGCCGGGCCTGCTGGAAGGGCGGTCGCGGGTGTACTACCACTTCGGCCGCGATGCGGATTTCGACCTGAAGCTGATCGGCTGGGTGAACCGCGTGCGTTCGCAGGTGCGCCACGGTGCGCAGCCACCGCATGAGTTCCTGGAACTGGGCCATCTGCTGCACGAGCAGCGGTTGTTCAAGTCCGGTGCCGAGGTGGCGTTGATGCAGCGTGCGGCCGACATCAGTGTGCTGGCGCATCGCGCGGCCATGCAGGGTGCGAAGGCGGGCATCCACGAGTACGAACTGCAGGCCGAACTGGAGCGGGTGTTCCGTGCCAACGACGCGGTGCCTGCGTACTGCAGCATCGTCGGCGCCGGCCGCAACGCCTGCATCCTGCATTACCGCGACAACAACGCGCGTTCGCGCGACGGCGAACTGGTGTTGATCGATGCCGGCGCCGAGTACCGCGGCTACGCCAGTGACATCACCCGTACGTTCCCGGTCAATGGTCGTTTCAGCGCCGAGCAGCGCGCGCTGCATGATCTGGTGGGTGCGGCGCAGGCGGCGGCGCTTGCCCAGGCCAAACCGGGCGTGGCGTACGAAATGGGCCATCTGGCGGCGGTGCAGACCCTTACCGAGGGGTTGCTGCAGCTGGGCCTGTTGAAGGGCACGCTGGAAAAGAATCTCACCGAAGGCTTGTACCAGCGCTTCTACCGGCACAAGACCGGGCACTGGATCGGGCTGGATGTGCACGATGTAGGTGACTACCGCCTGGCCGGCGATTCGCGCCTGCTGGAGCCGGGCATGGCCTTCACCATCGAGCCGGGGCTGTACATCGGCGTGGACGACACGACGGTGGAACCGCGTTGGCGCGGCATCGGCATTCGTACCGAAGATGACGTGCTGATCACCGATGACGGGCATCGGGTGTTGACCGAAGGGCTGGAGCGTAGCGCCGACGAGATCGAAGCGTTGATGGCGGGGTAAGGGTGTTTCTGCAGGGCTTGCAGCCCTGCACCCGCTACAAGCCAGAGCAACAGCAACAGCGGCATTCCGTGGGATGGCGGGGTACTGTGGGTTTGCGGGGCCGCCGCAAGTACGTCCTTGTAGGCTTGGTCGCCGCATCCATGCGGCTCACACCCCGCAAACCCACAGTACCCCGCCTTCGACAGTTTCCCGCGGTTGTTGGTAACGGCGGTTGTCGGCACGCGGGACTATTGGTAGGTGTCGACCTTGGTCGACACGGAGCGAGCGCAGCAGGCGACCCGCTTCTGCTTTTCTTTTTTCTTTCCGTGGTTGGACGCGCGCAAGGAACTGTCAAAGGCGGGGTACGAGGGGTTTTGGCAGGGCTTGCAGCCCTGCATCCGCTACAAGCCAGAGCAACAGCAACAGCGGCATTCGGTGGGGGCGGGGTACTGTGGGTTTGCGGGGCCGCCGCAAGTACGTCCTTGTAGGCTTGGTCGCCGCATCCATGCGGCTCACCCCCCGCAAACCCACAGTACCCCGCCTTCGACAGTTTCCCGCGGCTGTTGGTAACGGCGGTTGTCGGCACGCGGGACTATTGGTAGGTGTCGACCTTGGTCGACACGGAGCGAGCGTAGCAAGCGACCCGCTCCTGTTTTTCTTTTTTCTTTTCCGTGGTTGGACGCGCGCAAGGAACTGTCGAAGGCGGGGTAAGGGTGTTTCTGCAGGGCTTGCAGCCCTGCACCCGCTACAAGCCAGAGCAACAGCAACAGCAACAGCGGCATTCGGTGGGGGGCGGGGCACTGTGGGTTTGCGGGGCCGCCGCAAGTACGTCCTTGTAGGCTTGGTCGCCGCATCCATGCGGCTCACACCCCGCAAACCCACAGTACCCCGCCT
>NZ_JAVDSR010000018.1:0-73920 GCF_031455455.1 Stenotrophomonas sp. 1337 | reverse complement strand
GGTCCGGTTGCGGGGGCGTGAGCCGCATGGATGCGGCGACCGAGCTTACATGGACGTACTTGCAGCGGCCCCCGCAACCGGACCCACCCCGCCTACCCACAGGAAGCCAGCTTTTGATGTTGCTTCGGCTCTTGCCGTGGACGTGGCCTTTGCGGGTGCAGGGCGCAGCCCTGCCGATAAACCCCCTCCTGCGACGGTTCGTCGCACGGTGCCTTCTGGAGGCACCTCTACACTAGCGCGGTGATCCGTACCGGCTGCCTGCGTCGAACCCTGCTCCAGCTCGCCTTCATCGCGACGCTGTTGATGGTGCTTGCGCCGCTGGTCAGCCGCGCGCTGCAGGCGCCGCAGGGTCAGATCCCCTCACCACAGGGAAGGGCTCTGACCCCATCCACAATGCATGGCGGCATGGACCATGCCCACATGCATCACGGCGACATGGCTGAGGGTCAGAGCCCTTTGCCGGGGCAAAGGGATCCGACCCCGCCCGCCGATCCGCACGCCATGCACGGGGAGGCCTGCGAGTACTGCGTGCTGGCCATGCGCCTGCTGCCGTGGCTGGCCGTGCTGGTGCTTCTGCTGCCCTTGCTGTGGCGGCCGAAGCCGATGTTCCCATGGTCGCAGCCGCGACTGCCGCTGCTGCATTGGCCGGCACATGCCGCGCGTGGCCCGCCGCTGATCTCCACCGTCCGCTGATTTCCCTATCGAATCCGCCGCACGAGGCCTGCAAGGGCGTCGTGCGCGCGTGCGTACCTTGGAGCTGTTTCCATGAAAATGACTTTCCCCGCTGCGGGCGCCCGTGCGCGCCTGCCGTTTGCGCTTGGCGCTGCCCTGGCTGCCCCCTTCGCCCATGCCGCGCCCGCTGAAGAAGCGCGGACGCTGGATACGCTGGTGGTCACCGCCGCCGCGCCGTCCTCGCCGCTGCATTGGGTGACCGATCCGCGCCTGCCGCGGCAGCCTGTGCCAGCCAGCGATGGCGCCGATTACCTGAAGACCGTTCCCGGCTTCTCCGCCATCCGCAACGGCGGCACCAACGGCGACCCGGTGCTGCGTGGCATGTTCGGTTCGCGCCTGAACATCCTCAGCAACGATGGCAATCTGATTGGCGCGTGTCCCTCGCGCATGGACAACCCGCTGTCCTACATATCGCCGGAGAGCTTTGACCGGCTGACCATCATCAAGGGCCCGCAGAGCGTGCGCTGGGGCGCGGGTGCCTCTGCGGGCACCGTGCGTTTCGAGCGTGATACCCCGCGTTTCGATGCGCCCGGGCTGCGTGCCGATGCCAGTGCGCTGGTCGGCTCACGCAACCGCAACGACCAGGTGCTGGACCTGACCCTGGGCAATCCAACGGGCTACGTGCGTGCCAGCGGCAATCGCTCCGAAGCCGATGACTACAAGGACGGCAACGGCGATGTGGTTCCGTCGAAATGGCGCAAGTGGAATGGCGACGTAGCGGTGGGTTGGACGCCTGACGCCGATACCCTGTTGGAGGTCTCCGCCGGTGCCGGCGATGCGATCGCGCGCTACGCGGGGCGCGGCATGGATGGTGCCGCGTTCGAACGCACCAGTTACGCCGCACGCTTCGAGAAGCGCAATCTGCCCGGGGCGTGGGACACGCTGCAGGCGAACGTGTACTACAACGAAGCCGACCACGTGATGGACAACTACACGCTGCGTACGCCGAACCCACACAGCATGATGCCGATGCCGATGGCGTCGAACGTGGTTCGCCGCACGCAGGGCGGGCGCATCAGCGCCGAATGGCGCTGGCAGGACGTGCAGCTGGTGGCCGGCATCGACGGCGAAGACAGCCGGCATCGCGGCCGCATGGGCATGGGGCGCGATACCTACAAGCAGGCGGACTGGAACACCGACGCCGATTTCCGCCGCTACGGTGCATTCACCGAACTGACCCTTGGCGTGGACACCGGGCAGCGTTGGATCGGCGGGCTGCGCATCGATCGTGCCAGCGTGCGCGATGCGCGTGCCGACATCGGCGGCATGATGATGGCCATGCCCAATCCCACCGCCGGCCAGCGCCGCAGGGAATGGCTGGGCAGTGGTTTCCTGCGCTACGAACAGGACCTTGCCGACGGCCTGACCTGGTATGCCGGGCTGGGCCACAGCCAGCGCATGCCCGACTACTGGGAACTGTTCTCGCCCGATCAGGGGCCGGCAGGTGCGGTGAACGCGTTCGCTGGCATCCAGCCCGAGCGCACCACCCAGCTCGACGTCGGTCTGCAATACAAGGGCCCGCGCGTGCAGGCCTGGGTCTCGGCCTATGCGGGGCAGATCGAGGACTACATCCTGTTCACCTATCGCGGCAGCGGCATGATGGGCATGAGCCAGGCTGACAATGTGCAGGCGCGCATCGCCGGTGCCGAGGCCGGCCTGCAGCTGCGGCTGGACGAGCAATGGAAGCTGGGGGGCACCCTGGCCTATGCCTGGGGCGAGAACCGCGATCAGCATCGACCGTTGCCGCAGATGCCGCCGCTGGAAGCACGCTTGAGCGCTGACTGGGAAGGCCAGCGCTGGAGTGCCGGTGCGCTGGTGCGCGCGGTCACCCATCAGCATCGGGTCGCGGACGGG
Organism: Stenotrophomonas sp. 1337; assembly: GCF_031455455.1. NCBI lineage: Bacteria > Pseudomonadati > Pseudomonadota > Gammaproteobacteria > Lysobacterales > Lysobacteraceae > Stenotrophomonas > Stenotrophomonas sp. 1337. The sequence goes on along the minus strand of NZ_JAVDSR010000018.1, from coordinate 71,334 downwards.
CAGGGCAACGTGGTCGCGCAGGACCTCGGGCCGAGCAGCGGCTTTGCCACGCTGGCGCTCAACGCGGCCTATCGTTTCAGTTCGCAGCTGCAGCTCAGCGCCGGTGTCGACAACCTGTTCGACCGTGCCTACAGCGAGCATCTGAACCTGGCCGGCAGCGCCGACTTCGGCTTCCCCGCTGACCCTGTGCGCATCAACGAGCCCGGCCGCAGCCTGTGGATGAAGGTGAACTACCGGTATTGATCCGCCGGGCATGGCCCGGCGCTACCGGTGCGCCGGGCAAAGAAGGCCTGCGTCCAAAGAAAACGGGGTCGGATCCCCGCCAGGTTCCGACCCCGCCCGGCGCCCTCGGCCAGGCCCCTCGACTGTACGACGGCATCGCCCCTGGCGGGATGGCCTGATACATCCCGACATACGCCGACACTGCGTCGGTGCCCCCTGCATGGAATGGGCACACGGCGCTATCGCAGCCCCCGTTCCACGCCGGTAAACGCTTGGCACATACCGCTTTTGCGGGGCCTTGCCTACACTCGGCGGCCGTGTACCACTCAGGACGCTTCATGTTGGCTCGTATCGCTTCGACCCTGGCCCTTGGCCTCAGCCTGGCCGTGCTGGCCGGGTGCGCAGGCAAACAGGAGGCCGCCGCGCGTCGGCAGGGCGAAGCCGTGCCGGTCACCGCGCAGGTCGTGCAGGCGGTGCAGTGGAACGACACGCTGCAGGCGCTGGGCACGGCCAAGGCGCGCGAGTCGATCAGCGTGACCGCCAAGGTGAGCGAGATCGTCGAGCGCGTGCACTTTGAAAGTGGCCAGCAGGTCGCCGCCGGTGCGCCCCTCGTGACACTGCGCGGGCAGGCCCAGGAGGCCGCATTGGTGCAGGCGCAGGCGACCTTCCGCGAAGCCGACCAGCTGTACAAGCGCCAGCGCGAACTGGCGGCGCAGCGGTTGGTATCCAGTGCGACCCTGGACACGCAGAAGTCGATCCGCGACGCAGCCGAAGCGCGGGTGGCACAGATGCAGTCGGACATCGGCGACCGTCGCGTGCGCGCGCCGTTCGCCGGCGTCCTCGGCATCCGCCAGATCAGCCCGGGCACGCTGCTGACGCCGACCACGGTGATCGCCACCCTCGACGACGTCGAGCGCATGCACGTCGATTTCCAGGTGCCGGAAGTGGAACTGGCGTCGCTGACCACCGGCGACAAGGTGCAGGCCACCAGCGTGGCCTGGCCGGGCCGCACCTTCGAGGGCGAGGTCAGCACCATCGATGCACGCATCGACCCGGCCACTCGTGCGGTGACCGTGCGTGCCGACTTCGCCAATGGCGACCATGCGCTGCGGCCGGGCATGCTGCTCGACGTGCGCCTGTTCCATCCTGATCGACCGGCCTTGGTAGTGCCGGAAATCGCGGTGGTGCAGGTCGGTCGCGACAGCTTCATGTACCGCATCAAGGCCGATGACACCGTCGAACGCGTGGACGTGGTCACCGGTGCACGCCGCGCCGGCGTGGTCGAGATCAAGCAGGGCCTGCAGGCAGGCCAGCGCATCGTGGTGGACGGCACCGGCAAGCTGCGGGCGGGCCTGAAGGTGGCAGCCTCCGACGCCGCGCCCGCCAGCGGCGCGCAGCCGGCGACGGTTGAAGCACCTGCAGCCGCCGAGGGTCACGGCGGATGAAGCTGTCCGACATCTCCATCCAGCGGCCGGTGTTTGCCGTGGTGATGAGTCTGTTGCTGCTGGTGCTGGGCGTGATGTCCTTCACCCGGTTGACGCTGCGCGAACTGCCGGCCATCGATCCGCCGATCGTTTCGGTCTCGGTGGATTACACCGGCGCCTCGGCAGCGGTCATCGAGAGCCGCATCACCCAGGTGCTGGAAGACGCGCTGGCCGGCATCGAAGGCATCGATACGATCAACGCGCGCAGCACCAACGGCCGCTCGCAGGTCAGCATCGAATTCACCTCCAACCGTGATATCGAAGCGGCGGCCAACGACGTGCGCGACGCGGTCAGCCGCGTGGCCGACCGCATGCCCGAGGAGGCACGGCCACCGGAGATCGCCAAGGTCGAGAGCGATGCCGACCCGATCATCTGGTTCAACATGGTCTCCTCGACCATGGATACGCTGGAACTGAGCGACTACGCCGACCGCTACGTGGTCGACCGCTTCTCCAGCCTCGATGGCGTGGCCCAGGTCCGCATCGGTGGCCGCCAGCGCTATGCCATGCGCATCTGGCTGGACCGCGACCAGCTGGCCGCACGTGGGCTGACCACCGGCGATGTGGAAACCGCGTTGCGCAACGAGAACGTGGAACTGCCGGCCGGCCGCATCGAATCCACCGACCGCGATTTCACCCTGCGCGTGGAGCGCAACTACATCAAGCCGGAAGACTTCGCGACCATCCCGCTGGGCAAGGGCAGTGATGGCTATGTGGTGCGCATGGGCGATGTGGCGAAGATCGAGCTGGCCTCGGCCGAGCGTCGCGCCTACTACCGCAGCAACGGCGAACCCGGCATCGGCCTGGGCATCGTCAAGACCTCCACTGCCAATTCACTGGATGTAGCGCGCACCGCGCGCGCCGAGGCCGAACGTGTCGCGCTGACCCTGCCCAAGGGCACGCAGATCTTCGTTGCCTTCGACAACACCACCTTCATCGAGGCTGCCGTCGACCGCGTGTACGCGACCCTGGTGGAGGCGATGATCCTGGTGCTGGCGGTGATCTGGCTGTTCCTCGGCAGCTTCCGCGCGGCGTTGATTCCTGCGGTCACCGTGCCGGTATGCCTGGTGGCGGCATTCATCGCGCTGTACGCGTTCGATTTCTCGATCAACCTGCTGACCCTGCTCGCGCTGGTGCTGTGCATCGGCCTGGTGGTGGATGACGCGATCGTGGTGGTGGAAAACGTGCAGCGCCGCATCGACCTGGGCGAACCGCCGCTGGTGGCGTCCAAGCGGGGTACCGCGCAGGTGGCGTTCGCGGTGATCGCCACCACCGCCGTGCTGGTGGCGGTATTCCTGCCGGTCGGCTTCCTGGAAGGCAATACCGGGCGCCTGTTCCGTGAACTGGCGGTAGCCCTGGCCGCCGCTGTCGCGCTGTCGGCGTTCGTCGCGCTGACGCTGACGCCGATGATGGCCTCCAAGCTGCTCAAGCCGCATACCGGGCAGGCACCGCGCGGGCTGCACGGCTTCATCAACCGCAATCTGGAACGCCTGGCCGGCGCCTACGGCCGCGTGCTCGATCATCATGTCGATCGCACGTGGATCTACCTGCTGGTGATGGCCGCTGCGTTGGCGGCCAGCTGGCTGCTGATCAAAGTGCTGCCTTCGGAACTGGCCCCGGCCGAAGACCGTGGTTCGTTCCAGATCATGATCGACGGCCCGGAAGGCGCCGGCTACGACTACACCGTGCAGCAGGTGCAGCAGGTCGAAGCGCTGCTGGCACCGCACGTGGGCGCGGACAAGCCGATCGTGCGCGCCAACCCGCGCGTGCCCGGCGGCTTCGGCGCCAGCGAGGAAATGCACACTGGCCGCGTCAGCGTGTTCCTGCAGCCGTGGCGTCAGCGCAGCGAAGGCACGCCGGAAGTCGCCAACGAACTGCAGAAGGAACTGGACACCATCCGTGGCGTGCGCGTACGTACCCAGGTCGGTGGCGGCCTGGTGCGCAGTGGCGGGCAGCCGTTCCAGATCGTGCTGGGTGGCCCGGAATACGCCGAGATCGCGCAGTGGCGGGATCGCATCCTGCTGCGCATGGCCGACAACCCCGGCCTGGTCGGCCCGGACTCGGACTACAAGGAAACCCGTCCGCAGATGCGGGTGAACATCGACCGCCAGCGTGCGGCCGACCTCGGCGTGCCGGTCACCGCGATCGGTTCGGCGCTGGAAACGATGATGGGCTCGCGCCGCGTCACCACCTTCGTCGACAACGGCGAGGAGTACGACGTGCTGGTGCAGGCCGGCCGTGATGGCCGCGCCAGCCCCGCCGATCTGGCCGCTATCCGCGTGCGTGCGCCCTCTGGCGAGCTGGTGCCATTGTCCAACCTGGTCACGCTGAGCGAAGTGGCCGAGGCCGGAACCCTGAACCGCTTCAACCGCCTGCGCTCGATCACCATCAGTGCCGGCCTGGCACCGGGTTATCCGCTGGGCGAGGCCATCGCCTGGGCCCAGCAGGTGACCGGCGAAGAGCTGCCGCAGTACGCGCAGGTGAACTGGAAGGGCGAATCGCGCGAGTACCAGAGTGCGGGCGGCGCGGTGCTGCTGACCTTCGCCATGGCCCTGCTGGTGGTGTACCTGGTGCTGGCCGCGCAGTTCGAGAGCTTCATCCACCCGCTGACGATCATGCTGACCGTGCCGCTGGGCGTGCTCGGCGCGCTGGTTGGCCTGTGGCTGAGTGGCGGCACGGTGAACCTGTTCAGCCAGATCGGCATCGTCATGCTGGTCGGCCTGGCGGCCAAGAACGGCATCCTGATCGTCGAATTCGCCAACCAGCTGCGCGACGATGGCCGCAGCGTGCGCGAAGCGATCATCGAATCGGCGATGGTGCGCCTGCGTCCGATCCTGATGACTTCGATCGCCACCGTGGTCGGCGCCATCCCGCTGGTGGTGGCCGGTGGCCCGGGCTCGGCCAGCCGTGGCACCATCGGCATCGTGATCATCTTCGGCGTCACCCTGTCCACCTTCCTGTCGCTGTTCGTGGTGCCGGCGTTCTACGCGCGGCTGGCCCCGTACACCCGCTCGCCGGAGGCGGTGAAGCGCGAGCTGGAGAAGCAGGAGGCCGACTCGCCGTCGGTGGGTGGTCATGCCTGAGCCGGCGCGGATCCTGCACGGCGCAGGCTTCCTGCTGCGCCCCTGGCGCAGTGATGACCTGCAGTCGCTGCTGCATCACGCCAACGACGCGGACGTCTCGCGTGGGCTGCGTGACCGCTTCCCGTATCCGTACACCCGCGAGGATGGCGAAGCTTTCCTGGGCGGGCGCGTACTGGCGCCAGGCACGCTGAACCTGGCCATCGAGATAGAGGGCCAGGCCTGTGGCAGCGTTGGCGCCCAGCAGGGCGTGGCCGAGCGCGGGCATACCGCGGAACTGGGCTACTGGCTCGGCCAGGCCCACTGGGGGCAGGGCCTGATGACCGCTGTGGTCGGCCTGTTCGCGCCCTGGGTGATGGATGAGCTTGGCCTGTTCAGGCTGCAGGCCACGGTGGTCGACTTCAACCTGGGCTCGGCCCGGGTACTGGAAAAGAACGGTTTCCAGGAGGAGGGCGTGGAGCGCTGCGCCGTCTACAAGCGCGGCGTCCTGCATGACCTGCGCCGCTTCGCCCGGGTACGCAGGCAGCTGCCCTGATAGGTCGCCGGGCATGGCCCGGCGCTACCCGTGGTGCGGCCGGCATACCCGGTAGCGCCGGGCCATGCCCGGCGGAGAACACGCCCCCACATCCGGCGCTATCGCAGCGACCTTCGATCAGGGAGAATCGACCGGTCCCTTCCAGCCGACGGGACGTCCTCACAACCCGCCGACTGGAGAGAGCGCGCGTGGAAGCTACCGTACATTTCATCAACAGCATCATCTGGAGCAAGGCGCTGATCTTCATGTGCCTGGCCGCCGGCCTGTTCTTCAGCCTGCGCACCCGCTTCATGCAGATCCGTGGTTTCGTCGAGATGTGCCGCCTCACCGTGTCCGGTGAGAAGTCCGACGCCGGCGTGTCCTCGTTCCAGGCCCTGGCCATGTCGATGGCCGGCCGCATGGGCATCGGCAACATCGCCGGCGTGGCCACCGCCATCGCCTTCGGCGGCCCCGGCGCGATCTTCTGGATGTGGGTGATGGGCTTCCTCGGCGCCTCCACCTCGTATGTGGAATGCACCCTGGCGCAGATCTACAAGACCAAGGATGCCGAAGGCCGCTACCGCGGTGGCCCGGCCTACTACATCGAAAAAGCGATGGGCCTGAAGTGGTATGCCATGGCCTTCGCCATCGCCACGATCATCGCCGCCGGCTTCCTGATGCCCGGCGTGCAGGCCAATGCGATCGCCGACAGCGTCATCAACGCCTGCCGTGGTACCGCGCTGTGCGGTCCGCTCGATGGCCAGGCCTTCGGCATGGAATCGGCGCAGGCGCTGAAGCTGGGCATCGGCATCGTCGTCGCCCTGCTGCTGGGCGTGGTGATCTTCGGTGGCGTCAAGCGCATCGCCAACTTCGCCGAAGTGGTGGTGCCGTTCATGGCCGCCGGCTTCATCCTGATGGCCATCGTCATCATGATCATCAACTACGACCGCGTGCCGGAAATGTTCGGCATCATCTTCAAGAGCGCGTTCGGTACCCATGCCGCGTTCGGCGCGATGATGGGCCTGGCGGTGGAGTGGGGCATCAAGCGCGGCATCTACGCCAACGAGGCCGGCCAGGGCTCGGGTCCGCACGCTGCGGCGGCCTCGGAGGTCTCGCACCCGGCCAAGCAGGGCTACGTGCAGGCGTTCGCCATCTACTTCGACACCATGATGGTGTGCACCGCCACCGCCTTCCTGATCCTGGCCAGCGGCACCTACAACGTGTATTCGCCGGTCGCCGGCGCCGCGCCGATCTTCCAGGGCCTGGCCGGCATTCCCGAAGGTGCGGGCTACGCGCAGGCGGGTGTGGAAGCGGTGCTGCCGGGCTGGGGCTCGGCCTTCGTGTCGGTAGCGATCTTCTTCTTCGCCTTCACCACGATCATGGCCTATTACTACATGGCCGAAACCAACCTGACCTACGTCAACCACAACAAGCGCCGGCCGCTCACCGTGCTGCTGCTGCGCCTGGGCATCATCGGCATGGTGGTGTTCGGTGCCTTCCACAACGCCACCCTGGCCTGGGCGCTGGGTGATATCGGCGTGGGCCTGATGGCCTGGCTGAACATCATCGCCATCCTCATCGTGCAGAAGCCGGCCATGCTGGCCCTGCGCGATTACGAACGACAGAAGAAGCTCGGTCTCGACCCGATCTTCGACCCCGATGCCCTGGGCATCAAGAACGCCGATTTCTGGCGTCAACGCAAGCTGGAGTTGTCCCGTAGTGAATGATCCCTGGAAGAATGCCCGCCGCCCGTCGTCGCGACCGCCGCGGGCCACCCCGCTGCCACCGCGTGAGGGCGGCACCCCGCCACCACCGGGGCGGGGCAACGACGAACTTCGCCTGTACGGATGGAACGCGGTGCAGGCGCTGTTCGCCAAGCGTCCACAGGCGCTGCGCAAGCTGTACCTGGTGGAATCGCTGATTCCGCGCATGCAGCCGGTGCTGAAGTGGTGCGTGGCCAACCGCGTGGGCTATCGCGTGGTGGAGGAGGGCGACCTCAACAAGCTGGCTGCCACCACCCACCATGAAGGCCTGGTGGCCGACGTGCTGCGCGCGCCGGTGTTGCCGCTGGCGCAGTGGCTGGCCGAACTGGGCGAAGGCCCGGCGCTGGCACTGTGGCTGGATGGCGTCGGTAATCCGCACAACTTCGGTGCGATCCTGCGCTCTGCCGCGCACTTCGGCGCCAAGGCGCTGCTGCTGCCGGCCAGCAGTACGCTGGCGTTGTCCGGCGCGGCCGCACGCGTGGCCGAGGGCGGCGCAGAGTCGGTGCCGCTGGTGCAGTTGCCTGAGGATGCAGAAGCGATGGCGCAGCTGCGCGCGGCCGGTTTCGGCCTCGCCGCGACCCTGGTCGAGGGTGGCGATGACGTGTTCCGCGCGTCGTTGCCGGCCCGCCTGGTCTACGTGATGGGCGCGGAAAGCGAAGGCATGGATCGCGGCCTGGCCAGCCAGTGTGACCAGCAGCTGTCGATTCCCGGCAGTGGCGCGGTTGAAAGCCTGAATGTCGCTTCCGCCACGGCCGTGTTGCTGGCGCAGTGGGTCAGCCAGCGCGGCTGATGGGCGTGTCTGCGGGCACCGCAAACCGGTGCCCGCACAGCGCAGTTCCAGGCCGAACGGGACTTCCCGGCAGCCGGGCAACGTCTGGCGGTTTTCCTGGCAGTGCCATGCGCAAAGCAGGCATGACGAATTGAAAGTTTCCTTATTGGTGTGCCGTTCCCGGCGACGCAGGGTGGAAGTCCATCCAACGTCGTACAGGAGCGGTTCCCATGCATCATCCTCCTCGCAGTGCGGTGCGTGTCTGCCTGGTACTGGCACTCAGTGCGCTTGCCGCCGTTTCCGCGCAGGCCAACGAGCGCACGCTCGACGGCGTCAACTTCACCGGCCCGCTGATCACACCCAATCCTGCCGGCATGCCGGCGGGTCACTGGTACGTCGAACCCTATCTGGTGCGGGTCGACAGTTCCTCGTCCTTCGACCACAACGGCGACCGCCAGCGCAGCAGCGAACGCAGCGGCGCGTGGGCGATGGTGGTGCCCATCGCATACGGCTTCAGCGAACGGGTGACCGGCCAGGTCAACCTGAGTGCATCACGCGCCGAATCCGGCAACGCACGCAGCCGAGGCTTCCGCGCCGGTGATACCACCGCGCGCCTGCAATACCTGTTGCAGGCCCCCAGCGCCGATGGCACCACGCCGGCGGTGTCGATTGCCCTGGTACAGCGCTTCAGTACCGGCAGCCACGACCGCATCACCGGCAATCCGCTGGATGCGCAGGGTGATGGCGTGCAGCGCACCGTCGCCGCGTTGGCCGTGCAGCAGGTGCTGTGGCTGGGCAACGATCGGCCGCTGCGCTGGCGGGCGCAGTTCAGCGCGGGGCCGGCGCCATCGCGAACGGCCATCTCCGGCACCAGCGTGTACGGCACCGAGGACGGCTTCCAGGGCCATATCGCGCGGGGCTCGGTACTGGGTCTTTCCGTGGGCGCCGAATACAGCTTCAACGAACGCTGGGTCGGCGTGATGGAAGTTGCCGCCAGCCGCGAGACCGGCCAGCGCCTGACCGGTTTCGCGCCCGACGCTGCAGGTGGCGTCCGGCCCATCAACGAACACCGCCCGGCCAGTCGCAACCTGACCTTCGCGCCCGCTGTCGAGTACCACTTCAGCCCGTCGCTGGGGCTGATCGCCGGCGTCGAATTCACCGTTGCCGGCCGCAATACCGGCCGCATCATCAGTCCCCAGGTCGCCCTGGGCATGTTCTTCTGATGGGGGCCCTGCGATGAATGTCGAATCGATCGTCAATGCCGTGCTTGCCGTTGTCTGGAGCCCGTACCTGGTAGTGCTGTGCCTGGCAACGGGCCTGTACTTCAGCGTGCGTACCCGCTTCGTGCAGTTGCGCGCGCTGCCGGACATGCTGCGCCTGATGTTCCGTCACGAGCGCTCCGATGCCGGTGTCTCGCCGTTCCAGGCGTTGTCACTGTCGCTGTCCAGCCGGGTGGGCGTGGGCAACATCGCCGGTGTCGCCATGGCCATTGCCTTCGGCGGTCCGGGCGCGATCTTCTGGATGTGGATCGTCGCCTTCCTCGGTGCCTCCAGCGCGTTCATCGAGTCCACCCTGGCGCAGATCTACAAGGATCGCGACGCCAAGGGGCAGTATCGCGGTGGCCCGGCGTACTACATCGAGAAGGGGCTGGGCCAGCGCTGGTACGCCGTGCTGTTCGCGCTGGTCACGGTGCTGGCGGGGGCGATGCTGGCGGGCACGCAGTCCAACGCCATCACCAGTGCGGTGAACGAAGCGTGGGACGTTCCGGTGATGGTCACCACCGGTGTGCTGCTGGTGGTGTTGGCGGCGATCCTGCTCGGCGGCGTGCGTCGCATCGCGCGCGTCGCCGAATGGGTGGTGCCGGTGATGGCCGTGGCCTATCTGCTGGTCACTGCGGTGGTGATGGTACTCAACGTCGAGCGCGTGCCTGAGGTCATCGCCCTGGTGCTGCGCAGCGCCTTCGGTGTCGACGCCGCATTCGGCGCGATGATCGGGACCGCGATCCAATGGGGGGTGCGTCGTGGCGTGCTGTCCAACGAAGCTGGCATGGGCAGTGGCGCGCATCCTGCCGCTGCAGCAGAAGTGTCGCACCCGGTGAAGCAGGGGCTGGTGCAGTCGTTCTCGGTGTACATCGACACCATGGTCGTGTGCAGCGCGACGGCCTTCCTGATTCTCTCCACCGGGCTCTACAACGTCTACGACCCGTCGGTGAACGGTGTACCGGACGAGGCGCGCCTGCTGCTGGGCAACCTTCCCGGCGTGGAAGCAGGGCCACGCTTCGTACAGCACGCGGTGGAGTCGGCCTTGCCCGGCTTCGGCAAGTCGTTCGTCGCGCTGGCGATCCTGCCATTCGCGTTCACCACCATCCTGGCCCTGTACTACATGGCCGAAACCAACGTCAGTTACCTCTGCCGCGATCGTCCCCGAGGGTGGGTGATGGGCACCTTCCAGCTGCTGTTCCTGGCCGCTACGGGCTACTCGGCGATGAACAGTGCGACAGTGGCGTGGGCGCTGGGCGACATCGGCGTAGGCATGATGAGCTGGCTGAACATCATCGCCATCCTGCTGCTGCAGAGGCCCGCGCTGGCCGCGTTGCGCGACTACGAAGATCACCGGCGTCACGGGCGTGACCCGTTGTTCAACCCGAAGCTGCTGGGGGTTCGCAATACCAGCGTGTGGGCGCAGTAAGCACCCAGGCCGGTAGCGCCGGGCATGGCCCGGCGCTACCCGGTCATGAGTCACTCCACGCACAGCGTGGAAGTGGACTCACTCGTTGGGCGGCGTGGTTGCCTTGGCTTCGCTACCGAAGTTGCCATCGGCCTCGGCCGCCAGGTAGGCAAACACGGTATAGGCCGCCACGTTCTGCGCCAGCGCCTTCGGATCGATCTTGTCGAGGGTGTCGTCGGCGGTGTGGTGCAGGTGGAAGTAATCCGAGCCATCCTGCGCAAGCCACGCCCATGCGCCACCCTTGGCGGCCAGCGGACCGACATCGGGCCCCGGGCCGCCCTTGTCGGCGGCGTACTCGATGCCCAGCGGCTTCATCACCTCGGCAATCTGCCTGGTTGCCTCGCGCGAGCCTTCCGGGTTCGGCGAACCGGTGTTGAAGGCGTAGATGCGGCCAGCACCGAAATCGCTCTCGGCGGCCAGCTGGTGCAGGGCTACGTCCTTGGCGTGCGCCTCGGCGTAGGCCTTGCCGCCATACAGGCCCTGTTCTTCGTTGGCGAAGGCGACCACGCGGATGGTGCGCTTCGGCGCCTGCTTCAGCTGGCCGATCAGATGACCGGCGGCCATGGTGATGCCCACGCCTGCGCCGTCATCGACCGCGCCGGTGCCCAGGTCCCACGAGTCCAGGTGTCCACCGATCACCACCACTTCCTTCGGCAGCGTGCGGCCGGTGATCTCACCGATCACGTTGTACGAAGTCGCCGTGCCATCCCAACCGCAGTCCAGTGCGACCTTCACCGTGGTTGCGCCACGGGCAAGCAGGCGCGCCAGCTGGTCGGCGTCGGGCACCGACAGCGCCGCCGACGGCACCGGGGTCAGGCCGTCATCAAAGCGGGTGATGCCGGTGTGCGGCACGCGGTGCGAATCGGTACCGGCCGAGCGCATCAGGAAACCGATCGCGCCCTTGCGGATGGCCTCGGACGGGCCCTTGCTGCGGATCGCGCCGCCACGGCCATAGTCGCGGCCATCGCGGAACGGCAGCATCTGGTAATCGACGAAGGCGATCTTGCCCTTCAGCGAACCCGCCGGTGCGGCCTGCAGCGCGGCCAGATCGGCAAACCGCACTACCTCGGCTTCGACCGTACCGCCCGGGCTGCCACCCAGCGCGGTGATCTGCAGCGGTTGCGGGTTCCTGCCGGTCACGGCGGCGTGTTCACTGCGGCGCTCCCATTTCGGGAAGGTCACCGGTTCCTTCCACACCTTGTCAAAACCCAGTGCCTTGAACTTGGCTTCGGCCCAGGCCACGGCACGGGCGTCGGCCTCGCTGCCGGCGATGCGAGGGCCGATCTCGGTGGTCAACGATTCGACCACCTTCCAGCCGGTGTCATCGGCCAGCGCCTGGTCGCGCAGCTGCGCGGCGGTGGCCAGCGAAGCCGGCGGCAGGGTGGTGGCACGCGGCGCCGCGAAGGCCGGCGCGGCCAGCAGGGCGAGGGAGGATGCGATGGCAAGGACGCGGCGACGCATGGACAGCTCCGGGAAGGGTGTAAGCCTTGGAGCTTAACAGTCGTTCAGCGCCGCGCATGGGCGGGAGGTCATGGCCGGCGCGGATGCTGTTTTCCGCCAGATGCAGCAAAGCGAAAGCCCCGCCGGAGCGGGGCTTTCGCAGACCTCTGCGGTAGCGCCGGGCATGCCCGGCGAGCGCAGCGGCAAGATGGCGTTCCGCCAGGCATGGCCCGGCGCCACCAATCTTATTTCTTCAGGCTGTCGCGGATCTCGCGCAGCAGCACCACTTCCTCGGCCGGCGCTGCCGGTGCAGCTTCCTTCTTGCGCGACAGGCGGTTGATCACCTTGATCACCAGGAAGATGGCGAACGCCACGATCACGAACTGGATCAGCGTGTTGATGAAATCACCGTAGCCGATCACCACGGCCGGGATTTCCTTGCCATCAGGCCCGATGCTGGCCGGCGACAGTGTCCACGCAAGCTGGGAGAAATCGACCTTGCCGATCAGCATGCCCAGCGGCGGCATGATGATCTTCTCCACCAGCGCGGTGACGATCTTGCCGAAGGCAGCGCCAATCACCACGCCGACGGCGAGGTCGATGACGTTGCCGCGCATCGCGAATTCCTTGAACTCGGTGAGCATTCCCATTGTTGTTTTTCTCCTGAGGGCGAGGGGGGACAGCGCGAAGGGTAGCGCAGGTGATGTCAGCCGGCGATCACGCCGTGGCGTTCGGCCACGTTCTCAAGGCGTGCACTGAAACGGTCGCCGGGCTTCAGCGCGGCCACGCCGGACGGCGTGCCCATGAACACCAGATCGCCGGCGCGCAGCTGCCACAGCTTGGACAGCTCGTGCAGGATCTCCGGCACGTTCCAGATCATCTGGTCGAGCAGGGACTGCTGGCGGACTTCGCCATTGATCTCCAGCGACAGATTGAGCGCGGCCAGATCGCCGACTTCACCGGCGTGCACGATCTCGCTGATCGGTGCAGAGGCATCGAAACCCTTGGCCGAATCCCACGGGTGGCCCTTCTCCTTGGCGGCCGCCTGCAGGTCGCGGCGAGTCAGGTCCAGGCCTACGGCATAGCCATAGACGAGGGCCTCGGCGTCGGCCACGGCCAGCACGCCGGTGGGCGCGTCACGGCCGATCGCCACCACCAGTTCCACCTCGTGATGCAGGTTGCTGGTGGCAGGCGGGTAGGGGATCACATCGTCGTGGCCGACCACGATGGCGTCGGCCGGCTTGGTGAAGAACATCGGGCGGCCGCGATCATCTGCTGCGGGCACGGCAGCACCCATCTCACGCGCATGGTCGGCGAAGTTGCGGCCGACGCAGTAGATGCGGTGCACGGGAAAGCTGCCGCCGCCAACCACCGGTACACGCGGCGTGGCTGCAGCAGGGATCACATCGGAGACATCGGACATGCGGGCATCCAGGAAGGGAGTGCCCGCAGTCTAGAACGCAGCAAGGCCCGCCGTCAGCGGGCAGCGTCGATCAGCGCGAGGACGGCAGCGCCGACTTGCGTACCACGTGGTACTCGCCCTCGACCACGTTCGGGTCGACCGGGCGGCTCGGGCCGGGCTTGCGCGAAGCCAGCAGCTTCCACGCCAGGCCCACCAGGATCATGGCTGCACCGACGAATACGCCGATGAACACCATCGCGGCCAGAATCGCCAGGCCGAGCAGGCCCACGGCAACGCGCACCAGCGGATGGCGCGGCTTGCGCGGGGCAAACAGGGTGCGGAACTGGTTGAAGGCGAAATCGCGATTGAACATGGTGGCTCGATAGGCTGGAAATCAGCGAGCCATGAGTATCGGCAGGTGCCACTGTCATTGAGTGAAAAACTCGTTAAATATAGCCTTGGCTTATTACGGATCAATGACTTGTGTTCATGTCGCAGCTAGTCACATGACCAGGCGTGCGACAATGCGCGATTCCGTCCGAGCCTTCGCCATGACTGCCGCTGTTGCCCTGATCACCCTGGATGCCATTGCCGATGGTGCGTTTGCCGAGGTTGAAGCGGTGGTCGATGGCGATGCCGAGTCGCTGCTGCTGTACCGCGACGGTGAACAGGTGCGCGCGTTCCTGAACATCTGCCCGCACGCGGGCCGCCGCCTGGATTGGGCGCCCGGCCAGTTCCTGAAGAGCCGCGAAGGGCATCTGGTCTGCGCCGCCCATGGCGCCTCGTTCGCGCTGGACAGTGGCGACTGCATCGCCGGCCCCTGCAAGGGCGACCGCCTGCGCGCAGTGCCGGTGGATGTGCGGGATGGACAGGTCTACCTGGCCTGAGGCATCGGTGTGCGGACCAACGGTCCGCACCCACCAAGTTCAGTACCCACCAAGTTCAGAACCCACCACATCAGCGAAACATCCAGGAATCCATCCACGCATGGCGTGGATCTACCGTGCCGACTAAGGTCGACACCTACCAACAGCAGCACAGAACGCCGTTTCCACAGCGCGCGGAAATCTGTCGAAGGCGGGGTGGGTCCGGTTGCAGGGGCGTGAGCCGCATGGATGCGGCGACCGAGCTTACATGGATGTACTTGCAGCGTCCCCCGCAACCGGACCCACCCCGCCATCCCAAGGAATGCAGGCTGTTGCCATTGCCGTTGCCGTTGCCGTTGCCGTTGCCGTTGCCGTTGTCGTTGCCTCTGCGGGTGCAGGGCGCAGCCCTGCCAACAAACCCAACCTTCAGAACATCAGGTTGATCATCACCACCACCACACAGGTGTAGATCAGTGACAGCGGGCCGCCGACCCGCCACATCTCGCGTGGGGTGTAGTTGGCCGGGCCGGTGATCATCGAAATCACCGGGTTCGACGCCGTCATCAGGTTGTTGGACGCCGACAGCGCCACGATCAGCGCGAACGCCGTGGGATTGCCGCCGGCCGCCAGCGCCAGGTTCACCGCGATCGGCACCATCACGATGGTCGCGCCCACATGGCTGATCACCAGCGAGAACACCGTGGTCAGCAGCGCCAGCGCCAGTTCCAGCACCCAGATCGGAATGCCGGTGGGCAGCTTGTCGATGGTATGGCCGGCCACCCATGCCGCTGCGCCGCTGGAATCCATCGCCCAGCCGAGCGGAATCAGCCCGGCCATCATGAACACCGTCTTCCAGTTGATCGAGGCATAGGCCTCGTCCATGCGCAGCACGCCGGTCAACAGCATCCCGGCCACGCCGGTCATCAGCGTCAGCGCCACCGGCAGTTTGCTGGTCAGCGCGATCAGGATGGTCAGGGCGAAGATCGCCATGGCAATCTTGAACTTGTGCGGGCGCTGCTCGCCGGTGGGGTAATCGGTGACCACCACGAAGTCGCGGCTCTTGGCGGCCTGCGCGAGGTCGGTCCAGATGCTGTGGAAGACCAGCATGTCGCCGGCGCGCAGCTGCACATCGCGCACATCCTCGCGGATCACCTGCTTGTCGCGGTTGATCGCCAGCAGGCTGATGCCGCGTTCCTTGCGCAGGCGCAGCTCGCCTGCGGTCTTGCCGATGACGCCGGAGGTCGGCGGCACCACCGCCTCGGAAATGCCAGCGCGGCTGGGATTGAACAAGTCGCCCAGGTGTTTCAGGCGCGAGGACATGCGCAGGAACTGGTTCTGCGCGAAATCGTGGATCTGCTGGCGCGGGCCCATCGCGCCGAGCACGCTGCCCACCCAGATGCGCATTTCCGCCGGCGGTGCCAGGCGGGTGTCATTGCCGGTCTTCAGTGCCAGCAGCAGCGGCGCGTCATGCAGGTTCTCGGCCTCGCCCAGGGTCATGCCGACCAGCGGGCTCTCGGCGGTGACCACCAGCTCGAACACGTCGCCTTCGATGCCGTAGGTCTTGGCGAAGTAGCTCTCGGTGCGGGCCGGCGTGGTGCCGTCGTTGACCAGGCTTTCCTCTTCCACCAGCTTGCGGTCGCCGTAGTAGCGGAAATACAGCAGCGAGGCGATCAGCAGGGCGATGCCGATCGGCAGCGGCGCGAACATGCGCAGCGGCTCGATGGTGGCCAGGCCGGAGGGCAGGTTGTTATTGGCCGAGGCCAGCAGATCGTTCAGCAGGATCAGCGGCGAGTTGCCGACCATGGTCAGCGCGCCACCCATCACGATCGCCGCCGAGATCGGCAGCAGCAGGCGTTGCATGGTCAGTCCGGTGCGCGCGGCCAGACGCGAGGCAACCGGCAGGTACAGCGCCATCACCGACGGGTTCTGCATGAAGGACGAGTTCAGGCCGGCGATGGCCGTGGTCATCATCAGCAGCCGCTGCTCCACGCCATGGCCGCGCCGCAGCAGCCAGGCCGCGAGCCGGTTCAAGGCACCGGTGCGGTCCAGGCCCGCGCCGAGGATGGTGGTGGCGATGATGCTCATCACCGCGTTGCCGGAGAAGCCGCCGAAGATCTCCTCCGGCGCGATCAGGCCGGTCACGCCCAGCACCACCAGCACCACCAGCGCGACCACGTCGGCGCGGATGCGCTCGAACAGGAACATCGCCATTGTGAAGCCGACCAGCCCGAGCACGAGCTTCATGTCAGTGGTCAGCGTCAGCGCGGTATCCATGTGGGGCGCGGCGTCCTCAGGCGTTCATCAGGTGCGGTCGTACAACAGGTCCCAGACGCCATGGCCGAGCTTCTGGCCGCGGGTCTCGAAGTGGGTCTGCGGGCGCCAGTCCGGGCGCGGCACGCTGCCACGCGGACCGGCACGGTTGACCAGGCCGGGGGTGGCATCGAGCACGTCCCACATCTGCTCGGCGTAATCCTCCCAGTCGGTGGCACAGTGCAGGCGGCCACCGGGGCGCAGCTTGCGCACCAGCAGCTCGGCAAAACCCGGCTGGATCAGGCGACGCTTGTTGTGGCGCTTCTTGTGCCACGGGTCGGGGAAGTAGATGCGCACTTCGTCCAGCGCGCCATCGGCGATTTCCTTTTCCAGCACTTCCACTGCGTCGTGGTGGTACAGGCGCACGTGGTCGGCGTTGTCGTCGGCCAGCGCGTTCAGCAGGCGGCCCACGCCGGGCGCGTGCACTTCCAGGCCGATGTAGTCGCGGCTGGGGTCCTGCTGCGCGGCGAAGCGCAGCGCGGCGCCGTTGCCGAAGCCGATTTCCAGCACCTTGTGTGCATCGCGGCCGAAGGTGGCGTCCAGATCACGCGGTTCACCGCTGAAATCCAGGCCGAAACGCGGCCAGCGCTCGTCGAACGCGCGCTGCTGGGCCGGGGTGAAACGGCCCTGGCGCAGCACGAAGCTGCGCACTTCACGGCGGCCTTCGTTGACCGTGAACGGCTTGGGCGGTGCCTTCGAACCGGCGCTGTCGAATGGATTGGTCATCAGCCGATCAACCCATCGATCGGCGAGGACGCACTGGCATAGCGCTTGCGCGGAATGCGGCCGGCCAGGAACGCCTCGCGGCCGGCTTCCACGGCCTTGCGCATGGCGCTGGCCATCAACACCGGGTTGCGCGCGCCGGCGATGGCGGTGTTCATCAGCACGCCGTCGCAGCCCAGTTCCATCGCGATCGCCGCATCCGACGCGGTGCCCACGCCGGCGTCGACGATGATCGGCACCTTGGCGTCTTCGATGATCTGCAGCAGGTTGTACTTGTTCTGGATGCCCAGGCCCGAGCCGATCGGCGCGGCCAGCGGCATCACCGCAGCGCAGCCGATCTCTTCCAGGCGCTTGGCCAGGATCGGGTCGTCGGAGGTATAGACCATCACCTCGAAACCGTCCTTGACCAGCTGCTCGGCGGCCTTGAGGGTCTGCACCACGTCCGGGTACAGCGACTTCTGGTCGCCCAGTACTTCCAGCTTGGTCAGGTTGTGGCCGTCCAGCAGTTCGCGGGCCAGGCGGCAGGTGCGCACGGCATCCTCGGCGGTGTAGCAGCCGGCGGTGTTGGGCAGGATGGTGTAACGGTCCGGCGGCAGCACGTCGAGCAGGTTCGGTTCGCCCGGGTTCTGGCCGATGTTGGTACGGCGGATGGCCACGGTGACGATCCGGGCGCCCGCGGCCTCGGTGGCCAGGCGGGTTTCTTCCAGATCCTTGAACTTGCCGGTGCCGGTAAGCAGCCGCGAGCTGTAGGTCTTGCCGGCGATCACCAGCGAATCGGGGGAGACATGAGCGTTCATGACGCGATTATCGCTTATCCGCCCGAAGATGGGGTCGTCACTTCGACGCCGCCGGGCATGGCCCGGCGCTACCGGAACGGATGCGCAGGGTAGCGCCGGGCCATGCCCGGCGAGCGCGGAGCGCGGGATGCCTCAGCCGCCGCCCAGGGCATGCACGATCTCCACCACATCGCCCTCGGCCAGCACATGCTCGGCATGGAGGCTGCGACTGACGATCTCGCCGTTCACCTCCACCGCCACCCGGCGTTGCAGCAACTGCTCGGCCGCAAGCAGGTCCAGGAGGGTCGCCGAAGCGGGCAGGGTGCGGGGTTCGCCATTGAGCTGGATGTTCATGGGGCCATTGTCGCTGATCGCCGGTTCGCATCGGAACCGTTGCAAGTTGTGCGCTACGCCCGCACCGGCAAAGCCCGCCAGGCCTGGCTCGGGCGACAATCCATGCGGCGGCGCAGCGTGAGCAATTGGCGGCGCAGTGAAACCATTCACCGTGCGCCGGCGTACGTGCGTCGGATCCTCAAACGATATCCCCACAGGAGTTTTTACATGCTGCTCAGCAAACGCCCGATCCGCTCCCTCATGGCGGCCGCGATCGCGCTGGCCGCGCTGCCGGCCATGGCAGGCGAATCCCCGTTCACCCGCACCGTGTTCATCGGTGACAGCCTGACCGACAGCGGCTACTTCCGTCCGCTGCTGCCGGCCGACGTGCGTCCGGTCACCGGCCAGTCCACCACCAACCCCGGTTGGGAGTGGGCACAGTGGGTGGCCGATTACTACGGCACCAACGCCAGCCCGAACGGCAACGGCCAGACCGGCGACAACTACGCTGTCGGCGGCGCCCGGGTCGGCACCGACTTCCGCAACCCGCAGCTGGGCAACGTGCTGGTGCCGTCGTTGAAGACGCAGACCGCCAACTACCTGGCCGCCAACGCTGGCAAGGCGGATCCGCGCGCGCTGTACACCGTCTGGGGTGGCGCAAACGACCTGTTCCAGATCACCAACCCGGCCCAGGCGCCAGCAGTCATCGGCTCGGCGGTCACTGACCAGATCGGTATCGTGGCCAGCCTGAAGCAGGCCGGTGCCGAGTACGTGCTGGTTCCGAACCTGCCCGATATCGGCTCCACTCCGGGCTTCATCGATCGCGGCGCTGCCGCGCGCGTGCAGGGGACGGCGCTGTCCAACGCCTACAACAGCGCGCTTTATGGCGGTCTCAAGCAGGCCGGCATCGATTTCATTCCGCTGGACACCTACACGCTGCTGCGCGAAATCATCGCCAGCCCGGGCATGTACGGCTTCAGCAACGTCACCGGCCGGGCCTGCACCGTGCCGTCGTCGCTGACCTGCAGCCCCTTGGCCTATGTGCGTCCGGATGCGGCAAGTACCTACCTGTTCGCCGATGACGTGCACCCGACCACGGCCGCGCACCAGATGCTGGGCCAGTACGCCATCTCGATCCTGGAAGGCCCGCGCCTGCAGCAGGTGCTGAGCCACTCGGCACAGACCATCGGCCGTTCGCGCGCCGACCAGGTCAGCCTGCACCAGGCCGGCCGCCCGGCCGACGGGATGTCCTGGTGGGGCGGCGTGCGCGGTGACATGCAGCGCTACGACCACGCCGATCTGTACGACGGCCTGGCCCCGGCCGGCCTGTTCGGTGTCGACTGGGCACGTGACGGCATGGTCTTCGGCGGCTTCGCCGGCTTTGGCCGCCTGAATGCCGACTTCGGCAACAGCCGTGGCGATTTCACCCAGAAGGACACCACGGCCGGTCTGTTCGCCGGCTGGTACGGCGACCGCATCTGGGTCAATGGCCAGGTCAGCTACACCTGGCTGTCCTATGACGTGAACCGCAAGGTCCAGCTCGGCCCGGCCACCCGCGAACACGGTGGCTCGCCGGACGGCAGCAACCTGACCGCCGCCCTGAACGCCGGTTACGAGTTCGGCACCGAAGGTGGCTTCCGCCACGGCCCGATCGCCTCGGTGATCTGGCAGCAGGTCAAGATCGACGGTTACACCGAAAGCGCCGATGCCGGCACCCTGGCCACCGCGCTGGGTTACGGCAAGCAGGATGTCGATTCCACCGTCGGCCGTATCGGTTGGCAGGCCCGCTTCGACGGCGGAACCGTCAAGCCGTACGTGCAGGTGACCTACGACCACGAGTTCGAAGACACCAAGCAGGCCAGCGCCTGGGTGCAGAGCCTGCCGGACGTCGGCATGTACCGCGTGCCGGGCATGGACTTCGACAAGAACTATGCAACCGCCATCCTGGGCGCGCGCATGGAGCTGTTCGGCCTGCAGAGCAACATCGGCCTGAGCGCCACCACCCTGCAGAAGCGTGCGCAGGACGCGACGCTGTTTGCCAGCTTCAGCGGCAGCTTCTGATGCACACGACGGCAGGCCTGCGGGCCTGCCGTCACCGTCACGGGCAGGCTGCAAGGGCCTGCCCGTTGCGTTTGAACACGTGCCCCGCATAGACTTGTCGGGCAACGCGGGCGTAGCTCAATGGTAGAGCTGTAGCTTCCCAAGCTACTGACGAGGGTTCGATTCCCTTCGCCCGCTCCATGTCTTCCAGCGGTTTGCGCCAGATCGAGGCGCTCCGCAATAACCGAAGCGCTTCGCAATTCACTGCGCCGAAGTGGTTTTGGACTCTCTTTTCTTTCGCGCGTGGATCCCGGTCGTGGTGACTGATGGATGCTCGGCTGGGCCTGCGCCTCGTGAATGTCCGCCGCCTCGCGGGTCTTATCGAATCCTCAGCGCGATGCGCGCCCGTCAAGGGAAGACTCGCTTCATTCGCGATCGGCCGCGAGTTGTGAGTCTTCGCTGCTCGTTCGGCAGGTTCTTGCAGGTCTTCGGTCGGGTGTAGCGAATCACGTGGAAAGATGAGTGGCCTGCCTCAACTTCAGGTGACCTTGTTGGCAACTACACTCAGCGCACCTGCCGTACTGTTTGGAGTTATGCACTGGCGGCAACTCTGGCTGCAGCGGTAATCCGGAGCGCAGGTCACAACCTTGGACGCTCCGGGGGAAGGATTTCATTGATCGTTTTACCCCCGATTCGTGCAATAACGTACTTGAATCCGACAGTTCCGGAGAGGTACTCGTAAAGCTCCGCCTCGATCTCGCCGATCTTTTCGCCGAAACTCTCACTCAGCTCCGTCGCCCCTTTAGGCAAATAGCCTGAATCCAGATCAATCCAGACTATGCCTGTAGACGGCTCAGGAGTGATCCGGACAAGTACATGATCTTCTTGGCCCGGCAGCCGCGTCTGCTGATCCACAAAACGCTGCAGTTCAGGCTCCAGCTGTCGGAAAATCGACATGCTTTCCGCCACAGAGGGAAGTCGCTGTTGCTGCTGAGGCTGTGTTTGTTGCGTGCTTGCATTGGCGGCGAGTGCTACAGAAAGTGCAAGCCCTGCGACGATACAAGCCAATCTCCCACGTTGCGTAACAGGCATCATGCATCTCCTTTGCTGATGGATCCCCTGCATCCGAGGTTATCAACAATGATCGCGTCGTTTGAAGTCAGGTAACTCCCCGTCTATTGCAGGTAATTCCAGTCGGCGAAGGTGAACGGTGGCCTTTCCATGCGTGCAAGATGCTGGGTAGGGGAATGGCCAAGTGCTGTCGCGGCATTGCCCTACGGCGCCCTACGGCGTCGAGCTGGCTGGAGCGCCCTCCTGACCTCGCACACTCAAAAGTCGCTTGGGCGAGCGATTCAGATGGGCCCGCTTCGTTCGCATCGGCTAGATTCTGTCGGGCCTGATTCAGGCCGAGCGCGGGGCGTTCGTTTCCAACAATCCGCATTTCCCGTGCAGGCAGTGCGCGGTAGCGTCCAGACTCCTTTCAAGTGGAAACATGCGCGTGGAAAGCAGGGATGACGTTGTCACACGGCTGCACAGGATCTTCCTTTCGGCCGGCATCGGCTCAGCCAAACAGGTCGAAGCGGTTCGAGCACTCGGGCGTGCCGGTGGCCCGGAGGCGGCGCGGTTGATCGGGCAGATCTATCAGGACGCCTTCAGTGGGTCGGCCATCCAGATGGCCTGCATCGCCGCGCTGGGCGAAGCGGCACGCACCTGTCCGCCGGTGTTGCCAGGCACGGAGTGAGCTGGGCAGCGCGGCTGCGCGCGGGCCGGGCAGCATCATCCAGACGCAACGCTGCCACGCTATGCTTCGCGCCTGCCGACCGATCCCACTGCGATGAAGCTCGCCATCCTGTCCCGCAACACCCGGCTGTACTCCACCCGTCGGCTGGTCGAGGCCGCGCGCGCGCGCGGCCATACCGTGCGCATCCTGGATCCGCTGCGCTGCTACATGCGCATCGCCGCGGACGGCTTTTCCATGCACTACAAGGGCCGGCCGATGACCGGCGTGGATGCGGTCATCCCGCGCATCGGTGCTTCGGTCACCCGCTATGGCACCGCCGTGCTGCGCCAGTTCGAACTGATGGGCGCACGCACGCCCAATCCGTCCGACGCGATCCTGCGCTCGCGCGACAAGCTGCGGGCGCACCAGTTGCTGGCGGCCAAGGGCATCGACATGCCGGTCACCGTCTTCGGTGACAACCCGGATGACACCGTCGACCTGTTGTCCATGCTCGGCCCACCGCCGCATGTGGTAAAGCTCAATGAAGGCACCCAGGGCCGTGGCGTGATCCTCACCGAGAAGGCCAGCGCCTCGCGCGGCATCGTCGAAGCCCTGCGTGGCCTGTATGCCAACTTCCTGATGCAGGAGTTCATCGGCGAGGCCAAGGGCGCCGACCTGCGTTGCTTCGTGGTCGGCGACCAGGTGGTGGCGTCGATGCAGCGCCAGGCGCCGGAGGGGGATTTCCGCTCGAACCTGCATGCCGGCGGCACGGCGGTGGCGTCCAAGGCCAGCCGGGCCGAGCAGCAGGTGGCGGTACGTTCGGCCAAGGCGCTGGGGCTGGGCGTCTGCGGGGTGGACCTGATCCGCTCCGAGCGCGGCCCGCTGGTGCTGGAGGTGAACTCAACCCCGGGTCTGGAAGGGATCGAGGCCGCCTGCGGGGTGGATGTGGCCGCACGCATCATCGAACATGTCGAGAAGGTCAAAAAATCCTGATATTTCAGTGGCTTGAAATTAAATTCAGGCGGGGTTGGCGGGTTTAACACTGCTTTAATCGCCCCGGGCGTAGCCTTCAACGAACCGCAGCTCTGCCTCTCAGCAGGATCGGTATCGGGATACAACTTCAGGCCCAGGCGGGTGCACCGCCTGGGTCTTTTTTATGCCCTGTGTCCCCCTGCCAAGGGGCCCTTGTGGGCAGGTGGGGACACTCGTAGAGTTGGGCCTTCGTTCCGAAGGATCGGGAGGTTGGCGATGTACCGCACCACGATGATCGTGCTGTTGCTGTGCCTGCCTGGCGTTGCACTGGCCAAGCCGGAAAAGGCGGCTGTGCAGATGGACCGCCAGACCCCGGTGGCCGAGCAGGTCCGCCAGGTCGAAAAAGCCCTGCAGCAGGGCGACTACAACGAAATCTCCGCCGAGGATCGCAGTCAGGTCCAGCAGGCACTGGCGCGGATCACCCAGCGGATGGGCGACCGGCAGACCGTCCAGGAGCTGCCGCCGCAGGTGCAGAACGACGTCTTCAACGATCAGGAGCGGGTCAACAGCATCCTGACGCGCGCCCACGACGACAGCCGCCAGATCTGCTCGTACCAGCGCACCACGGGCAGCAACATGCCCAAGAGCCGTTGCATGACCGTGGCCGAACGGCGCCGCATCGAAGAGAAGGGCAAGGCCCTGCTCAACGACCAGCGCACCTACAGCAACTTGAACCCGGACTCCAAGCTTTAAGGCCGCCTGCACCTGCCGGCCAGCACTTGCTGGCAGAGCGGGCATCCGCATACAGTCGGCGTTCACCTCAGACAGGGATTCGTTTGTCATGAAGCATCCAGTGATATCAGCGGTTCTGGTTTCGGCGTTGGCCCTGGTCGCTGCCTCGGCAGGGGCCAAGAGTGCCGAAGAGGTATTCCTGCCGGGCAAGCCGCTGCTGCAGCAGGTAGAGCGCATCGAGATCGAGCTCAACGATGGCGAAACCTATTCCGAGCTGCGTCAGGAAGAGCGCGGCAAGGTCCGCGAGACCCTGGTTCGCATCCGTGCCGCCGCCGAGCAGTACCCGACCAAGGACGCGATGCCTGAATCGGTACGAACTGAGGTCTTCAACGATCAGCAGGTCGTGAACACCGTTTTGACACAGGCGCGTGAAGATAGTCGTCTAATATGCCGACGTGAGAAGACCATTGGTTCCAACATGTCGTCCACGCAATGCATGACCGTCGCCGAGCGTGCTCGGCAGAAGGACAAGGCACAGCGCGACATGGGTCAGGCCCAGCGCGTCGGTAAATTCGTCAATTAGAGGTGACAGTGAGAATCCTGGTAATCGAAGACAACAGCGACATTGCGGCCAATCTGGGCGACTACCTGGAGGACCGGGGCCACACCGTGGACTTCGCTGCCGACGGAGTGACCGGGTTGCATCTGGCTGTCGTGCACGAGTTCGACGCGATTGTCCTGGACCTCAACCTGCCCGGCATGGACGGCATCGAGGTCTGCCGCAAGCTTCGCAATGAAGCGCGCAAGCAGACCCCGGTGCTGATGCTGACCGCGCGCGATTCGCTGGACAACAAGCTGGCCGGCTTCGATTCCGGTGCTGACGACTACCTGATCAAGCCGTTCGCGCTGCAGGAAGTGGAAGTGCGTCTGAACGCTCTGTCGCGTCGCGGCAAGGGCGTGCAGACCCGCGTGCTGGAAACCGGTGACCTGGAATACAACCTGGACACGCTGGAAGTGCGCCGCCAGGGCAAGCTGCTGCAGCTCAACCCGACCGCATTGAAGATCCTGCAGGCGCTGATGGAAGCGGCCCCGGCCGTGGTCACCCGGCAGGAGCTGGAAACCCGTGTCTGGGGCGAAGAGTTGCCGGACTCCGATTCGCTGCGCGTGCACATCCATGGCCTGCGCGCCGTGGTGGACAAGCCCTTTGAAGTGCCGATGATCCAGACCCGCCATGGCATCGGATACCGCATCGCTACGCCGGAAGCCTGATTCTGTGGCAAGCAAGGGGGAGCGCCGGCGCACGCCTTATCGGCGGCGCCTGCGCAGTCGCATCATCGTTTCGTTCGTGTTGTTGGGCTTCTGCCTGACGACACTGTTCGCGTTCGCCACCAACTGGGCCCGCATGCGGGTGGAAAACCAGCTGGTGGAAGACGTGATGAACCGCAACATCAGCGAGTACGTGCGGCGTTATTACGAAAGCCCGGACCGCAACCCCGACCTGCCGGTGCAGCAGATGCGCGCGCGCCTGATCAAGCCGGACAAGTTCGAAGCCCTGCGCGAGGAGGAGCCGGACTGGTACGAGTTCAAGGACGGCCTGTACAACATGGGCGGTGTGGACGAGCGCGGCGAGCGCTATTCCTACAAGCTGGCCGTGCGCAAGACTCCCGATGCCTGGGCGTTCCTGGCCTACGACATGACCGACAGCGTCCGCGGTGGGCAGCAGCTCAACCGCGCGCTGTTCCTGTCGGTGCTGGTATTCAGCCTGCTGTCGCTGGTGCTGGGCTGGTGGTCGGCCTCCAAGGTGATGAAGCCGGTCTCGGATCTGGCCGCGCGCCTGCGTGCGTACCGTGGCGGTACCAGTGAGCCCGAGCCGTTGGCGCCGCGCTTCCCGGATGACGAAGTGGGCCAGTTGGCACAGGCGTTGGATGACTATTCCTCGCGGCTGACCGAAGTGGTGCAGCGCGACCGTGAGTTCAATGCCGATGTCAGCCACGAGCTGCGCACGCCGTTGGCGGTGATCCGTGGCGCCACCGAGCTTCTGCTGACCCGCCCCGGCCTGGACGAAAAGGTGCTGCAGCGCCTGCAGCGCATCCAGCGCGCCGAGCAGCAGTGCAGCGATCTGATCGGCGCGCTGCTGCTGCTGTCGCGCAACGAACGCGGGCAGGGCAGCAGCAATGTAGCCCGGGTGGCCGAACAGCTGCTGGACGCGCACCGCGCCCAGTTGGGTGGCAAGCCGCTGGAGCTGCACCTGGATGGCGAACGCGATCTGGTCATCGATGCCCCCGAAGCGGCGTTGTCGGTGGCGCTGGGCAACTTGATCGGCAATGCGGTGAAGTACTCGCAGGATGGCGAGGTGCGCGTACATGTGGGCACCAACGCTGTGTCGGTGACCGACAGCGGGCCAGGCCTGAGCGAGGAAGATGCCGCCAAGCTGTTCCAGCGCGGCTACCGCGGTACCCATGCCGGCCACTCGCAGGGTGGCGGTATCGGCCTGTCGATCGTCAGTCGCCTGTGCGATCTGTACGGCTGGCAGGTAAGCGTGCGGCCGGGCGGCGCCCGTGGCGTGATCGCAACGCTGACGTTCTCGCCGAAGCCGCTGTAACCCATTCTGGCTGCTGCTTTGGTGGGTGCCGACCTTGGTCGGCACGAATCCATCCGTCGCTGATGCTGCTTTGGTGGGGGCCGGCCTTGGTCGGCACGAATCCTCCGGTCGCCGATGCTGCTTTGGTGGGTGCCGACCTTGGTCGGCGCAAATCCATCCGTCGCCAAAATCTCCCACTCGGCGCGAAATGTCGCATGCAATGCCAATGCAGCTTCCGCGAAGGCGCGGCGTTTCTGGTCCAGTACGACACCTGCGTGATGCATTCCGCGCCCTGCGCGTGTCGCACCGCACGGTTCCGCAGACGGTTGGCCCGCATGGCGTTTTCGCCTCATGACCGCAATGCATGCAGCTGGCGAGATGGCACGGTCGGGGTCATCGCCCCGGCCGGGATTGGCGTCCTGAATAAACCCGACAACTTGAAAGCTCCAGATGCGCTTTGGCCATCGTGGAAAATGCATCGCATGCCTTCTGCTTCGGCGGGCGGTGCGTGGGGACTCGCAAGAGTCCGCTGGAGTCTTTTTCCTTGCTTTCGAGTTGTTGGGTCTCCGGTACGCCAACCCGCACCGTCCGCCACCCCGCATCCGCGGGTGGCCTTGCCGTCTGCGAGGAGCATTGCCATGTCTGCACGCACTACCTATCCGAACCTGCGCCGCCTGGTTGGCGAATCCGCCGATCAGTTGCCGGCCGACATCGCCGAACGCATCGAAGACGTACTGGCCGAACCCAGCGACCTGCTGCCCGCGCTGATGGCACGCATGGATGGCCGCGACAACGCCGATGGCCAGACCCGGCAGGGCACCGGTCTCACGCCCTCGCAGGCGGTAACCCTGGCCAGCCTCAGCCGTACCCTGGCCGGTCTCAATGCGCTGATCCAGATGCTGCACGCCGCCGAAGCGGCACGCGTGCAGGGCAGCGCGGGCCAGCAACTGCCGCCGGATGTAGTGGAAGGTCTGTTGCTGGCCGCCCGCGAACTGGCGCGCTACGCCCGCCAGCAGCTGGAGTAGATCCACGCCATGCGTGGATGCGCGTTCGCGCGGTGCCGATAGACCTGCAGGATTACCCTGCCGCCAACACCAGGTACCGCGCATGCAACCGCTCGACCTGCGCCTGCAGGTCATCCGGATGGCCATCATTGACGACCACATCATCAGCCAGCGCGAGGCGCTGCGCGCGGGTGGCCTGGGCGGCGATCATCTGGTCCGCCAGCGCGGCGTCGATGCCGTCGCGCTGCATCAGCCGGGCGTGCTGCACGGCTTCCGGGGCATCCACCAGCAGCACCCGGTCCAGCCACGGATAGGCCTGGCGACCGCCCACTTCGGTCAGCAGCGGGATCGCCGCCAGCGCATAGGGGCTGGCGGCCTGCTCGCACTGCTGCTGCATCAGCCGGCGGATGGCCGGGTGGGTGATTGCTTCCAGCGCCGTCCGCTCGGCCGGGTCGGCAAAGATGTGGGCACGCAGGCGCGCCCGGTCCAGGGCGCCGTCGGTGAGCAGCATGTCTGCACCGAAGCGCTCGGCAATCAGGGCGAGGGCAGGGCTGCCCACCGCCACCACCGCGCGCGCGGCCAGGTCGGCGTCGGCCACGACAATACCCAGCGCCTCGAAGCGCCGGGTTACCTCACTCTTGCCCGAGGCAATGCCGCCGGTCAGACCCACCACATACTGGCTCATGGGGACTCCCCTCAGCGCAGCCCGCTCATCACCAGATACTGGTTCAGCAGGGGCTCGCCCCACATGAAGAACAGCCAGCCGGCCAGTGCCAGGTAGGGGCCGAACGGAATCGGTGTCGCCCGGTCACGGCCGCGGCTGTACAGCCAGATCGAGCCGATGAGGGCGCCCAGCACCGACGACATCAGGATGATCGGCAGGATGCCCTTCATGCCGCACCACGCGCCCAGCGCGGCCAGCAGCTTGAAGTCGCCGTGGCCCATGCCCTCCTTGCCGGTCAGCTGCTTGAACAGCCACCACACCGACCACAGCGACAGGTAGCCCAGCAGAGCCCCCAGCAGGGCAGGCTTGGCCGGCATGTACAGGTTGTCGATGCTACCGATCAACCCGAGCCACATCAGCGGCAGGGTCAATTGGTCCGGGAGCAGCTGGGTGCGCAGGTCGATGCCGGACAGGGCGATCAGGAAGCAGGTCAGCACGATCGCACCGAAGCCCTGCCAGCCGAAGCCGAACTGCCACACGCAGGCCAGCACCATCACCGCGGTCAGGGCCTCCACCAGCGGGTACTGGATGGAGATGGGCGCCTTGCAGTGGCGGCACTTGCCGCCCTGGATCATCCAGCTGAACAGCGGGATGTTCTCGTACCAGGCCAGCTTGTGCTTGCAGTGCGGGCAGTGCGAAGGCTCAACGACGATGCCCGGCGGGGGCGGCTCGTAGAAGTCCGGCTCCTCCAGAACCTCGCGCGCATCGCGCTTCCACTGCCATTCCAGCCGCTTGGGCAGGCGCAGGATGACGACGTTCAGGAAGCTGCCCAGAAGCAGTCCCAGGCCGGCCGCGGCGGGATAGCCGAGGCCGGGATGCTGGTCGAGAAATGCCATGTATGTTTTATCCGACGACGGCGCCGAGCTTGAAGATGGGAAGGTACATGGCAATCACCATGCCGCCAACAATGGTACCAATGAACACCATGATCATCGGTTCCAGCAGGCTGCTCAGGGCATCCACCGAATTGTTGACTTCCTGCTCGTAGTACTCGGCCACCTTGAACAGCATGGCATCCAGGGCACCAGCCTCTTCGCCGATGCCGGTCATCTGGATGACCATGTGCGGGAACAGGTTGGTCTGTTTCATGGAAACGTTGACCGGGTAGCCGACAGACACGTCATCGCGCATCCGCAGCACCGCCTCTTCATACACCGTGTTGCCGGTAGCGCCCGCCACGATGCCGAGAGCTTCCACCAACGGCACGCCCGCCTTGAACGTAACGGCGGTGGTGCGGGCGAAACGGGCAATGGCGCTGTTGTGCATGATCTGGCCGATCACCGGCACCTTCAGCACGAACCGGTCCATGGCGTGCTGCATCTTTGGCGAGCGCTTGTAAGCCATGACCGCGCCGACCGCCGTTCCGATCGCAACAATCAGCATCAACCACCACCACGACACCATGAACCGCGACAGGTTCACCACCATCTGGGTGAACGCCGGCAGGTCGGCGCCGAAACTCTTGAACACATCCTCGAACTGCGGCACCACGAATACCAACATGATGCCGCTGACCAGCATGGCCACCACCACCACCATGATCGGGTAGAACAGCGCCTTCTTGATCTTGCCCTTCAGCGCCTCGATGTTCTCTTTGTAGGTGGCCACCGTGTCCAGCACGGTTTCCAGCACGCCGGCGCCTTCGCCGGCCCGCACCAGGTTGCGATAGAGCTCGTCGAACTGCACCGGATGCTTGCTGACCGCTTCGTACATCGAGGAACCGCCCTCGATATCGGTGCGGATGGTGTCCACCATCTTCTTCATGCGCGGGTTCTTGTGCCCGCTGCCGATGATCTCCAGTGCCGACACGATCGGTACGCCGGACTTCATCATCGTGGCCATCTGCCGGCTGAAGAAGGCGATGTCCCGCGGTTTGATTGGCTTTCCGGCAGCACCGAACAACGGCTTCGGCTTCGTCTTCACCGTACCGGGGTTGATGCCTTGGCGACGGAGTTCGGCCCTCAGCAGGTTGGCATTCTTGGCCAACTGCTCGCCCTTCATCTTCACGCCCCGCTTGTCGGTCCCCTCCCAGACAAACGGCTGCAGCTCCATGGTGGCGCGCGCCACCGGTTCTTTCTTGATCGCACTGCGACTGACAGACATGTTGGCTCCCCGGCCCGCCATCCCCAGACGGGCATCCAGTTGCCGATGGTAGCGGGTTCATTGCCGTCTGGGCAGTTGCCGAGCGGGCCGGAATGCAATTTCGTGCCGGCCGCCGACCAAAGGTGACGCACTGCGTCACATTGCCGCGTCCATCGCAGATTCGAATACGGGGGGTTCCCATCCACGAAATTGCTGCCATCATGGGCGCGGGGAAATCCAGGGGGAGGCGTGCCGGGGTTGGCACGCAACCTGCGTTGATCCACCCGCAGGTGCAGGACCCGCTCAGCCGGCCGAAGGTCGGACCGATCCTGTGCACTGACTCAACCACCACTATCTTGGGGATGTACGACTATGAAGAACCAGAAGGGCTTCACCCTTATCGAACTGATGATCGTTGTTGCGATCATCGCGATCCTGGCCGCCATTGCACTGCCGGCTTACCAGGACTACACCTCGAAGTCGAAGGTCACTGCCGCTCTGGCTGACCTGGCCTCGCACAAGACCCAGTTCGAGATGGTCATCAGCGACGGTGGCACCCCGACCGTGGCCAACGCTGGCTTCCAGGCTGCCGAAACCGGTGCTTGCTCGACGATTGCCGTTGCAACGGCCGGTATGACCTGCACCATCCGCGACCCGGGTCGTATCGGCACTTCTTCGACGATCGCCCTGAACTACGCCGAAGCATCTGGCTCGGGTGCAACCGCAGTTGCTGGTGGCTTCAGCTGTGTCACCACTGGTGTTGACGCCAAGTTCAAGCCCAAGGGCTGCAGCTGATCGATTTTTGATTGGGGTACGTCGCATCTAAATATGGGCGACTCCAGTTGTTACACACAAGGCCCGCTTCGGCGGGCCTTGTGCTGACTGATGCATAAGAAGCGGTCGGCACGCAGCAATGGGGATTGCTGGATAAAACAGGGGGAGTCATGAATACGCAAAAAGGCTTCACGCTCATCGAGTTGATGATCGTGGTGGCCATCATCGCTATCCTGGCTGCGATCGCGATGGTGGCGTTCCAGCCGTACATCATCCGCACCCAATTGACCGCCGCGTTGGCCGATATCAGCCCCGGCAAAACGTTGGTGGAAATCGTCGTGTATCAAGGACGATCTGTCAGTGAAGTCACGCCGGAACTCATCGGCGGCTCTCAGAACGCCCACTGCTCGGTAGTCGAAGCCGAACTCAGCGAATCAGGTGTCGGCCATATCAGCTGCACCCTGAAAGGCCACAGCGCCCTGGAAGGCAAAGACCTGATCCTGCGCCGCTCTGCCGAGGGCATCTGGAGCTGCGACGGCAGCGCCTTTGAAGCACGCTATCGCCCAACGGGCTGCTGATCACATTTCAGCCGGCAATGGGATGTTGGGCGACCCTTGACGGGGCTATCATCCCCGGGGGAGTCAGGATCGAGCCTGCCGGGCCGGCAACGCCGGGCAAGGCAGCGTTGCTCATGGATTGGCGATGCCGCTGGCCGATGCTCGCGGCAGGTTCTGCTGCCCTGTGTGGTGCCCTTGGAAGGCGCACCGCGCTGCCAGACCCATGAGCCAAGGATTTCTATGAACGCCGTTACCACCGCCAATCTCGTCGGCATCACCGGCCTGGCCCGCCGCCTCGTCCAGGACGGCGCGCTGGACGAAGTCGCTGCCCGCGATGCCATGGCCAAGGCGGCCGCCGCTCGCCAGCCCCTGCCGACGTGGTTCGCGCAGAACAAGCTGGTCAGCGCCTCGCAGCTCGCTGCCGCCAACGCCGTCGAATTCGGCATGCCGCTGTTCGACGTGTCCACGTTCGACAGCAGCCAGAATGCGATGAACCTGGTCAGCGAAGAGCTGCTGCGCAAGCACAACGTGCTGCCACTGTTCAAACGCGGCGGCAAGTTGTTCGTCGGCACCAGCAACCCCACCCACTCGCTGGACGAGATCAAGTTCCACACCAATCTGGTGGTTGAGCCGATCCTGGTGGACGAGGACCAGATCCGCCGCACGTTGGAGCAGTGGCATGCCAGCCATGACACGATCGGCGATGCGCTGGGTGGCGACGATGACGGCATGGCCAACCTCGATGTTGGCGGTGGCGACGACGACATGACCAGCACCGACAGCGGTATCGACGCCAAGGGCGACGACACCCCGGTGGTCAAGTTCATCAACAAGGTGCTGATTGACGCGATCCGCAAGGGCGCGTCGGACATCCATTTCGAGCCCTACGAAGACGACTACCGCGTGCGTCTGCGCATCGACGGCCTGCTGAAGATGGTCGCGCGCGCGCCGAACAAGCTCAACCAGCGCATCGCCGCGCGCCTGAAGGTGATGGCGCAGCTGGATATCGCCGAAAAGCGTGTGCCGCAGGACGGGCGCATCAAGCTCAACCTGTCCAAGACCCGGCAGATCGACTTCCGCGTCAGCACGCTGCCTACGCTGTTCGGTGAGAAGGTGGTGCTGCGTATCCTCGATGGCAGCGCGGCCAAGCTGGGCATCGACAAGCTGGGTTACGAGCCGGACCAGCAGAAGCTGTTCCTGGAGGCAATCCACAAGCCGTACGGCATGGTGCTGGTGACCGGCCCGACCGGTTCGGGCAAGACGGTGTCGCTGTATACCGCGCTGGGCATCCTCAACGACGAGACCCGCAACATCTCCACCGCGGAAGATCCGGTGGAAATCCGCCTGCCCGGCGTCAACCAGGTGCAGCAGAACAACAAGCGTGGCATGACCTTTGCCGCGGCGCTGCGTTCGTTCCTGCGACAGGATCCGGACATCATCATGGTGGGCGAAATCCGCGATCTGGAAACGGCGGAAATTGCGATCAAAGCTGCGCAGACCGGTCACATGGTGCTGTCCACGCTGCATACCAACGATGCGCCGCAGACCATCGCGCGCCTGATGAACATGGGCATCGCGCCGTACAACATCACCAGCTCGGTGACGCTGGTGATTGCCCAGCGCCTGGCGCGCCGCCTGTGTTCGAACTGCAAGCGCCCGGCCAATCTGCCGGAGCATGCGCTGCTGGCCGAGGGCTTCACCCAGGCGCAGCTGGATGCAGGCATCGAGCTGTATGAGGCGGTGGGCTGCGACGAATGCACCGAGGGCTACAAGGGCCGTACCGGCCTCTACCAGGTGATGCCGATGACCGACGAGATCGCGACCATCGTGCTGGCTGGCGGCAACGCGCTGCAGATTGCCGAGGCTGCGCAGGCGATCGGTGTGAATGACCTGCGGCAGTCGGCGTTGAAGAAGGCGGCCGCGGGCGTGACCAGCCTGGCCGAGATCAACCGCGTTACCAAGGATTGATGCCGTAGATCCACGCCATGCGTGGATGGGGTAACCAGTAGATCCACGCCATGCGTGGATGGCGCGGTACATGAGGTTGCCGGCCAGCGGCCGGCACTACCATTTCGACGCAGAACGGCCGGTTGATCCACGCCATGCGTGGATGGGGTAACCAGTAGATCCACGCCATGCGTGGATGACGCGGTACATGAGGTTGCCGGCCAGCGGCCGGCACTACCATTCCGACGCAGAACGGCAGGTTGATCCAGGCCGTGCCTGGATGGCGGTCAGCGCCCAGTAGATCCACGCCATGCGTGGATGGGCGATGCACGGGGTTGCCGGCCAGCGGCCGGCATTACCATTCCGACGCAGAACGGCCGGTTGATCCACGCCATGCGTGGATGGGCAACCAGTAGATCCATGCCATGCGTGGATGGCGCGGTGCACGAAGTTGCCGGCCAGCGGCCGGCACTACCTATTCCATCCCCAGCTTCTTCAGCTTGTAGCGCAGCGCACGGAAGGTGATGCCCAACTGCGCAGCTGTGCGGGTCTTGTTCCAGCGGTTTTCTTCCAGCGCGCGCTGGATGGCACTGCGCTCGAGCTGTTCGATATACGAGGGCAGGGCGGCACTGCCCGGGTGCAGATCGACTACGGCTTCAGCGTGCGCAGCGCTGCCCGGTGAGCGAGGGGCATGCTGCGGCAGGCGCAGGTCGTCGGCGCCGATACGGTCTTCCTCGGCCAGTGCCAGCGCGCGTTCCAGGATGTTCTCCAGCTCGCGCACGTTGCCGGGGAAGCCGTACTGGGCCAACGCGTCCAGCGCCGACGGCGCCAGCAGCGGGGTGGCGCGGCCGTGGCTGCGGGCCAGCCGCGCCAGGATCGACGCGGCCAGTGCGGGCAGGTCCTGGCGACGCTCGCGCAGCGGCGGCACGCGCAGTTCGATCACATTGATGCGGTAGTAGAGGTCGTGGCGGAAGCGCCCGTCTTCGACCAGCTCGGCCAGATCCTTGTGGGTGGCCGAGAGGATGCGCACGTCCACCGGCTCTTCGCTGGGGGCGCCCACCGCGCGCACCGATTTTTCCTGGATCGCACGCAGCAGCTTCACCTGCATCTGCAGCGGCAGCTCGGCCACCTCATCCAGGAACAGGGTGCCGCCGTGTGCGGCCTGGAACAGTCCCGGCTTGTCGGCATGGGCGCCGGTGAAGCTGCCCTTGCGATGGCCGAAGAACTCGCTCTCCATCAACTCGGTGGGAATGGCGCCACAGTTGACCGGCACGAACGGCCCAGCGGCGCGTGCACCCTGTGCGTGGATGGTGCGTGCAACCAGTTCCTTGCCCACCCCGGATTCGCCCAGGATGTAGACCGGCGCCTGGCTGCGCGCAACCTTGCCGATGGTGGCGCGCAGCACGTCCATCGCCGGCGATTCGCCGAGCAGGCGTGCGGCCTGTTCGGCGGCGGGGCCGGCAACGGGGCGTTCGCTGTTGTTGAGTTCCAGCGCATGCTTGACCAGGCCGCGCAGCACGGTGATGTCCACCGGCTTGCTGACGAAATCGAAGGCACCGGCTTTCAGCGCTTCCACGGCCAGGTCCATGCTGCCGAAGGCGGTGATCATCGCCACCGGCGTGCGCGGGTAGTGCTGGGCGATCTCGCTGACCAGTTCGATGCCATTGCCATCGGGCAGGCGCATGTCGGTGATGCACAGGTCATAGGGATTGCTGGCCAGCAGTTCGCGGGCTTCGGCGAGGTTGGCGGCGGTGCTGATGCGCAGGCCCATGCGGCCGAGGGTCAACACCAGCAGTTCGCGGATATCGCGTTCATCGTCGACGACGAGGGCGCTGCGGGTTTCGTTCATGGGTGGGAAAGATAGCCGAGGGTGTGGAAGGCGACAAATGTTTGACGCACCGAATCAGTGCGGAAGCAGGGTGTGCGGGCCGGGCAGTACCAGGCGGAAGCAGGAGCCGCCGGCGGGGACGGGGATGTAATCCAGCCGCGCCTGGTTGGCCCTGCACAGCTCGCGGGCGATATACAGGCCCAGGCCGGTGCCGTGCTCGGAGGTGGTGAAGAAGGGGCGGAACAGCTGCGCGGCGACGGTCTCGGGGATGCCGGGGCCACGGTCCATCACGTCGATCACCGCACTTCGCTCGTGCTGGGCCACGCGCAGCCGCACGCGCGCGGGCTGCTCGCCGATGCGGCCGTACTTGAGGGCGTTGTGCACCAGCACGGTCAGCACCTGGTACAGGTGGCGCGGGTCGACCTGGGCCGGCACCGAGGTGTCGTTGATGATCGGTTCGATGCTGTCGGTTTCCAGCGTCTGGCCCTGCTTGTACTCCAGCACGAAGCGGCGCACGAAGGCGGCCAGGTCGACGTTTTCCGGGTTGGCGCGTTCGCGTCGGGCCAGGCCCAGCACGCTTTCAACGATGCCGTTGGTGCGCTGGCACTGCTGGTGGATGATCTGCAGCAGGCGGCGGTCGCTTTCGTTGAAGCCGGTGCCTTCCTCCAGCAGCTGCACGGCGTAGTTGATGGCCGCCAGCGGGTTGCGGATCTCGTGCGCGAGGCTGGCCGAGAAGCGCCCCATCGCCGACAGGGTGAGCGATTCGGCGCGGCGCGAGACCACGCTGGAGTCGTCCAGGAACACCAGCACCAGGTCGCTGCCGGCCAGCAGGCGGGCGAAGCGCGGTTGCACTTCCGGCTGGTCGGGGTTGAGCTGCAGCGGCATTTCATCCTGTGCCCAGCCGTTGCGCCAGCGTTGCAGACGCCGGGCAAGTTCGGGGGCGACACTGGCCAGGTCGAGGCGGCCCGAATCACTGTTGCCATCGCGGTCGCCCAGCAGGATCGAGGCAGCTTCGTTGGCCAGGGTGATGCGGTTGTCGGCATCCACCACCACCACGCCGGTGCGCATGCGGCGGATGATCAGTTCGTTGATCTGGAACAGGTTGGCCACTTCGTCGCCACGCTGGTTGGCCAGCTGCTGGTTGCGGCGTGCACGGTTGCCGACCTGGTAGCTGATGAAGGCCAGGGCCAGGTAGCTGGTGGCGAACATCGCCAGTTCGGCCAGGGTGCGGGTGGGATCGCCGCCTTCCAGCACCTTCCACAGGTATTCGGCGGCGGTGGCGACGCTGGCGGCCAGCGCCAGCACCAGGCCCCAGCTGAGCGGCAGCAGGGTGGCGGCGGCGGCGATGTTGAACAGCAGCGACATCGAGATGCCGGCGCTGGCACCGGGCAGGGCGTGCGCCAGCAGGCTGGCGGCGACGATGTCCAACAGCACGCCGCCGACCACGATGGGTCGCAGCCAGCGCTCGTTGCGGCCGATCACCAGCCACAACAGGGACAGCAGCAGATAGGTGGCGCCGACCGAATAGGCCAGGCGCGGGTGGTGGGCTTCGCCGACCATGGCCGACAACGGGCTGTACAGCAGGGCGGCGATGACCGAGGCGATCAGCACCCGGTACAGGGCGAAGAAATACAGCTCACGCCGCGGTATCGATTCGATGCGGTCGATCAATGAAGCACTGGGTGACACGCCGGAACTCCCCTTCTGGCTGCCTGGAACTGGGTCATGACGGCGGTGGGCCGAACCTGCCCGACGTCCCCCGATCGTCGGACCTGCTCGCTGCCCGGTTGCCGGCACCGTGGGTCGAATTTACCGGGCCAGTATAGGGCGCCTGTACCGGGCTGGGCTGCGCAGTCGGCCCGGGCGGGCGTTTGCGGCGTGATCCAGCCCGTGCCGCAACTGCCTGAATGACCATGGAAATCTGGCCGGTTCCGGCCTTTTGTCCATACTTCTTTGCGCCCCGGCGCCGGCTCGGCCACAATAGTGGGCCCGCCGCGGTCCATGCCGGCGCCCCGCCGGGGCCCTGAGGAATTGCGTGCGGTCGTTCCTATTCCCACGGTGACGCATGAATTTCCACGAATACCAGTCAAAACAACTGCTTGCCGAGTACGGCATCCCGGTCCCGGCCGGCAAGGTCGCTGCGACCCCGGACGAAGCTGTTGCCGCTGCCAACTCCCTGGGCCAGGGCCCCTGGATGGTCAAGGCGCAGATCCACGCTGGCGGCCGCGGCAAGGCTGGCGGCGTCAAGTTCTGCAAGACCACCGACGACGTGAAGGCCGCTGCGGCCAAGATGCTCGGCACCAAGATGGCCACCTACCAGACCGCTGGCGTTGAACTGCCGGTCAACCTGGTGCTGGTGACCACCGCTGGCGAGATCGTCAAGGAACTGTACCTGTCGGTGCTGGTTGACCGTGGCACCAAGACCATCACCTACATCGCTTCTTCGGAAGGCGGCGTGGAGATCGAGCAGGTCGCCGCTGAAACCCCGGAGCTGATCCACTCGCTGAACGTCGACTTCGTCGAAGGCGTGCAGGGTTACCACGGTCGTGATTTCGGCTTCAAGCTGGGTCTGACCGCCAAGCAGGCCGGCCAGTTCGCCAACATCATGGTGAACCTGTACCGCCTGTTCAACGAAAAGGACCTGGCGCTGGTTGAAATCAACCCGCTGGCCATCCTGGACGACGGCAACCTGTACGCGCTGGACGGCAAGTTCGACAGCGACGACAACGCCGCGTTCCGCCAGAAGGCCCTGGTCGCCATGCGCGACAAGACCCAGGAAGATCCGACCGAAGTGATCGCTTCGGAGCTGGACATCAACTACGTCACCATGGACGGCAACATCGGCTGCATGGTCAACGGCGCAGGCCTGGCCATGGCCACCATGGACGTCATCAAGCTCAACGGCGGCGAGCCGGCGAACTTCCTGGACGTGGGCGGCGGCGCCAACAAGCAGCGCGTCATCGAAGCGTTCAAGCTGATCCTGTCCTCGGACAAGGTCGAAGGCATCTTCGTCAACATCTTCGGCGGCATCGTCCGCTGCGACATGATTGCCGAAGGCATCATTGCCGCCGTGAAGGAAGTGGGCGTCAAGGTTCCGGTCGTGGTGCGTCTGGAAGGCACCAACGTGGAAGAAGGCAAGCAGCTGCTGCGTGACAGCGGCATGGCCATCATCCCGGCCGACAACATCAACGACGGTGCCAAGAAGGTCGTCGAAGCTGTCAAGAACGCCGCCTGATCCGACACCGAAGGAAATCCAATGTCAGTTTTGATCAATAAGAACACCAAGGTGATCGTGCAGGGCTTCACCGGCCAGCAGGGCACCTTCCACGCCACTCAGATGATCGAGTACGGCACCCAGGTTGTTGGCGGCGTGACCCCGGGCAAGGGTGGCACCACCCATATCGACCTGCCGGTCTTCAACACCGTTGCCGACGCCGTGCAGAGCACCGGCGCCAACGCTTCGGTCATCTACGTGCCGCCGCCGTACGCGGCTGACGCGATCCTGGAAGCCGCTGCTGCCGGCATCAAGGTCATCGTCTGCATCACCGAAGGCATCCCGGTGCTGGACATGCTGCGCGTCAAGAACGTGCTGACCCGTTCGCATCCGGACACCGTGCTGATCGGGCCGAACTGCCCGGGCGTCATCACCCCGGGTGAGTGCAAGATCGGCATCATGCCGGGCCACATCCACAAGCCGGGCAAGATCGGCATCGTGTCGCGTTCGGGCACCCTGACCTATGAAGCGGTCAAGCAGACCACCGAAGTCGGCCTGGGCCAGTCCACCTGCATCGGCATCGGTGGTGACCCGATCAACGGCCTGAACTTCGTCGACTGCCTGAAGCTGTTCAACGAAGACCCGCAGACCGAAGGCATCATCATGGTCGGCGAAATCGGCGGCGACGCTGAAGAAGCCGGTGCCGAGTACATCAAGAACCACGTGAAGAAGCCGGTCGTCGGTTTCATCGCGGGTGCTTCGGCTCCGGCCGGCAAGCGCATGGGCCACGCCGGTGCGATCGCATCGGGCGGCAAGGGCACTGCCGAAGGCAAGTTCGCTGCCATGGAAGCTGCTGGCGTCGTCACCGTGCGTTCGCCGGGCGACCTGGGCGCTGCCATCGCCAAGCTGGTGAAATAAGATCGACTGCCTTCGGCAGACGATTCTGTAGAGCCGGCCGCTGGCCGGCTGCTTGAAACAGAAAGGCCGCCTCAGGGCGGCCTTTCTGCGTCTGGGCATCGGCGACCCGCTGAACCGCATCCACGCATGGCGTGGATCTACTTCAGCACACACCCGGGCGCACCCCATCCACGCATGGCGTGGATCTACAATGTGCGCATTGCAACCACAGGCTGGACCCTCATGGCTTCGATCCGCATCGCGATGGCGCAGTTCGACTTCCCGGTTGGCGATGTCGCCGGCAACACCGAGCGCATCATCGAGATGATCGGCCAGGCGCGCGATGAGTACGGCGCCGGGCTGGTGATGTTCCCCGAGCTGGCAGTCAGCGGCTATCCGCCGGAGGACCTGCTGCTGCGCCCGGGCTTCCTGTACGAGTGCGAGCAGGCGATGACCCGCATTGCTGCTGCGTGCCGTGGCATCACCGCTGTAGTGGGCTGGCCACAGGCCGCCGGTGCGGTGGTCTACAACGCGGCCAGCGTGCTGCGCGATGGCCTGGTGGAGCAGACCTACCGCAAGCGCGAACTGCCCAATTACGCGGTGTTCGATGAGCGCCGCTACTTTGATGTCGACCCGGACGGTGGCAGCTGCGTGTTCGAGGTCGACGGCATCCCGGTCGGCCTGCTGATCTGCGAGGACCTGTGGTTCGCCGAGCCGCTGGCCGATACGGTGCGTGCCGGCGCGCAGCTGGTGGTGGTGCCCAATGCCTCGCCGTACGAGCGTGGCAAGCATGCCCAGCGTGACGCCGTGCTGGCTGCACGTACCCGCGAAAGCGGCGCGGCGATCGCCTACCTCAACGTGGTGGGCGGCCAGGACGCGCTGGTGTTCGATGGTGCATCGGTGGTGGCCGATGGCGATGGCACGGTGCACCCGGCCGCGGCGGCCTTCGTCGACCAGTGGCTGGTGGTGGACTACGACGGCGCTACCCGCCGCTTCCTGCCGCAGGTATGGATGGACGACGGCGACGAGAGCATGGATGCGCTGGCCTGGCGCGCGGTCACCCGCGGCATCCAGGACTACTGCAGCAAGAACGGTTTCAAGAAGGTGTGGCTGGGTCTGTCCGGTGGCATCGACTCGGCGATCGTGCTGGCCATGGCGGTCGATGCACTGGGCGCGGAGAACGTGACGGCGGTGCGCCTGCCGTCGCGCTATACCGCCGGGATGTCCAACGACCTGGCCGCCGAGCAGTGCGAGGCGCTGGGCGTGAAGCTGGAAGCCGTTTCCATCGAGCCGGCGTTCCAGGGCCTGGTGCAGGCGCTGGCGCCGATGTTCGAGGGCACTACGCCGGATGTGACCGAGGAGAATCTGCAGTCGCGCAGCCGTGGCGTGATCCTGATGGCACTGGCCAACAAGTTCGGTGGCCTGCTGCTGACCACCGGCAACAAGAGCGAGTACGCGGTCGGCTACGCCACCATCTATGGCGACATGTGCGGGGGTTACGCGCCGCTGAAGGACCTGTACAAGACCGAGGTGTTCGGCCTGTCCAAGTGGCGCAACACCGTTGGCGGTGCGCCGGTGATCCCGCCGGCGGTGATCAGCCGCCCGCCCTCGGCCGAACTGCGCGAAAACCAGACCGACCAGGATTCGCTGCCGGCCTACGACGTGCTGGACGGCATCCTGTACCGCTACATCGACCAGGAGCAGTCGCGTGCGGAGATCGTCGCCGCAGGCTATGACGCGGCGGTGGTGGATCGTGTGCTGCGGCTGGTGCGGATCAGCGAGTGGAAGCGCCACCAGGCCGCGCCGGGCCCGAAGGTCTCGCGCCGCGCATTCGGGCGTGAGCGCCGCTACCCGATCAGCAACGGCTACAAGAGCTGAGGACCGGTCGCCGGGCATGGCCCGGCGCTACCGATGTTCGATGGATCCATCGGTAGTGCCGGCCGCTGGCCGGCAACCGGGTGTACCGCCCATCCACGCATGGCGTGGATCTACCGGGCTTCGTTGAGCAGCTGCTCCAGGCCGGTGGTTTCGGCGGCCTCGTCAAATTGGCTGTGCCCCAGCCGCGCACGCACGAATGCCAGGCCATCGGCCGCCGCTGCGTCCAGCGTGCCGCGATGGTCGACTGGGTATCGGCGGAACGCCACCGGTTCGCCGCGCAGGGCCAGGCCGACGGCATACAGCAGGGTGGTGAGATAGGGCACGTCGCGATCCTCGCTGCCGTGGCCCAGCATCAACGGCTGGCTGAAGCCCCGCCGTGGCACGCCCAGATAGTCATGCAGCAGCGCCCAGATGCCCGGCACCGAGGTCAACGGTGCGCTGAACATTTCTCCCGTGTTCGCCCCTTCCAGGGTGGCCGCCAGCGGGCCCAGGCACTGCTGGCGCGCCAGCGCGACCCGTGCGTGGCCTTCATCGCTGAGTACGCGTGCGATACGCGGCTCCACCTGCAGCAGGCCATCGAGCAGGTAGGCGTGATAGGCATTGAGCGCGCCCGGATTCGGCGTGCGGCTGTCCGGCTTCATCACCAGCGCGGTCAGTTCGACGGCCGTGGGTGTGCCGGTGGTGAAGCTGCCGCGGTACTGCAGCGAGGGTCCATAGGACGGTGCCAGATGGCCGGCAGTGAGTGCGGCAGCACCACCCTGCGAATGGCCCACCGATACCCAACGCGGTGACAGCGTGGCATTGCCGAGGAAATGGCG
The DNA here is from genome assembly GCF_031455455.1 of Stenotrophomonas sp. 1337. NCBI lineage: Bacteria > Pseudomonadati > Pseudomonadota > Gammaproteobacteria > Lysobacterales > Lysobacteraceae > Stenotrophomonas > Stenotrophomonas sp. 1337. The sequence goes on along the minus strand of NZ_JAVDSR010000018.1, from coordinate 29,157 downwards.
GCTGGCCTTGATGAGATCGATGGCGTTGCGCGCGGAGGTGCGCACGTGCAGGTAGGCGTGATCACCCGGGCTGCCCAGGCCTTGGTAGTCGGCGGCGAGAACGGCATAGCCCTGTGCCAGGAACTGGTCGAGGAAGCGGCCATCGCGCTCGGGCTGATAGGGGCCGGATACCGAAGGCGCGCAGTGGTCGGCGATGCCCTGGGTGCCGTGGGCCCAGGATACGACCGGCCAGCCCCCTGCCGGCGCAGGCCCGGCGGGCAGGTAGACCAGCCCGGTCGCCTCGGCCAGGCGTCCGTGATGATCGGGGGTGCGGTAGGCCAGCTTGTAGGCCTGCGCGGCCTTGGAGGGCACCCAGCTGGCGCGGTAGGGCGCGGCCGAGAGCAGGTCACCCGACTCCGCCGCCAGCGCGACAAGGGGACTGGCGGCCAGCGCGAGCAGGGCAGTGACCAGCAGGGTCGGGCGGGGTCGGAACCGCAGGGACGATGAGGACATGTGGCGCTCCATGCAGGCCGGGATGGCCTTTGCGCCGCATTCTGGGAGCTGTCCTGCGCGCCGACTGCGATGGAAGTCGCAGTGATCGCCGGTTCGTAGCATTCCTAGCGGTGACGCCAGGCAAAAAAAAGGCCCCGTGCGGGGCCTCTTTTCTTACTTCTCGCTATTTGGTAGCAAAGGCCCCAAGAAGACCTGGGAGGACGGTATCACGCCCGCCCCGGGGATTTGGCGGTCCTGCTGCTGACTCAAGTGATTGATTAAAAAGTGGAGCTTCTGCGGCAGGAGGCAGGGGAACTGCGTGACTAGGTCGCCACGAGCGGCCGAGCCCGGACAGGGCCAAAAGGAGTCTCCTTGCTATCGAGACTTCGCTCGGCATGCATGAAGCAGGCGGATGAAGGAACACCGCTGCCATCCGTCTAGGCAAGCTAGCTCTCGGTAGCCGCTGAAAGAGCGAAGCGGAGAAGCTTGAACGCTGCTACTGATGAAAGATCTCTATTTTGCCCCGTCCAACTCAATCTTACGGCTCCTGATCCTATACTCAAGATCCAAGAACATGCGCTCGTACCTGCGCGCTTCCTGCATGTTCTTAGAGAAGAAGCGATCCTCTGGAACAAGGGTCCTGATTGCGTGACCAATCAAGCCCTTTCCTTCTCGCATCCGCTCTTGGGCCTCTTTCGCATAGGGCGCGTTCTTCACGACGTAGTACCGCGCGATTGCTCTTCGGAGCTCACAAAGCGACTGTGGCTTTCCCTTGCGGTGCGCGAGCTCCATTTCTTCATCACCCTTCTTTAGCTCACCCAAGCGATACCAGCATAGGGCTAGCGTCAGCGAAGCGTCGGCACTACGAGGGTCCAGCTCGATCGCTCGTTCCGCCAGCTTCCGCGCGTCGTCTGCTCGATGGCAGCGATGCAGCAAGAACCAAGCAAATCGGTCATGGAGCGCCGCATTCATTGGCTCATCCTCCAGTGCAAGCTTGAAGTTATCTTCTGCAGCTACAAGGTCTCCCTGCTGAGCGGCGATCTTGGCTGCCTTAGCGAATGATCCCCGAAAGGCCTCGGCTACGCGATCTTGCCGGTAATTTTGCTCTGCCTTCTGCCGTTGGTTTGCTTGCGAGTCGACCTTCAAGGAAAAGTCATGTATGCGTCTGCGATCAGCTTCGCCGCGCTGCTGAAGTTGCTTCTGGAAATAGCGACCGGCGAGCTCAACGATTTGCAGCTCGTAGCGGCCGCCGTAGTCAGTGACATTTCCGAAGTAAGTCTCGTCGAGCGCCTTTTGGAACTCGACGTGCTGAATGCCCGCTAGAACACATGCGTCACCCACGCTCAAGTTGTCGAGCGGGACAGTGGCAGAAACGAGCACAAGGAAGACCTCCTTCTGGAGCTCGTTGATACGAAGCCATGCGTCGTCGTAGAGAAACTCGAGAAGCTGGTCGTTAGTTTTACGAAAGACTTGTTCGATAGCCTGGTCTATACCCACAGGAGAGCGAGCCAAGTACTTAACCAATGTATCGATTAGCAGTGGCTTGTTGGTCAACTGTTTGGCCGCTCTGCGGAGCGTAGCTTCTCCTGCCTGTCTAATGGCTATGGCACCATATTCATTACCAAGGCGCCTCATAAGAGAAATCGCTTCTGATTCTGATAGCGAGCTTATCTGCAATGGTTCGAACGCAACAAACTCGCGGCGGCGCGAAGTCATTAGCACTCGACCAAGACGCTTACCGATCTGCTTAAGGAAGGAGCTGAACTGGGTCACTTCGTCAGACGAGTTTGCAAGCGTTTCCGTGTTGTCCAGTACCAGTAAAACATCGTCGCGGCCAAATCCTTGAGTATTCAACTCTGACGCGACTCGATCTATAAGTCCCACTCCAGAAAGCTTGAAGTAATCCTTGGTCAGTACAGGCATTAGGACGTACGCCAACTCCCTGACGCAGTCTTCCATGGCGTCTGAAACGCCTCTCAAATTCACGACACCCTGATCAGACCACCGAGTCATCTTGGCAGAGTAATAGCTTATTACTGAGGGTGGCTTGGCGGAAAGTGTCTCGCTCGACTCCAGAATTCTGTTTAGGAACTCAAGCGCTAGCGTAGTCTTTCCAATGCCTCCATCGCCGAAGATGAGGCAATGCCGCAACCCATCGCTATCGTTGATCCAATTGAATAGGGCGTCCATTTCTTCTGAGCGACCTTCAAACACGCTGGTCTGCCGCACAGGAACGTTTGAGAAAACTAGTGCATCCTTTCCATCCACATCCACAGTGCGGATGTCAAATTTCTCTGGAAAGTTGGAGGCAAGCTGCTCAAATACAGATTCATGAGGAAGATCAGCCACAAATGATGCAGAGCGCTCCCAATCTACCGTCTGGCCTTCCAGCTTCCACACTCCTTTGCGCGACACAATAGCTGAAATAACGATTGGCTGGTCGGCATATGTGAGGGGTGTTTGAATCACTAGATTGTACGCACCCACCCGGGTAACTGCCGGCGATTGCGGCGACGCCAAGGGCAGTGCAGGAGCCAGGCAATTAATGCTCCGGTGCAGTAGCGAAGCAAGTCGTGGAACCCACTCCTCGATGTCCGCCTTGCTCACCACACCATGGCCCGGCTTGTTGTTTCGGAAGCTCACCCAAGCTGTCGCGTCCTTGGCGAGAGTTGTGCTTTCCGTGCCGTCCACTTCAAACCAACCGGCGTTATAAGACCTAGCGACGTAGGACCGGATAATTGGCGTGCACTTCTCGAGAACTTCTACGGGCAAGCCGTCGGATGGCTGAGCAAATCGTCGAACCAAAGCGGATATCGAAGCGTCGTCTTCGGCGTCCGGTGTAAGCTCCCTAACAATCTCTAGCGCGGTAATCGCGGCAGCCTGGTATAAGGAGCGCAGCACTGATTGAAGATGCTGGAAGCGGTCCGAATTGCTAGGGAATGTCTCTACTATGGAAAGTTGGTGTTCGAACAAGGCGCGCATTGCTTGATCGGCTGATTTAGAGTGGCGTCGACCATTTGACCACGAAGCGACATAGATTGCTCCATTGACTAGGGGGGGGGGCTTGGGGCGCAGTCATCCTCTTGAAGCGCCCTGGCCAATCAGCGATCACAGTCTGATTGCTAAGGCAGCCTGATCATTGATCTCAGTTGGATGGGCGCGGACGCCCCAAGATGAGTGGAGGCCTATTGTCCTTAGCTAAGTCCGCAGGTGAGGATCGTCTCAGTCCGCATTCGCTTGGACAGGCTTCCGCTCTGGGTCACTGGGAGGTAGCGGCTGGCAGCCGGGAGGTCGCGCTCGGTGTAGCGCACCAAATCGCCATCACCAGCAATGATGACCTGCGACATCTAGGTCCGGGCTGCCAGCGACGAGGCAATTGCCATGACAACGCAGCGATGGAGAGCCTCTTCCAGCTGCCGAAACGGGAGCGGAACAAGCGGAGGAGCTACAGCAATCACGACGAGGCACGTGCTGACGTCTTCCAGTACATCAAGATGCGCTGAAAACGGAGACGCGACAACTCCAACCCCCTTTTCCACCAACCGACTTCAGGAAGGCTAGCCCCGCGTCAGACGGCCGCGTGCAATCTCTAACGCCCACCCAGCGCGGTACTGAGCTAAGCAGCGCCCTGAACCGTTGAGCCATCCGCGAGCTAAAGCCGATGAGCAGGTAGAGAGTGCAGGTGACCCTGAACGAGCTCATAAAAAGCCTCCCCTCACCGCCACGGGAAATCTTAGTCAAATCAACGGTGTGTCGTTTGTGCGTCGAAAGTGTGCCTACGATATGGCGAAAAGGCGTGCATCCCGCTGACTTAGGGTGTACGCTGCACCTGCGGCCCGACTGGACATCGGCCGCCTCCAAATACATATCGAATCTGACTAAATATCTCGGCTAATCTCAATTAATTAATATCTTTCGATAACTAACGCGCGCTAAATTTAAGCCGAACTCAAAAATATACTATCTAAACTATCTCGGAGTCTTCTCATGTCCGTCCGTATGAACATTGTTCTGTCCGATGACTTGAAGAAGGCCCTTGACCAAGTCTCTGCTGAGACTGAGCAGTCAGCCAGCGAGACATTGAGAAAGGCTCTTCACCTCTATCTTGCGGCGCGAGAAAACACTCGAAGTGGTGAGCGAAAGCTCGGCTTCTTTGATGCCAAGACGCGCCAAGTCGATGGAGAAGTCATCGGGCTCTAACCCTAGGAGCCCTTAAGGTGGCAAGCAATAAACTGGATTTGAACGACATCCCTGAGCGGATGTCGGTAGTAATCGAGAAGGTCGAATCCATCGAGGAGTCGAGACATCGTCGGCAGAAGGAGATGCTGACCTTGAGGCTCTGTGCACTTAGTGCGGTGGTCGGCATTGTTGTGTCCCTGTGTATGATCGCACTTGATAGAAATCCTGATACGGTCAAGCTTGCATGGCACTCACTCAACAGCATCCTTTGCCTGATTATGGGCGGAGCCTTCGCCCGCAAGTGCTGATGAAGAATAGACCGACGGATCCTATCGGCCCCGTCGGTCTATTTATTTATAAAATTTGACTAGAGCTCAATGGCGCCGAGCTCGGCTGTAGCGCACCAAGTTAAAGAGTTTTCGCCCGCCGCTGCTTTGCTATCCACAGTCGCGTGGCGCTCGTTAATTGACGCCCAACCTTTATAATCCCGTCGGACGCTATTAATTAATTTTCACACTGTGGTATATTCATCAAATGAAAGATGCACATCTCAAGCGATGCCAGGTCGAAACTCCGCCAGACGTGGTCCGGCTGGTTTGGTCTCTCGTTTCTGGATTGCGAGAAGGCAAGATCTTTGATTCCGTTCTGGATCTTGGTGCGGGTGATGGACGCTTCAGTCATGCATCTGAGTTCTATGCAAAATATACCGGCATCGAGCGTGATCAGTCGAAAGTTGATTCCGCCAAAATTCCGCTAAATGCAAATTTGGTCGTCGCTGACGCGCTGGAGTGGAAATCTAGCGGGTACTCATTATGTATCGGTAATCCACCATATATTCGGCATCACGGCCTAAATAGTCAGTGGAGAGATCTGGCGCTGCGTTCCATATCCGCTGACGGAGGCCCTGCCCTCAAGAAGACGGCGAACGCTTTCGTCATTTTCCTTGCCCAGGCATTATTGCGTACGAGCGAAGATGGGCTTGTCGCCCAGGTAATTCCCTATGAATGGGTTTCTCGACCTAGCGCAGGCGAGCTTCGCGATTTCATTCGCTCCAGGGGGTGGGGGGTCTCGGTGTACCGCTTCGACTCCAACATCTTCCCCACCGTTCTGACCACCGCCTCCATCACCATCATTGATAAGGGATGTAAGACTGGGGAATGGAAGTACGGATCCATCACGAGAGATGGATCGATTCGTTCAACCGGCAAGGCATCAGGCACAACCTCGCACGTAATCAGCTACAGGAACGGCGATCAGGCCTGCAAGGGGATTCGTGGTCTCAGCCCAGGCGGGCAGGACATCTTCGTGCTGACCGAGGAGGAGCGTCTGTTCCACGGGCTGAAAAAGGGCATAGACGTCCGGCCCTGCGTGGTCTCGCTTCGCGCCGTGGATGAAGATATTCAACAGCTGGACAAGAAGACATTTGATGAGCGCTTCGTCGGTCGAGGTGTACGTTGCTGGCTGATTCGTAGCGACAAGGACAAGCTTTCTCCTCAGCTACAGCGCTACGTAGACGGCATTCCGAAGTCGTCATGGGGCAGATACAGTACTTGTACCAATCGGGCCGTATGGTGGCGCTACCGTCCCCATCCTGCGCCTGCACTGCTGCTTGCATCCGGCTTCACTGGCAAGCGCCCCAAAAGTTTGATCAACGATGTCGGCGCAATCGCCGCTGGATCCGTCTATGGCGTGTTGGTGGACGCGTCGATGGGCGCCAAGGTGGTTAACCAAGTCTTCAAGGGTCTGCGGGCCTATGACTTCGACCGTCGATTGGTGCATCATTCCAATGGGCTGAAGAAGGTTGAAGTTCGCCAGCTCAACACAGTTCTAGCCGATTTGCTTCCGGATTGAAGCATCAAAACATCGAGCGCAGGCGCTATGGCAACGAAGGCCGTTCCGAAGAACGTTAAGACCGCCCACTTCCAGATCAGCGCCGCGCTCTTTGAAGAGTTAGGCGAGCGATTGGTCAGTAAGCCGGAGATTGCATTGGCAGAGCTGATCAAGAATAGCTATGACGCTGACGCGTCCTATTGCGAAGTCACCATTGGGACAGATGCTGTCATCGTAGCCGACGACGGGCACGGCCTAACTGAGCACGAATTTCTCAACAACTGGATGGTGGTCAGCAGCACCAACAAGGTGAAGCGGCGCCACTCTCGGCTGTACATGCGTCACATGGCGGGTTCAAAGGGTGTTGGTCGCTTCTCAGCTAGATTCCTCGGAACAGTCCTAGTTGTCGAATCCACGAGCGAGAACCCCAAGACGGGTGCTCGAACGACGCTTAAGGCGACGTTCGACTGGGTAGAGATATCCAAGAAGACAGACGTAGCCAATGTGGCCATCGAGTACACAGTGAGACCGGCAACTCGTGCTGAGCAGGTCGGTACCAGGCTGACAATGCGTCGGCTCCGCGAGCATGTTTCGGACCTGCCTGTTTCAAAGGTGCGCACCGACGTGCTTAAGCTCGTGAAGGCCGATGGCGGCCTTGAGAAGCCAGAATTCGAATTTGATGTTGACCAGGATTCTGCTGAGGACCCTGGCTTCCGCGTCTACTTTGCTGATGCGGACAGCGATGGGGATGAGGTAGAACTGGCTGAGGAGATTCTCGCTAAGTACGTCGCGCGAGCTCGAGTGAGCGTGGCCATCGATGGAACTGTGGACTTCCGTGTGTACTGGAAGGACGAGAAAAGGCCTATCGAGAAGAAGATTTTCCATCTCGACCGAATTGCTAAGCGTTACAGCGCCAAAAGCCTGAAGGCGGCAGATGGCGACAAGGATTCCAGGGGCGTGCCCGTGGAGCTTGCCGGGGTTCCACACTTGCCGTTGGCCGGCACCCTAAACACGCCACTTTTCCTCGACATCCGATTCTTTCCTAACCGTCAAGGCACCTTCGTCGACTTGCCCGTGAACGGAAGAAAGGCCATGACGTGGGTAAAGGAGAACTCCGGCATCGCGGTTGTCGACAACGGCTTTGCCATGTCCGCCTATGCCGATGAGAACAGTGACTGGCTAGCTATTGAGTCATCAAAATCATCGAACGAGCGTAACTGGCAGTCGGTCATCACGCCCATGTTCTACCCGATGGATCCTCAGGTAAGGAAGAATACCCAGCTCAACCCGATGCTCGCTCTTCCCAGAATTCCGCAGTTGATCGGTCGAGTGCACGTGGCAACACGCAAGGGCCCCACGAATTCTGAGACAGAGGATGGTTGCCTGCTGCCCAACATGGATCGCGAGCAGCTTCGCGACAATGGCGCCTATCGCCTGATGTGGCACCTGGTCCGATTCGCGGTTGAGGCACTGGCCCACTTCGATCGTTCGATCCGTGTTCAAGATGAAGAGGCGCGGGAGGAGGAGGCCAGGAAGAATGCTAGGACCGCCTTGGCGGCCACCATCTCAGAGATTCGGTCTTCCAAAGAGATCAACTTCGACCACAAGCGGGTCATGCTGCGCCAACTTGAAGAGGCCGAGGAGCAGCTATCAATTGCGGAGGGCTACGACAAGAGCGTCCGGATGTCGCTTGAGCTCATGTCGACCATGGGCGTCATGGCTGGATTCATGACACATGAGTTCGAGAAGACGCTCGGCGCTATCCAGGAGGTCGGAGAGACCTTGTCGAGGTTGGCAAAGAGGCATCCGGAGCTCAGGGCTGACACAGAGATCATCTTGCGCAATGAGAGAGCGCTGGCCGAGCAAGCCGAGTACATGCGCCTGTTCGTGGGCGCCTCTCGCAAGATGACCATTACGCCATTCAAAGTGCGTGCGCAGCTGACAGTCATAAAGCGCACTGTTGAGGCGCTCGCGTCCGAGCATGGGATCGAAATTGACATCGATGCCAATGCCAAACTCGCTGGCCCCTCGGTGCCGCTGGCGGCCTACCACGGCGTGGCTATGAATCTCATCTCAAATGCCATGAAGGCTCTGGTTGCTCGGTCAACTCCGACTGACCGTAAGGTCAAGATCTACGCTACCAATGACGGGGAGCGACACATCATGGTCTGTGCGGACAATGGAATTGGCATTCCCGACTACCTGAGAGATCGAATCTGGGATCCGCTCTTCACCACAACTGAAAGCGCCGATGACGCGAATCCGCTCAATTCCGGCTTGGGACTGGGGCTGCCTGTCATCAAGAGAGTCATTGAAGGCGTCGGCGGAAGGATTGAGTTGATGAAGATCCCTCCTGCCGGCTTCAACACAGCATTTAGAGCAACATTTCCAGCAGCAAAGGACTGAAGGGGGACAGCATGTGCAATGTACTGATCATTGAAGATCAAGCCGACACAATCGACAAGTTCAAGGGGTATGCAGCTAACACGGGCCTAACATTCTTCTCGCCAGCAGAAGTCGGGCTGACCACGACGCAAATGGATAGGGAAGGCGGCGCCATTGAAGAACAATTGGCCGAGTTCCTAAAAGGAACCATCCGTGACTATGCGATCGACTTGGTGCTTCTTGACTCGGACCTGGCCAGACAGCCTGAGTTGCAAAGCCATTCCAGCTATAAGGCTGCGCTGCGCGATGTAGGTATGCCCGTCTGCAGGTATCAGAAGGGCGGAAGGTCCGTCAATCTGGCGATGCTTCCGCAGCTACAGCGCACGATTCGAGACGGAGCATCCGCCATCTGGATTCCACGTGTGTTTGTGAGCACTGGGCCTGAAGCGGAAGAAAAGCTTGTTCCGCGCCTGAAAGCAATTAGCACGGCTTTCAAGAGCATTGAGGCGGCACTGGATGCCCAGCCGAAGCTATTGGAGAAGCAGCATAGCCCCACGGACGTTCTAGCTGCGGTACTGGGCGACGGGAACCTATCCTATGAATTTTTGGGCTACGCTGGCCAGAATCTCACGTTCTTTGCGAAGCCAGAGGAGGACTCTGAAGAGCACTTGATCTCAGAGACCAAACGCTATGCCACGCAGCTGGGTTACTGGCTGTTCAACTACATCCTTATGTTCCAAGGTCCGATTCTCAGTCAGTCGGCAGCCGCAGCGTTCCTCAATGTCGAGCCCGACGAAGCTATTCACTGTGACCCTTTTAGGCATCTGTTGGATGAGGCGCGCTACGACGGGCCCTTCTCAGAGGTAGAGCCCTACTACTGGCGGACGAAGCTTGTGGACCTTGCGGCCACTGCGGGCGGAGACATCATCAATCACGAACGGCTTCAGGGGGCAAAGCTAACTCGAGTGGATCAGGATCCTGATGCCGTGCAGGCATTCGTTTGCATGATCTCTGGGGAAGCCATCACCCAGGACCAGGCAGCTCCAAATCCCGACTGGGTTCCGACCGGCGCAAGTGAGGCAAGGATCAAGGAAGAAGTACTTGACGAACTTGGTCCACTGGCGGGCATTTGAGATGACTGACTTCGCAAAATTCAGACGCCAAGTTGACGAAGTGCACAAGGCTGCCACTACTGTCATAGAGAGCCGCAACGCACGAGTTCGTTGGCAGAAGCTCAAGGAACAGGACAAGGGGGAGGAAGGCAAGTGCATTGGCTTCGAGCATCCTTCTGTTCTTTGGGATGTTCCTCTTCGAAAGACCAGCGTGGAAAGTCGCATCAAGCGAGCAATAGTCATGGATGGTCACTTCTACTTCACTGGAGATGTCTTCTACAGGGGAGGCGTGAATCTAGAGGTCTATGAGACTCGACGGCAGTCGGACGGCATGGTGAACATGAATCTTCTGGACACGATGCATTTCGACTTTGAATACAACGCGATGCAGACTGCTTATCATCCGATGTTTCATGTCCAGTTCGGGAAGGTCAAGAGATTCGACGAGGACTTCATCAAGAAGACTGTCTGCGAACTGGGCAGCATCGAGCATGAAAAGATGAACTTGGATCGTGGATTGAATACGCCGATGCGTGATGTGCGAATTCCCACGCCGCAAATGGACTATATGTCCGTACTGGCAATGGTGATTGCTGACTACTTCTGTGAAGGCCGAAGTCCAGCTGCTGTGAGGAACGGCTTCGTCAAATTGCTTCGGCAGGTGATGAACGCCAGCAATCCTGCACGTTCAAGCAGACAGTCTCATAGCTTGGAACAGCGCTGGACACAATGTACAAGGGGACCGTTCTGCGCCTCCCATTGGTATGAAGAAAGCCACCGGTAGCCAGCGACGCCGTAAGTACTAGGCGGGTGACCGCCTGGTACTGGTAGCTCCGAGGGTGTGGCCATGGCTGGAGTCCAGCTTGACTTGACCTTGGCAGACCTGGCCGAACGCGGTTCGCGTGAAGTCGGTACCTGCCGGCCCCGCAAGAACGCAGCCGTGATCGCCTTCGCAGTGTAGGCTTGCGCGAATCATTGGCACAGCTGTGCCCCCCATAAACGGGGAGCTCATGCCCCGTTGGCTTTGGCACAATGGTCACTCTTGCTAGATCGGACACAAAGCAGTCCATGCGCTTCTTCCTCGACACCGAGTGGGCCGATCAAGCGGGACGCGAGCTGGTTAGCTTGGCTCTCGTGTCTGAAAATGGCGAGCATCGATTCTACTCTGAGGTTGCGACTCTGCCAGAGCAGCCGACGGACTTCGTTCGCCGAGTGGTGTATCCGTTGTTAGATCGAGGGTGCGCCGCTAAGACACCCTTTGAGTTCGCGAAAGGCCTGCGCGACTTCCTTGCCGAGTTTGAAAGTCCGTTCGTACTAGCTGACTATCGGACCGACTTTACGCTGTTCCGATACGCGCTTGACGGATTCGACTTGCCGGCGGACACCTTGCAGGCTATGCCGTCCGTTCCGTCGGTAGTTACGACGCTGGTGCTTCGGGAGGACGTGCGTAGCGGAATCGAAAGGTACTTCAGCAACAATCCTGCCTTGGCCCAGCGCAAGCATCACGCTGCGGTCGACGCGGATGCATTTCGCTGGGCCTTCATTGATGCGCTAGCAGGAAGTGACAGCGCGAGTCAGGCTCACTGAGCATCCTGGCAAACGGTCCGATTTAGGATGCAGCTCCCGCATCTTCAGGCATCTCGGGGTTTCAAGGGCCAACTGCGCGCTCTTTACCTGTGCCATCAGTGAAAAGATATGTCAAAAGCACTCGGTCCCTAAAGCAGGGAATCAGGGAACTGATGGCAGCTCTATATGGCAATGCCCAAGGGGGCTCGACTATGGTGCATGCCATGCGGTTTGTGGCCTTAAAAAGCTCGGAATGCGTGGTTCCCAGACTCAGCAGTTCCGCCTCCCACATGAGACAGACCAGAGCTAAGAGCCCCCAGATGTCCCCTCTGGCCTCCAGCTCCGCCGTTTCATAGCGAGTGGACGCGTAAGAAAAGGGGCCATCCTCTTCGGGGAAGTCCCACCGCCATGAATTGGCCCCTACCTGGCTCAAGCGCTCATCGATCAGCGCTGTCACCCGTTTCCGAGTGGGTGCGTCAGGCCCAAGTAGTGAGGCGGCGTCGAACAACCAGATTGAGTTGGGAAGCGATTTCGCTGGCTCTCTGCGTCGCCTGTCTGGCAGGCCTGCAACTCGAAGGGCCGATGCTCGGGTCGGACTTGCTTTGCCGTTCAGCCATTTGGAAACGAGTCTGCTGTCGGCGCTGTCGTCCGCCATGTAGTCGATGGAGAAGCGGTAGGGCGTTACCCCTGATCTAGACAAGCAGTAGTCGAGCCACATGCTCCCACGTAGGGCCCGCCAGTTCACCGTATAACTGCCGCTTGGCTTCTGGGGACTCGACATGCAGGGGGCGGCTTGGGGGAAAAAATGAGGGAATTCTCTTGCATCCCGATTATTCCCCCACGCACATCAGTCACGCAAGCGACACTACGTGCAACTTCGCTCTACAGGCAGTCACGCTGTGACACGTCGCTCTAATCGCCAAGCCGAGATTGACCAGCGAGCGGCTCGGTTGACTCAGCAGTTTGGAGAACTCCTTTCCATTGCCGATCTGGCAAGCGCTCTGCGGTATCCGAGCGCAGCCGCAGTAAGGCAGGCTAGGCGTCGGGGAAGGCTGCCAGTAGAGATGCAGTTGCTATCCGGTAGGCGCGGATGGTTCGCCACTGCACGCGCGGTAGCGGAGTACCTGTACCAAGTTGATGCGCAGGGCCATGCCAATGCTGCCGGAAAGGATGGCACCTACGGCATAGACGAAGCGGCCGTTGCCGACCATGAGGCCTAGGACTAAGAGGAGAGAGCAAACATGCCGTAAGCACCGGATCAAAAACCCGGGAGCCAGATGCACAAAAGCCTAGGGGCCCTTGCAGGGGCAGTCCTAGGCTTCTGTGGGGTGCAGATCTTGACGGGCCTGCACGCCCAATTATGCATTTCCGCTCGATGGATGCAACTGCCTAGCCCTGAATCGGCCGGGCGGAAGGACATCGTGTGCCCGGCCGCTGGCTAAGCCAGCTCATACCCCGCGGCACGCCGTGGGGGCCGAGACCGCTTTTGGGGCTATCCACATGGCTAAAACGAACTTCTTGCACTCCAAGGAGGCGCATAACTATGCCGGTATTTGCAGAGATCTGACTGAAGACGAAGCAGAAGCACTGTTCGCTCAACTGCGCTGGGGTAGCGAAACTGAACAGGGGTGCCCGGACTGCGGCACCTTCCGCCGGCACTACCGCCGAAAGGCAAAGCGGCGCTGGCGCTGCGCCGATTGTGGCCATGAGTTTAGTGCCACCAGCCGCACTGCCTTCCATGCGCGGAAGCTTTCCTATCGGCGGCTTCTCGGCCTGCTCCTATTCTTTGAGAGCGGCGCTAAGGGACGGTCGTTGGCTGAGTCCGCGCGGGAGCTCGGTATCCAGATCAAAACTGCACAAACCAATTTCGGCAAGATCCGAGAGGTGCTAGTCAATACGATGGACCTTACGCCCCTGCATGGCATCGTCCACATGGACGGTATCTACTTGGGCGGCAAGCCACGTCGGCCAAATCGACGAATGAAAATGCCCAAGGACGCACTGAAGGTTCGATATGGCAAGAAGGTGCCTGACGATCCGTCCAAGCCATGGCTGTCCGCAGGCATGACGCGCGGGAACTGGTACAAGCGAATGAACAAACGGGTTGTGATCTCGCTCTGCCAGACAGGTGCCAAGGGAGACGGGTCCAAGCGCGTATTGGCATTCGCCTGCAATGCCGAGAACGAGGCCAATGTTGTCGCATTAGCCCGACGCTTCATCCAACGAGGATCTCTTATCATGTCCGACGAGAGCCCCGCTTACAACCGACTGAGCAGCTGGTTCGAGCACTACTGTGTGCAGCATTCCCACGAGTACTCCACATCCGAAGGGGTAAGCAACAACGCTGCAGAGACCTGGAACAGCAGGATACGACGGCACGAGTACGGCGTAACCCACGGCTTCCGTCCTACCTATATCCAGGATTACGCCTGCGAGATGGTCTGGCGGGAAAATTACCGCCGGGCCTGCCAGAGATCGCGAGTACACGCCCTGCTTAAGGGGATGGTGCAGTCCGAACGGTCATCTTGGTGGCGGGGCTACTTCCAGGGCAATCACCGCGGTGCAGAGCTCGGCATCGACTACTTCTTGGCCAAGGGCAGCTTGGCCGTCGCGTGACCGAAGCTATGATGGCCGAGGAGGATCTTCGATCCATGATGACAAATACTCAGCTCAACCGGATTCCCAGTGTGGAGCTTCAGCTCCTAACCTGGCTTAGGCTACTCGAGGGGAAAGCAGTGCCGCAGCGTGTGGACCTAAAGAGAGGGGGCTTCAAGGTCCATGTGCACTCTGCTGTCCACAATTTGGATGGATTTGGCGAACGCGTTCGTGTACTCAATATTGCTAGCGTCGTCGCTAACCCGCGGTACGAGGGCCGAGGCTGGTTCACGGGATTCCTAGACCTATGCGATGAGCTCAACCCGTGGGATGCGACGTATGTCGCCAGTGTCGTGAATCCCCGCCTGCCTGACTTCCTGCGAAGGCGAGGCTTTATCGAGCAGCAATGGGCTCAGTTTTACAGGCCTTCCAAGACGTGGCGGGCTCACAACGACTGGTCACCTGAACGCGCCGCTTCAGCGCAGACCATCGCAGACGCCGCCCACGTGGAAGAGCTGTACAGCCGAAAACTCGCGTCCTTCTGGGCGAGAGGCGGCACAAATGACGTTGAAAAAAGCAGCGGATAGCTCAGGATAAGAGTATTCCTCGGCCCTATCCCGCGTTGCTATCGCTCTTCCAATAGTAGACGCCAGCGGGTGTGATTCTGTCGGCGGTCAGTGGTGCCTTGAGTGAATTCGCGCTCCGCAGCTCCTCGCAAGACCAGGGAGGTTAGGCGTTTCCGGAATGATCGACGGACCCGCTCATACAACTGACGGTCGCAATTCTCATGAGTATGCCCCGTGAGGCGTTCGACCAGCTCACCTGTGGTCAGCCAATCTCCAGCCATTCTCAATGTGGCGTACAGGTTGCGAGTTAGGTCCCCGTGCCTAAAGCAGGGTCGATTCACGCGGGGACGGACGGCAGCAATTTTGCCCACGTCCACCGGGACTTCGTGCATACCCAGAGATGTCTCGATGGCAAGGAGGCTTCGTTCTGCCTTCTCCAAGCGTTGTCGGTGCGCGATGACCTGGGCATCCAATTCGGCCGCCTCCCGGTGCAGCAGCTCAATCTCGCCCTGCAACCGGGAGTGCTTTACGATCAACCACTTAAGTGAGGAAGGGGTGCGCCAAGTCATGGGAGGACTGTATAAAGTCCTCCCAGACTTTTCATGGGGCAACTGCTACCAATTAGCGTTACTTCTTTTCCATTCGCGCGTTGCGCTGGCCGGTGGCGGCGGACTTCTCGCCGGCAAACGGGTTCAGCTTGCGGATCATCCACGGGTACTTCGGCCACTTGCCTTCCAGCCACGGGTGATCCGGCTGGTTCAACTGCAGGACGCGGCGGGCGTCGTCGGCCAGGGTCTTGTTGCCCAGGTGGGTGTAGGACTCGGCCAGCACCGCCACGGCATCGTTCTGGAATGCGCTCTGCGGGTAGTTTTCCAGCAGGTAGTTGGCGCGACCGGCAGCCGAGACCCAGGCGCCGCGACGCACGTAGTACAGGGCATTGTCGAGTTCGTGCTGGGCGAATACGTCACGCAGCACCAGCATCCGCTGGCGCGCATCGGCGGCGTAGCGGCTGTTGGGGTAGCGGTCGACCACGATGTTGAAGTCTGAATACGCCTGATGCGGCGTGGACAGATCGCGGCGGCTTGCGTCCAGTGACCATACGCGACGCAGGAAAACCGTATTGCGGTTGGAGTTGGCCAGGCCGCGCAGGTAGTACAGGTACGCGATGTTGCGGTGCGTCGGGTAGGTACGGATGAAGCGGTCGATGCTGGACACCGCGTCATCGTGCTTGCCGGCCTTGTACTGGGCATAGGCCGATTCGATCATCGCCTGCTCGGTGTACGGGCCGTAGGGATACTGTGCCACCAGGCGACGGAAGCTGGCTTCAGCGCCGCTCCAGTTGCCGCCTTGCATCAGCTTGTGGCTCTTTTCGTAGAGCTGTTCGACCGGGGTGCCTTCATCAGGGCGATCGCCCTTGGTGCCGCGGTTGCAGCCAGTGGCGACGATGACCAGCACCAGCAGGAGGGCGGTCAGGCGGACGGGCGCGGAGAGCAGGACGGAGCGTCGGATCATGGGGTCAATGCGGGACGCGGCTGGAATACGAAGGGTCGATGATAGCCTAGTGTCCTGTCCAGCGACTGAAACCGGCTCGCCGGGACCCCAAAATTTCAAAGATGCCCCCTGCCATGTCTGAACAACCCTCCGAATCGGCCCGCCAGGCCGTTGTCCCCGACACCTCCGCCGGCCGTCGTTTCGACGCGGTCGTGGCCGAGCTGTTCCCCGAATACTCCCGCTCCCGCCTGACCGAGTGGATCAAGGCTGGCGACGTCCTGCTGGACGGCGCGCAGGCACGCCCGCGCGACGCGCTGCGCGGCGGCGAGGTGGTCACCCTGCAGGTGGTGCTGGAAACCCAGACCACCGCCGAGCCGGAAGACATCCCGCTGGACGTGCTGTTCGAGGACGAGCACCTGCTGGTGATCAACAAGCCGATCGGCCTGGTCGTGCACCCCGGTGCCGGCAACCACAGCGGCACCCTGGTCAATGCGCTGCTGTACCGCGACCCGTCGGTGGCGGTGCTGCCGCGCGCGGGCATCGTGCATCGCCTGGACAAGGACACCAGCGGCGTGATGGTCGTGGCCCGCACGCTGGAAGCGCAGACCGCACTGGTCGAGCAGCTGGCCGCCCGTGACGTGCACCGCCAGTACCTGGCCGTGGTGATGGGCGCGCTGGTGGCCGGTGGTACCGCAGATGCGCCGATCGATCGCCACCCGCGCGACCGCCTGAAGATGGGCGTGCGCGAGGATGGCAAGGAAGCGGTGACCCATTACCGCCTGCGCGAGCGCTTCCGTGCGCATACCGCGCTGGAATGCCGGCTGGAAACCGGGCGTACCCACCAGATCCGCGTGCACATGGCGCACCTGCGCCACCCGATCGTGGGCGATCAGCTGTACGGTGGTGCGCTGAAGCTGCCCAAGGGTGCCAGCGACGAGCTGGTGGCCGCGCTGCGCGGCTTCAAGCGCCAGGCCCTGCATGCAGAGACCCTGGAGTTCGTGCATCCGATCAGTGGTGAGCCGGTGCGCAACACCGCGCCGGCGCCGGCCGACATGCTGCACCTGATGAAGGTGCTGCGCGAAGACAGCGCGGCCTTCGCCGAGCGCGAACGGGACCGCTGGTAATGACTACCGCGCTGCCGCTGCTGCAGGCTGATTGGCCGGCGCCCCAGGGCGTGCATGCACTGACCACGCGCCGGCATGGCGCGGGTATCTCGCCAGCGCCGTTCGCCCAGTTCAACCTGGGCAACCGGCATGCGGCCGACGGTGACACCCCGGCCAACGTCGAGCACAACCGGCAGCTGCTGCAGCAGGGCCTGGCACTGCCATCGGCGCCGCATTGGCTGCGCCAGGTGCACAGCAGCACCGTGCTGCGTTTCGGCGCGCCGCCGGTGGAGGGCGCCAGCGAACCGGTGGCCGATGCCGCGGTGACCTCGGTGCCCGGCGTAGTGCTGGCGATCCTCACCGCGGACTGCCTGCCGGTGGTGTTCGCCGCTGTCGATGGCAGCGAGGTGGGCGCCGCCCATGCCGGTTGGCGTGGCCTGGCCGACGGCATGCTGGAGGCCACCGTGGCCGCCATGCAGACGCCACCGGCGCAGCTGCGCGCGTGGCTGGGCCCGGCAGCGGGACCGGCCGACTACGAGATCGGCGAAGAGGTGTACCACGCCTTCGTCGGCCACGACGCGGCCGCTGCGGCGGCCTTCGTGGCGACCCGCCCCGGTCACTGGAAAGTGGATCTGTTCGCGCTGGCGCGACAGCGCCTGCAGGCCTCGGGCATGGAGCTGGGCAACATCCACGGCGGCACGGTCTCGACCATGGCCGATGCGGATCTGTACTCGCACCGTCGCGACCGCCGCACTGGCCGGATGGCGACGCTGGTGTGGATGGACTGATGCGGGGGGATCGCGCTGCGGGTGTAGAGCCTGGCGGCGTGATCGTCTTCGATGGCGTCTGCGCGTTGTGCAGCCGCTGGGTGCGTTTCCTGCTGCGGTTCGACCGGCAGGAACGCTTTCGCTTCGCGGCGATGCAGGGCGCGCAGGGCAGCGCGATGTTGCGCGCGCATGGCCTGGACGCGCACGACCCAACCTCGTTCCTGCTGTTGGACGGGCAGGGCGCGTGGACCGATACCGATGCGATCCTGCGCGTGCTGGCGGCACTGGGTGGTGGCTGGCGCCTGGCTGCCGTACTGCGCGTGCTGCCACGCGGCTGGCGCGATGGCGCCTACCGCGTGCTGGCACGCAACCGCTATCGCTGGTTCGGGCGCCATGACGCCTGCTTCCTGCCGACGCCGGCACAGGCGGCGCGCTTCCTCGATTAAGCGCCGCCGGGCGTGGCCCGGCGCTACCCCGTGCCCGGATCAAAGTAGCGCCGGGCCATGCCCGGCGTGGGCGGTCAACCTTCCAAGGCTTCGAGGTAGCTGCGGCGCCAGTGGTTGATGTCGTAGGTGCGCAGGTGTTCCATCATCGCGTGCCAGCGTTCCTTGCGCCGGTGCAGCGACATCGTCGCCGCAGTGGCGATGGCATCGGCCACGCCGTCCAGATCGTGCGGGTTGACCAGCAGCGCCTGCTTCATTTCATCGGCGGCGCCGGCCAGCAGGGACAGCACCAGCACGCCGGGATCTTCCGGGTCCTGCGAGGCAACGTATTCCTTGGCGACCAGGTTCATGCCATCGCGCAGCGGGGTCACCAGGCCGACAGCGGCGGCACGATAGAAGCCGGTCAGCGTGGCGTGGGTGAAGTTCTGGTTGACGTAGCGCAGCGGTGTCCAATCCGGCTCGGCATGGCCACCATTGATGTGGCCGGCGATCTGCTCCAGCTGGCTGCGCAGTTGCCGGTATTCGGTGACATCGCCGCGCGAGACCGGTGCGATCTGCAGGTACGTGAGCGAGCCGCGCTGGTCGGGATGGCGCTGCAGGTAGCGTTCGAAGCCGAGGAACCGTTCGGGCAGGCCCTTGGAATAGTCCAGGCGATCCACGCCGATGGCGAGCTGGCGGTCGCGCAGGCTGCTGCGCAGGTTCTTTACGGCCGCCTTGCTGGCTGCGGTGCTGGCCTGCCGGGCGATCAGCTCGGTGTCGATGCCGATGGGGAACGCCGCGGCTCGGAAGTGACGTCCGCCGGGCGCTTCGAGCTTGCCGTTTTCCAGTACCCGGCCACCGCCGAACAGGCGCAGGTAGGTCTGGAAGCGATCGGCATCGCGCTGGGTCTGGAAGCCGACCAGGTCATAGGCATACAGCGCCGAGAACAGCCGCAGATGGTCGGGCATGGCCTGCAGCAGGTCGGCCGAGGGCATCGGGATGTGCAGGAAGAAGCCGATGCGGCAGCCGATGCCGCGCTCGCGCAGCATCGCGCCGAGCGGAATCAGGTGATAGTCGTGGATCCAGACGATGTCGTCTTCGCGCAGCAGCGGCGCCAGCTTGTCGGCGAACAGTGCATTGACCCTGTGGTAGGTCTCGCGGGTGCCGCGGTCGTAGTCGACCAGGTCCAGGCGGAAGTGCAGCAGTGGCCACAGCGTGCGATTGGCGAAGCCGTTGTAGTAGCCGTCCACATCGCGCTTGGCCAGGTCCATGGTGACGTACTGGATGTCACCATCGCGCTGCTCGTGCAGCGCGCCACTGGCCTCGCGCACGCTCTTGCCACTCCAGCCGAACCACAATCCGCCGCGTTCCTTCAGCGCCGCCAGCAGGCCCACGGCGAGGCCACCGGCACGGTTCTCGCCGGGCACAGCCACGCGGTTGGATACGATGACAAGACGGCTCATGAAGCCTCCTGCCAGGACCGCGACAGGCGCATCGCCGCAGTGATCAGGCCGACATGCGAGTAGGTCTGCGGGAAGTTGCCCCAGGCTTCACCACCGTCGAAGGCAAGGTCTTCCGACAGCAGGCCAAGATGGTTGCGTTGCTGCAACAGTGATTCGAACATGTCGCGCGCCTCATCCATGCGGCCGATGGCGGCGAGCGCATCGATGTACCAGAACGTGCAGATGGTAAAGCTGGTTTCCGGCTCGCCGAAATCATCCGGCGCGATGTAACGGTACAGCGCGTTGCCGTGCTTGAGGTCGCGGCCGATGGCCTCGACGGTGGCGACGAAGCGTGCGTCGTTGGCGTCGATGAAGCCGATGTCGGCCAGCAGCAGCAACGAGGCATCCAGGCGATGGCCATCGAAGGTATCGGTGAAGTGGCCGAGCTCCTCGCTCCAGGCTTTTTCCATGATGCGTGCGTGGATGGTATCGGCACGCTCGCGCCAGTACTGTGCACGGTCATCACGCTTCAGGCGCACGGCGATCTTGCACAGGCGATCGCACGCCGCCCAGCACATCGCGCTGGTGTAGGTATGCACTTCGGTGCGGCCGCGGAATTCCCACAGGCCGGCATCAGGCACGTCGTGCAGTGCGAACGCCTGTTCACCCAGCGGTTCGAGCCGGGCAAAGGTGTGGCTGTCACCCGGATCCTGCAGGCGACGGTCGAAGAACAGCTGGGTGGAGGCCAGCACCACGCTGCCGTATACATCGTGCTGGCGCTGTACCCAGGCCAGGTTGCCGCGCCGCACCGGGCCCATGCCGCGGTAGCCGGACAGGCTGGGCACTTCGTCCTCGTCCAGCTTGGCTTCGAAGCCGATGCCGTACAGCGGCTGCAGGGTGCCGTCGGTGGTGGCCAGGTTGAAGATGTAGCCGAGGAACTGCTCCATCGTGCGGGTGGCGCCCAGACGGTTCAACGCGCGCACCACGAAGGCGGCATCGCGCAGCCAGCAGTAGCGGTAGTCCCAGTTGCGCACGCTGCCGGGCGCTTCCGGAATCGAGGTGGTCATCGCTGCGATGATCGCGCCGCTGTCCTCGTACTGGCAGAGTTTGAGGGTGATCGCACTGCGGATCACCGCGTCCTGCCATTCCAGCGGGATGGACAGGTAGCGCACCCATTCGCGCCAGTAGTCGCGGGTGCGCTGGAACGCTTCCTGCACGTAGCCGCTGATGGAGCGGTTGAGCGATTCATCCACGCCCAGGATCAGGTGGATGGGATGGTTGAGCACGAACGGCAGGCCATCACGTACGAAGCGCACCGGCACGTCGGTGGTCAGGCGCAGCACATGCTCGGGCAGGATCCAGCGCACGTGGTTGCTGCCCCAGGTGGACTCGGGCACGCGCGCGCCCCAGTCGGCCAGAGGTCGTGCGCGGATCACGATGCGCGGGCTGCCGGACAACGGTCGCACCTGGCGGATGAGGCTGACCGGCCGGTAGAAACGGTCGTTCTGGCGCCAGCGCGGGGCGAAATCGAGGATTTCCAGCGCGCCGCCATGCGCATCGCGCAGCACGGTGCGCAGGATCGCGGTATTGGTGAGGTATTCCTGTTCGCTGCCGGCGAAGTCCTCCAGCTCGATGGCGAAGTCGCCGCCGGTCTGCTGGTTGGGGCTGAGCAGGGCACAGAAGGTCGGGTCGCCGTCGAAGGTCGGCAGGCAACTCCAGACAACACGGGCGTGCTTGTCGATAAGGGCGCCGAAGCTGCCGTTGCCGACCACGCCCAGATCAAGATCGGGTTGGGTCATCACGCGGTACATCTCGGTTGCGGCCGTGGGGGCCGGGGTCAATACGCATTCTCACGCAGCCAGGCGTGCACGCTGCGTATGTCGGGCAGCGCGAACACCGCTGCACTGGGTTCACGTTCGCCGATCAGCACGCTCCAGCCATGCAGGCCATTGGCCGCATCGAAGCCGAATTCATCGGTCAGGTCATCGCCGAGGAACACCGGCAGACGACCACGGAACGGCAGGTACTGCATCAGCCGACGTACGGCTCTGCCTTTGTTGGTAGCCACCGGGACGAATTCGACGACATGGTCGCCCGGCTGCAGGCGATAGCTGGCACGGCCGCGAACGTGGCGGTCGGCGAAGGCGCGCACATCGTTGGCTGCATGCGGTGCGCCACGCCAGTGCAGGGCCAGGCCTACGCCCTTGTTCTCGACCAGCACGCCGGGGTGGCCATGGGCGAAACGCATGGCTTGTTGATGAAGCGCATGCAGCCAGTCGGCGGTGTCGTCAGCATGCTCATCGCGTATCACGTGCCCGTCCTGCGCACGCAGTTCGTGGCCATGCAGGCCCGCAGCGGGAAGCTTGAGCGGCGCGAACAACTGGTCCAGCTGTTCAAGCGGGCGACCACTGACCAGTGCCACGGCACCTTCCAGTCGATCGCTGATGCGGCCGATGGCTTCACGCACATCGGGGAGAAGCTGCACGGCGTCGGGGCGTGCAGCGAATTCGATCAGGGTGCCATCCACATCGAGGAACAACGCGCAGGCGTCGTCCAGCAATGGAGGTGGCGGACGCAGGGGGAGCGGTTCAGCCATGACGACCACCATGCCAGCGGCGGCGTGTACGCCGGGTCGAGGTCAGGCTACGGCTGGTGCGGACCAACGGTCCGCACCCACCCGGTGGGTGCCGGCGCACCCACCCGCAGCGATCCATCGCGTCCCGGTGGGTGCCGACCGTTGGTCGGCACGTTGTTCGCAGCAATCAGAACGTGTAGCGCACGCGACCGTAGTAGTACGCACCGTTGCTGCCGATCGGCGACAGCACGTCGTAGGGCAGGTTGCCGAAGTAGTGGATGTCCTCGTTGGAGCGATCCGGGTAGTTGTCGGTCAGGTTCTGCCCACCGATGGCCACGCTCCACTGCGGGGTGATGCGGTATTCCACTTCCGCATCCAGCTGCCACTCGGCCTGGTAGGTCTGGCGCGGAATGTAGCCATTACCGAAGTTGAATACGCGGGTCGCGCTGCCGTAGCGGTTCACCCGGCTGCTCAGCGACCAGCGGTCGTTGCTCCAAGCGGCTGAGAAACTGCCACGGGTGCGCGGGGTGGCGTCGGTCAGCGTATTGGTCTCTTCGATGCCGAACAGCACGTAGTCCGGGTCCAGCGCCTGCAGCTGCGCCGGTGTGGCCAGCACGTTCTTCAGCGTGGTCTTGGTGTAGGCGTAGGTGCCGGTCAACAGCAGCTGGCCATCGCCCAGCGACTGCCGCCAGTTGCTCACCAGCTCGGCGCCGCGGGTGCGCGTGTCGGCGGCGTTGACGAAGAAGCTGGCGCTCTGCAGGCCGCCGACGCCGTAGTTGGTGGCCACGTAATCGGTCAGCGCATCGCCGGTGATGCTCTCGGACAGTGCGATGCGGTCGTCGATGTCGATCTGGAAGAAGTCCAGCGACAGATCGAAGTGCTCGCCGATGCGGCTGGTGAAGCCGAGCGAGGTGTTCAGCGACTTCTCCGGCTTCAGGTCCTGCGCACCCAGGCCACGGGCGATGGGGTTGTTGACCGAGAGCAGGCGGCCCTGCACCAGCTGGCCGCCGGCGTTGTAACCGGTGGAGGTGGATTCGTAGCCGATCTGCGCCAGCGACGGTGCGCGGAAATTGTTGGAGATCGCGCCGCGCAGGGCGAATGCCGGGGTGAACTCGTAGCGCAGTCCGAGCTTGCCAGTCAGTTCGCCGCCGAAGTCATCGCTGTGCTCGTAGCGCGCGGCCAGGTCGGTGGAGAATTTTTCGCCGAACTGGCTGGACAGGCTGGCGTAGACGCTGGCCACATCGCGCGACAAGGTCGCCGCGTCCTGCGGAGTCAGGCCACCGCCTGCCTGCGAGCCGGTCGGACGATCGGTGTACGGGCCGGCGGCGTAGCTGGCCGGGTCGCCTGGACGGGTCTGGTAGCGTTCGTGGCGGGCTTCGGCGCCCAGGCCCAGGGTGTGGCTGATGCTGTCGCTCTGCGAGAACACGCGGCTCAGGTCGACGTTGCCCACGGTCTGCGCGTACTCGTAGTCCGCGGTCTTGAAGCGGGTCGGGCTGGTCGGGCCCAGCGAGGCATTCAGCGAATCGCGCAGACGATAGGTGAAGTCGTTCTGGCCGTAATCCAGGCTGCCGTCATAACTCCATTCACCCCACTGCCCACGGATACCGGCCACCGCCTGCACGTCGCGGTTCTCACCTTCGGAGATCGGCCGGTAGCCATTGGGGTAGACCTCCTTCCAGTTGGCATCGCCATCGGGATAGCGGAAGTAGTTCGCGCCTTCGGTATCACGCTGGTTGAAGGTACCGAACGCATAGAACGTCGCGGTCTTGCCCACCGGAATCTCGGTGTTCAGCCACAGATTGATGTCCTTGCTGGCGCCATCGCCGAGCACGTAGTTGCGCTTGCCCTGCAGTGCAAGATTTGCCTCGGTCTGGTCCCACGGCGGAATCTGGTCGAAGCCGGCGCGGTTGGTGCCATTGCGCTTCTTGTATTCCAGGCCGACGCGCAGGAAGCCGCCGTCTTCGCCCAGCGAGGTGCCGACCTTGGCACTGAGGTTGCCCGTCTGGCCGTCGGTGAGGGTGCGGCCGATCGGCTTGAGGTCGGTGTGGTTGGCGCCGTAGCTGGCTTCGATCTCGCCGCCGTCGCCGCCGTTGTCGAGGATCACGTTGATCACGCCGGCCACGGCATCGGAGCCGTACAGCGCACCGGCGCCATCGCGCAGTACTTCGATACGCTTGATGGCGCTGACCGGGATTGCGTTGAAGTCGACCGGGGTGGTGCCCTTGCCGATCTTGCTGTCGGTGTTGACCAGCGCGGTGTGGTGGCGGCGCTTGCCGTTGACCAGCACCAGCACCTGGTCCGGCGACAGCCCGCGCAGCTGCGCGGCGCGCACGTGGTCGGCGCCGCCGGAGTTGGACTGGCGGGGGAAGTTGAACGAGGGCAGCAGGGCCTGCAGGGCGCTGCCCAGCTCGCCATTGACCACGCCGGCCTTGCGGATGTCCTCGGCGGTCAGCACGTCCACCGGTGACGTGGATTCAAGCACGGTGCGGTCGGCGGCGCGGGTGCCGGTGACGATCACCGTGTCCAGGTTGGTGGCGGCGTCCTGGGCCGAAGCCAGGGCGGGGGACAGGGCGAGCGCGATGGCGAGGCCGAGCGGCGACGCGGACAGGCGGGGGGACATGCGGACTCCAGCAGCAACGACGTGGGGAAGGGGGGGAGAGATAGTTTCACTTACATCCATCCGGATGAAGCGATATATTATCTTGGCGTGAGGAGGCGGTGCGATGCAAGTCCCGTCTCCCATTGCATCACTTCATGCCCTGCCGGCATGAGGGCATTGGTTGCAGCCGCAACCGAGGCGCAGGTGTACCCTCCGTGCCCCTTCGTCGTGCTTTTTCCCCTTCCCGGAGTGCTGTTCCCGATGAAACACCTTGGCCTTGTCTTCGCCGTGCTGCTGGCCACCAGTGGCTGCGCCAGCCTGTCATCGAAGGCGCCCAGCGCCTATGCCACCACCGCCGACCTGCAGGGCGACGCCGCGCGTCCGTCCAGCGGCCACGGCTGGGTGCGCAGCGAGCTTTATTTCGGCGTGGGCGAAGAGCAGGGCGCTGGTGACCGCCCGCAGGCCGACACCATCAGCGATGCGCAGTGGCGCGCGTTCCTGGACAAGGAAGTGACGCCGCGCTTCCCGGACGGCCTGACCGTGTTCGATGCCTACGGCCAGTGGCTGTTCCGTGGCGATGCCTCCCCGAACCGCCTGCGCACCAAGGTGCTGGTGGTGCTGCACGAGGACAGCCCGCAGCGCCGCGCCGACATCAAAGCGATCCGTCTGGCGTGGAAGCAGCAGACCAAACACCAGTCGGTACTGTGGTCGCGGCAGGCGGTTGACGTATCGTTCTGACCTGGACGCGCCACTGTGGCGCTGCAGGGAATGACGATGACACCCAGGGAAGTGCTGATGGCGGTGATGCTGGCCGGTCTGTTGGCGCCGGCGGCACAGGCGCAGGACGAGGACCGGGGCCTGCTGCGGTTTTCGCCGGCAGCGGGCGTGCAGGCGTCGGTAGAGGTACAGGAGGACGGCATGCTAGCCGTGCTCCTGCAGCCGGCAGGGAAGCGGCAGCGCCTGCCTGGCGCGCCGGACGCCGAGGGACATTCGCGCCTGAGCGCAGAGGATCTCGATTTCGACGGGCGTCCCGAGCTGGTTGCGCGCGCGGCGGTGGGCATGGTCAATGAGGCCGTTGCGGTCTATCGCTTCGACGTGGGCGGCGGTGAGTTCCGCGCACTGAAGGCGGTGACCCATGGACACGACCAGTGCGGTGACCTGATGGGCCTTACCGCCGACGCCGCCACGCGCACGCTGACCGCCAGCTGCCGCAGCGGACCGATGTGGTACACCGACGTGTATCGCTTCAACGGACCGCAGCTCTATCTGTACCGCGGTGAGAGCGTGTTGATGCTGGGCGATACGCTGAACCGTGCGCTGCACTGGGAAGAGACCGAGAACCAAGGGCCACTGGCGGTGTGGCGCACCTACGATCCCTCCGGCAAGGTGCTGGAAAGCGCCATCGGCGACGGGCTCGGCGCACCAGCAAGCGGTGCGCCGCTGGTGGGGCTGATGGCGAGCGTGCTGCCTGCGCGCCTGTTCCTGTTCGACCGCCCTGGTGCATCGAGCACGCAGCGCTACCTGGTGCAGGGTGATCGCGTGGAGATGCTGGATGAGCAGGATGGTTGGGTGAAGCTGCGTTATCGCAACCCGAAGCGCGGCGCGGTGACGGGGTGGATCAACGTCAACGATTGACGGCAGCCCTGCCCGGAGTTTGCACGACAAGGCGATCGGCCTCTTGCCCACGGGAGCATCACTTCATCGGGACTAGCCTCGGGGTTCCCCCTTGCAAGGCTGTAGTCCCATGAGCAAGCGCGTTGCCGAGATCGTCGTCGATACCCTGCAGCAGGCGGGCGTCCGCCGTTGTTATGGCATCGTCGGCGACACCCTGAACCATGTCACCGACGCACTGCATCGCAGTGAGATCGAGTGGGTGCATGTCCGCCATGAAGAGGTCGCGGCGTTCGCGGCCGGTGCCGATTCATTGATCAGTGGCCAGCTGACCGCCTGCGCGGGTTCGTGCGGTCCTGGCGGTCTGCACTTCATCAACGGCATCTTCGAGAGCAACCGCAACCGCGCGCCGATGGTGCTTATCGCCAGCCAGGTGGTCACCAGCGAACTGGGCATGGAGTTCCCGCAGGAAGTGGATTTCAAGGCGGTGTACGGCAGCTGCACCGTGTTCTGCGAGCAGGTGTACAGCCCGGCCCAGGCACGGCGCGTGGTGGCGCTGGCCTGCCAGGCGGCGATCAGCCGCCGCGGTGTGGCGGTGGTGATCCTGCCGGCCGACATCAGCGAAGCGGAAGTGAAGCACGATGTGCCGTTCTCGGTGCATTACACCCAGCCGGTGCTGCGCCCCTCTGAGGCCGAGCTGCAGCACATCGCCGAACTGCTGGGGCAGGGCAAGCGTATCGGCATCTATGCCGGCGCCGGTTGCCAGGGGGCACATGCGCAGCTGCTGGAACTGGCGCGGCGCCTGCAGGCACCGGTGGCGCACACATCGCGTGCGAAGGACTTCGTCGAACCGGACAACCCGTACAACATGGGCATGACCGGAGTCTTCGGCATCGAATCCGGGTTCCACACGTTGATGGAGTGCGACACGCTGCTGCTGCTCGGCGCGGATTTCGCCTGGGGCCAGTTCTATCCGGACAAGGCCACGATCATCCAGGTCGACCGCGACGGCAGCCACCTCGGTCGCCGCCATCCGGTGAACCTGGGCGTGGTCGGTGATATCGCACCGACGCTGGACGCGCTGCTGCCGATGCTGCCCCCGCGCGAAGACAGCAGTTTCCTGGACGAATGCATCGAGCACCGCGACAAGGCGCTGAAGAAGCGCGAGCAGGAGGAACAACCCGGCGAAGGCGAACTGATCCATCCGCAGCACCTGACCGCGCTGCTGTCGAAGTACGCTACCGACGATGCGCTGTTCACCGCGGATGGTGGCTCGCCGATGGTGTGGGTGCTGCGGCATATCCGGGTGAATGGCCGGCGCCGCACGCTGACCAGCCTGCTGCACGGCACGATGGCCAACGCGATGCCGCAGGCGCTGGGTCTGCAGAAGGCCTTCCCGGGGCGGCAGGTGATTTCGTTGTCCGGCGATGGTGGGTTGGCGATGTTGCTGGGCGACCTGCTGACCGCGGTGCAGGAGAATCTTCCGATCAAGGTGGTGGTGTTCAACAACGGCTCGCTGAATTTCGTCGAGCTGGAGCAGAAGGTGGAGGGGCTGCTGGACAACTACACCGACCTGAAGAATCCGGATTTCGGCCGGTTGGCCGAGGTGATCGGTTTCCATGGCCGCACGGTCACCCGCAGCGAGGACCTGGAAGAAGCGGTGCAGGATTTCCTGGCCCAGCGTGGGCCGGCGCTGCTGGATGTACACACCAGTCGCGCGGAGCTGGTGATGCCGCCGCAGATCGAGGCCAAGCAGGTGGCGGGCACGGCGTTGTATGCGGCCAAGGCAGTGCTGAGTGGTCGCATCGACGACGTGAAGCATCTGCTGGTGGACAACTTCCTGAAGAAGTGAGGGTTGGGGTCTGATGCAGGGCTGCGCCCTGCACCCGCCGAATCAACGTCAACGTCAACGTCAAAAGCGGGGTATCGGTGGGATGGCGGGGTGGGTCCGGTTGCGGGGGACGCCGTAAACCCCCAGACCGGCCCAGCCGCTGGCGGCTGTGCGTTCGGGCGCTTGCGAAGCAGTGCTTCGCAAGCAAAGCGCCCTCACCCTTGGGGGCTTGGCCGCGGCATCCATGCCGCGGACACCCCCGCAACCGGACCCACCCCGCCTTCGACAGATTCCCACGATCTGTTGGAATGGCATGGTCTGTTGTTCGTGGGGGGCGACCTTGGTCGACACGGTAA
This sequence comes from Stenotrophomonas sp. 1337, assembly GCF_031455455.1. NCBI lineage: Bacteria > Pseudomonadati > Pseudomonadota > Gammaproteobacteria > Lysobacterales > Lysobacteraceae > Stenotrophomonas > Stenotrophomonas sp. 1337. Next base: position 256 of record NZ_JAVDSR010000018.1, on the reverse strand, counting down.
ATCCACGCAATGCGTGGATGTCTGTCGGTAGTGCCGGCCGCTGGCCGGCAACCACGCAGATGCCTGCGATCCGGCGCCTGAGAGCGCAGCGACCGGCTTCTGCTTTTTTTTTGATCTTTTGATTCTCTTCCGTGGTTGGCGTCCGCAGGAAACTGTCAGGGGCCGGGCGGGGGGGGGGGGGGGCCCCCGCGGGGGGGGGGGGGTGTGGGCCACCCAGCCCCCACGCAGGGGGGTTAGGCGTGCGAGCGCCGCCCCC
>NZ_JAVDSR010000017.1:0-77143 GCF_031455455.1 Stenotrophomonas sp. 1337 | reverse complement strand
GGCGGGTGGGCCATGCAGGGGCGTTGGCGCCATGGATGGCGCCATCGAGCTTACAGGGACGTACTTGCAGCGTCCCCTGCATGGCCCACCCGCCCCGCCAACCGCGGCTTTTGATTTCAGCATCCAACCACGAGGGGCTCAGCCGTTGGCCGCCGCAAACACCGGGCGCGTCAGGTTGTCCGCTTCGCCATCAGTGCACAGCACTTCATCTTCAATGCGGATGCCGCCGTACGGACGGAAGAAGTCCACACGCTCCCAGTTGATCGCATCGCCATGACCGGCGGCCTTCACTTCGTTCAACAGCATGTCGATGAAGTACAGGCCCGGCTCGATCGTCACCACCATGCCCGGCTCCAGCACGCGGGTCAGGCGCAGGTACGGATGGCCGGCGGGACGCTCGATGCGGCCGCCTTCATCGCTGGCCGCGAAACCGGCCACGTCATGCACCTGCAGGCCGATCAGGTGGCCGATGCCATGCGGGAAGAACGCGGCGCTGACGCCGGTTTCCAGCGCAGTCTGCGGCGATACCTTGATCACGCCGAAGTCCTTCAGCACGCCCATCAGCGACAGGTGCGCATCCACGTGCAGCTGCTTGTAGTCGAAGCCCGGGCGCACGGCCGCGCACATCGTCTGCTGCGCGGCATCGACCGCTTCGATCATCGCCGCGAACTCGTCATGGCCGGCGGCGGCGTAGGTGCGGGTGATGTCGCTGGCATAGCCGTGCGCGCTGGCGCCGGCATCGATCAGGAAGCTGCGCAGCGGCTGCGGTGCCTTGCGGCCCAGTTCGGTGTAATGCAGCACCGCCGCATGCTCGTTCAAGGCCACGATGTTGCCGTACGGCAGCTCGGTGGCGTCCTGGCCCACGGCCTGGCAGTACGCCATGTGGATGCTGAACTCGTCGGCGCCGTTGCGGAACGCCGCTTCGGCCGCGCGATGGCCGCGCACGCCGAGCACCTGCGCCTGGCGCATCAGGGCGATTTCGTACGGCGTCTTGCTGCCGCGGTGCCATTCCAGGTAGTTCACCACCGGCGCCGGATTGTTGGGTACATACGCGCCCAGCGCGCTCTGCGGCTCACCCAGGATCGCGCAGCGCGCCGGGTCGGGCGGCAGCAGTGCCAGCGCTTCGTCCGGCGTGCGGATGATATGGATGTCGAAGTGCTCGACCCACCAGCCGCTCGGTGCATCCGGCACCACATGCCAGTAGTCGAACGGCTGGTGGAAGATCACCGCCGGACGCTTGCCCGGGGTGAACACGATCCAGCTATTGGGTACACGGGTCAGCGGCAGCCAAGCCTTGAACTGCGGGTTGACCGCGTACGGATAGTCACGATCGTCGAAGACTTGGTAGTGCAGGGTGCCGCTGGGCACCACCAGATGGTCGAAGCCGCCGCGTGCCAGCGCCTGCTCGGCGCGTCGGCACAGCACGGCCAGGTGGTCGGGATACAGGGCGCCGGGGTCTTGCTGGATCATTGCGGTGGCTCGACACGGAAAACGGCCCTAGATTCTGCCGGATACCGACGCAATCCGCTGTGCCGGAACCGGCACTCAGCCCGTCGAAACCGGTGCCTCGTCGCTGTCTTCGCCGATCCACCGGCGCAGCAGCTGCCGATGCTCGCGTGACAGGGTCAGGAAGCGGAAGCCTGCCCAGCTCTGGCCGGGGGCATGCGCCGGTTCGCTCCACAGCAGGTGTACGCCGACGTCGATCCACTCGCTGCGGCCATCGGCCAATGGCAACGGGAAGCGCAACTGATACAGCGCATCGTCGCGCAGCGCGGCGCTGGCCAGCATCAGCATGCCGGTCTCGGACACGTTGCCAAGCCGGCCGACCACGCTGTCGCGCATCTGGTCGGTCACCGGTACCAGATCGGACACCTGCCGGCGCGGCGCGCGGCGGGTATCAACGGGCGGTTGCGTACTCATGCGTTGGGCTCCTGCGGGCGACGTCCGGCCAGCGTGCGCAGTGCGCTCAGGCTGGCCTGCCAGGCGCGGTCGACCAGACGGCCCTTGTCTTCGGTGACCAGCTGCGCGCGTCCGGCGGCCATCTGCCGGGCGAGGGCATCCAGGGTGGTTTCGCCGATCTTCTGCCCACGCGCGTTGACCAGCAGCACATGACCGGTCAGCAGGCTGTACCAGGACAGGCGCTGGCGGCGCAGCGCGCCTTCGCCATCGTCGATATCGAACCAGCTGCCGAAGGGCAGCGCGCACAGCTGCTGGTAACTGGCCTCCTCGGCCTCGCTGCGTGGTGCCGCATCGCTTGCCGGGGCCTGTGCGCCGGTGTGTTCGCCCAGCCGTGCACGGGCCTTCAGGCGTGCACTGAGCTCGGTGCGCGAGGTGCTTTCGTCTTCGCCACCTGGCGTGGACAGGCGGCGCGCGACGGCAGCCGCCTCCTCTGCGTGGTAGCCCACCTGCAGCAGGGCCGATTCAACCTCGGCAGCCAGCGCAGCGTCGGTCGCGCTGCTTTCGCTTGCGGCCTCGGCAGTGATCGCCGCGATGCGTTCGGTCTGCTGCAGGCGCTCCTGCCATTGCGGCGAATCATCGCCGTGGCGCAGGCGGGTCAGCGTCAATGCGTCTGCCCACGCCTGGCGCAGCAGTGTCTGTACGAAGCGCGGCGGCTCCTGCGTATCGCAGCACTGGTCGATCTGCGCATTGGCCTGGCGTCGCGCAAGTTCCAGCCGCTCCTTGCCGCGTGCGGCTTCCACGTGGCGGCGCTCGGCCAGCTCGGCGCGGTGCGCGGCGGCGCGCTGGTGCTGCTGTATCTCGTCGTTAGCGGCGGCAAAGGCCTCGGGCGTGCGTGCATCCTGGCCGAGCAGGCCCTGCACGCTCTGCGCCAGTCGCTGCAGCAGCTGCGGATCGACATCGTCATCGCCGAGCCAGCTGGCGCCGGCTTCAGCGACATGGTTGAGCAGTTCGTGTGCCGGATGTTCGTCGCGCACGAAGAAGCCCGGGTCGGCCATCGCTGCGCGCGCCAGCGGTACCTGCAGGCGCGCGAGCAGGGCGGCTGGCACCGGGTCCGGCCGTTGCTGCTGCTGCACCTGCTGCAGCAGCAGGCGCAGCAGATCGAGGTTGTCGCGGTCGTGGCTGCCAAGGCTGGCCTGCGCGCCATGTTCGCTGCGCAGCTGGGCGACCACGGCGGCCTGCAGATCGGTCATGGCGCTGGCGGCGCTGGCCTGCCCCTGCAGGCGCGCCAGCACGGCATCAACCGCTGCACTGGGCAGGGCCGCTGGATCGGCCGCTGGCTGCGGGGTCTGCCGCGCCTGTTGCAGCATCTCGTGCAGCACGCTGCTGGCCGGTACCGTCATGCCGGCCGACGCGCCGGGCGCGTCCGCATCGGCGAAGGCGTCCTGCATCAACGTCGACCACGAGCCGGGCGGTGCCGAGCCACCCCAGCCGGTCATCGGCGTGGGCACGCGCGGAGACGGGCGTCCGCTGCGGCCGCTGCCGACCGACTGGGTGATGATCCGGCGGGTGCTCGAAGAACGTGCCAGGTACGGGGTGTAGACCAGGCCCGGCAGGATGCCGTGCTGTGCCAGCAGCGCATTGGCGCGGTCGAGCACATTGCCCAGCCGCTCCAGTACCTGCCGCTCGAAGCTGCGGTACAGCGCCATCTGTACCTCGGCGCTGAGGGCATCCTGCTCGGCCAGCTTCCGCACCATCGCGCACAGGGCCTGCGGTGCCAGGGGCAGGGTGTCAGCTTCAAAGGCTGGTGCGCCGGCAACAACACCCAGGCGCTGGCCCAGCAGGTTCAAGGCGTTGGCCGAACGCAGGGTTTCCCGGCGCACCATTTCGGTCAGCAGCAGGTCGCGGTCGACTTCATGCTCGGCGACCAGGCTCAACCCCAGCATGCCGGGCAAGGGCGGTGGCGTGGTGGCGGCCACGACCGGGGTGATCGGTTCACGCAGCCGCGCAAGCGCATCGGCCAGCGCATCGAGCATGCGGTCGCTGAAGTGGCCGGCGAACGCATGCAGCTGGCCGCGCTGTGCCAGCAGGTCGGCCTGCTGTTGCGGGTTGCGGGCATGGTCGGCGTCATGCAGCAGGGTCTGCTCCAGCGCTTCCACGGTCAGGATCAGCGGTGCCGTCAGGGCCTGGTGGCACAGGCCGATCAACGCGCCCAGCAGCTCGCGCACGCGCGGCGGCAGGTCGGCTGCGGCCAGGCGGGCAGTGTCGGCACTGGAAAGGGAAAAGACAGCAGACATCGGCGAGGGGGTCCGGATTCCCGCGGATCGATCTTGGAATCTACCGTGTCGGCCGGTGAAGGCGCTACTTTAGCGATGGATCCATTCAGGGCCGCCTGCGATGGCGGCGCCGCAGCAGATCATGCTTCCAGGAACAGGCTGACCACATCGTTGGTGAAGCGCCGGCCCAGTTCGGTCGGCTGCACGTGCCCGTCTGCCACCACCAGCCAGCCACGCTGCACTGCTTCGCGCAGTGGTACGTCCAGCACGCTGCGGGCCAGGCCGGTGCGCGATTCGAAGTCGCGCAGGCTGAACCCTTCGTGCAGGCGCAGCAGGTTGAGCATGTACTCGAACGGCAGGCGCTCGGCGGCAATCACTTCGTCACCGCCGAACGATGCGGCCGTGCCTGCGGTATCCATGAACGTCTGCGGGTGCTTGTGCTTCCAGCGTCGCAGCACGTGTTCCTCGGCACCGGAACTGATCTTGCCGTGTGCGCCGGCACCAATGCCCAGGTAGTCACCAAAACGCCAGTAATTCAGGTTGTGCGCGCTCTGCCGGCCGGGGCGGGCGTAGGCGCTCACCTCGTACTGGCCGAAACCGGCCTGCGCCAGCAGCGCCTGGCAGTGTTCCTGCATGTCCCAGGCATTGTCTTCATCGGGGATGCCCTGCGGCGGCCGCGCGAAGAACACGGTGTTCGGTTCCAGGGTCAGCTGGTAGTGCGAGATGTGGGCCGGCTGCAACGCGAACGCGCGTTCCAGATCGGCCTCGGCACCGGCCAGGGTCTGTTCCGGCAGTGCGTACATCAGGTCGATGTTGAAATTGTCGTAGCCCGCGTCCTGCGCCATCTTCACCGCGCGCTCGGCCTCGCCACTGTCGTGGATGCGGCCCAGGCGTTTCAGCGCGGCATCGTCAAAACTCTGGATGCCGAAACTGAGGCGGTTCACCCCGGCCGCGCGGTAACGATCGAAGCGACCGTGCTCGGCGGTGCCCGGGTTGGTTTCCAGAGTGATCTCGGCATTCGGTGCAAAGCGCAGGCGGGCACTGGCCTGCTGCAGGAAGCGGTCGATCGCCTCGGGCGGGAACAAGCTGGGCGTGCCCCCCCCGAAGAACACGCTGCTGACCACCCGGCCCCAGACCAGCGGAAGGTCCTGGTCGAGGTCGCGCACCAGCGCATCGATGTAGGCATCGAAGGGCAGTTCGCCCTTGGCCTGGTGCGAGTTGAAGTCGCAGTACGGGCACTTGCGCACGCACCATGGCAGATGCACGTACAGCGCCAGCGGCGGTGGCACCAGACGCGGTGGGGCGTCGTGGTCGCAGGACTCGCCGGGCAGGTGGTTGCAGTGGTCGTGGTCGTGGGCGTGCGGCATGGCTGGCGTGATGCGGACGTGGGGGAGCGGCAGATCAGTCCGCCGCCCGTAGAAGAGGGTCGACCAGGGAGCGCGGCTGCGCGCGAAGCACGGCAGCGGCAATCTGGCGGAAGAAGGGCGAGGGCCCTTTGTAGCTGCCTATAGCGTTGTCCATCAAACGGTGGCGCGCCGGACTGCAGCCATTGCGCATGCACAGATGGAGACCGGAGACCATGGCCTTGCGCTTGTCGGCAAAACTGTCAAGCCGTACTTCCAGCACGTCCACCAACGCCACATGGCGCCACCGATGCAGGCTGCCGATGTTGTGATAGCGCATGTGGCCGGCAGCAGCGTCCAGTTCGACGCGCTGCCACATGATGGGCGCGCCGATGAGCGTGATGACGGTCATGCCGACCAGCGCAACCACCGGTACCGCCCACCAGGATTCCTTCCCTGTCCACGCCAACATGCCGCCAAAGATCGCACCACTGATCAGCCCCAGTACGGCAAGCAGTTGCACCAGTTCCATTCCGGTGCGGTAGCGCTTCACTGTCATCCTTGAGTCTCCTGTCGGATGCTGGTTCAGGCCGCGAACTGCTGCTTGAGCTGCTGCTTGAGCTGCTGCAGGGCGATGGCGCGATGGCTGATGGCGTTCTTCAACGCCGGTTCCATTTCCGCAGCAGTCAGGCCGTGGGTGGTGTCCAGGAACACCGGGTTGTAGCCGAATCCATTCGTACCGCGCAGTTCGCGGATGATCTGACCTTCCCAGCGGCCTTCGCAGATCAGCGGCTGCGGGTCGGTGGCATGGCGCAGCAGCACGATCACGGCGTAGAAGCGGGCGCTGCGCTGGCCATCGGCGATGTCGGCCATCGCTTCCAGCAGCTTGGCATTGTTGGCCGCCGCATTGGTCGGGTGACCGGCATAGCGCGCGCTGTACAGGCCCGGTGCACCGCCGAGGGCATCGACGATCAGGCCCGAATCATCGGCCAGCGCCGGCAGGCCGGTCGCTTCGCAGGCCGCGCGCGCCTTCAGCAGCGCGTTCTCGACGAAGGTCAGGCCGGTCTCTTCCACATCGCCCAGGCCCAGTTCGGCGGCCGAAGTGATCTGCAGCGGCAGATCGGCGAGGATTTCCTGCATTTCCACCAGCTTGCCAGCGTTGTGGCTGGCCAGGACAAGCTTCTTCATCAGCGGGGCTCCAACAGGTCCCAGGTGTTGCCGTACAGGTCGCGGAACACCGCGACCGTGGCGTAGGGTTCTTCGCGCGGTTCTTCCAGGAACTGGACACCGGCAGCCAGCATCGCCGCGTGGTCGCGGCGGAAATCATCGGTATTGAGGAAGAAGCCGACGCGGCCACCGGTCTGGTTGCCGATACGACTGCGCTGCTCGTCGTCGCTGGCGCGGGCCAGCAGCAGGGCGGCGGCGCTGCCATCGGTCGGGCCGACCACCACCCAGCGCTTGCTGCCCTGGTCGATGTCGTCCAGCAGCTGGAAGCCGAGCTTGCCGGTGTACCAGGCGATGGCCTCGTCATAGTCGGCCACCACCAGGGTGGTCAGGGCAATGCGCCGGTTCATGCCGACAGCGCTGCCTGCTGCGCGGCCAGCAGCTCGGTCACGCCCTTCTCGGCCAGGCCCAGCAGCGCATCGAGCTCGTCACGGCGGAAGGCATGGCCTTCGGCGGTGCCCTGCAGTTCGATGAAGCCGCCACCGTCGTTCATCACCACGTTCATGTCGGTGTCGCAGTCGCTGTCTTCGGCGTAGTCCAGGTCCAGCACCGGGGTGCCGCGGTAGACGCCGACCGACACCGCCGCCACCGCGCCGAGGATCGGGTTGCGCTTGATGTCGCCGCGCTTCATCAGCACGTTCACCGCATCGACCAGGGCCACGTAGGCGCCGGTGATGGCCGCGGTGCGGGTGCCGCCGTCGGCCTGCAGCACGTCGCAGTCCAGGGTGATGGTGCGTTCGCCCAGTGCGTTGCGGTCGACGCAGGCGCGCAGGCTGCGACCGATCAGGCGCTGGATCTCCAGCGTGCGGCCGCCCTGCTTGCCGCGTGCGGCTTCGCGGTCGCTGCGGGTGTGGGTGGCGCGCGGCAGCATGCCGTATTCGGCGGTCACCCAGCCTTCGCCCTTGCCACGCAGGAAGCCCGGCACCCGGTTCTCGATGCTGGCCGTGCACAGCACGCGGGTTTCACCGAAGCAGACCAGCACCGAACCTTCGGCGTGGCGGGTGAAACCGCGCTGGATGACGACCGGGCGCAGCTGATCGGGCTGACGGCCACTGGGGCGGAAATCGGACATGGGGCAGGTTCCGTAGGGAAAGGGAGTACGCCACCATCCCCGCGGCCTTCACGGGGCGGGGGAAAGGGGCTCAAAAGAGACCGCTAGGGTACCATTCCCCCTTTGCAAGCACCGGATACATCCATGATTCGAAGCATGACGGCCTATGCCGGCGGCGAGCGCTCCACCCCGTGGGGGACGCTGGGCTGCGAGCTGCGCTCGGTCAACCACCGCTTCCTGGAAGTGGGCACGCGCCTGCCCGAGGAACTGCGCGCATTGGAACCGCAGCTGCGCGAACGCATTTCCGCGCGCCTGAGCCGTGGCAAGCTGGATCTGGTGATGCGCCTGCGCGCGCCGGACTCGGCCGCCAGCCTGCAGGTCAACGAGGTGCTGCTGGGCCAGCTGGGCCAGTTGGCACACCGGCTGACCTCCGATTTCCCCAACCTGCAGGTCAGCTTCACCGACCTGCTGCAGCTGCCGGGCGTTACCCAGGGTGAGGCCACCGATGCGGCAGCTCTGCAGATTGAAGCGCTGGCGCTGCTGGACCGGGTGCTGGAGGGCTTCATCGCCGCCCGCGAGCGTGAAGGCAATACGCTGTCCACCGCCATCGCCGAGCGCGTGGATGCCATCGAGCGCATCGCCGCCGAGGTGCGCACGCTGATTCCCGCCATTCGCGACGGCCAGCGCACCAAGCTCGCCGCTCGCCTGGCCGACCTGCCGCATCCGGTTGATCCGGGCCGCGCCGAGCAGGAACTGGTGATGTGGCTGCAGAAGCTGGACGTGGACGAGGAGCTGGATCGCCTGTCCAGCCATATCGTCGAGATCCGCCGCGTGCTCAAGCAGCGTGAACCGGTCGGCCGCCGCCTGGACTTCCTGCTGCAGGAGTTCAACCGCGAGGCCAACACGCTTGGCTCCAAGTCGGTGGACAGCCGCACGTCCAACGCCGCCGTCGAGCTGAAGGTGCTGATCGACCAGATCCGCGAGCAGGTGCAGAACATCGAATGAGCATTTCCACGCCCTCGGCCGCGATCGCACGCGGCACGCTGTACATCGTTGCAGCGCCCTCCGGCGCCGGCAAGAGCAGCATCGTCAACGCCACCCTGGCGCGCGACCCGCAGATTGCCCTGTCGATCTCGTTCACCTCGCGCGCCATGCGCCCGGGTGAAGTGAACGGCCAGCACTACCACTTCGTCAGCGCCGAGAAGTTCGAGGAAATGATCGCTGCCGGCGATTTCTTCGAACACGCCTGGGTGCATGGTGACTGGAAGGGCACCGCCCGCCAGTCGGTGGAGCCGCAGCTGGCCGCCGGCCAGGACGTGCTGCTGGAAATCGACTGGCAGGGTGCGCAGCAGGTGCGCCAGCTGGTGCCGGGCACGGTGACGGTGTTCATCCTGCCGCCGTCCAAGCAGGCCCTGCAGGACCGCATGCGCAAGCGCGGCCAGGACAGCGAGGCGGTCATCGCCCAGCGCCTGGGCGCCGCCCGCGATGAAATGCTGCACTTCAACGAGTTCGACTACGTCATCGTCAATGAAGTGTTCGAGACCGCCGTGGACGAACTGTGCGCGATCTTCACGGCCAGCCGTCTGCGCCGGGACGCCCAGAAGGTCCGCCATGCCGGCCTGATCCAGGCCCTGTTGACCCCGGATGCGAGTTCAACTGATTGATTCCTAAAGGGTCCGGTGGGGGTTGGCTTGATTTTGTCCAGCCCCTGCCAGTACACTCCGTCCCCTTTCCCTCATTCGACTGAGCGGCCGACCGGTCGCCGGGAGCCCGTATGGCCCGCATTACCGTAGAAGATTGCCTGGAAGTCGTTAACAACCGTTTCGAGCTGGTGATGATGGCCTCCAAGCGCGCCCGTCAGCTCGCCAATGGCGTGCAGGCCACGCTGGACAACAGCGAGACCGAGGACAAGCCGACCGTGCTGGCGCTGCGCGAAATCGCTGCCCGCAAGATCGACAACGCGCTGATCGACGAAGTCGAGAAGGCCGAGCGTGAGCGCGCCGAGCGCGAAGCGCTGGAGTGGGCCGCCGCCGAAGTGGTCGCCGACGAAGACATGTCCAAGAACGACGATTGATCGCATCGATCAACGTCATTGCTGGATACGCCGAACAGCCCGCCCCGTGCGGGCTGTTTCGCATTCAGGGTTTGCCGTAAACGTCGCGCTGGCATAGGCTTTGGCCATGAACCCAGGCCCCACTGCCAAGGTCGCCGCAGTCCCCGCTGCCGCCGTACCCGATTACGTCCTCCAGCTCGAACGCGCCGCCCACTACCTGCCGCCCGAGCAGCTGCCGCTGCTGCGCCGTGCGTGGGAAGTCGGTGCCTCCGCGCACGCTGGGCAGACGCGCAAGTCGGGCGAGCCCTACATCACCCATCCGGTGGCCGTGGCCCAGGTGCTGGCCGAGCTCGGCCTGGACGTGGAAGCGCTGATCGCCGCGATCCTGCACGACACCATCGAAGACACCCCGCTGACCCGCGAGGCCCTGTCGGCCGAGTTCGGCGAAGCCGTGGCCGAACTGGTGGACGGCGTCACCAAGCTGGACAAGCTGAAGTTCCGCGACCGCCAGGAAGCGGCCGCCGAGAGCTTCCGCAAGATGCTGCTGGCGATGTCGCGCGACCTGCGCGTGATCATGATCAAGCTGGCCGACCGCCTGCACAACATGCGCACGCTGGGCGCGCAGAGCCGCGAAGCGCGTGGCCGCATCGCCCGCGAGACGTTGGAGATCTACGCTCCGATCGCGCAGCGGCTGGGCATGAGCCTGGTCAAGAGCGAACTGCAGAACCTTGGCTTCAAGGCGCTGTACCCGTGGCGCCACGCGATCCTGGAAAAGCACATCCGCAGCCAGCCGGTCGTGCGCCGCGAGGCGCTGGCGCAGGTGGAAGTGCAGCTGTCGCAGCGCTTGGCCAAGGAGGGCATCGAGCACCGCCTGGTCAGCCGCATCAAGACCCCGTGGAGCATCTACAACAAGATGCGCGACGAGAACAAATCCTTCGACCAGGTGATGGATGTGTTCGGCTTCCGCCTGGTGGTGCGCGGCGTACCGCAGTGCTACCACTCGCTGGGCGCGGTGCATGCCGCGTTCAAGCCGCTGGATGGGCGCTTCCGCGATTTCATCGCCATTCCCAAGGCCAACGGCTACCAGTCGCTGCACACGGTGCTGTTCGGCCCGTATGGTTCGCCGATCGAGGTGCAGATCCGCACCGAGGAAATGGACCTGATCGCCGAGCGCGGCGTGGCTGCGCACTGGACCTACAAGTTCGGCGGTGATTCGCCCAACAGCGCGCAGAGCCGCGCCCACGCCTGGATCGTCGAACTGATCGATTCGCAGCGTGCCGCCGGTTCGTCGCTGGAGTTCCTCGACAACGTCAAGGTCGACCTGTTCCCGGACGAGGTCTACCTGTTCACCCCCAAGGGCAAGATCCTGGCCCTGCCGCGCAATTCCACCGCGCTCGACTTCGCCTACGCCGTGCATACCGACGTCGGCAACATGGCCGTGGCCTCGCGCGTGGACAAGAAACTGGTGCCACTGCGCACCAAGCTGGTGTCGGGGCAGTCGGTGGAGATCATCACCGCGCGCTCGGCCACGCCCAAGCCGCAGTGGCTCGAATTCGTGGTGACCAGCAAGGCGCGCACCGCCATCCGCCACCAGCTCAAGCAGCTGGAGCACGAAGACGCCGTGCAGTTGGGCCACCGCATGCTCGACCGCGCGCTGGAGGCGATGGACAGCTCGCTGGAGCGCCTGCCCAAGGGCCGCCTGGATGCCTTCCTGGCCGAACACCGGTTCCCGCGCCTGGAGGCCCTGCTGGCGGAAGTCGCGCTGGGCAACTGGATGCCGACCCAGGCCGCGCAGGCACTGATGGCCTACGCCGAACTGCGCGGCGGCGCGCATTCGCGCCACAGTTCGCAGGAAAAGATCCTGATCAACGGCAGCGAACGTGGCGTGGTCACCTTCGCCGGCTGCTGCCAGCCCATTCCGGGCGACGACATCATGGGCTACCACACCGCCGGCAAGGGCATCGTGGTGCACCGCATGGATTGCCCGAACCTGGCCGAACTGCGCAAGTCGCCCGAGCGTTGGGTGCTGATCGGCTGGGATACCACCGTATCCGGCGACTACGACACCTCGCTGGTGGTGGAAGTGGAGAACGGTACCGGCGTGCTTGCACAGCTGGCCGCGGCGATCGCGCAGAGCCATTCCAACATCGAGCGCGTGGATTACCTGGACCGCGATTTCAACGCCGCAGTGCTGGCGTTCAACATCCAGGTGCGCGACCGCAACCATCTGGCCGAAGTGATGCGTCGCCTGCGCCGCCTGTCGGTCGTGCAGGCCGTTCGCCGGCAGTAGATCCTGCGCGGACCCTGGTAGCGCCGGGCTATGCCCGGCGAGCGCGCAGCGCGGCATGAATCAATTGCCACCGGGCATGGCCCGGCGCTACCGGATCCGCGCTGTTTCCCAACGGGAAGAGGATCCGACCCCAGCCGACATTGCCCCCACCCGGTACAATCACCGCTCTGTTTTCCCCCAACGCACCGGAGCGACCCATGTCCCGCCAGATCATCAACACCGAAAAGGCCCCGGCCGCCATCGGCCCGTACTCGCAGGCCGTGCGCGCCGGCAACACCGTGTATTTCTCCGGCCAGATTCCGCTCGACCCGGCCACCGGCGACATCGTCGGCGTCGGTGACGTCGAAGCGCAGGCCCGTCGTGCCTTCGACAACCTCAAGGCCGTGGCCGAAGCCGCCGGCGGTTCGCTGGACAAGGTCGTGCGCCTGGGCCTGTACCTGACCGACCTGGCCGAATTCGCCAAGGTCAACGCGGTGATGCAGGACTACTTCCAGGCCCCGTTCCCGGCCCGTTCCACCATCGAAGTCTCCGGCCTGCCGAAGGGCGCCAACTTCGAGGTCGACGCGGTGATGGTCATCGACTGACCGCCACGTGGCACGCAAGGCGGCGGTCACCCCGGCACTGGCACCGTCCGGTGAAGCATCGCTTGCGATGCTCGCCGGCGTCGGGCCGGCCGTGGCCGCCAAGCTGCAGGTGCGTGGACTGGCCACCCTGCAGGATCTCTGGCTGCACCTGCCGCTGCGCTATGAAGACCGTACCCGGCTGACCCGCATCGAAGACCTGCGCAACGGCATTCCGGCGCAGGTGGAAGTGCGGGTGGTGGCCGTCGAGCGCGGCATGCGCTACCGGCCGATGCTGAAAGTGGCAGTGGAGGATGAAGGGCAGGGCACCCTGGTGCTGCGCTTCTTCCATTTCCGCCAGCAGCAGGTCGGCCAGTTCGCGGTCGGCAACCGCCTGCGCTGCTTTGGTACGCCCAAACCGGGGCACCTCGGGTTGGAGATTGTCCATCCCAGCTACCAGGTACTGGGCCGCAACGACGATCCCGATCTCGGCGACCGCCTCGACCCGGTGTATCCCACCGTCGAAGGCGTCGGCCCGATGACGATGCGCAAGCTGATCGGCCAGGCGCTTGATCGCCTGCCGGAAGAAAGCACGCTGGAACTGCTGCCGAACGGCTGGCTCGAGGGCCTCGGCCTGCCATCGCTGCGCAGTGCGCTGCTGACCGTGCATCAACCACCGCCGGATGCAGACCTGGCCGCACTTGCCGCCGGTACCCATCCAGCGCAGCGCCGGCTGGCAATGGAAGAATTGCTGGCGCACCACCTCAGCCTGCGTCGCCAGCGCATTGCGCTGCAGGCGCATCACGCGCCGCCGCTGGCCGGTCCCGGCAAGCTGGCCAAGGCGTTGTTGAAGCAGTTGCCGTTCGCGTTGACCGGCGCGCAGGCACGCGTGTTCAAGCAGATCCGCGAAGACCTTGCGCGCCCCAGCCCGATGCTGCGGCTGGTGCAGGGCGATGTCGGCTCGGGCAAGACCGTGGTGGCGGCATTGGCAGCGATGCTGGCGGTGGAGCAGGGCAAGCAGGTCGCACTGGCCGCCCCCACCGAACTGCTGGCCGAACAGCATCTCAACAACCTGCGCGGCTGGCTGGAGCCGTTGGGCGTGCGGATCGCCTGGCTGGCCGGCAAGGTCACCGGCAAGGCGCGCGCGAAGGTGATGGAACAGGTTGCCAACGGCGAAGCGCAGGTGGTGGTGGGTACCCACGCACTGATGCAGGAGGCGGTGGTATTCCACGATCTGGCGCTGGCCATCGTCGATGAGCAGCACCGCTTCGGCGTTCACCAGCGCCTGGCGCTGCGCGACAAAGGCAAGGGCGGCAACAACGTGCCGCACCAGCTGGTGATGACCGCCACGCCGATTCCGCGCACGCTGGCGATGTCCGAATACGCCGACCTGGATGTATCGGCCATCGACGAACTGCCGCCGGGCCGCACGCCGGTGCAGACCGTGGCACTGAACAACGATCGCCGCCCCGAGCTGATCGAGCGCATCGCCCTGGCTTGCCGCGAAGGGCGGCAGGTGTACTGGGTGTGCACGCTCATCGAAGAAAGCGAAGAACTGGATGCCACCCCGGCACAGGCCACCTACGAATCGCTGCAGGCGCTGCTGCCGGGCGTGCGCGTGGGGCTGGTGCATGGCCGGCTGAAAGCGGCCGAGAAGCTGGCGACGATGGTCGCGTTCAAGGCCGGCGACATCGACCTGCTGGTGGCCACCACCGTGATCGAAGTCGGCGTGGACGTGCCCAACGCCTCGCTGATGGTGATCGAGAACGCCGAGCGCTTGGGCCTGGCCCAGCTGCACCAGCTGCGTGGCCGCGTCGGCCGTGGTTCGGCGGTGTCGCGCTGCGTGCTGCTGTATCAGGCGCCGCTGTCGAACATGGCACGCGAGCGCCTGCAGACCATGCGCGAAACCAACGACGGTTTCGTCATCGCCGAGAAGGATCTGGAGCTGCGTGGGCCCGGTGAACTGCTGGGTACCCGGCAGACCGGCCTGGCCGGTTTCCGCATCGCCGATCTGGCCCGCGATGCTGGCCTGCTGCCGGGCGTGCATGCGCTGGCCGAACGCCTGCTGGCGCAGCAACCGGCGCTTGCAGATCGCGTGGTGCAGCGCTGGATCGGTACGGCCGTGCGCTACGCCTCGGCGTAAGGATCGGGCAGCCGGCCGGGGTCAGAGCCCTTGCCCTGCGACCAACGGATCCGACCCCTGCATTTCCTACGCTGCCGGCAACTGCGTGCCCATGTATTCGGCCAAACCCCGGCATGCCAGCAGCAACCCGAAGGGATAACGGGATGCGGTCATGTCGGCAGTCCTTGTGCGCAAGGCAGGAGGCCACGCACGCGAAGGCGAGGGTGGCGGACGGTGAGTGGTTCCAATACCGGTGACTGCCTCAAGAACGCCGGCGGGCGCGAAGCCCCCACGCACCGCCCGCCATAGAACGCGCGGACGGATTGCCTGCCGGACGCCACGCAGTAACACGCGCGCAACGCCGGCAGGCAAGCGTAAACAACAAGGCAGTCAAACGGGATTGGAAGCCCGCGCCATCCGTTGTCGATGGCCTCCCGTGTTTTCCATGAAGGACCGTGCGCCTCAATGAGAAAAGTTGGAAAGATCGAAAACGCTGCAATTGCAGCGCGGCCCCGCCCGGCACGCCGATTGCGTCATCTTTCGCGATCCCGCCGACGTCGATCCACGCATGGCGTGGATCCACCGTGTCGACCAAGGTCGATACCCACCAAGAGCAGACCATGCCGTGTCGACCAAGGTCGACACCCACCAAGAGCAGTGGACAACTGTCGAAGGCGGGGTGGGTCCGGTTGCGGGGGCGTGAGCCGCATGGATGCGGCGACCGAGCTTACATGGATGTACTTGCAGCGTCCCCCGCAACCGGACCCACCCCGCCATCCCACGGAATGCCAGCTTCTGCCGTTGCCGTTGCCGTTGCCGTTGATTCGGCGGGTGCCGGGCGCAGCCCGGCCGAACCCGAACCCCCGTACTTGCAACGGTCATCATCCCGGTCCACACTTCGTTGCCGATCTGAAGACGGCAACGATGACCAAGAAGATCCCGCTGTTGATCGATACCGACCCCGGTGTCGACGACGCACTGGCCCTGCTGATGGCCTTCGCCGATGAACGGCATGACGTGGTCGCCCTGACCATCGCCGCCGGCAACGTAGGCCTGCAGTACACCGTCCGCAACGCCCTCAAGCTCTGCGACATCGTCGGCCGCACCGACGTGCCGGTGTTCGCCGGCAGCCCCGATCCGCTGCTGCATCCATCCGTCGACGCCGCCCACGTGCATGGCCGCGATGGCTATGGCGATGTCGACCTGCCGCCGCCGAGCCGCCAGGCCGACGCCGAGCACGCCGCGCTGGCCATCCTGCGCCTGTCGCACCAGCATGCCGGCGAACTGATGCTGGTGATGCTCGGCCCGCTGACCAACCTGGCACTGGCGCTGAAACTCGATCCGACCCTGCCCCAGCGCATCAAGCGCATCGTGGTGATGGGCGGCGCAGTCACCTGCCACGGCAACATCACCCCCGCCGCCGAATTCAACATCGCCTTCGATCCGGAAGCCGCGCATGTGGTGTTCACCGCGTTCCCGCACTTGCTGGTGTCGGACTGGGAAGCCACCGTTGCCCACGGCCTGCCGTTGACCGAAGCCGAGCAGTGGCTGGGTGCCGATTCCGATCGCGCGCGCTTCTACGAGCTGATCTCGCGCAAGACCCGTGGCCTGTCCGAAGACAGCAAGGGCGGCCGCTGGTATACCGCCGACGCGCTGGCCATGGCCTGGGCGCTGAACCCGGAAGGGCAGCTGCAGGTCGAATCGCGGCCGCTGAATGTGGAACTGAACGGCACGTTCAGCCGCGGCGCGACCATCGTCGACTGGAACCGCCAGACCGGCCAGCCGGACAACTGCGACCTGCTGATGGCCTACGACCAAGGGCGTTTCGAGGCCCTGGTACGCCAGGCCCTGGGTGCGGACTGAGGTCAGCCCCCTGCACTGGTTGCCCCAGGCGGCAACCAGTGCTTATAATGCCGCTCTTGACCACCAGCCCATTTACGGTGTGAGCCCATGAAGGCCGATATCCATCCGAACTACCGCGACGTCGTCTTCCATGACGTCACCTCCGATTTCAAGATCCTGACCCGCTCGACCATGAGCACGAAGGAAACCATCAAGTGGGAAGACGGCAACGACTACCCGCTGGTGAAGGTTGAAATTTCCTCGGCTTCGCATCCGTTCTACACGGGCAAGCACAAGGTCATCGACACCTCGGGCCGTATCGACAAGTTCCAGAAGCGCTACGCGCGCTGATACGTCGTACCCGGTTCGAACCGACGGCCGCGCTCTGCGCGGCCGTTTGTTTTTGTCCAGCGCCTGCCCAACGGGCGTTTGGATGGACGGAACACTGCGTCCTTGTGACAACGCTTTTGCCGATCCCGGCCGCTCGCTGGCAGGGTGCCGGCTGCCTGTCGTCTACGACTTCTGTCTAGCGCCCGGCAAATGCTGCTGTGCGATAATGACCTGATCCCCGGCACAGGCCGAGGACGTCATTCACGTGCCTGACCAATGCGCTTGGGCAGGCGCCTTCCCATGAAGGAGCGCACACAGTGTCCGATCTTGATCAGGTCACGCTCAACGCCGGCGATAAGTCGGTCGTTCTGCCCGTCATCAAACCCACCCTCGGCAACGACTGCGTCGACATCGCGAAGCTGACCAAGGAAACGGGGTATTTCACCTACGATTCCGGTTTCACCGCGACGGCCAGCTGCAAGTCCGCCATCACCTACATCGACGGCGACAAGGGCGTGCTGCTGTATCGCGGCTACCCGATCGAGCAGCTGTCGGAAAAGTCGAGCTACGTCGAAGTGGCCTACCTGCTGATCAACGGCGAGCGCCCGAGCGCCGAGCAGCTGAAGGCCTTCACCGACGAGCTGGCTGCCGAAGCCAACGTCGATGAGTCGATCAACACCCTGATCGGCAGCTTCGCCAAGGATGCCCATCCGATGGCCATCCTGACCGCCGCCATCGCGCAGCTGTCGGGCATCTACCACGCCTCGCTGGACCTGTCCGACGCCGAACAGCGCCGCCAGGCCGCCGTGCGCCTGATCGCCAAGGTGCCGACCCTGTCGGCGCTGATCTACCGCCACGGCAAGGGCCTGCCGGCCAACAAGCCGGATACCTCGCTGGACTACGTCAGCCGCTTCCTCAAGCAGACCTTCGAGTCGGCTGACGGCAAGTACGAACTGAACCAGGACGTGGTCAAGGCACTGGATCTGCTGTTCATCCTGCACGCCGACCACGAGCAGAACGCGTCGACCTCGACCGTGCGTCTGGTCGGTTCGACCGGTGCCAACCCGTATGCGTCGGTC
This sequence comes from Stenotrophomonas sp. 1337, assembly GCF_031455455.1. NCBI lineage: Bacteria > Pseudomonadati > Pseudomonadota > Gammaproteobacteria > Lysobacterales > Lysobacteraceae > Stenotrophomonas > Stenotrophomonas sp. 1337. Next base: position 59,077 of record NZ_JAVDSR010000017.1, on the reverse strand, counting down.
GCCGCTGGCGTCACCGCGCTGTGGGGTCCGGCCCACGGCGGTGCCAACGAAGCCGTGCTGAAGATGCTGGAAGAGATCGGTTCGGCCGACAACGTCGAGTCGGCCGTGCTGAAGGCCAAGGACAAGACCTCCGGCTTCCGCCTGATGGGCTTCGGCCACCGCGTGTACAAGAACTTCGACCCGCGCGCCAAGGTCATCGGCGAGATGACCGGCAAGGTGCTCAAGCAGCTGGGCGTGCAGGATCCGCTGCTGGACGTGGCCGTGAAGCTGGAACAGGCCGCGCTGCAGGACGAGTACTTCGTCGCGCGCAAGCTGTACCCGAACGTCGATTTCTACAGCGGCATCATCTACAAGGCGCTGCAGATCCCGACCGAGATGTTCACCGTCATGTTCGCCCTGGGTCGTACCTCCGGCTGGGTCTCGCATTGGCTGGAACAGCAGGTCGACCCGGAAATGAAGATCGGCCGTCCGCGCCAGGTCTACACCGGCCACGACGTGCGCGACTACCAGGGCTGATCGCCTGCGGTAGGTTGTGCTGAAGACGTCCCGCGATTGCGGGGCGTTTTTTTTGCTTCGCTTTTGGTAGATGCCAACCTTGGTTGGCACGATTTGGGCGTCCGCGAAACATCATCCACGCATGGCGTGGATCTACTGCGCTCCGGCTTCGGTGGGTGCCAACCTTGGTTGGCACGATTTGGGTGTCCGCGGAACATCATCCACGCGTGGCGTGGATCTACTGCGCCCCGGCGCTTGGCACGATGTTCGCCGCGGCAAGACCGCGTGATTCAAGGGTCTCACCAGCTTCACAAGCGCTCGCGCAGCCTCAGGACGCCAGCTGCACCTGCAGCACTGATACGGAGCGTCCAACCCATGAGTACCCGTTTCGACCTGCCCGAGCGCGATCCACTCGGTCCTGACATCGCCACCGTGGTGGCCACTCCCGTCGTGCCACCGCCCAGCGAAAGCGCGGTGTCCTGGGGCGCCATTTTCGCCGGCGCCGTTGCGGCCGCCGCACTGTCGCTGATCCTGCTGATCCTGGGTGTTGGCCTCGGCTTGTCCTCGGTTTCGCCCTGGTCGTTCGAAGGGGTGTCCAAGGAAACCTTCGGCTGGACCAGCGTCGCGTGGCTGACCTTCACCGCGCTGGCCGCTTCCGGTCTTGGCGGCTACCTGGCCGGTCGCCTGCGCACCAAGTGGACGCAGCTGCACGGTGATGAAACCTACTTCCGCGACACCGCGCACGGCTTCGTGTCCTGGGCTGTGGCGACCCTGCTCACTGCTGGCCTGTTGACCTCGGCCATCGGTGGCGTACTGGGCGCCGGCGCAAAGGTTGCCGGCGCGACCGCAGGCGCCGCTGCCACCACTGCCGGTGCTGCCGTGGCCGGAGCTGGCAGCGCTGCTGCAGGCGCACCGGAGAGCGACCTCAACTACTGGGTGGATTCGCTGTTCCGCGGGGTCACCACGGCGGGCCCGGACGCTGCCGGTGCACCTCCGGTTGCGCCGGCAGCGGGCGCAGCGCCGGGTACCAGCCCCATGGACCCTGCCGCACCGCCGCCGCCCCCGGCCGCCGCCAGCGTTGGCCCACGTGACGCCCGCACGGCCCCGCCGCCGCCGCGCCCGATGCCGGGCAATGGCCCGATGGGCGACCGCCGCGAAGTCCGTGCCGAAGTGAACCGCATCATCGTCAACAGTCTGCAGGGGGACGGCCTGGACCCGGCCGATACCCAGTACCTGTCGCAGCTGATCGCGCGCGAGACGGGCATGAGCCAGGCTGAAGCGCAGGCCCGTGTGACCGACGTGCAGACCCGCATGCGTGCTGCGCTGGAAAAGGCCAAGAACACCGCCAAGCAAGCTGCCGACGATGCGCGCAAGGCCACGGCCTATGCCGCACTGTGGCTGTTCATCACCCTGCTGATCGGCGCGTTCTTCGCCAGCCTCAGCGCCACCTGGGGCGGCCGTCGCCGCGACCTGTAACCCGCATCTGATGCAAGGAGACCTGCCATGAAAACGCTTCTGCTCTGGTTCTTGGGCGTGCCGATTCCGCTGTTGATCCTGTACGCGATCTTCTTCTGAGATCGTGTCGTTGAGTGAGATCCATCAGGCCGCCGCGAGGCGGCCTGGTGCCATCCAGTCGCGCATGGACATTTACAGCGTCGAGCCACGCTCGACCCGCGCGCGCGGCGCGCATGACAACCAAGCATCGGCCGAGTACTACGCTTCTGCGTACCGGCTCGGCGAACATCCCAGCACACGCCGGAAGGCAGCAGAAAACGCGCTCGGGCTTGCATAGCCCAGGTCCAATGCCACGCGCGTCACCGCCTGGCCCTGTCCCAGCCGCTCGATGGCCACCAGCAGGCACACCTGCTGCCGCCACTCGGCAAAACCCACCCCCGTATCGGCGCGGAACAGGCGCGTGAACGTGCGCCGGCTCATGCCTGCTTCGGCGGCAACGTCATCGAGGCGCACTGCCAGCGAAGGACTGTCGAGCAATGCGCGGCAGACACGTGCGAGGCGTGCATCGGCGGGCAGCGGTGCATGCAGGGAAAGTGTCGGCATCGATGCGATTTCCGCCACAAGCAGCTGCATCAGTTTGCCTGCGCGCCCGTCCTCGTCGTACAGCGGGGGCAGGTCCACCGCCGCCTCCAGCAGCTGCTGCAACAGCGCAGAGACCGCGTACACCCGGCAGTGCTCCGGCAGCGCCACGGCGTCGGCCGCCTCGGCGGAGAGAAAGGCGTTGAGCATCGTCACTGGCCCGCGCATGGTCATCTCATGCGCCAGGCCTGCAGGCACCCAGCAGGCGCGCTGCGGGGGAACCAGCCACCGCCCCTGCGGCGTGGCCACACTGATGGTGCCCCGCGCGGCGAATGCGAACTGCCCGCGCCGGTGGGCATGGCGGGGAAACGCAAATTCGGCGGCGTAGTCGTTCGAGGTGACCACGACATCGCGTGGCAGGTCTTCGTAGGGATCAAGCAGCGAATTGCGCATGGCCCGGATTCTATAGCGATTGACCCGTCATCGACGGTGGGCCGGATCCGCGCTGCCTAGCATCAATGCTCCCCTCAGCTGTAATGGAACCACATGACCAATACTTTCCATCGCGTGGGACACGGACCCCATGCTGTCCTGGTGCTGCACGGCTGGTTCGGCGACGCGCACGCGTTCGAGCCCATCGAGCCATGGCTGTCGCGCGACGACTTCAGCTACATCTTCATGGACTGCCGGGGCTACGGCGGCATGCGCGATGCACGGGGGGCCTATACCATCGGCGAGATTGCATCCGATGCATTGGATCTGATGGCCGCCCTGGGCCACGAACGCTTCAGTGTGGCGGGTCATTCGATGGGCGGCATGGCCATTGAACGAATGGCGGTGCTTGCGCCGGACCGGGTACACGGCATGGTGGCCATTGCGCCGGTGCCCTGCGGCGGCATTGCCTACGACGCCGCGACGCGAAGCCTGCTTGAAACGGCGGCCGGGGACGTAGGCGTGCGTCGGACCATCATCGATCGCAGTACCGGCGGGCGGCTGCCAGCGCAATGGCTCGACTGGAAGGCCGCGTATTCGGCGGCACACGCTTCACCTGCAGCATTTGCTGCCTATCTTCCAGCATGGGCGGATACCGATTTCAGCAATGAGATCGTCGGCAAGCATCGGTTGAAGGTGCTGGTGGGTGGGCACGATCCCACCTTCAACCGCGCACTGATGGAGCGCACCTATCTGCGCCGCTACCGGCAGGCCACGATGGAGGTCCTGGAGGATGCCGGGCATTACCCGATGAACGAAACGCCGCTGGCCCTGGTGGCGGCCATGGAATCGTTCCTGAAAGAGGCGTCGGTTCCGGGATGAATGGTTTCTGGCACGGGAGGTCGTTTCCACATCTTTTCGGATCATCGCATCCGCGACCAGCGTGACGACCAGCCTGTGGCGCTGCAGGGCACGCTGGTGGCCAGGATTGACCACCAGCGCTCAGCACGAGCACCCGTGCGTCGATCATGGCTCGACTCTGCAAAGTGCATGTCTCGCAATGAGGTTTGTTGCAAAGACCGGTTGAGGAAATTTGCATAACCCTCAAACATTGAACACCTTCAAAGAATTTCCTTAACGTTCAGCTATTTAGGAATGGTTGAATGGCCGTCGCAGGGTAGGGGTACCTACCATTCTCTCCGTCGCCCGCCCCCACGCAGGCGGGTGATGCCTCCGCACTGGAGGCCTCATATCCCACCGTCCGAGAGAGACACCATGAACTCCATCCTGAAGAAGGCCGCGCTCGCTGCAGCGCTGGCTACCGTTTCGCTGTCCGCCAATGCATTCGATGCCGACATCAAGGTCTGGGCCAACGTCGATCCGACCCTGGCCCTGCTCAAGGCCGATGGCACTGCGCTGGATTCGGTGGTCAACATGGTCCACAACCCGGTCAGCGGCCTGGTGCCCTGGTCGCAGCAGGTGCGCATCTACTCCAACGATGAAAGCAAGGACATCGAAGTGCGTGTTGGCAGCACCCCGCAGCTGCTCAACACCGATGGCGGCGGCACGCCGGTGCCGCTGACCGTCAGCCTCAATGGCAGGGCGCTGACCGTGGCGGCGCAGGACTTCTCCGCAAGCGACCTGTTCGACGGCGCACTGCCGGGTGCATCGATCCCGCTGGCGCTGCGTATTGCACAGACCGTCCAGGCGCCGATCGCCCGCGGCGGCAGCTACGAAGGCATCGTCACCATCGCCATGCAGCAGAAGACCACCAGCCCGTAAGGCACCCGCGCCGGCCCGCTTGCCGGGCCGGCTGCTTCCGGTAATCCCCATGAATGCTCCCGCACCCGCCGTCACCCGGCTGGCGGTCGCGCTCGCCCTGTCGCTGGCCACACCCCTGGTCGCGGCGCGCGGCGTTCCCGCCGGTTTCGAGGATCTGGTCGAAGGCCAGACCGAACAACTGGAGATCCGTCTGTTCGGTCGTTCGACCGGGCTGGTGCCGGTGCGCGTGACCCTGGAACACGTGCAGCTGGAAACCCCGGCCGAGGCGCTGCAGGCATTGCAGCTGTCCGCCGAAGCGCAGGCTGCGCTGCTGCCGGCGTTGTCGCAGCCGCTGCCGCGCAACAGCCACCTGGCATGCCGTTACGGCGGTGCCAGTGCCGGTTGCGGGTACATCGATCCTCCCCAGGAGCCCACTGCCGTGCGCGCGCTGTATGACGAAGGCGAGGGCGCAGTGCGCCTGTTTGTCGCCCGCCAATGGATCCCCGGCGAGCCGGCCGCCGAGCGCTACCACCAGGTCAGCGCCAATGCCGAGAACGCCTTCCTGCACCAGCACACCTTCAATGTCAGCGGTGGCCGGGGCTACCAGGCGCTGGCCGCGCAAGGCATGGGTGCACTGGGCGTGTTCCAGCGCGGACACCTGTCCGCCGACTGGACCTTCAGCCAGCAGCACTACCGCGGCGGTCTTGCCAGCCGCCGTTTCCAGCTCGACAACGCCTACTACCGCCATGACCTGGGCCAGCAGCACTACCTGCAGGCCGGGCGCATGGACCGCCGCAACCTGAGCAGCCCGCAGGGCGGCACCTTCAGTTTCAGCATGCTGCCGATGGATCGCTTCCAGGGCCTGCGCCTGGGCACCACGCAGGCCTACGTGGACTCCGCCGCCGCCGTGCAGGCCACGCCCCTCACCGTGCTGCTGGCGCGCGATGCGCGTGTGGATGCGTTCGATGGCGAGCGCCTGTTGCAGACCTTCTACCTGCAGGCAGGCATCAACCAGCTCGATACGCGCCGGTTCCCCATGGGCAACTACACCGTCAGCCTGCGCATCTACGAAGACGGCGTGCTGGTACGCAACGAGGACGCGCCGTTCGACAAGGGCGGTGACTGGACCGACAGCAGCGTGCAGTGGTTCCTGCAGGGCGGCCGCCGCAACGAGCGCCGCAGCGACCGCTTCGACGACGAACTGGCGGCCATGGGCGGCCTGCGCGTGCCGATGGGGCGCAACGTGGCCATGACCGCTGGCATCGCCGATCTGGGCGGTTTCAGCTACGGCGAACTGCGGGTGGACCTGCGCCATGTGTTTGCCACCCAGGAAGTCCGCGCCACCTTCAGTGGCATGCACGGCAGCGATGGCAGCCGTGGCCAGCAGCATCAGCTTTCCTACCGTCGCCGTGCTTCGTGGAATGTGTACCACCAGCGCATGCGCGGCCGTGCCTGCCAGTTCGAGGATGACGCGCGCGACCGGCTGGGCTGCGCCGATTCGCTCAGCGCCTCGATGGCGCTGCCGGTGGCCGGCGGCAACGCCTACGTGGCCTATACGCGCCGCCAGACCTGGCGTGCAGGCACCGTGCGGTCGGGGCTGGATGATGATCCGCTGGCCGGGCTTGACCCGCTGCTGCCGCCGTGGATGCCACAGCCCACGCGCATACCGCAGCTCAGCCGCACCTGGCAGGCCAGCTACAGCCGCAGCCAGCGCTGGGGCGATTTCAGTGTCTCCAGCCGCATCGGCGTCTGGCAGCAGACCAGCGGCGGTGGGCTGCGCGACGGCCGTGACCGCGGCATCTACCTCAATTTCAGCCTCAACCGCCTGCAGCACGATGACCGCGGCAGTTCGCAGCGACGCTATGGCGTGGACGTACGGCAACCACAGCATGCGCGCCCGGACATCAACTACAGCGCCGGGCAGACGCTGCGCCAGGAATACGAGGATCAGTACCGCGAGGTATCGGGCGAACTGCGCGGCAACAACAACGAGCGCTACAGCGCCACGCTGAGTACCCAGCTGCAGAACCGCATCGGCCAGACCGGTGCCACGGTGTCGCGCTACCAGCACCAGGGTGGCAACGAAGTGGCGTACAGCGCCACGCACAGTTCCGGCCTGGCCATCGGCAAACGCGGCGTGTACTGGGGCGCTGGCGTTGGCGCCGACGCGGGGCTGGCGGTGCAGGTGGATGACACCGACGACCTGGACCTGAGCGGCGTTGCCGCCGAGCTGCAGGTGGGTGGGCTGCGCCGGCAGCGACTGAAGCTGGGCGAGCGCCGGCTGCTGCCGATTTCCGCCTACCAGTCACACCGCGCTGAAGTGCAGGACGCCAGCGCCCTGGACAGCATCGCCGCCGTGCGCGTGAGCGGTGTGGGCGGCGCGCGTCCGTTGTTCCTGCCACCGGGCCGGCTGGTACGCATGCCGGTGCCGATTGAAGTGACCTACACCTTCATCGGCAACGCCCAGGACATCGCCGGCGCACCGCTGCGCGGTGCCCGCATTCTCAACGCGCCGGTGCCCGGCACCGGCAGCAATGGAGGTTTCGTGGCCGACTTCCCACGACGCGAGAAGACCCTGTACCTGCTGCAGGACGACCGGTTGCTGCACTGCCCGCTGCAGGTGCGCGAGCGCCGCAGCGTGGTGATGCTGGTAGGCGCCGTGCAGTGCGAGCCGCTGGCCGTGGCCCAGCTGCCCGCCGACATCCGCCACCAGGCACGGGTGACGCGGTTGCTGCAGGAGCAGGCGCTGATCGCCGCCACGCCACAGACCGCAGCAGCGGGAGGTGCGAAGTGAGCCGTCGGTTGTGGTGGGTGATGGCGGTGTTGTGTGGGCTGGTGCTGTTGGTGCCGCGGGCGAAGGCGCAGAGGCCGCCGGAAACGCATCCGTCGAGTGAACACCGCGACATCGTGATGAGCTGGGATCGCTCTGCGATGCCGGGAGATATCGAGTTGTGGGCGCCGAGGACTGTGCTTGGTTACAGCAGAGATGAGGGTCTGCAATACGGTCGAATTCATCTGACATGCGAATCGGAATCGAATTCGAGCACGGGCCTGTGCCCGGTAGTTGGAACTGAGCGCTTGGCAAGCGGTTCGATGCCAATCTTGTTGCGAGTAGTGGAGAAGCGTAGCGGTCTTGCTACAGACGTGCGCGTCATGGCATCGCTGAGTCGCGCGTTGGGGGAGAGAGCATGCGGGCTCGATTTCTGGCTAAGTGAGAAGAGACCTGTCTGGACCTCACGACAGGAGGAATGTGGAGGTGAGAAAGCGATAGGAACATCGGTGGAGCTGCTGCTTCCCGTGAAGGAACTCGATCAACTTGTCGCTGGCAATTGGAGCGGTAAGTTGATCCTGAACTTGAGGACGGATCCCGCATCGTTAATCGTTGCGGTCAACACTTTCACATTCGACTTCACCATCACCGACCACAACGCGGTCTCCATCTACTTCCCGCTTTTCGATCAGGTCACCCCGCACGTCGGTCTGAACCTGCAGTACGACCCCATCGCGCAGACCATCGGCGGTCGTACCCAGCTCGACATGTGCCTGTACGACGGGCTTGGCTCGCAGAGCAGCTACCTCGGCGTCACCGTGCGTGACAGCGGCGCGCAACCTCCCGGGCCCTCGGGCTACTCGGTATGGCACGTCGATGGCGGCAGTGATGCCAGCCAGCGCGTGGACTACACCGTCACCCTGGATCACAACGGCAGCGCGCTGCCCATGCGCAACGGCGTGGAGCAGCTGCTGCATGGCATCGACAGCGCACGGCTGCGGCTGGTGTTGCTGCCCGGCATGACGCAGCCGGTGTTCTGCGTGCCTACGCCATTGACGCTGGAAACACCGCGCGTGCCGGTCAGCACCAAGCGCCCTGGCTACTACAGCGGCGATCTCAAGGTGGAACTGCGTGTTCCCACTGTCACGCCCTGAACCCCACATGGAGTCCCCGATGAAACCCCTAGTCCGCTGCTTGCTGCCGCTGTCGCTGCTGATGGCGTTGCCTGCCCATGCCAATCTCACCGTGCACCCCATGCGTACGTCGGTAGACGCGAAGAAAGGTGCACAGATACGCATCTACTCGCAGTCCACCCAACCGCAGTACGTGCAGGCATCTATCAAGCGCATCGTCGACCCGGCGGGGGCAGGTGAACAGGAGGTTGAGGTGGAGCCGAATGAGGCCGCCATCGCCATCACGCCGGGAAAGTTCGCGCTCGCCGGTGGCGGCAACCGGCTGATCCGTGTGATTCCGCTGCAGCCGGTCGAAAAGGAAACGGCATACCGCGTGTACTTCGAGGGCGTGCGAGGCCCCGAACGGGCAGACCCGGCAGGCGAGGGTGAGAAGGCCCAGGCCAATGTCGGCGTCAGCCTGGTATGGGGCGCGCTGGTCAATGTACTGCCCGCGCAATCGACGATGGACGTGCAGGTGGAGGGAAACCAGCTGCGCAACACCGGCACGGTACGCGTGGGCATCACCAGTATCGCTGACTGCGATGGCGCGCGCTGCACCGCGCATGACGTCTCGCGCAGCCTGTATCCCGGCAGCGCGCTGGAACTGCCATTTTCCCTGCAGCCGGGCCACACGCTGCAGCTGCGCTATCGGCTGACCCGCGATGGCTATCGCGAGCACGTGCACAACGTCGCGCTCTGAGTGCATCTCGCCGCTGTGGCTTGGTGCCACAGCGGTTCCTTCTGTTCCGTTTGTTAAGGAGAATCCCATGAACAAGATCTATCGACGACTCTGGTCCGCCGCCCGCCAATGCTGGGTGGTTGCAAGCGAACTGGCGGCAGCGCGCGGCACGCGCAGGCACACATCGCGTGGTCCCGGATTGGCGCTGGTGCTGGCCATGCTGCCGGCATCGGTCATGGCAGCCACTGCGGGCCATCTCGAAACAGGCGCTGATGAGTGGACGGAAGACGCCCTGTACACTGCCTTTGGCCCGTTCAACACAAGCGCCATGCTTGTGCACGAGGATGCCGCCACCGCTCCCAGCGGGCGAGCGTTCTCCCGCGCGAACGCGCTTCCGCTGGCCTACAGCGATTTCGTCCAGCTCGGTGCGTACGCCGGTGCCCGTGACAGGGCGGTCGCGGTAGGTGTATCGGCCTTCTCCAACAGCTACGGCGTGGCACTTGGCTACCAGGCCGATGCCAACGGGCGCTATGCGACCGCGCTGGGGCACAAGTCGGTCGCTTGGGAGCTCGGCGGAGTCGCGGTGGGCAACGATGCGAAGTCATACGCGCATAACGCGGTCGCACTGGGAAGTGGTGCGCTAGCGTCCGGACGCAATTCCGTCGTACTGGGGGCTGACTCCAACGACTACGGCGACAATCAGGTGTCGGTCGGTAACGGCAGCATGCGGCGCAAAATCGTATACCTTGCCGACGGTGCGGTCGACGCCAACAGCAGCGATGCAGTGACCGGCAGGCAGCTGCATGCTACCCAGCAGGCGCTGGCCAGCGTGAGCCAGAGTCAGAAGTTGCTGGCGACGGGGACCGCGGCGACCAATGCCAACGCTGCCCAAGCAGTGGGTAATCGTGCGCTTGCGATGGGCATTGGGTCAACGGCTGATGGCGATGATACCGTTGCGTTGGGCGGGGGCGCTCGCACAGCGTCCGGCTCGGGCATCTCCCGCATCGCCATCGGTGCAGGCGCCTTCGCGGGCACCAGCGGTTGGACGGGTGCCATCGCCTTGGGTGGGAGCGCCAGTTCCACGCATGACGGCGTTGCCATCGGCTATCAGGCCAAGACAAGCAGCAGCGGTACGATCGCGCTTGGTCGCGGGGCAACGGTCACGCACGGAAATTCGGTTGCGCTGGGCGCCAACTCGGTGACCTCCAGCGCCAATACGGTGTCGGTGGGCAGCAGCAGCAACAAGCGCAGGATCCAATACCTCGCCGATGGCGTGATTGCGGCGGGCAGTACCGACGCGATCACCGGCAACCAGTTGCATATGACCAATGCATCGGTGGCGACCGCGGCGGCAACGGCGACTGAGGCAAAGGCCGGTGTTGATGCAGTCAACCGGCGACTCAATGCAGAAGCGCTGGCGTTGGGGGGCGGTGCGCTTGCAGAGTCCAATGCTTATGGCATCAGCACCGCAGTGGGACGCAACGCCAGGGGCTACAACGGCAAGAGCGTCGCGCTGGGTGACGACGCAAGGTCTGGCGTGGACAAGGACGGGAACCGTGTTGCCAATGCCAATGGGGGCGTGTCGGTGGGGGCAATGTCACGCAGCGGCAACGGTGCTGTTGCGGCAGGGTTGCAGGCCAGCGCGGTGGGTGATCGTGCCATTGCCGTTGGCCATGAGGCGTCGGCGGATGTGATTCACGCCACCGCGATCGGATATCAGAGCAAGGCCAGCGCCGGGCATTCCACCGCACTCGGGCGCGGTACCCACGCAAGCGGCCTCTACGCGACGGCCATGGGCAATCTGGCCAGGGCCTCGGCCGAAAGTGCCGTGGCCATTGGTGATCGCTCCCTGGCTCAGCACAATGGTTCGGTGGCGTTGGGCAATGGTTCGCAGACCAGCGCTGCCAATCAGATTTCCGTTGGCAACAGCGCCATCAAGCGCAAGCTGGTCAATCTGGCTGACGGTGCGCTCAGTACGTCCAGCACCGAGGCCGTGACCGGCAAGCAGCTCAACGCTACCAATGCCAATGTGACCACCGCGCAGAATGCGGCCAATGCCGCGCAGACGGCGGCAACCGGCGCCAAGACCGCCGCAGACAACGCGCTGGGCAGGGCCACAGCGTTGAGTGGTCTGGTCAGCCAGGTATCGGCCACGGGCAATGTGCGCCTGGGCGCAGACAACACTGGCACCGTGGTGGATGTGGCCAACAAGGACGGCGCGAAGCGGCGCGTCAACAACGTTGCCAACGGCGTGCTGAGCGGTACCAGTACCGATGTCGTGACCGGACAGCAGCTTCATGCCACCAACCAGTCTGTTTCCACGCAGGGCCAGTCACTGGTGCTGCACGGCCAGCAGCTGGCAACGCATACCCAGGCTCTCGCGGCACAGGACCAGCGCGTCGCGGCCAACCGCGCCGACATCGATCAGCTTCGTACGGACGTGGACGACTTTGATCCGGATCTGGATGGGGTGGTGAAGTTCAGTGCCGATCGCCTGCTTGTGGACATGGAAGGTGCGCGCATATCGGGAGTGGCGGCGGGAGATGTCAGTTCGGCGGCCAGCACCGATGCGGTGAATGGTGGGCAGTTGTTTAGCACCAATGAGCGAGTGACAGCAATCGAGACTGCCAAGGGTTTCGTGCAAGTTGGTGTTGATGGCGAAAGTCAATTCGCGCAGGCGGGCTTGTTAGGGGTTGCCATTGGTGACTCTGCAGAAGCTGCAATTGATTCTGACGGAGCTACTGCAATTGGTGCATTCGCACGAGCCCGTGGACAGGGGTCAGTGGCCCTCGGCAGAGGCGCACTTGTTGTCGCTGCGGCCCAGAACGGATTTTCACTTGGGACCGGCTCGAATGTCTATGCCGCAGGCGGAACGGCTCTAGGTTCTTTTAGTCAGGTTGAATCGGGAGCGGAGAATTCAGTGGCATTGGGCAACAGTTCGATAGCTGAGGATTCAGATGTCGTTTCAGTCGGCAACTCTCATCTCACGCGGCGTGTTGTCAACGTAGGGCGTGGTGTGAACTCCAGCGATGCAACCACTGTTGCTCAACTACGTGATGCGGTGACCGTTTTTGGCGGAGGCGCAGATCTGGGGCCAGACGGCAACATTGTTTCACCATCGTATGGAGTGCAGGGGGGTGTTCAACATACGGTTGGCGATGCTTTGGATGTACTCGATGGCGCGGTTCTCCGGTCCGGCGGCCGCATCGATGGTGTCGAGAACCAGCTGCGGGCAACGTTCCAACAGTCGCCTTCAACCAATGAGAATGGAATCGGCCAATTGAACCTGGCTGGTGCGCAGGGCATGGTTCTGTCGAATCTCGCCGATGGGCGTATTGATGCGGGGAGTCGTGATGCGGTGACTGGTAGTCAGCTGTACGCGGCCAAGCAGGAAATCGCTAGGAACGGAGATGAGATCGAGCGTATGAAGGGCATGTCAGATAAAGGCGTGAGGCATGTTCTTCAGCAAGCACATGATGAACGAGGAGGGCCGATTGATTTCGCTGGATCGCGACTGACTGGGATTGATTCGGGGGACATCTCATCTGCCTTCAGTACTGATGCAGTTAACGGCAGTCAGCTGTATGTAACCAACGAGCGAATAGCGAGCGTGGAATCGACTCATCGATTCTTCAAAATCGGTCGGGACGATTTGAGTGAGGACGCCAAGGCTGGATCGTTTGGTGTTGCGATTGGTGAATCCGCGCAAGCCACACCTCAGCATGGCGGTGAAGGGGGAACAGCCGTTGGCGCTTTTGCGATTGCTTTGGGTAAGAATTCCGTTGCTCTGGGGAGAGGGGCCTTGGTCGAAGAGGGAGCAGATAGCGCATTCGCTCTCGGTGTAGGGTCACGTGCGGCTGGTTCTGATAGCGTGGCGCTAGGCGCAGTCACTAGAACAGAAGTCGGTGCGGTCAGGTCCGCCGCCATTGGCATGGGATCCGTTGCCACAGAGGCAGACACGGCATCCTTCGGAAATAGCAGATACCAGCGCCGCCTCGTCAACGTAGCCAACGGCCGCAACGCCAACGACGCCGCCACCGTCGGCCAGCTCCGTGGCGCACTGTCCACCCTCGGCGGCAACATAGACGCCAACGGCAACGTCACCATCCCCGGCTTCAACGTTCAGGGCCAGCACCAGAACACCATCAACGAAGCCCTCGCCACGCTCGACTCGGCCGTAGTCACCACCGGCTCCCGTGTCGATCGCGTGGAAACCCAGCTCCGCTCGGTGTTCCAGGAATCTCCGTCCGTCCGCAGCGACGGCACCGCCCAGCTCACCCTGGCGGGTGCCAACGGCATGGTCATCTCCAACGTCGCCAACGGCTTGATCGCCGCCGGCAGCCGCGAGGCGGTCAACGGTGGCCAGTTGCATGCCGCGCAGCAGCAGCTCAACGGTCGCATCGATGGCCTGGAGCAACGCGTGGACGGCCAGCCGCAGGCGCGTGCAATGGCCACGGCATCGGCGGCGCCGGCCGAAGAGATCATGCCAAGCCCGGAAGCCAGCGGTTCGCCGCAGGTCGCTTCGGCAGGCGAGGACGCTTCGGCTGCACCGCAGCCGAAGGCGAAAAAGGATGACTCGCCCGCGCCCACGCCGCAGGTCGACACCGCCGAGTTGGAAAAAATGCTGGCCCGCGCCAACGAGTACACCGATGGTGCGATCAGCAACTTCGAGCGCCGCCTGGACAAGATGGACAAGCGCTTCAACCGCATGGCGGCGATGAGCAGCGCGCAGACGGCCATGGCCATGAACACCGCCGGCCTGGCCACCTACAACCGCCTCGGCGCGGGCGTGGGCTACGCCGAGGGCGAGTCGGCCATGGCGGTGGGTTACCAGCGCGTGCTCAACGACAAGGGCTCAGCCACCTTCAGCCTCAATGGTGCCTTCACCAACAGCGGTGAACGCAGCATGGGCGTGGGTGTGGGCATCGGCTGGTAAGCCATGGCGCCCCGGTGTGGTGCGCGTAACGAGCCCCGCCGCGCCGGGGCCATTGCAGAGGAGGTTGCAATGTATCGCTTCATGAGCCGCTTCATGACCTATCGGCGCTACTACCTGTGGCGCGCCCGCATCCGCTACTTCACCCACGACATGGATACGTGGACGCTGGCCTGCCTGGTGCTGATGGTCTGCATGGGGTTGATGGTGTGGGGGTTCTGGCGCGTGGTGAACGTGCCGCAGCCCCGAATCCACCCGGAAGCCGCAGCCGTGCGGGTGGAAGTGCTGACCGACGAAGCGATCCACCGCATCGTGCTGGTGCGCCACGGCGGCACGACGCCGGGTGATCCCTTCTACAGTGCTGCGGAGATCCGCGGCAGCACCCAGCGCACGTTGCGGGTCCGGCAGACGCTGCAGGACCCGGTGGCGATGAAGCTGCAGGCGGACATGTACGCCGACATCGCCGACTACATCAACGCTACCGGTGCCTGCATGCCCTTTCCCTGCCGCCGCGTGAGTTTCCGCATCGAACAGCTGCAGCGGTCGGGGCACGAGAGTGCGGTACGCAACAAGGCGCTTGCCGAGATCCTGCAGGTGCCGTGGTACCTGGTGCCGAACCTTGATGGCGAACGCACGCGCGTGCGCAGTGGTTGGGCGGATGACTTCCAGGATGTGTATGCGCATGCCTGGAACCTGCATGACCTGCAGAAGATGCATGCGCGCATGATGGCCGAGTATCCGTACCGTGCGGCGGTGCCGTGGCTGGCACGATTGGCAACCCCTGCGCAGGAGCAGCTGATCTTCCAGTAGCGCCGGGCCATGCTCGGCCGCTCTTGGCGCAGAGCCGGGCACAGGCCCGGCTCTGCCATGATCAACCGCCGATGTAGGCGGTGATTTCCATCTCGGCCAGAAGCTGCCGCAACTGCGTGGCCGACGCCCGCCGCATGGGTTTCTCATCCACCGGCGACAGCGGGGCCTGGCGCAACGCATCGTAGGGCAGGACGGCCAGGTCGAAGGTCAGGTCTTCGGCACTGAACACCCACACCGGCACATCCAGATTGCGCTCACGGTCCATCCGCAGGCGCCGCGTACGCGATTCGGCGGGGATGCGATGTTCGTCCAGAAAGCGATGCACGGCCTCCGGGTCGTCACTGTGCAGGTGCAACTGCACGGGGCTGTTGGCATCGGCGGTGCCGTCCAGCACCGGTCCGGCCAGGCGCGGCGAAAACCCGTGCAGGAACTCCAGCGCCCGCAAGGCGGACTCGCGCCGCCGCTGTAGTTCGCTGCCGTGCTGCGGGCCGGAGAACAGCCGCTGGTACTCGCGCAGCGCCTGTTCGATCTCGACGTTGCGGGGCAGGGAAGCATCGTCGTGGATGCCAAGGCGGCTGGCGGCCTTGAGTTTGGCCTGGTGGAAGTCGCGGATTCCGCCTTCGGCCATCAGCCGGGCGGCTTCGTGGGCGAGGCGATGACGCCGTTCGCGGGTCTGGCTGACAGCATGCTGGTGAGCGCGGTGCATGCGATGACTCCCTGTTGCGACCTGGCCACAGACTAGCGCAGGCGTGTGACATCTGCGTGGGCGAAGGCAACGGCGCCGCTACGCTCGCCGGGCATGGCCCGGCACTACTGGAAGAGGGTGCCCGACGGGTGCGGCATGGTAGCGCCGGGCCATGCCCGGCGGATGCATCGGCGCCAACCAAGGTTGGCATCTACCGGGGTAGCGCCGGGCCATGCCCGGCGGATGCATCGGCGCCAACCGAGGTTGGCGACTACCAGGGCAACGTCGGGCCATGGTGCCAACCAACGGTTGGCACCCCACCCCCCCTGGCTTCAGAAGATATCGAACGCGGCCGCGTCAGCCTGCGGGGTGCTCTGCAGGTTGAGGTCGTAGTCGGTCAGGCGGTCCATGTCTTCCACCTTCACCCACTCCACCGCACCGTTGAGGGTGGCCTGGACCATGCCGCTCGGCGGTTCGTTCTGTGCGATCGGGGTGTCCTTCAGCGCAGTGCGCATGTAGTCGATCCAGATCGGCAGGGCGGCCTTGCCACCGTATTCGCGGTAGCCCAGCGAGCGGAAGTCGTCGCGGCCCACCCACACGGTGGTCACGTACGGGCCGCCGAAGCCGGAGAACCAGGCGTCA
Source organism: Stenotrophomonas sp. 1337 (assembly GCF_031455455.1). NCBI lineage: Bacteria > Pseudomonadati > Pseudomonadota > Gammaproteobacteria > Lysobacterales > Lysobacteraceae > Stenotrophomonas > Stenotrophomonas sp. 1337. The sequence continues at coordinate 42,664 of NZ_JAVDSR010000017.1, read as the reverse complement.
CGGTGATCATTGGTGGAGCCGGTCTTGCCGCCCACGTCTTCGCGGCCGAGTACCTTGGCCTGCGCGCCGGTGCCGCGCTGGACCACGTCGCGCATCATCGACACCAGCTGGTAGGCGGTACGGGCGTCGATCGCACGCGGTGCGGTACGCGCGTCCGGGTTGGCGAGTGCGGCCGGCGTTTCGGTTTTGGCTTCCGGCTTGGTGGCGGCGGAGGCATCGACCTTGGGTGCCGGGGCGCCGAAGTTGAAGCCGTCCACGACCTGGTTCACCGGCTGGTCGCTGCTGCCGGCGCAGTCGCGGCAGGCCATCGCCGGGTTTTCCTTGAACACCAGGTTGCCATCGCGGTCGTTGACCTGGTCGATCAGCCAGGTGTCCACGCGTGAGCCGCCGTTGGCGAACACGGCATAGCCGCGGGCCACCGACAGCGGGGTCAGCGAGGCAGTACCCAGCGACATCGACAGGTTCGGCGGCAGCTCGGATTCGGCAAAGCCGAACTGGCTGATGTACTTGCGCGCGTAGTCCACGCCCATGCCATCAAGCAGGCGTACCGAGACCAGGTTGCGTGACTGCACCAGCGCTTCACGCAGGCGCATCGGGCCGCGGAAGCCGCCGCCGTCGTTCTGCGGTGCCCAGGTCTTGCCGCGGCGGTCGCGGAACACGACCGGGGCGTCGAGCACGATCGAGGCCGGGTTGTAACCCTTGTCGAAGGCGGCCGCATAGACGAACGGCTTGAAGCTCGAACCGGGCTGGCGACGGGCCTGGGTGGCACGGTTGAACTTGTTGCCGGAGAAGCTGAAGCCGCCGACCAGCGCCTTCAGGGCGCCGCTGTGGGCGTCCAGCGAAACCAGGGCGGACTGGCCGCGCGGGAGCTGGTCGAGCAGCCATTCGCCCTCCTTGGCACCGGCGCGCACGCGCACGATGTCGCCGCGCTGCACCAGTTTGGCCGGGCTCTTGTTGGTCCACTTGGCGGCACCGGCCGGCAGCACGATCTCGCTGCGGTTGGCCAGCACCACAGTGGCGCTGCCGTCGGCGCCGGTGCTGGCGACGATGGCCGGCAGCAGGCCGGCCTGGCCGAACATGCCACGCAGGTGCTCGGCCAGGGCCGCGGCGTCATCGCCGGCGCCCAGCTGCACCTGCTTCTCCACGCCGTGCCAGCCGTGGCGATGGTCGTACAGCAGCAGGCCGTCGCGCACCGACAGGTTGGCGGCGGTCTGCAGGGTCGAATCGATGGTGGTGGTGACGTGGTAGCCCTTGTTGACCACGTCGCCGCCAAAGCGGGCGATCATTTCCTGGCGCACCAGCTCGGCCACGTACGGGGCATCGACCTGCACCGGCGGCTCGTGGGCGGTGGCGTGCATCGGCACGGCCTTGGCCGCATCGGCCTCGGCCTGGCTGACGAACTTCAGGTCGGCCATGCGCTGCAGCACGTAGTTGTCACGACGCTGGCGGGCGCGCTCCGGGTTGGAGATCGGGTTGCCCGAGGACGGGAACTTGGGGATGCCGGCCAGCGAGGCCATCTCGTCCAGGTCCAGCTCGCCCAGCTTCTTGCCGTAGTAGAACTCGGCGGCGGCGGCCACGCCGTAGGCGCGGTTGCCGAAGAAACTCTTGTTCAGGTACAGCTCGAAGATCTCGTCCTTGCTCAGCTCGGACTCGATCTTGCGCGCCAGCAGGATCTCGGCCAGTTTGCGGGTATAGCTGTACTCGGAGCTGAGGAAGAACTGGCGGGCCACCTGCTGGGTGATGGTGGAGCCACCGGGCACGCGCTTGTCGTTGGTGGTGGCCAGCAGCCACACCGCGCGACCGATGCCCTTGTAGTCCACGCCGCCGTGCTCGTAGAAACGGGCATCCTCGGTGGCCAGGAACGCCTGCTTCAGCTTCTCCGGCACGTCCTTCATGGTGATGGGGGTACGCCGGGTCTCACCGAATACCGCCATCAGCTTGCCGTCGGCAGCGTAGACGTACATCGGCTCCTGCATTTCCACGTCGCGCAGGGTCTGCACGTCGGGAAGCTTGGAAGAAACGGCGTAGTACAGGCCGCCAACGGCGGCCGCTCCGACCAGCGCCAGGACCAGGACAACAAGAAAGATCCAGCGCAGCCAGCGGCGGAGACGGGTCATCGGTGTCAGATTCCGATTGCGAATTTCGTGGTCGCAGAGTATAGATTACGCAAGGTGGCGGCTGGGGCCGGCACTGGGGAGTGCAAGGGGACGCCAGGGGCTGCGTGTTCATCCTGTGAGGGATGTCACAGCAGGGCGGTTGCCATTTGCTAAGAATACGTTATTAATGCGCGGACGCAGCTCTTGCGTCCAAGTGCCCGTCGGCAGGGGAGAAACCGTGGGGCTCATCCCAAAAAGTCAGTCGCCGCTCATTGGCGTCGACATCAGTTCGACTGCGGTAAAGCTGTTGCAGCTTTCCCGCAGCGGCAACCGTTTCCGTGTGGAACATTATGCCGTGGAACCGCTGCCGCCGAATGCGGTGGTGGAGAAGAACATCGTCGAAGTGGAGGCCGTGGGAGAGGCCATCCGCCGGGCGATGAACCGTTCCGGCAGCAAGGCCAAGCTGGCTGCTGCGGCCGTGGCTGGTTCGGCGGTGATCACCAAGGTGATCCCGATGCCGGCCGACCTGGACGAGAACGACATGGAAGCCCAGATCGAGCTGGAAGCGGTCAACTACATTCCGTATCCGATCGAGGAAGTGAACCTGGACTTCGAGGTGATCGGGGCGATCCCGAACAACCCGGAAATGGTCCAGGTGCTGCTGGCGGCCTCGCGTTCGGAAAACGTCGAACTGCGCCAGTCCGCGCTGGAACTGGGCGGACTGCAGGCCAAGGTGATGGACGTGGAGGCCTTCGCGGTCGAGAACGCCTTCGCCCTGGTGGCCAGCGAGCTGCCGGTGTCGGCCGAGGGCGTGGTTGCGCTGGTTGATATCGGCGCCACCATGACCACCCTCAACGTACTGCGCGGTGGCCGCAGCCTGTACAGCCGCGAACAGGTGTTCGGCGGCAAGCAGCTGACCGACGAGATCATGCGCCGCTATGGCCTGAGCTACGAGGAAGCCGGTCTGGCCAAGCGCCAGGGCGGGCTGCCGGAAAGCTACGAGATGGAAGTGCTGGAACCGTTCAAGGAAGCCACGGTCCAGCAGATCAGCCGCCTGCTGCAGTTCTTCTACGCCGGCAGCGAGTTCAACCGCGTCGATCACATCGTGCTGGCTGGCGGCTGTGCTGCCCTTGCAGGCCTGCCGGAGATGGTCGAGGAACAGCTGGGCGTGCCGACCGTGGTCGCCAACCCGCTAGCACAGATGACCCTGGGGCCGAAGGTGCAGGCGCACGCGCTGGCCCAGGATGCCCCCGCGCTGATGATCGCGACCGGTCTGGCGCTGAGGAGCTTTGACTGATGGCACGCATCAATCTATTGCCCTGGCGCGCCGAACGGCGCAAGCAACGCCAGCGCGAGTTCGGCATCATGCTGGGCATGGCCGCCCTGGGTGGCCTGCTGCTGTCGCTGTTGATCTGGTTCTACTACGACATGCAGGTCAGCGGGCAGAATGACCGCAATGCCTACCTGCAGACCGAGATCGACAAGGTCAAGGAGCAGAACAAGGAAATCGACCGCCTCGACGAGCAGAAGAATCGACTGCTGGCCCGCAAGGCGGTGATCGAACAGCTGCAGGCCAAGCGTTCGCAGATGGTCCACCTGTTCGATGCGCTGGTCCGCACCATCCCCGATGGCGTGGTGCTCACCGCTCTGCAGCAGGAAGGCGACGTGCTGACCCTGGAGGGCCGCACCCAGTCCAACGCCCGTGTCTCGGCGTACATGCGCAATCTCGAAGTTTCCGGCTGGATGACCAATCCGGAGCTGGCGATCATCGAGGCGCGTGAGCCTGACAAGGACAAGGACGGGCGCGCGACCGGCCCGGTGGCTGACATCAAGGCATTGCCGTACGTGTTCAAGGTCAAGGTCAAGCTGCCTGCGCAGAGCGAGGAAGCAGGCGCCACGCCGGGCCTGAACCCGGATGGCAGTGTGGCCGGCACCACGCCGGCGGCACCGACGGTCGCACCGCTCAGCGCCGGGCCGGACGCCGCCGCACCGGCTGCTGCCGCACCGGCGCCGGGATCGACTCCGGCACCGGCAGCCACGCCTGCAACTGCTCCGGCACAGGCCCCAGCACCGGCGGCAACGCCTGCGCCGGCCGCGCCTGCACCAGCCGCACCCGCACCCAAGTCTGAGGGCAGCCGCCTGGCGCAGCCTCCGCAGGCCTTCCACGCCCCGATGCAGGGGGATCGCGCATGAGCAAGAAAGTCGACATCAAGAACCTGGACTTCAACGACATCGGCAATTGGCCGAGGAACGCGAAGATCGTGTTCTGCTCGCTGATCGCCCTGGTGATCATGTTCGTGCTCTGGATGCTGCTGATCAGCGGCAAGCGCGAGGAGCTGGCGGGCCTGGAATCGCGGGAAACCGAGCTGCGTGCCGAGTTCACCAAGGAACAGGAACGCGCGGTCAACCTGGAGCCGTTGAAGCAGCAGCTGGCACAGATGGAGCAGGTGCTGCAGCAGATGCTGCGGCAGCTGCCCAGCAAGACCGAAATGCCGGACCTGATCATCGACATCTCGCAGACCGCGCTGTCCAGTGGCCTGGCCAACGAGCTGTTCGAGCCCGAGCAGGAGCAGATCAAGGAGTTCTACGCCGAGAAGCCGATCAAGCTGCGGATGGTGGGCAGTTACCACCAGTTCGGCGCCTTCGTCAGCGGCGTGGCCTCGTTGCCGCGGGTGGTGATCCTGACCATGCACGACATCAACCTCAAGCCGAAGGACAAGACCGGCGGCAACATCCGCGCCGGTGCGCTGGAACTGTCGGGCACGGTCAAGACCTACCGTTACCTGGATGAGGCCGAGGTCGCCGAACAGCAGAAGGCTGAAGCGGGCAAGGAGGCGAAGAAGTGATCCGTTCCTTCATTGCGCGTGGTGGTATGGCGTTGACCGTGCTGCTGCTGGCCGCCTGTGGCCGCGGCGTGACCAGCACGCCGGGCGATGCACCCAATCTGGAAAAGTGGGTCGAGAGCGAGCGTGCGCGACCGGCGCAGCCGCTGGAACCGCTGCCGGTGATGCAGCAGTTCGAGACCTTTGAATACTCCGCGCAGGGCATGCGCGATCCGTTTACCGATGCCTGGACCAACCCGCAGCAGGGGAATGGGGGACTGCGGCCAGATCCGAACCGGCGCAAGGAGCCGATGGAAGGCTTCCCGCTGGACGCGCTGGACATGGTCGGCACCATCGGAACAGGCGCCGGCACTGTGGCGCTGGTGATGGGGCCGGACAAGGTGACCTATCGGGTGCGTCCCGGTGGTTACCTGGGGCAGAGCGACGGGCGGGTCACCGCGGTCTTTGAAGACCGCGTGGAGCTGATCGAACTGGTGCCGGATGGCGCGGGTGGCTGGCTGGAACGTCCAGCAACGCTCGCGCTGGAAGATCAATGATCGTTTACTGGGGATAGCACGATGACCTTTCACCAAGCCAAGGGGCTGCGTCCCATCCGGCGCTCTACCTTGAACCGCATCAGCGCGCTGGGAGTCGCGTTGATGCTGGCCTGCGCTCCGGCGCTGGCCGCCGCACCGTCGGAAAAGCCGACCGGCACGGCGCTGGCCGCCACGCCGGCCGCTGCACCGGCAGGCCTGTCGGTCGCACGCATCGATTTCAAGCGTGGCGATGACGGCGCGGGCCGCCTGATCCTGCAGTTCGACGGCCAGGGCGCCATGCCCGACCTGCGCAGCCAGGGCAACAGCGTGGTTGTCGATGTCGGCAACGCACGCCTGCCGGCCAACCTGCAGAAGCCGATGAACGTCACCGACTTCGCCACTCCGGTGCAGCGCATCGACGCCAAGCCGTCCGGAGCCGGCACCCAGCTGGTGCTGAGCACGGGCGGTCCGGTCGAGTCGCTGGCCTACCAGAGTGGCAACGAGTATGTGGTCGAGATCAGCCCGCGGCAGGCCCAGGCCGCCGTCGGCGCAGTCACTGCCGGCAGCGTGACCCAAGCCGCCAAGGGCGTGCCGCAGCGCGGCTACGCCGGCAAGCCGGTGACCTTCAACTTCCAGGACGTGCCGGTGCGGACCGTGCTGCAGTTGATTGCCGAAGAGTCGAATCTGAACGTGGTGGCCTCCGACTCGGTGCAGGGCAATGTGACCCTGCGTCTGGTCAACGTGCCGTGGGACCAGGCGCTGGATATCGTGCTGCGTGCCAAGGGCCTGGACAAGCGTCGTGACGGCAGCGTGGTGTGGGTTGCGCCGCAGTCCGAGCTGGCAAAGTTCGAGCAGGAGAAGGAAGACGCGCGCATCGCGATCGAGAACCGCGAAGACCTGGTCACCGACTACGTCCAGATCAACTACCACAGCGCCACGCAGATCTTCAAAGCGCTGACCGAAGCCAAGGGAATCGGCGGCGGTGGTGGTGGTGGCGGCGGTGGCGGTGGTGGTGGCAGTTCGCAGGAAGAAAGTGGCTTCCTTTCGGGACGCGGTCGCATCGTCGCCGACGAGCGCACCAACACGCTGATGATCAGCGACATTCCGAAGAAGATCGCGCGCATGCGCGAGTTGATCAGTGTCATCGACCGCCCGGTCGACCAGGTGCTGATCGAAGCACGCATCGTCATCGCCACCGACACGTTCGCGCGCGAACTGGGTGCCAAGTTCGGCATCAGCGGCAGCCGTGACAACGTGTACTTCAGCGGCGACCTTGAGGCCAATCGGAAGACCCGCGAATCGCAGGTGGACACCGCCAGCACCAACGCCAAGGCTGAGCGCGATTGGATCGCCGGTGGCCGCGTGGGCCCGCCGCCGGTGTCGGTCGGTTCGGCCATCACCCGCGGCCTGAACTGGAACCTGCCGGTGGCAACGGCCAGCAATCCAGGTTCGCTGGCGCTGTCCATCCTCAACGCAGGCTATCTGCTTGATGTGGAATTGTCCGCCATGCAGGAAGAGTCGCGTGGTGAAGTGATTTCCAACCCGCGGGTGGTGACCACCAATCAGCGCGAAGCGCTGATCAAACAGGGCAAGGAAATCGGCTATGTCACCATCAGTGGCGGCGGCGCTGGCGGTGTAGCCACCCCGAACGTCCAGTTCAAGGAAGTGGTGCTGGAACTGAAGGTCACCCCGACCATCACCAACGACAACCGCGTGTTCCTCAACATGGCGGTGAAGAAGGACGAGGTCGATCAGCTGATCCAGCTGCAGGGCTACGGTACCGTGCCGTCCATCAACCGTCGCGAGGTCAATACCGCCGTGCTGGTGGAAGATGGCCAGACCGTGGTGATCGGTGGCGTGTATGAATTCACCGACCGCAACAGTGTCAGCAAGGTGCCGTTCCTGGGCGATGTGCCGTTCCTGGGCAATCTGTTCAAGAAGCGTGGTCGCAACAAGGACAAGGCCGAACTGCTGGTGTTCGTGACCCCGAAGGTCCTGCGCGTGGCCCGCCAGAACTGAGGCATCACATCTGCTGTATCCGACCGGGGCCGCCAAGTGCGGCCCCGCTTCGTTTGCGCGGGAGGATCGACGATGGATCCACACCGGGCGGGGCCAGTAGATCCACGCCGCGCCTCTCCAGTAGATCCACGCCATGCGTGGATAAGGCATGGGTGGATCACGTCATGCCCAATAGATCCGCCCTGCGTGGAGGCTGTTCAGCCGTTCTTGATGCCAGCAGCCGGACGGCCTGCGATGATGTGGGGAACCCGAGCCATCCCGCGCCGGTCAAAGGCCCCCATGAACCTGCCTCCGCCGATGCCCGAATCCATTTCTCCGCCGCCTGCCCCCACCACCTCGCGCCTGCATGCGGCTTTCAGCGATCTGCGCGATGCACTGTCGGCCGAGATCGTCGGCCAGGCGGCGCTGGTCGAACGCCTGCTCATTGCCTTGCTGGCCGATGGCCACCTGCTGGTGGAAGGTGCCCCGGGCCTGGCCAAGACCACGGCCATCCGGGCCTTGGCGGCGCGGCTGGAAGCAGACTTCGCACGTGTGCAGTTCACCCCGGATCTGCTGCCTTCGGACCTGACCGGTACCGAGATCTGGCGCCCACAGGAAGGCCGTTTCGAGTTCGTGCCGGGGCCGATCTTCCACCCGATCCTGCTGGCCGATGAAATCAATCGTGCGCCGGCCAAAGTGCAGTCCGCGCTGCTGGAAGCGATGGGCGAGCGCCAGGTCACCGTCGGTCGCCACACCTATGCGCTGCCGTCGCTGTTCCTGGTGATGGCCACGCAGAATCCGATCGAGCAGGAAGGCACCTTCCCGCTGCCGGAAGCGCAGCTGGATCGTTTCCTGATGCACGTACGCATTGGTTATCCGGACCAGGCGGCCGAGTCGGAGATCCTGCGGCTGGCGCGCGAGCGCGCCCGCGGCGCACTTGGCGAGGCCGCAGCGACGCCGGAAAAACTGCCGATGCAGGATGTCTTCGATGCGCGCCGCGAGGTGCTGGAGCTGCACATGGCCCCTGCGCTGGAACGCTACCTGATCGAGCTGGTACTGGCCTCGCGCGACCCCTCGCGCTACGACGCCTCGCTGGCGCGCCGCATCGCGTGGGGCGCCAGCCCGCGTGGCTCCATCGCGCTGGAGCGGTGCGCACGGGCGCGGGCGTGGTTGGCCGGGCGTGATTTCGTCACTCCCGACGACGTGCGTGCCGTGGCCGCCGATGTGCTGCGCCACCGGGTACTGCCCAGCTATGAAGCCATCGCCGAAGGCTGGGATGGTGAGCGCCTGGTGCAGGAGCTGCTGGCCCGGGTACCGGCGCCCTGAGCGCGCGCATGATCGGCACGACCAACGGACCTGCTCCGGGTGCCAGCGAAGGCGATGGCCTGCGACCGCAACTGGCCGAGCTGGTGGCATTGCGCCGCCTGGCACAGCGTCCGCCGCCGCCTCGTCGTGGGCGCGCGGGCAGCGCCGGGCAAGCGCCTTCGCCGCTGCGCGGACGCGGCATGGAATATGCAGAATCGCGCGAATACGTGGCGGGCGACGACGCGCGCCACATCGACTGGCGCGTCACCGCGCGCACCGGGCGCACGCACACCAAATTGTTCCAGGCAGAACGCGAACGGGTCACCCTGATCGTTGCCGATACTTCACCTGCGCTGTACTTCGGTACCCGCGTGCGCTTCAAGTCGGTGCAGGCAGCACGCGCTGGCGCGGTTGCGGCATGGTCCGCGCAGCGCCGCGGCGACCGCATCGGTGCATTGCGCGGTAGTGACCGCGAGGCGCCGATCGCGCCGGCCGGCGGTGCCCGCGGCGTACTGCGCGTACTCGATGCACTCACGCGCTGGTACGCGCAGCCACCTGCCGATGACCTTGGCCTGGAACGCGCGCTGGACCATGCCGGTCGGGTGCTGCGTCCCGGCGCCCGGATGCTGGTACTGGCCGATCCGCAGCAGGCGATCCGGATTCCGCCGGCGCGCTGGAGCGCGTTGGCCCAGCACCATGACCTGAGTCTGCTGCTGCTGGTCGATCCGCTTGAGTTGCAGCCGCCAACGGCGCCCCTGCAGTTTCTCGCCGCGCAGCAGCGCATCGGCCTGGACCTGCGCCGCAGCGATGTGCAGGCGCACTGGCAGGCGCATTTCGTTGAACCGCTGCAGCAGCTGCGCAGCCAGCTTGCCGCGCGTCGCGTCGATGTGCAGGTGCTGTCCACCGATGCGGCCAGCGACGCCTGGCTGGCACCGGCACCGACGGAGGTGCCGGCATGAGTGCCTCCCTGCCACTGCGCGACGTGCAGTTGCCGCCCTCGCCAGCGTGGTGGCCCCCCGCACCTGGCTGGCTGATGCTGATCGCATTGGTTCTGCTGTTGCTGGCCATCGTTGCTGCGGTGGCATGGCGTCGTCGTCGCCGCCGCCAGCAGTGGATGCGCGTGTTCGATCAGGAGATTGCGGCAGTGAACGGCGCGCCGTCGGAACTTGCGGCCATCGCCAGCCTGCTGCGGCGTGCGGCGCGTCAGGCGCGACCGGGTAGCGAGGCACTACGCGATGACGCGTGGTGGCAGCATATCGACCCCAAGGACACCCTGCCGCCTGCGCAGCGCAACCTGCTGGCCGAGGGGGCCTATCGTCCACACGTGGATGCCGCTGCCGTGGCCGACGTGCGCGCGTGGGCGCGGGCGCGCTACCTGGCGTTGCTGCAGGAGCGCCGCCGATGAGCGCGCTTGCAGCTTACTGGCCATGGCCGGATCTGCAGCTGGCCTGGCCGCTGGCACTGCTGGCACTGCCGTTGCCGATCCTGATGTTGGCGTGGAAGCGGCGGGCCGATCCGGGCGCTGCGTTGCGCGTGCCCTACGCCGCTGCCGAACTGGAAGCACTGGCTGGCGGCGGTCGTGTCGGCGTTTCCTGGCTGCGCAGCGGCTTGCTGTGGCTGGGCTGGCTGGCGCTGTGCGTGGCGATGGCGCGTCCGCAGCAGCTGGGTGAGGCGATCACCCCGCCGCAGGAAGGCCGGCAGATGATGCTGGCGATGGACGTGTCCGGCAGCATGAGCGAGCCGGACATGGTGCTTGGTGCGCAGGCGGTGGAGCGCTTGACCGCAGCCAAGGCGGTGCTGGCCGATTTCCTGGACCGTCGTGCCGGCGATCGCGTCGGCCTGCTGGTGTTCGGTGATCGTGCCTACACACTCACACCGTTGACTGCGGATCTGTCCAGCGTGCGCGATCAACTGCGCGACAGCGTGGTTGGCCTTGCCGGGCGCGAGACGGCCATTGGTGACGCCATCGCGCTGGCGGTCAAACGCCTGCGCAATCAGCCCGAAGGGCAGCGTGTATTGATCCTGCTGACCGACGGCGTCAGCAACGCCGGTGTGCTGGAACCTCTGCGCGCAGCCGAGCTGGCGCGTGCCGAAGGGGTGCGCGTGCACACCGTGGCGTTTGGCAGCGACGGTAGTGCGCGGTTCTTCGGCATTCCCGTGGCCGCCGACCGCGACCCGGTGGATGAGGCAACGCTGCGCAGGATCGCCGAGATGACCGGCGGCCGCTTCTTCCGTGCGCGTGACACCGACCAGCTGGCTGGCATCTATGCCGAACTGGACAGACTGGAGCCAATCGCAGCGAAGGGACCGACACTGCGTCCGCGCAACGAGCGCTATGCATGGCCACTGGCCGTCGCCTTGCTGCTGGGTGCGTTGGCGTGGGTATGGCCGGAGCGTCGCCGATGAGCGCCACTTTTCTGAAGATGCCCGACTGGAGCGCGTTCGAGTGGAGTGCGTTGCATTTCCTGCGGCCGGACGGCTTGTGGCTGCTGGCGGCACTGCCGTTGATCGTCGCCGTGGCCATCTACCGGCAACGGCGCAGCGACGCGTGGCGGCAGGCGGTCGACGCCCATCTGCTGTCGCAGCTCCTGGCGGGCGAGGGCAAGCGACGCACGCGCCTGCCATGGGCATTGCTGTTGGGCTGGACCCTGGCGGCACTGGCGATGGCTGGCCCCAGCTGGAGGCAGCAGGCGCAGCCGATCTATCAGGCCAGTGCGCCGTTGGTGGTGGTGCTGGATCTCTCCAGCCGCATCACCGCGACCGACCTGCCACCCTCGCGCCTGCTGCAGGCGCGGGCAAAGATCGGTGCGCTGCTGCGCGCCCGTCAAGGCGGCCAGGTGGGTCTGGTGGTGTATGCCGAAGATGCCTATACCGTGGCGCCGTTGACCGACGACGCTGCCAACGTGGCGCTGTACCTGGACGCGCTGTCGCCGGAGGTGATGCCGCGTGATGGACAGCGCGCCGACCGTGGCATCGACTGGGCGGTCAGGTTGCTGCGGCAGACCGGTGCCCTGCGCGGCCAGATCCTCCTGGTCAGCGACCAGGCTGACAGCGAAGCGGCGCTTGCCGCAACGCAGGCGCGTGGCCTCGGCCTGCAGGTGTCGGTGCTGGGCCTGGGCACACCATCCGGCGCCGCTTATCGCGATGGTCAAGGCCAGATCGCACAGGCCGCGCTGGATGAAACCAGCCTGCGCGCCGTCGCCACCGCAGGTGGCGGGCGTTACCAGCGCATCGCCAGCGATGATCGCGACCTGAAGGCATTGGACGTACTTGATGCCAGCGACGGCGGTGCGTTGCAGCGGCCCGGGCAGGCCCGGCAGTGGCAGGACGAAGGCTATTGGTTGTTGCCGCCGGTGATGCTGCTGGCACTGCTGGCGTTCCGTCGCCGCGCGGTGCTGGCGGCGGTGCTGGCCGTGGGTCTTCTGCCCTTGAGCGGGCAGTTGCAGGCACAGCCGCGCGCGCCCATGGCTGCGCCGACAGCGGGCACGATGTGGGAACGTGCCGACCAGCGTGAGCATGCACGCCTGGCCGAGGGTGTGCAGGCGTACCGTCAAGGTGATTTCGCCACTGCCCGCAAGCAGTTCGAAGGCATCGACAGCGATGCGGGCTGGTACAACCTCGGCAACGTGCTTGCCCGCCAGGGCGACTACGACGGTGCCATCGCCGCCTACGACAAGGCCTTGGCGCGCCACCCGCAGATGGCCGACGCCGTCGCCAACCGTGCGGTGGTCGACGCCGCGCGCAAGCGCAAGTCGTCGTCGAACAACAGCCAGGGGCAGGGCAAGGGGCAGCAGAAGCCGCAGCAGGGACAGCAGCAGAACCAGCAGGGCCAGCAAGGCCAACAAGGTCAGCAGAATCAGCAGCAGGGCCAGCAAGGCCAGCAAGGTCAGCAGAATCAGCAGCAGGGCCAGCAAGGCCAACAAGGCCAACAAGGCCAGCAGGAACCGCAGGGCCAGAAGGGCCAGCAGAACCCGGCGTCTGCAGGTGCCGGCGAGCAGGGGGCGAAGCAGGAGCCGCCGCAGGCAGCCGACGCGCAGGCCCAGGCGCAGGCCGATGCCCAGCAGCGCCAGCGCATGCAGCAGGCCCTGCAGCAGGCGCGCGCCGGCGAAGCCGGCAAGGCAGCAGTGCGCGGCGATGGCGGCACACCGCAACAGCGTGAGGAACAGCAGGCCGTAGAGGCGTGGATGCGGCGCGTGCCGGATGATCCGGGGGCACTGCTGCGGGCCAAGTTCCAGTTGGAAAACGAACGTAGAAAGAGGGAAGGGCGATGACAGGCATGGCGAGCAGGCAAATCCGGTGGCCTCTGCCTGTGCTGGCGATGCTGCTGCTGTGGCTGCCGATGGTGGCCATGGCGCAGACGCGCGCCTGGCTGGAGCAGGACAGCATCGCCGCCGGTGATGCGGTCACCCTGCACATCGAGACCGACCAGGGCGCGCCAGACTATGCACCGTTGAATGCCGATTTCGTGCTCAGTGCGCAGAGCAGCAACCGCCAGGTGCAGTGGAGCAATGGCGGTGTGCAGCAGCGCAACCTCTATACGGTTGCGTTGACGCCGCGCCGCACCGGTACGCTGCAGGTGCCTTCATTACAGGTAGGCGCAGCTCGCACGGTGCCCTTGGTGCTGCAGGTAAGTGATGCCGTGGTGGCCACCCCGCAGAGCAATGCCACCGCCTTCATCGAAACCGAGGTGGATGACCCGACGCCCTACGTGCAGCAGAGCGTGGGCGTGGTGGTCAGGCTGTACTTCGCCTCGCAGCTGGCGTCGGGCGAACTGGTGCTCGACACACCCAGTGGCGCTTCGCTGCAGCGGGTGGGGGAGGATCGCAGCGACGTGCGCCAGGTCAACGGCCGTCGCTACAACGTGGTCGAACGTCGCTTCCTGCTGATCCCCGAGCGCAGCGGGGCGTTGCGCCTGCCGGGCGCGCGCTTCACCGGCCGCAGTGCAGGTGGATTCTTCGATGACTTCTTCGGGAGCGGTGGCGATGGCCGCATGAATGCCGTCGGTGCCGAACGCACGCTGCAGGTGCAGGCGCAACCGGCGCAGGCCGTGCAGCCGTGGCTGCCCCTGCACAGCCTGCAATTGCGCTACACCGCCGCACCCAGCAGTGCGCGCACGGGCGAAGCGGCCACCGTGATGGTCGAAGCGATCGCCAATGGCGCTACCCGGGCCCAGTTCACCGATCTGCCCGTGCCCGACCTCGGCGACGCCGCACAGGTGTTCGCCGAACCTGCCCAGTACGAGGAGACCTTCAACGGCAGCACGCCACGCCTGAAGATCACCCGTCGCTATTCGATCGTGCCGCGGCAGGTTGGATCCCTGCGTGTGCCCGGGCCGCGCGTGGCCTGGTGGAACGTGGACAGTGGCAGTGCCCAGCAGGCCAGCCTGCCGGATCTGGAACTGGCCGTGGCCGCAGGCCGGGCCGGCGCGCCGGTGGCACAACCGATCGACACCGATGCCGCGTTGCCGGGAGACGCCGCACCCACCGCTGCATCCTCTCTTGCACCCACCGCAGCAAGTTCCCGGCCGTGGCCGTGGATGGCGGCCGCCGCAGGCCTGGCGCTGCTATGGCTGTTGACCCTGGCATGGGGATGGCGACGTGGCCGCCGTGCCGTCGTCCACACCCATCCGGTTCCCCGGCCAGGAGCCAGTGCCCCTGCAACGTCCTCGCGTGCCAGCGTGGCCGAGCTGCGCCGGGCGATCGATGGCGAGGGCTTCGACCAGGTAGAGGCGCTGCTGTGTTCGATGGCCGGCGTGGAACGCCTGGAACAGGTGATCGAGCGCCTGGCCGATCCGGCCCAGCGGCAGACCCTGCAGGCGTTGCAGCAGGCGCGCTGGGGCGGGATGGGGGATGTCAGCGCGCTGCGGGCCCGCCTGCGCGAAAGCTTCCGTGACGGACCGCACTGGTCGGCCGCCACCGGTGCCGTCGACACTGGGTTGCCGCCGCTGTATCCGCCGCGGCAACCCTGAACCGGCGCGGCTTGCGCGCTTTGTTAGAGTAGATTCATTTTTCGAGGAATCCCGCGCATGACAGCAGCTGCTGCCGACAAGAAGAAGTTGCCCCTGCATTGGAAGATGGGCATCGGCTTTGCGATCGGCCTGGTCCTGGGACTGATCGTGCATGCCCTGGGCGGCAGCATCGAAGGCCTGCAGACCGGTGCCAAGTGGGTAATGGACTACGTCACCACCCCGGCGTCGGGCCTGTTCCTCAACCTGATCTTCATGCTGATCGTGCCGCTGATCTTCTCGGCGCTGATCATGGGCGTGTCGGAGATGGGCGACATCCGCGCCCTTGGCCGCATCGGCTGGAAGACGCTGGCCTACACCGTGCTGCTGTCCGGCATCGCGGTGGGTATCGGCCTGGTGCTGGTCAACCTGCTCAAGCCCGGTGCCGGCGTCGACCCGCAGGTGGCCGCGCTGATGCTGTCGGAGAATGCCGAGCGCAGCAAGGAAATCGTTGCTGGCATCCATGGCACGCCGAAGGGCATGGACATGCTGCTGTCGATCGTGCCGAGCAACGTGCTGCAGGCCGCCTCCGACAATGGCGCGATCCTGTCGCTGATGTTCTTCGCGCTGATGTTCGGCATCGGCATGGTGCTGACCGACGAGGCCAAGGTCGCCCCGCTGCGTCGCGCCATCGAAGGCGTGTTTGAGATCTCGATGACCCTGATCAACCTGGTCATCCGCCTGGCGCCGTATGCAGTGGCCTGCTTCATGTTCAACCTGGCCGCGCTGTTCGGTTTCGATCTGATCATCCGCCTGGGTGCGTATGTGGGCGTGGTGGTGCTGGCGTTGGGCCTGCACATGGTGGTGACCTACGGCACCGCGGTATGGCTGTCGGGCCGTTCACCGCTGGCGTTCTTCCGCCAGACCCAGGAGGCCACGGTGATGGCCTTCTCCACCGCCTCCAGCAACGCCACCCTGCCGACCGCGCTGCGCGTGGCCGACCAGATGGGCCTGCCGCAGCGCGTGTCGCGCTTCGTGCTGACCGTGGGCGCCACCGCCAACCAGAACGGCACGGCGCTGTTCGAGGGCGTGACGGTGATCTTCCTGGCCCAGTTCTTCGGTGTCGACCTGAGCATCGGCCAGCAGGTCATGGTGATGGCGGTCTGCATCCTTGGTGGTATCGGTACGGCCGGTGTGCCGTCCGGCTCGCTGCCGGTGGTGGCGATGATCTGTGCGATGGTCGGCGTCAATCCGCTGGGCATCGGTCTGATCCTGGGCGTGAACCACTTCCTGGACATGTGCCGCACCGCGCTGAACGTGACCGGCGACCTGGCCCTGACCACGCTGGTGGCCAAGGGCGAAGCGCCGGACACTCCGGCCGAGGCCGCTGCCGCCGCGGCCCGTCTGGACAACTGACCCAGGCAATGCCTGATCGGGGTCGGATCCCTTTCCGCAGGAAGGGGCTCCGACCCCTCTTCATATGCGGAATCCAGCGCAGATCACGACGTTGCCGGCCAACGGCCGGCACTAATGCCCTGGTCGACCTGACCCTGCCGGGCGTCTGTGGGACAATAGGCCGCCCGCAGTTCCGCGGCCGCCTCCCGATTCCGACAGAACCATGACGCAGCCTACCCGTCGCCAGTTGGCCAACGCCATCCGCTTCCTCGCCGCCGATGCGGTTGAAACCGCAAAGTCCGGCCATCCCGGCATGCCCATGGGCATGGCCGACATCGCCGAAGTCCTCTGGAACGACTACCACCGTCACAACCCGAACAACCCGCAGTGGTTCAACCGCGACCGCTTCGTGCTGTCCAACGGCCACGGCTCGATGCTGCAGTACGCGCTGCTTCACCTGAGCGGGTATGACCTGCCGATCGAGCAGCTGAAGGCATTCCGCCAGCTGGGCAGCCACACCGCTGGCCATCCGGAGCGTCACGAGACCCCGGGCGTGGAGACCACCACCGGTCCGCTGGGCCAGGGTTTCGCCAACGCCGTCGGTTTTGCCTTGGCCGAGAAGCTGCTGGCACAGCGCTTCAACCGCCCGGAGCTGGAAATCGTCGACCACCGCACCTGGGTGTTCATGGGCGATGGCTGCCTGATGGAGGGCATTTCCCACGAAGCCGCCTCGCTGGCCGGCACCTGGGGCCTGCACAAGCTGGTCTGCTTCTGGGATGACAACCACATCTCCATCGACGGCAACACCGAAGGCTGGTTCACCGACAACACCCCGGAGCGTTTCGAGGCCTATGGCTGGAACGTGGTCCGTGGCGTCGATGGCCACGATCCGGAGAGCATCAAGGCCGGTATCGAAGCGGCCCTGTCGCAGGACGGCAAGCCGACCCTGATCTGCTGCCGCACCACCATTGGTTTCGGCTCGCCGAACAAGTCCGGCAAGGAATCCAGCCACGGCGCACCGCTGGGCAAGGACGAACTGGAAGCCACCCGCAAGGCGCTGGACTGGAACTACGGCCCGTTCGAGATTCCGGAAGAGATCTACGCCGGCTGGCGTGCCGGCGGTACCGGCACCCTGCGCCAGGCCGAGTGGGAGCAGCAGTTCGACAAGTACGCTGCGCAGTACCCGGCCGAAGCTGCTGAACTGACCCGCCGCTCGCATGGCGATCTGCCGGCCGACTTCATCGCCAAGGCCGACGCCTACATCGCCCAGGTTGCCGCCGAAGGCCAGACCATTGCGTCGCGCAAGGCGTCGCAGCTGGCCATCGAGGCGTTCGCGCCGCTGCTGCCGGAAATCGTGGGCGGTTCGGCTGACCTGGCGCACTCGAACCTGACCCTGTGGAAGGGCAGCAAGTCCGTCGCCACCGACGATGCCAATGCCAACTACGTGTACTACGGTGTGCGCGAGTTCGGCATGACCGCGATCGCCAATGGCCTGGCCCTGCACGGTGGTTTCATCCCGTTCGACGCCACCTTCCTGGTGTTCAGCGATTACGCCCGCAATGCCGTGCGCATGAGCGCGCTGATCCCGGCCCACGCCATCCACGTCTACACCCACGACTCGATCGGCCTGGGCGAAGACGGCCCGACCCACCAGCCGGTGGAGCATCTGGCCTCGCTGCGCTACATCCCGAACAATGACGTGTGGCGCCCGTGCGATGCCGTCGAGTCGGCCGTGAGCTGGAAGGCTGCGATCACCCGTCAGGACGGCCCGAGCTGCCTGGTGTTCAGCCGCCAGAACCTGCCGCACCAGCCGCGCGACGCTGAGCAGATCGCACAGATCGAGCGCGGTGGTTACGTGCTGGCCGATGCTGCCGGCACTCCGGACGTGATCCTGATCGCCACCGGTTCGGAAGTCTCGCTGGCGACCGAAGCGAAGGCCCAGCTGGATGCGGCCGGCCTGAAGACCCGCGTGGTCTCGATGCCGTCCACCGATGTGTTCCTGCGCCAGGATGCGGCCTACCGCGAATCGGTGCTGCCGAACGCCGTGCGCAAGCGCGTGGCCATCGAAGCTGGCGTTACCGGCTTCTGGCGCCAGTTCGTCGGCCTGGACGGTGCAGTGATCGGTATCGACACCTTCGGTGCCTCGGCCCCGGCCGACAAGCTGTACCAGCACTTCGGCATCACCACCGCGCACGTGGTGGAAGCAGCCAAGGCGCTGTAAGTCCCGCTGCAATGGAATAGGGAAAAGGCCGGCGAAAGCCGGCCTTTTCTTTGCCGGGCGATCCGTTTCGCCCGCCGTGCCCGTAGATCCACGCCACGCGTGGATGCGCGTTACATCGTGTCCCGCACGTCCATCAGCGCAAACCCCAGCAGATTCAATCCGCGCCACCGCGCCGGGTTGTGGGCGTCGGCGTGATCCTTGGCCAGGCCGATTCCCCAGATAAAATCCACCGGACTGGCTTCCACCAGAACCT
This sequence comes from Stenotrophomonas sp. 1337, assembly GCF_031455455.1. Taxonomy (NCBI): domain Bacteria; kingdom Pseudomonadati; phylum Pseudomonadota; class Gammaproteobacteria; order Lysobacterales; family Lysobacteraceae; genus Stenotrophomonas; species Stenotrophomonas sp. 1337. Next base: position 24,094 of record NZ_JAVDSR010000017.1, on the reverse strand, counting down.
GGTCTGCCGTGGCGCGCAGAAAATCACCCAGCGCCGCATTCTGCGAGAACTTGGCCCGATTGCCTTCGACCACCAGGGCGTAGCGCGCCTGCGCCCAGAGAGCCTCGTCGAAGCCCTCGATCTTCCGGCCCAGCGCTTTCACCTTGTCAGGCGTGCGGCTGGCGAGAACCTGTTCGAGGATGTCGGTGGCACCAAACAGTCGCGCTTTGCCGGCCATCATGTAGTGTTCTGCGGTGCGGTAGTGCACGCCATCGATGCTGAAACCTGCGTCATACCACTGGCTGAAACACGACGCCGCCACGCCCATGCGCGGCGGCTGGTGGCCCCAGAAGCACAGATAACGCAGGTGCTCGCCATCGGCTTGGCGGCGTTGCAGGTCATGCAGGAAACGGGAATCGTCGTTCATCCGCACAGCGTAGCGCATGAACACGCTGACGCCTTGGCGTGCACGTGCCCGAGGCTGTCCAGGGGAGGTGTTCCAGGTCAGTGCTACGGTGTTCCTTGGATCAGCCTTGGCTGCCGATGGATTCCTTGATGAGCCGTTGATGCTCACTCAAGGCCTGGTTGAAGTCGGCAAGTGCAAATGTCACTGGTTTGCTATCTGGATACCAGCACGTGGAGGCGCCGACTTCCAGGCCCCCGGTTTCACTGCGACCGAACCGCTGCCAGCGCACGACATCGCCCTCGATCACCTGCTCGGTCATCAGCGTAGAACAGGCGAAATCCATGTCGTCACTACACACCAGCAGCGGCACCAGGGTGGAGGTTCCATTCGCGGCAGGGATGATGCGCCGATTGGCCAGCGCATCCTCATCCTCGTCGATCAACCACATCAGTGAAAGACCATGCACTTCGAGGTCGGGATGGTCCAGATGCTGGGCCAGCCACAGCTCGATCGGCACATCGTTGATGGCCAACCATGCACAACTGCTGCTCGAGAAGCACGCTCTGTGGTGGATGGCTGTAATGCGGTGGCGCATGAGACGTAATCGGGAAAATGATCGAGCGATCGTGATACAGGAATGGCGAGCCAATGCCAAGCCAGCCCGCCAGCCCAGTCCTGCAATCGGCGATGCAGCTACGCGGTGCGCGCCAGGGCCAGCCTCAACAACCGTGCATTGAGCCGTTCGCCGAAGTCCTTGGGCGACTGCAGTTCCATCCGCTGCAGATACACCGCGTCACCATCACCTGCAGGCTGCCACAGCGCGTCCCACACGGTACGCAGCTTGCTGCCGCGCGTCTGTGTATTGGCCTTCAGCCAGCCCAGTGCCTTCACCAGTACCTGTTCGATCTCGGTGAAGTCGCTGCCCAACGGGTAATCGGGCAGGGTGCCATCGTTGCGGAACGGCGCCAGCGCCGCCGCCAGCGCCTGGGATGTATTGCGCTGCAGCCGCTGCGCATCAGGTTGCGCCGTGGCGGCCAGCTTGCGTGCCGAAAAGGCCTGCTGCAGCAGGGCGCCCTGGAACGGTGCTTCGGTGATGGCCGCCATCGCGTGCACACAGTCGTCGTCGGTCAGGCCACGCACGTCGGCGATACCGTACTCGTTGAGATAGATGTCACGCAGGTGGCGCGGAATGGTTGTGTGCCCGTAGTTCCAGCGCACGTTGGATTCGCGCTGGCCGCGGTCATCACGGGCAGCGCGGAACATCAGCACACTGCGCGCTTCGGGCAGGGCGTGCGCCATCGCCACGAAGTTGTACTGGCCGCCCACGCCGGAGACCACACGGCCATCCTCCAGCGCGTCGGATACCGCCGCGCCCAGCACGGTGGCCATCATGCAGGAATTGAAGAAGCGGGCGTGACGGCGCTGCAGGCGCTCCAGCGTTTCGTTGCCACCGTACAGTTGGTTGATCTCGCTGATGCGGCGCATGCCGATCGCCCGGCATTCGTCATCGGGCAGGGTGCGCAGCCATTCGTAGAATTCGGATGAGCCCAGGTAGAACGCGCCGTGCAGGTATTCGCCCTCGGCCTCCAACGTGGCATGGTCGATGGACAGCGTGCTGCCGTTCTCGATGCGCTGCATCAGTGCCAGATCGTCATGCACCTTGCGCTTGATCACACCGGTCTGCACCAGCCGGCGGAAACCCTCGTTGAGCATTTCGCTGCAGCCGTACAGGCCGATCTCGAACGGGTCCAGTCCGCCGATCTCCTGTACCAGCGGATGGCTGGCCAGTTGCGGATCCAGCGCGTTCAACACGCGGCGGTAGCGTGCGTTGTCGGTGTGGCGCAGTACCAATGCGTGGCTGAGTGCATCGGCCAGGGTGCCGATGCCGATCTGCAGGGTGCCACCGTCGCGCACCAGGGTGCTGGCATACAGGCCGATGGCGTAGTCGGCGTCGGCCACCGGTTGCCGTGGCAGGCCGAACAACACCGGATACGGCGCTGGCGGGGTGATGACCAGATCGAAGAAGGACACGTCCACCGTGGCCGTGCCGCCAAGATAGGGCAGCTGCGGATCGATCTCGGCGACCAGCAGCGGGCGCGGCAGGCCGCGTGCGGTCATCGCGTCCAGCGTGTCCTGGGTGATGTCGTTGTTGCAGGACAGCGAAAGGCGTCGGTCGTCCGGGCGCATCGCCACTTTCTGCACGATCACCTGCGGCGCGCGCTGCGCTACCGCGTCGGCAGCGTGGGTGTAGTTGAGGCTGGTGTAGCTGGATTGCGCCTGTCGCGAACCGAGCAGGGCACCGGACTGCATGTAGAACTCTTCCACCTGCACATGCGCTGGCAACGCATCGCGGGCGATTGCATCGGCGTAGGCCAGGCGCGGGAAGTCTTCACCGAAGTGGCGGGCCGCGAACGGTGCCAGGAAACGTGCTTCCAGGCCGTTGCCCTTTGCCTGCGGCGGGTTCAGTGACAGCGCGGTATACAGCTGCAGCGGCCGCGACGGGTCCTGTTCGACGCGCGCATACAGGGCGTTGAGCAGGCGGTGTGGTTTACCCAGCGCCAGCGGCGCACCGATCCGCAGCGGCCCATCCACGCGCGCAAACAGCCAGTCAACGGCGGCGTCGAGGTCGGTGAGGTGTTCGGTCATCCGGGGCGGTCCTGCTTGGGGGAGTGCTGGCATTACAGCATGTCGGGCTTGAACCGCCGTCGACGCGAGACTTCGGCACCGGACACCATGAACTGCCCATCGCCCCGGTAATGCACCGTGCGCGGCAGCTTTGGGCGAGGCGCAACATGGGCGCGCACGATTTCCCAGATGAACAGGTTGCTCGATTCGACCTGGCTGTCGTCATGCAGGCGGCACTCGAAGCTGGAATGGCACTGGCCCACCAGCGGTGCCCCCACCTCCCGCGCAGGCATCGCATCCAGGCCGAACCGTTCGAACTTGTCCACGTCACGGCCGCTGCAGTTGCCGATATCGACCACCGTGTCCAGCAGCTCCACGCCCGGGATGTTGATCACGCATTCGCCGCTGCTGCGGGCCAGGCTGAAGCTATGGTTCTCGTTCCACAGGTAGGTGGCCACCAGCGAGGGCGAGAAGCCCATCACCATGTGCCAGCCCATCGTCATCAGGTTGCACTGGCCTTGCCAGGCGGTACTGACCAGCACGATGGGGCCGGGCTCGAGGAAGCGTCGGGCCTGCTCGACCGGGAAATCACGTTTGCGCAAGGGCTTCATGCCGGTACCTGCGGTGGAGGCCCCCATGCTGGCGCAGGCGCGATGAATTACCGGTCGAGGGGTTGACAGCTGATTCGATTACGCGCGTAATCCAATCGTCGATTACGGATGTAAACCATGACCCCGATCAGCGAAGCCGAAGCCGTTGTGATGGAGGTGCTGTGGCAGCAGGCACCGCGCAGCGCCGACGAGGTGGTGGCCGCACTGGCGCACCGCGACTGGGCTGAGCCGACCATCAAGACCCTGCTCAACCGCCTGCTGACCAAGGGCGCGATCGCCGCCGAGCGCGATGGCCGGCGCTACCTGTACCGGCCGCTGCTGCAACGCCAGGCCTGGGTGGAGGCGCAGAGCCAGGACTTCATCGGCCGTGTCTTCGAAGGGCGCGTGGCACCGCTGGTCGCGCACTTCAGCGAACGCGGCCAGCTCAGCGCACAGGACATCGCCGAACTGAAGAAGCTGATCCAGGAGCTGGACCATGAATGAGCTGCTCGACGGACTGTGGCAGGCCAGCTTGTGGTTGGCGGTGGGCGTGATCCTGCTGGCGGTGACGCGGCCGTTGCTGGTGCGATTGGGCGGCGCCGGGCTGGCCTACCGTAGCTGGTGGCTGCTGCCCCTGATGTTGGCCACGCTGTTGATTCCCCTGCCACAGGTCGCGCTGTTGCAGCATGTGCCGACCTTGCCGCTGAAGGTCGTGCCGGAAGCCGTGGACAGCCTGCCAACGGCGTCGCTGCAATGGCCCTTGCTTCTGTTGGTGGTGTGGGCGCTGGGCGCGGGCGTCTGCCTGTTGCGCGACCTGCGCGCACAGCGCCGCTTCGAACGCGGCATGGGCGGCCTGCAGGCACGCACCGATGGCAGCTGGCAGGCCAGTGGCGATCCTGGGCTGCCGGCGCTGGTGGGCCTGTGGCGGCCGCGCATCGTGGTCGGCCCCGATTTCGACCAGCAGTTCACTGCACAGGAGCAGGCGCTGATCCTGCAGCACGAGCACAGCCATCGTCGCAATGGCGATCACTGGGCCAACGGCGTACTGCTGCTGATGCGCGCGGTGTTCTGGTTCCATCCGCTGCTGCCATGGGCCGCACGCCGTTTCCTGCGTGACCAGGAACTGGCCTGCGACGCCCGCACCATTGCCCCGCAGCCTGCGCTGCGCGGCCTCTACGCCAGCACGCTGCTGAAGGCGCAGCTGGTCCACCCGGTTGCGCCGGCGGTATGCCACTGGCGCAGCCAACCCGTGTTGAAGGAGCGTATCGCCATGTTGAAGCAGTCCAAGCGGAAGGCATTGCCGTGGGTGTCGGGGCAGGTGCTGGTGGTCGGGTTGTGCCTGGGCGTGGGGGCGGTGGCGTGGGCCAGCCAGAGTGGGACAGCGGGCGTGCCGTCGATCAACGTAGAACCGTTCGAATATGCTGGAGAAGACGCGGCCGAAGCGGGGCTCGACCGTCCGATCCAGGTCGACAAGATGTCGCCGCCCTCGTATCCGAAGTCTGCGATCGAGCAGCGTCAGGTAGGCGTGGTGAACCTGCGCGTGCAGGTGGATGCCAAGGGACACCCCGCCGATGTGCAGGTGCTCAGCGCCACCAATCCGGGCGTGTTCGAAGCGGTATCGATTGCAGCAGCGCGAAGCTGGACCTATCGCCCGGCGCTGAAGAACGGCAAGCCGGTGGCGGGCGCAGTACGCATTCCGATCACCTTCGCCATGGATGAGAGCGACGACGTGACGGAGACCGCCAGGTGATGCGCATCGCGCTGCTGTTGGCAGTGGGGATGCTGGCAGGCTGCGCCACCCAGGAACGGTTGACCACCGTCGATACCCGCAATGAGAGTGTCGGCCATCAGCGCCTGCATGCGGAAGGGAAAGGCGGCAGCGGCCAGGTGCAGGCGTACACGCTGGGAGCGACCGAAGGCTATCGGATGCCGCAGCTGTATGCGGCGCCGGATCCGCAGATCGGTGATCGTGACCCGCGCACCGAGCTGGCGCCGACCACGATCTGCCTGCAGGTGGTGATCGATGCCGAAGGCGCTGTCGAGCGAAGCCTGGCGCTGGTCGACCGCAGCGAATGCGCGGCAGGCGCGGCGAGCGAGAATGCGCCGCTGTTGCAGGCTGCGCAGGAGGCGGTGGCGATGTGGAAGTATTCGCCCGCCGCGGTCTGCCACTTCGCCCCCGGCAAGGTGCCGAGCGACCGTGGCGACTGCCAAGGCGCCGAGCGCGTCGAACCGGTGCCGGTGAGCCTGCTGTATGCCTTCACCTTCGAGATCGTGAAGGGCCAGCATGTGGTGCACACGCAGGGCAAATGACGCGGTGTCATTGCTGGCGCGATGAGGCGATCGTGCGGGCCCTACGCGCCGCCCTGGATGTTGGCCTTCACCGCTGGCTGCATCAGCTGCGGTTCTGCCAGCGTCGCATCACGCGCCTGGCGCACGCTGACGAACTCCGCCTCGGCCACGCCTTCATGCACGTGGATGTTGTGCGCGCGCTGTTCACCAATGGTGGTTTCGTTGGCGAAATCGCGTCCGCCCGGGCCGTAGTCGTGGCAGACGAATACGCGGGTGGCATCGGGCAGGGCCAGCAGGCGCTGGATCGAGCGGTACAGCTGCGCAGCATCGCCGCCGGGGAAATCGCAGCGTGCGGTGCCGCCATCGGGCATGAACAACGAATCGCCGGTGAACAGCGCATCGTCGATCAGATAGGCGATGCTGTCGCTGGTGTGGCCGGGTACGGCGATGATGCGCCCCTGCAGTTCACCCAGTGCGAAGGTCTCGCCATCAGCGAACAGGTGATCGAAGACGGCATGTTCCTCGGGCAGCTGCAGGCCATAGCGCGGTGCAAACGTGGCCTGCACCGCACGGATGCCTTCGCCGATGGCCAGCGTCGCATCCGGGAACCGTTGCTTGAGCCGACGTCCTGCCGACACGTGGTCGGCATGGGCGTGGGTTTCCAGCAGCCAGCGCACGTGCAGCTGCTGTTGCGCGATGGCATCGAGCATCGCGCGCACCGGCGATTCGCTGCTGGCGTCGGTATCCGGGTCGTAATCCAGTACCGGGTCGATCAGCGCGGCCTCGCTGCTGGCCGGGTCGCTGACCAGGTAGCTGAAGGTGTTGCTGTCACGGTGGAAGAACGATTGCACCTGGACCGACATCGGGCACTCCTCAGCGTGTGGCGAGCACGCGGTTCAGCAACTGCGCCAGGTTTTCACCGGCCAGTCGCAGCTGCGCTTCGGCCACCGGCCGGTAGCGCGTGGTGTAGTCGTCGCCGATCTTACGCGAGGCAGGGTAAACGCCAGGTTGCACCGAAATGCGGCAGCTGGCTTCAGCCCAGCTGACCGGATCGCGCTGCGGGTTGGACTGGCGTGCCAGCTTCGGCGCCGGCAGTGCGCGCAGCACCGGCAGGTAACCGGCATCGTCGACCTTGCGGGTATTGAGCATGCCGCTGTCCCACAGCGAGTGCAGGTTGGTACCGCGGTTGCCGAACTGCAGCTGGAAATCGTTGCCGCCCTTGTCGTGGCCGTAGCCGGCGTGCATCGGCTGGTGGATGTCACCGACCAGATGCACGACGAATTTCAGCGCCTGCAGGCGCTCGCCATCGGTCAGGCTGCGGTCGCCGAGGATCGCGCTCTGCGCCTTCAGCGCTTCGACGATGCAGTTGCCGCTCCTGCAGTGCTTCGGCGCCTCGTAGTGGCAGCCATCTTCGGCGATGTTGACGTAGTGCCAACCGGCCGAGCGACGGCCCAGGCCCGGGTCCTTGGCGCGCAGCTGGTCGGCCCAGGGCGCGATGCTGGCAAGGGTGGCGCCGGGTTCGGTGGCCAGCAGGCGGTCGACTTCAGCGCGCGTGGTCGGGTTGAGGCGGCTGTCGGCGACTTCGGCGACCAGGCGGTGGCCTTGCGCGCCCCAGGCATGGGCGGGTGCGGACAGGGTCAGCAGGGCCGGCGCGAGGGCGGCGGCGAGGAACAGGGAGTGCAGTGCTTTCATCCGCTCATTCTAGCCAGCGGGGGAGAAGGGTGGTTGATGGAAAGCGGCGCGTTCATTGTCGTCGGGGTGTGTGCGGCCGGGGCAGGCAGTGCGGGACACGCCGTAAACCCATCCATGGGGGCTCGATGGCGCCATCCATGGCGCCAACGGTCCCGCGCTACCTGCCCCTACCGCACACCTCCAACATGGCCGCGGTGGCGGATGCAAACGTCAGAAGCAGAATCAGAGTCAAATGCAGGATCGCATCCGGCCGATGGCAACTGGGTCATGCGGGTGCCGGCTGCTGCTTGCGCCTGCGCGCGCGGAAAAATGGAAGGGGTGGGGCAAGTGGGTTGCTCAGGACCGTTCGCCGCATGGATGCGGCGATCGAGCCTACATGGACGTATTTACGGCGTGTCCTGAGCAACTCACTTGCCCCACCCAAACGCAGATCCGCGCTCTGCACCAACAAAAAAGCCCCGGCACACACATACCGGGGCAACATGCTGCGAGGGTTTTGCCTGTAGCGGGGGAGCGGGGGCGCAGCCCCCGCCAATCAACCCCTTAGAACTTGAAGACGTAGGACGCGCCGTAGACCAGCGGATCGATGTTGACCGTGCCGATCTTCTCGCCGTCGAGCTTCACCTTGCTGTCGATGTCGATCCAGCGCATGTCCACGCGCAGGGCGCCCTTCTCGCCAATCGCAAAGTCGATGCCCGCATGCGCGGCCAGGCCCCACGAATCCTGCAGCTTCAGCTTGCTGCCCGCCAGCGCACCGGTGGTGTCTTCGCTGAAGAAGGTCGTGTAGTTCAGGCCGGCGCCCACGAACGGCGACACCTTGCCCTTGCTGTTGAAGTGGTACTGCAGGGTGACCACCGGCGGCAGCTGCTTGGTGCTGCCCACGCGGCCCAGGCCGTTGATGTTGATGTCGTGCTTGAACGGCAGCGCCGCCAGTACTTCGATGCCCAGGTTGTCGGCGATGAAGTACTCACCGGTGATGGTCGGCTTGACGTCGTTGTCGACGTCGACCTTCAGGGTGCCGCCGGCCAGCCAGCCGTTGTTCGACTTCGGGGCGACCTGGTGCACGCCAGCGGAAAGGGTCCAGTCGCCCTTGGACTGGGCCATGGCCGGGGCAGCGGCCAACGACAGGGCGGCGGCCAGGCTGGCCACGATCAGGGGGGAGGTCTTGCGCATGGGGGTGATCTCGTTGCTGGGTGGATGTGGCCAGTCTCGGCCTCACGCCGCGCTAACGCTTTGATCCGGATCAAATCCTGTCCGGCCCCCGTCCCGGCGGCGGGCTTGGCCGGCGGTGGTCAAGGCCGGCCTGCTAGACTTGTGGGCCCTATCCACCCCGCCGCACCTGTCGCGGCTGCAGGAGCTTGAGAACATGGCAATCAAGGTTGGTATCAACGGTTTCGGTCGCATCGGGCGTAACGTCCTGCGCTCGGCGGTGCTGAACTTCGGCGACGACATCGAAATCGTGGCCATCAACGATCTGCTGGAGCCGGATTACCTGGCCTACATGCTCAAGTACGACTCCGTGCACGGCCGTTTCAAGGCCGACGTAGCCGTCGATGGCAAGGATCTGCTGGTCAACGGCAAGAAGATCCGCCTGACCCAGGAACGCGATCCGTCCAACCTGAAGTGGGACGAAGTCGGCGTTGACGTCGTGCTCGAAGCCACCGGCCTGTTCCTGGACAAGGTCAGTGCGCAGAAGCACATCGATGCCGGCGCCAAGAAGGTCATCCTGTCGGCACCGTCGAAGGACGACACGCCGATGTTCGTGTTCGGCGTGAACGACAAGACCTACGCTGGCCAGGCGATCATCTCCAACGCCTCGTGCACCACCAACTGCCTGGCGCCGCTGGCCAAGGTCATCAATGACAAGTGGGGCATCAAGCGCGGCCTGATGACCACCGTGCATGCGGCCACCGCCACGCAGAAGACCGTCGATGGCCCGTCCAACAAGGACTGGCGCGGCGGCCGCGGCATCCTGGAGAACATCATTCCGTCCTCCACCGGTGCCGCCAAGGCCGTCGGCGTTGTCATCCCGGAACTGAACAAGAAGCTGACCGGCATGAGCTTCCGCGTGCCGACCTCGGACGTGTCGGTGGTCGACCTGACCGTCGAGCTGGAAAAGGAAGCCACCTACGCCGAGATCTGCGCCGAAGTGAAGGCACAGAGCGAAGGCGCGCTGAAGGGCATCCTGGGCTACACCGAAGACAAGGTGGTGGCCACCGATTTCCGCGGTGAAACCCACACCTCGGTGTTCGACGCAGACGCCGGCATCGCGCTGGACGGCACCTTCGTCAAGCTCGTGTCGTGGTACGACAACGAGTGGGGCTATTCCAACAAGTGCCTGGAAATGGCCAAGGTCGTCGCAGCCAAGTAAGGCCTGCGAAGATCGTCGCGCGAACCCCGGCCTGGCCGGGGTTCGTCGTTTAAGGGGCCCGGCCTGACGTAGCATGGGCCCGTCGACCGCCGCCATCGTGGCGCGGGATCGCATTGGAAGGCGAGGAATGGAAGCACTCTTGGTCCTGGCAGTACTGGTCCTGCTGGCGATACCGCTGCTGCTGGTGGTGGCGCTGGTGATGATTGCCGGCCTGCGCCGGCGGGTCGCCGCGCTGGAAGCCGCACAGAGCGTGCAGGTCGCGCCCAACCCGGCAGGGACCGTAGACCGTGCGTCCTCGGCCGTGGCCGAGCCGCCGCGCGCGCCTGCGGCAACACGTGAACCCAGCAGCGAGCCCTCGTTCCTGCGGCCCACGGCGGCCACGGCCCCGCCGCCGGTTGCCGCCCGCGAGGAGCTGCCGCCGCCGGCCCAACCCGCGCGTCCGTCGCCGCCACCGCCATTGCCACCTGAGCCCACATTGCCACCCTTGCCAGCGGAACCGGCCCTGCCGAACCTGGTCGAGCGCGCGATCGGTGCGATCAAGCACTGGTTCACCCAGGGCAATGTGCCGGTGAAGATCGGCATGCTGGTGCTGTTGGCCGGCGTTGCTGCGCTGCTCAAGTACGTCAGCGACCAGGGCTGGCTGGTGGTGCCGGTCGAGCTGCGGCTGGCGGGCATCACCGTCGGTGCGCTGGGCCTGCTGGCCTTCGGCTGGCACCAGCGCGAGCGCCGGCGGATGTTCGCGCTGGCCCTGCAGGGGGGCGCCATCGGCGTACTGCTGCTGACCATCTTCGCTGCCTTCAAGCGTTTCGATCTGCTCGCGCCCGGCTTCGCTTTTGCCAGCTCGATCGCGCTGGTGGCGGGGCTGTGCGTGCTGGCGGTCGTGCAGAACTCGAGGACGTTGGCAGTGCTGGGCATCCTGGCCGGCTTCATGGCGCCGCTGTGGCTGTCCACCGGCAGTGGCAACCACGTCGGCCTGTTCAGCTACTACGCCGTGCTCAACGCGGGCATTTTCGCCATTGCCTGGTATCGCCCGTGGCGTGTGCTGAACCTGCTGGGTTTCGCGTTCACCTTCGGCATCGGCACCTTCTGGGGCGTGCTGCAGTACGACGCGGCCAAGTTCGCCAGTACCGAACCGTTCCTGCTGCTGTTCTTCGTCTTCTATCTGCTGATTCCGTTGTTGTATGCGCGCCGGCAGCCGGCCGGGCGTCGCGATCTGGTCGACGGCAGCCTGGTGTTCGGCACGCCGCTGATCGCCTTCTCGTTGCAGGCCGGCATGCTGCACGAACAACCGATGACGCTGGCCCTGTGCGCGCTGGGCCTGGCAGCGATCTATGCGTTGCTGGCACGGGCCCTGATCGCACGCGCGTCGTACACGGTGCTGGCGCAGTCGCATGCGGTACTGGCGGTGGGCTTTGCGACGCTGGCGGTGCCGCTGGCATTGTCGGCGCGGGCCACCGGTGCGGTGTTCGCGCTGGAAGGTGCCGGCCTGGCGTGGCTGGGGTTGCGCCAGAAGCGCTGGTTGCCGCAGGTGACCGGTGCGCTGCTGCAGCTCGCCGCCGCATTCGCATTCGTGGTGGGCGCCGACCATTGGCACCAGGACCAGCGTTTCCTGCTCAACCCGACCGCGATCGGCGCACTGCTGCTGGCCGTGGCGGGTTTCGCGGCGGCGTGGAGCTATCAGCGCAGGCAGCGCCATGACATCGCCCTGGCGTACTACCTGTGGGGCCAGCTGTGGTGGTTGGGCGGTCTGGTGCATGAAATCGGCCGCTTCTTCCAGCATTCGGCGCAGGCCGACTCGGTGTTGGTGCTGGCCGCCGTCACCGCCTGGCTGACCTCGGAGGTGCAACGCCGCATGCCGGCACGTGCGCTGGGCGTGACCGCGTTGGCGATGCTGGCCGCCGGCTTCCCGCTGGCCCTGCTGCAGAGCGATGCCCACCAGCAGCCCTTTGCCGGCTATGGCGCATTGGCGTGGGCGGTGTTCGCCATGCTTGGCGTGCGCAGCCTGCTGTGCCTGCGCCAGGGCAGCGGCGGCGTGGCCCGTATCGCGCAGTTCCTGTGGTGGCTGCTGTGGCCGTCGCTGCTTTCGCTGCTGGCCCTGTGGGGCGGCGGCGACGCGCGCCTGGCGCAGGGCTGGACCGCGTTGCTGGTCACGTTGCCGTGGCTGCTGCTGGCGGCGCTGTCGCTGTGGCGCTGGAACGTGCTGCGCTGGCCGCTGGGTGCTGCGTTTGATCCGGTGCGCCTGCCGCTGCAGTGCGTGATTTTCGCGGTGCTGGCGCTGGCCTGGTTGTTCGGCCTGACCCTGGCGGGCGACGCCACGCCGTTGCCGTGGTTGCCGCTGCTCAATCCTGCCGAGCTTGCACAGTGGGTCAGCCTGCTGCTGATCGCGCGCTGGCTGTATGACCCGCAGGGACCAGCGCAGCTGCAGCGGTTGCGTGTGCCGGTGCTGGCCGTGGCCGGTTTCATCGCGTTGACCAGCACGGTGCTGCATGGCGTGCATCATTGGGGTGGGGTCGCCTGGGATCCGACGATGGCCCGCTTCAGCTTGGCCCAGACCAGCCTGACCGTGTTGTGGAGCGTACTGGGCGTGATCGCCTGGGTGTGGGGCTCGCGTCGCGGCCAGCGTGTGCTGTGGATGGTCGGTGCCGTGTTGATGGCCGTGGTGCTGGCCAAGCTGGTGCTGATCGACCGCCAGCATCTGGGCAACCTGCTGGGAATCGCATCGTTCATCGCCTACGGCCTGCTGTGCACCGTGGTGGGCTACCTGGCGCCCGCGCCGCCGAGCGCGCCGCCAACCGTGGAGGAAAACCAATGAGGAAGTGGAGCCGAGCGTTGCTGCCGGTCTTGTTCGGCGTGGCCGGTGCGGTTGCCGCGCAGGCCACGGACTACCGCGCGCAGTACGCCGAACAGTGGCCACTGAGCCTGTCCAGCGCGCAGTCCGGTGCCTATCGGGTGGTGCTGGAGCCGGCGATCTACCGCCGCGCAGGCGCCGCTGATCTGGGCGATCTGCAGGTGTTCAACGCTGCCGGCCAGGCATTGCCGTCGGCGCTGCTGGCGCCGGACCAGCCGTTGGCGCAGCCGCCGGTGCAGCGCGAGCTGCCGTGGTTCGCGCTGCCACCACTGGCCGAGGCCCAGCGCAACGACCTGCAGCTGCTGACCGAGCGCGATACCGACGGCCGTGTGCGCCGGGTCGAGGCCAGGCTTGGTGGTGGTGCGGTGGCGAACGGGCAGGGCGGCTGGTTGATCGATGCCAGCGTGCTTGGCCAGCAGCCGCTGGCAGCGCTGGTGCTGGACTGGGCCGAAAGTGGCCAGCCGCTGCAGGCGCAGGTACAGCTTGACGCCAGCGATGATCTGCAGCACTGGCAGTCGATCGCCCGTGATGTCCCCCTGGTGGACCTGCAGCGTGCGGGCAAGCGCCTGCTGCAGCGACGCCTGCAGGTCGACAGCAATGTGCGCTACCTGCGGATCCTGCCGCAGGGCGAGGCGCGCCTGCCGGAGCTGCGCAGTGTATTGGCCGAACTGCCGCCGGCACCGGCAACGGTGCCCTGGGAGTGGCTGTCGCTGACACCGACCGCGCAGGGCAAGGGGGAATTCACCTTTGAGCTGGATGGTCGATTCCCGGTGACCCGCGCCGACGTGGCCAGCACCGACAACAGCCTGGTGCAGTGGACCCTGTTCAGCCGCGACGACGAAAGCGCCGAGTGGCAGCGCCGCAGCGCGCCCTGGATCGCCTATCAGCTGCAGCAGGGGGCACCGGGCCAGCGCCAGCAATCGGCGGCACAGCCGTTGGGCGGCATGTACCGCGACCGTTACTGGAAGCTGGTCGCGAGCCCGGTGGAGACCACCAGCGCCCCGACCCTGCGCCTGGGCTATCAACCGGAGGTGATGGTGTTCCTCAGCCAGGGCGCAGCGCCCTACGCGCTGGCCGTGGGCAGCACGACCGCGCGTCGCGCGGAGGCGCCGATCACGGTGCTGATCGAGGAACTGCGGCAGCGCAATGATCCGTCGTGGCAGCCGACGCTGGCACGCTTGGAGGGCAGTCCGGAGACGCTCGCCGGTGACGCAGCGCTGAAGCCGCAGCACGACTGGAAGGCGTGGTTGCTGTGGGCGTTGCTGGGGCTGGGCGTGCTGGTTGTTGGTGGACTGGCGTTGAGCCTGCTGAAGCAGAAGCCGTCGCCTTCGGCGTAGTTTGCAGCGAACGGCGCAGCCCCTCGTGGGTGGGCAGTCGTTGAGAGCAGAAGCCGTGGTCTGGCCGGGCGGGTGGACTGTGCAGGCGACGCCGCAAGTACGTCCTTGTAGCAGAAGCCGTGGTTTGGCCGGGCGGGTGGGCTGTGCAGGGGACGCCGCAAGTACGTCCTTGTAGGCTTGGCAGCCGCATCCATGCGGCTGACACCCCTGCCCAGCCCACCCGCCCGGCCTCTGACAATTTCCGTGTGCGTCCACCCACGGAAAAGAAAAAAGAAGAGCAAGAGCAGAAGCGGGTCGCTTCGCTCGACGGCCGTCGGGGTCGGATCCGTTTTCCGCAGGAGAACGGATCCGACCCCTTCTTTCTTCATCCGACCCCAGAAACCGCCTTTGCTTTTGCCTTTGCTGTCCGCTCCGCCTCATGAACCTGTCGAGGCCGGGGTGGTGTGGGGTCGCGGGGGCGTAAGCGCCATGGATGGCGCGCCCGAGCCTCCAGGGATGGATTCACGGCGTCCCCGCGGGCCCACACCGCCCCGGCCCACCCACAGCACCACGAAGCGCCAGTGCTTCGGCCGTTGCCGTTGCTGTTGCCGTTGCTTCGAAGCCTGCCGCAGGCAGCGGCGCGGCCGCCAGCCGCACCCGATACAATGACCGTCTGCCGCACGCCGGCATCCCATCTCCAGAGCCAAAGAGTTGCCCATGTCCATCGTCCGCATGACCGACCTCGACCTCTCCGGCAAGCGCGTGCTGATCCGCCAGGATCTGAACGTGCCGATCGAGAATGGCCGCATCACCTCCGAACAGCGCATCACCGCTTCCCTGCCGACGCTCAAGCGCGCGCTGGAGCAGGGCGCGGCGGTGATGGTCACCTCGCACCTGGGCCGCCCCAAGGAAGGCGTGTGGAGCGAAGCCGATTCGCTGACGCCGGTGGCCGAGCGCCTGTCGGTGCTGCTGGGTCGCGAAGTGCCGCTGGTGCGTGACTGGGTCGACGGCGTCGACGTGCAGCCGGGCCAGCTGGTGCTGCTGGAAAACTGCCGCATGAACGTTGGCGAGGGCAAGGACGATGAAGCCCTGTCGAAGAAGTACGCCGCCCTCTGCGATGTGTTCGTGATGGATGCGTTCGGTACCGCGCACCGCGCGCAGGCATCCACCCATGGCGTGATCCGTTTCGCCCCGGTCGCTGCCGGTGGCCCGCTGCTGATGGCCGAGCTGGATGCACTGGCACTGGCGCTGGATGCGCCGGCCAAGCCGCTGCTGGCCATCGTCGCCGGCAGCAAGGTCAGCACCAAGCTGGAGCTGCTGGCCAACCTGGTCGGCAAGGTCGACCAGCTGATTGTCGGTGGCGGCATCGCCAACACCTTCATCGCGGCGGCCGGCTACAAGGTCGGCAAGTCGCTGTACGAGCCGGACCTGCTGGATACCGCCCGGAAGATCGTGGCCGACGCCAAGGCGCGGGGTGCGGACATCCCGCTGCCGGTGGACGTGGTCACCGCCAAGCAGTTCCTGCCCGACGCGGCTGCAGAAGTGAAGGCCGTCGATGCGGTGGCCGAGGATGACCTGATCCTGGATATCGGCCCGCAGACGGCCGCGCAGTACGCACAGCTGATCGCCAAGGCCGGCACCGTGGTCTGGAACGGCCCGGTCGGCGTGTTCGAGTTCGAAGCCTTCAGCAAGGGCACCGAAGCGCTGGCCCGCGCCATCGCCAGCTCGCCGGCGTTCTCCATCGCCGGTGGTGGCGATACCCTGGCCGCGGTCGACAAGTTCGATATCGCCCAGCAGGTCAGCTACATCTCCACCGGTGGCGGCGCGTTCCTGGAATTCCTGGAAGGCAAGACGCTGCCGGCGGTGGCTGCCCTGGCCGCGCGCGGCGCATGAGCGTCGATCCGCGGGTGGACGGAGAAGAGCGTGCAACGCTCTTCTTCGACATGGACGGCACGCTGATCGATTCGGAAGTGGGCATCACCACCTGCATCGCCTATGCGCTGCAGAAGATGGATCACCCGGTGCCGCCGCAGGAAACGTTGCTGGGCTGGATCGGCCCATCGCTGCGCACCACGTTTGCGCCGTTGTTCGGTGAGCCCGAGCGGGTGGAGCAGGCCGTGGCCTTCTATCGCGAGCGTTTCGACGTGGAAGGCTGGCGCGAGCATACGATCTACCCGGACATCGAAGCGGTGGTACGCGCGCTGCACGCACGCGGCCATCGCCTTGCGGTGGTCACCGCCAAGAACGAGCCGCATGCCCGCCGCATCGTCGAGCATCTGCCGTTCGGTGGCCTGTTCGAGGACGTGATCGGTTCAACTCCGGATGGCTCGCGCAGCAGCAAGCCGCAGCTGGTGGGCGAGGCGCTGCATCGGCTGCAGCTGGCGCCGGAACGCTGCTGGATGATCGGCGACCGCCGCATGGACATCGAGGGCGCCCGTCACCACGGGCTGCGCAGTGTGGGCGTGCTGTGGGGCTTTGGTGGCGAGCAGGAGCTGACCGAGGCCGGTGCCGGGCAGCTGGCCCGTGATCCGGCGCAGCTGCTGGCCTTGCTTGCCTGAGTTGGACGATGCCGCGCGCCGGGCCTTGCCCGGCGGCGTTTCCGCTGCCATCGACCAGCGTATGTCCGGAACATGTCCATGCGATGTCCCGCAGAGTCAGGCAGCACAAGGCTGTAACCGTATACATGGGACGTGAAGGATGTGCTAATTTCCGTCCTTTAACGGGAGAGGCCCATCCATCATGTTCGAGCGTCAGCGTCGCACCAAGATCCTTGCCACCCTCGGTCCGGCTACCGATCCGCCGGGCGTGCTGGAGGATCTGTTCCGCGCCGGCGTCAACGTGGTGCGCCTCAACTTCAGCCACGGTGACCCGTCCGGCCAGGCCAAGCGTGCCGCCGATGTGCGCGCCGCCGCGCAGCGCGTGGGTGTTGAAGTGGGCATCCTGGCAGACCTGCCGGGCCCGAAGATCCGCATCGAGCGCTTCGCCGAGGGCAAGGTGCATCTCAAGGCCGGTGACCGCTTCGACCTGATCGCCAGCACCGATGCCGGCCCCGGCGATGCCACCCAGGTGGGCGTGAGCTACCTCGGCCTGCCGCAGGACGTGACCGCCGGTGACGTGCTGCTGCTCGACGATGGCCTGATGCAGCTGCAGGTGGTGGAAGTGCAGGGCGAGCGCATCATCAACACCGTGCTCAACGATGGTCCGTTGTCCGATCGCAAGGGCCTGAACAAGCAGGGCGGTGGCCTGTCGCTGGGCGCGCTGACCGAGCGCGACAAGGAACTGATCGGCATCGTCGCCAAGATCGGCGTGGATTTCATCGCCGTATCGTTCTGCCGCAATGCGCAGGACATGAACGATGCGCGCGAGATCGCCGAATCGCACGGCTGCTACGCCGCGCTGGTGTCCAAGATCGAGCGCACCGAGGCCATCGAGAACCTGGAAGAGATCGTCGACGCCAGTGACGTGGTGATGGTGGCGCGTGGCGACCTGGGCGTGGAAATCGGCGATGCCGAACTGCCGGGCCTGCAGAAGAAGATCATCAAGGCCTCGCTGGCGCAGAACAAGGTGGTGATCACCGCCACCCAGATGCTGCAGTCGATGGTCGAAAGCCCGATCCCGACCCGTGCCGAAGTGCTGGACGTGGCCAACTCGGTCATCGACGGTACCGATGCGGTGATGCTGTCGGCCGAAACCGCCGCCGGTGCGTATCCGGTCAAGGCGGTCGAAGCGATGGCGCGCATCTGCCTGGGTGCCGAGCGCCAGTTCCAGACCGAGACCGACTTCGGCGCTTCGCCGCGCAACCTGGAACGTGCCGACCAGGCCATTGCCATGGCCACCATGTTCCTGTCCCAGCACGTGGGCGTGCGCGCGATCGTGGCGATGACCGAATCCGGTGGCACCGCGCGCTACCTGTCGCGATTCCGTGCCTCGGCACCGGTGTTCGCGGTCACCCGCCACGACGGCGCCCGCCGGCAGATGGCGCTGATGCGCGATGTGTTCCCGATCAACTTCGACAGCCGGGGCTTCACCCCGCGCGAAGCCGCACGCGGCAGCATCCGCCTGCTGGTGGAGGGCGGCATGCTGCAGGCCGGCGACCGTGTGGTGTTCACCAGCGGTGAGCACATGGAAACCCACGGCGCGACCAATACCCTGCGCCTGCTGGAAGTGGGCGAAGACGGCCGCGCCAGCGGTCTGGGCGACCTGTAAGAGGTGGCCACATCGGGTCGGAGCCGCGGCGCGGATCCGACCCGGGGTCAGATCCCCGAAAGGGGCTCTGACCCGATCCGGCAGGACATTTCCTGTCCCGCACAGACAGTGGAACCGGTTCCATCCGAGCCTCCACGTCGGGGCAACGGATAGCGGGGCTATACTTACGTTTTTCCCGCACCCGCCACAGGAAGTACATGAGCATCGAACAGCTGGCTGAAACCGCCCAGGCCATGGTTGCCCCGGGCAAGGGCATCATCGCGATCGACGAATCCACCGGTACCATCGCCAAGCGCTTTGCCAGCGTAGGCATCGAGAACACCGAAGAGAACCGTCGCGCCTACCGCGAACTGCTGCTGACCACGCCGAAGCTCAACGAGCACATTTCCGGCGCCATCCTGTACGACGAGACCATCCGCCAGTCGACCAAGGACGGCGTGCCGTTCGCCAAGTACATGTCCGACCACGGCATGATCCCGGGCATCAAGGTGGACAAGGGTGCGCACCCGCTGGCCGGCTGCCCGGGCGAGCTGGTCACCGAGGGCCTGGACGGCCTGCGCGAGCGCCTGCAGGAGTACTACAAGCTGGGCGCGCGCTTTGCCAAGTGGCGTGCGGTCATCAACATCGGCGAGAGCATTCCGTCGGGCACCTGCATCGAGTCCAACGCGCATGCGCTGGCCCGCTACGCCGCGCTGTGCCAGGAATGCGGCCTGGTGCCGATGGTCGAGCCGGAAGTGATCATGGACGGCGAGCACGACATCGAGACCTGCTACGAAGTCACCGAAGCCACCCTGCGTTCGCTGTTCGACGCGCTGTACCAGCAGAACGTGCTGCTGGAAGGCACCATCCTGAAGGCTTCGATGGTCATCTCCGGCAAGGGCTGCGACGAGCAGGCCGATGTCGAGGAAGTGGCCGAGTCGACCGTGATGTGCCTGAAGAGCACCGTGCCGGCGATCCTGCCGGGCGTGGTGTTCCTGTCCGGTGGCCAGAGCGATGAGCAGTCCACCGCCCACCTCAACGCCATGAACCAGATGGGCAACCTGCCGTGGCCGCTGAGCTTCTCTTATGGCCGTGCCATGCAGCAGGCGGCGCTGAAGCTGTGGGCCAAGGACATGAAGGGCAACTACGCCGCAGCACAGAAGACCGTCTACGAGCGTGCCAAGGAAAACGGCCAGGCCGCGCTGGGCAAGTGGAACGGCTGATCCGCAGGTTCTGCAGCATGAACTGAACAGGGCAGCGCCGGCATCATGCCGGCGTTTGCTTTTGCCGGTATCGTTGCCGCCTCCCGCACGCCAGGCCAGTGCGGGGGGCATACATGGAAGGCCAAGGAGAAGGAACATGCGTATCACCGCAATTACGCTGGCCGTTGCCACGGTGCTGGCTGTCGGCGGCTGCAACCGGATGGGTGGCAGCACGGACATGGGCAAGGCCCCCTCGCTGGAGTTCGACAAGCCGGTCTCCGGCGAAATCACCTCGCGCAGCGGCGTCAATTTCAACGATGGCAGCCACCATCAGCTGTACCAGCTGAAGCTGGAAGACAAGCAACTGGCCGGCATCACGTTGACCGGTGCGCTGCGCGGCTCGATCGCCGTGTTCAACAATGGCGTGCTGGTGGCCAGCAGCAACTCGGGCTACGAGCGCGGCAACGACGTCTCGCTGGCGTTCCGCGCCAACGGCACTGGCAGCTACCAGGTGGCCATCAATGCCGACGGCCCCTCCGCCTTCGGTCCGTACCGCCTGCGCGCCGAGAAACTGGTGCCGTATGACGGCAAGCCGATAGTGGCCGAAGGTGAGATCGCCGACCTGCTGGCCTCCAAGTCGCAGGATTACACCCTGCAGGTGGACAAGGCGGGCATGTACGAAATCCGCCTGGAATCGAAGGCGTTCGATACGGTGCTGAAGCTGGATGGCAACGGCGTCCAGTCGGAGAACGACGATGGCGGTGATGACACCAATTCGCGCATCGGCATGCCGCTGGAACCGGGCAAGTACACCCTGCGCGTGCGCAGCCTGGATGAAGACAGTACCGGCGCTTTCAAACTGACGGCCAAGCGCACCGAGCTGCCGGCCAACATGGTCATGCGTGATGGCACCTCCCTGCCGAACACCGGAAGTGTGTTCGCCATGCTCGATGGCGAAGGCCGCCGCCGCTTCCTGCTGAGCCTGCCGCGTGCGGCCGATGTGCGCCTGGACGCCATTTCCAGCCAGGTGGATACGGTACTGCGTGTGGTCGGCGGCGACGTGGAGCTGGTCAATGACGATGGTGGCAACGGCACCAACGCACGCGTGGAAGAATCGCTGCCTGCCGGCCACTACACCGTGGACGTGTCCAGCCTGAGCGATGAAGCGGGCATGGTGGAAGTACGCGTGCAGATCGACGGCGCCGCTTCGGCCGCTGCATCAGCTGCTGCTACGGCGGCGGCCGACGCCGCCGCTGAAGCGACGGACTGACGCCGCCACGAGGATGCAAACGAAAAGGCCGGGCATTGCCCGGCCTTTTTTCTTCCACACACGGCGTTGTTTCAATGCGCCGGCACGAAGCCGGTATCGCCCAAGGGCGACAGCAGCGAACCGCGCCCGCTGTCGGCGACCTGGCCTGCGGCCGACAGTGCCTGCTGGTAGGCCTTGGCGGTCGCCGTGTTGAACGCCACCAGCACGATCCGCATCGGCTGGGCGTGGCTGCGCTGCCAGGCGAGTGTTTCGGTGACCGCGATCTGTGCGGCCTGGTACAGCGGATAGCCATACACACCGCAGCTGATGGCCGGGAACGCGATCGACTGCAGGTTCAGTGATTCGGCCAGCTGCAGCGACTTCCAGTAGCAGTTCGCCAGCAATGCCGGTTCGTCGCGCTGGCCGTCGTGCCAGGCCGGACCGACCGTATGCAGTACGTGCCGTGCCGGAAGCGCATAGGCATCGGTTGCGCGCACCTCACCGGTCGGGCAGCGCACACCGGGGCGCAGCTCCGGCAGACGCTCGCACTCGGCCAGCAGGCCAGGGCCGGCCGCACGATGGATGGCGCCGTCGACACCGCCGCCACCGAGCAGTGATTCATTGGCCGCGTTGACGATCGCATCCACCGCCAGGGCCGTAATGTCGCCCTGCCACACTTCGATCTTCATGCGTCCGTCTCCTGCCTGTAGTTGTTGCGCGCCGTGCCCACGCTGGCTGCACCCGCATCTTGCGGGACAGGGCATCGATGCTGCGTCATGACCGTCTCATGCACTGCGATCCGCGCTGTTCATGCACGATGGCCGGCGGCGCCTTCACGCAGGCTGAAGCGAGCGCCGCAGGCGGGCAAAACGAAAGTTTTCGGGGTGAATCTCTTATGATTTCTGGGGAAAGCTGTCCGCTTCCGTCGGCAATACCCAGACAGGATCACCCAAATAGCAAACGCCCACCGCGAGGGTGGGCGTCATCCTGCTGTCATCGACAACGCGGCGATCAGGGCAGACCGGCCAACCAGTCGTCGTCCGAACCTTCATTGACGTCGGCGAACAGCGGCGTGGAGAAGTAGCGTTCACCGGTGTCCGGCAACATCGCCAGGATCACCGCGCCCGGTTCGGCGCGATCTGCCACGTCCAGTGCGCTGGCAACCGTGGCACCGGCGGAGATGCCTACGAAGATGCCTTCCTCCGCCGCCAGCCGGCGGGCGGTGGCGATCGCGCGGTCATCTTCCACCGTCACCAGTTCGTCCACCACATTGCGGTTGAGCACATCGGGCACGAAGTCCGGGGTCCAGCCCTGGATCTTGTGCGGCTTCCAGTCATCGCCCTTCAGCAAGGCGGCGCCGGCCGGCTCGGTGGCGATGATGCGGGTGTCCGGGCGGGCGACCTTCAGTACTTCGCCGACGCCGGTCAAGGTGCCGCCGGTTCCCCAGCCACTCACGAAGTAGTCCAGCCGCTTGCCGGCGAAATCACGCAGGATCTCCGCGGCGGTGGTGTTGCGGTGGTAGGCCGGGTTGGCCGGGTTGGCGAACTGGCTGGCCAGGAACCAACCGTGTTCCTCGGCCAGCTCGCGCGCCCTGCGCACCATGCCGCTGCCGCGCTCGGCGGCCGGGGTCAGGATGACCTTCGCGCCGTAGGCCCGCATCAGCTTGCGGCGTTCCACCGAGAAGGTCTCGACCATGGTCGCCACGAACTTGTAGCCGCGTGCGGCCGCCACCATCGCCAGGGCGACGCCGGTGTTGCCCGAGGTGGCTTCGACGATGGTGTCGCCCGGCTTGAGCAGGCCACGCTGTTCGGCATCGAGGATGATCGCCAGCGCCAGGCGATCCTTCACCGAGCCGCCCGGATTGAAGGACTCGACCTTGGCGTACAGGGTCACGCCCTGCGGCGCCAGTCGCTGCAGCTTGACGATGGGGGTGTTGCCGATGGTGTCGAGGATGGAGTCGTACAGGGCCATGGGAGCGCTCCAGGAACAGGCCGCGCCGGGCTCGGCGGGCGAAAAGGAAGTGGGCTGGCTGTTCAGGCCAGCGGCTGCCGGCTGACCGTAGCGCCGGCATATGACGCCCGGAAATGACCAGATACCTTTCTTAAACAACCTTTGGTTATAAGCTGGTGACGGCAATTGACCCTAGAGTGGACCTCCGCCCCCACATCGCCCGCCTGCCATGACGCTGACCCAGCTGCGCTACCTGGTTGCCATCGCCGACGCCGAGCTGAACATCACGCTCGCCGCCTCGCGCGTGCATGCCACCCAGCCTGGGCTGTCCAAGCAGCTCAAGCAGCTGGAGGACGAACTGGGCTTCCTGCTGTTCGTACGCAAGGGGCGCAGCCTGGAGTCGGTCACCCCGGCTGGCACCGAAGTGATCAGCCGCGCCCGCGCGGTGCTGTCCGAGGCCAACAACATCCGCACCTACGCGGCCAACCAGCGTCGCGAGAGCCAGGGCCAGCTGATCCTGACCACCACCCACACCCAGGCGCGTTTCGTGCTGCCGCCGGCGGTGGCGCGCATCAAGCAGGCCTATCCCCAGGTCAGCGTGCACCTGCAGCAGGCCGGTGAGGCCGATGCGCTGGACCGGCTGAACCAGGGCGATGCCGATATCGCGATCATCAGTACCGCCGGCAGTGAACCCAGCGATGGCATCGCCGTGCCGCTGTTCCGCTGGCGGCGGCTGGTGGTGGTGCCCAAGGGCCATCCGCTGGATCGCGCCGGGCGCGCACCGGACCTGGCGGCATTGTCACGCCAGCCGTTGATCAGCTACGAATCCTCGACCCGGCCCAACTCCTCGTTGCAGCGCGCTTTTGCCGCGCAGAGCCTGGTACCCGATCTGGCGCTGACGGCGCTGGATGCGGACCTGATCAAGACTTATGTGCGTACGGGTCTGGGGGTAGGTCTGCTGGCCGAGATGGCGATCAGCGCCAACGATGAAGACCTGCGGGTATGGCCGGCGCCGGCACCGATCACCGAGTGCGTGGCCTGGGCGGTGCTGCCGCGCGACCGGGTGCTGCGCGACTACGCGCTGGAGCTGGTGCATGTGCTGGCCCCGCAGATCGATCCGCGCGACCTGCGGCGGGTGCTGGATGGCAACCAGGCCGCGTCCTGGCCGGTGCCGCCGACCTGGGAATCGCTGACCCAGACCATCACGGTGTGAGGTTGGTCGAGCAGGGCTGCGCCCTGCACCTGCTACGACATTCAAGCAACAGCAATGGCAACAGCGGGCATTCCGTGGGATGGCGGGGCGGTGTGGGTAGGCAGGACACGCCGTAAACCCGTCCTTGGGGGCTCGATGGCGCCATCCATGGCGCCAACGGTCCTGCCTACCCACACCGC
>NZ_JAVDSR010000016.1:0-93860 GCF_031455455.1 Stenotrophomonas sp. 1337 | reverse complement strand
GGGTCCGGTTGCGGGGGCGTGAGCGCCATGGATGGCGCGACCGAGCTTACAGGGACGTACTTGCAGCGTCCCCCGCAACCGGACCCACCCCGCCATCCCACGGAATGCCAGCTTTTGCTTTGCCGTTGCCGTTGATTCGGCGGGTGCAGGGCGCAGCCCTGCCGAACCCCTACCGCCCCAGCACGCGGGCGATCGCTTCCACCAGCAGCTCACCGGTCACCGGCTTGCGCAGGAAACCACCGATGCCGGCCGCTTCCACCTGCTGCTGCAGGTCCGGGTCGGTGCGTGCGGTCACCGCCAGCAGCGGCAACGTGTAACCCTGGTTGCGCAGATGCTGGGCCAGTTCGAAACCGCTCAGGCCCGGCAGATCCAGATCGAGCAGGCCGACATCGAAATCACCCGCGCTGATTTCACGCAGCGCGGCCAGCGCGTGGGCCGCGTGGACCACCTCATGGCCACGGGTGGTCAGCAGCCCACACATCACATCGGCCACGGTCGCATCGTCCTCCACCAGCAACACCCGCAGCGGCGGCATGTTGACCGCAGCAGCGGCGGCGTCACTGTCGGCACCTCCGTCGCTGGCCGCCCCCTGCTGCAGCGGCAACGGCAGGCTGACACCAAAGCAGGTACCGCTGCCCAGCTGGCTTTCCACCCGGATCCGGCCCTGCATGGCCAGTGCCAGCTCGCGGCAGATCGCCAGGCCCAGGCCGCTGCCGCCGTACTGCGCTGCGGTGCGAGCACCGTCGGCCTGCTCGAAGCGGCGGAACAACCGTTGCTGCTGCTCCTGGCTGATGCCCGGGCCGGTATCGCGCACCTCGAAATACAGCCCACGCGGCCCTTCCTCGCAACGCGCGTGCAGCGTGATGCTGCCGCGGCTGGTGAACTTGACCGCGTTGGACAGCAGGTTGAGCAGGATCTGCCGCACCCGCATCGCATCGCCGGTCGCCTGCAGCCCTGCCGGCAACTGGTTGTCGAGGATGAACCGCAGGCCCTTCTGTGCAGCCAGTGGCCCCATCAGCGCGGCCAGATCCTGCAGCAGGCGATTGAGACCGAACGCGTTGGACTGCAGTTCCAGGCGCCCCGATTCGATCCGCGCCAGGTCCAGCGCATCATTGACCAGGTGCAGCAGATGCTCGCCCGCATGCCGGATCGACTGGGTATAGCCGCGCTGCTGCGGATCCAGCGGCGAGGCCAGCAGCAGCTCACTCATGCCCAGCACCCCGGTCATCGGCGTGCGGATTTCATGGCCGAGATTGGCAAGGAAGCGCGTCTTGGCCGCCGATGCGTGCTCGGCCAGATCCTGCTTGTGCAGGGCGAGCTGGTAGGCGTGCTGGCGCTGCAGCCGCCGCCGGTACAACCAGGCGAACCAGCTGGTCAGCAGCAACCCGATCGAGGCCAGCACCAGCAGGCCGGACAAGCTGCGCCACCACGGCGGCTGCACATGGAATTCCAGGGTCTGCACCCGCGACCACACGTGGTCGGCCGAGCGCGCCTGCACTTCCAGCCGGTAGGCGCCGGGTGGCAGGCGCGAGAACAGGCGCTCGCCTGCCGGGCCCACCTCGACCCAATCCGGGTCGTAGCCGGCCAACCGGTAGCGGTAGGTGTTGGAAGCCGAATCGGCGAAGGACAACAGGCGCGCGACGATACGCAGGTCGCGGTCACCATCGGCGATCTGCAATGGCGTGTCATGGGTCAGGTCCAGCAGCTGCTCGTTGCGGCGTACCTCCACCCGCTCGATCACCAGCGGCGCACGCCGGGTGGACGGTCGAACCTGTTCGGGATCGAACACGACCACACCGGCGGGGGTACCCGCCACCATGCGCCCCGCCGAGGAGGCGATCAGGGTGTGTTCGCGGAACTCCTGGCTGGGCAGCCCATCGTGCACCCCGTACAGGCGTACGCTCTCGCCATCGGCACTCACCCGCACCAGGCCGCGGGCGCTGGTGGCCCACGCCACGCCCTGCGCGTCGACCACCAGGCCGGTAGCGGAAATCGCCGGATAGCCCTGCTCGGCGCCCACTACCGCCTGCCGTTCCAGCCGGCCCTGGCTCCAGAGATACCGCGACAGGCGACCATCCTCGGACAACCAGACCTGGCCGTCCTTGCCCACGTGCAGGGCGTACACCGCAGTGGCCGGCGCACCGGGCACCGGCTGGAAGCGCTGCGCATCCGGTTGCCATTGCAGCAGGCCGCGGCTGCTGGCCAGCCAGATCCGGTCCTGCGGGCCGCATTCCACGTCCAGATTGAGCTGACCGGCCTGCAGACCGTCCTGGCCGTTTTCCAGCCGCCGGCGCACGTGCCCGTCCAGATCACGCTGCTGCAGCCCCGATGACAGCATCAACCACAGGCTGTCGCCATCGCAGGTCATCATCGCCTCGATGTTGCCTTCCATGGTCGCGTCCGCGCCCGAGTCCCGCCCCCAGCGCCGCAGCTCGCCACGACGCGGTTCGTAGCGCATCAGGGCGTCGGTCGAGCCCACCCACACCTGGCCCTGCCGGTCTTCGCGCACCGAGGTCAGCCAGTGCATGCCGTTGACGAAGGTGCGGTGCTGCTCGATCACGCCCGTGCGCGGATTGAAGCGGTCCAGCGCGCCATGGCTGCCGACCGTCCACACCCCGCCATTGCTGGAGGGGCTGGTACCGAGCACATAGGAATTGCGCAGCGAGGACGGATCATCCTCCAGCCGCGAGAACACCGAGAACTGCCACCAGCGCGGAAGCAGGTGCCACAGGCCGGCATTGGTACTGGCCAGCCAGATGCCGCCTTCGCGGTCCTCATAGGCGCCGGTCCAGTTCGGCCGCACCAGGCCACGGGCGATGGCACTGTACAGCGGTACGGTCTGGTAGCGGCCATCGATGCCCCGGCCCAGGCCGCTGCGCGTGTCCAGCCAGTGCCCGCCCTGCTCGTCGCGCAGCATCATGCCCAGCACCTGGTCGCCGGCCGGCAATGTCCAGGGAACGGATTCGAAACGGCCATCCGGGCGCCGCACCGTGGCCCCGGCCAGCGTGCTGATCCAGAGGCTGCCGTCGGGTTCTGCGGTCAGTCCATTGATCAGCAGGCTGGGCACCAGGTCGCCGCCGATGCGTTCGAAATCGGTACCGGTCCAGCGCGCCACGCCATGCTTGGTGCCGACCCACAGGCTGCCATCGGCAAGCGTGGCCAGGTAGGGCACCGACGCGGCCGGCAGACTGCGCGGGTTGTTCGCTTCGGGCAGGAACCGCTGCAGACGGTCATTGCTGTCCAGCCGGTACAGGCCGCCCTCGTGGGTGCCGAACCAGATCGCGCCATCCGGTGTCGCAGCCAGGCTCCAGACGGTGTTGCTGCCCATCAGCGGCTGGCTGCTGCGGTCGTAGAAGCGCAGCTGGCGGCGATCGGCCGACATCCGCACCAGGCCGGCATTTTCAGTGCCGATCCACAGCTCGTTGCGGGCATCGACCAGCACGCTCCAGATGCGGTTGTCGCGCAGGCCGTCTTCGGAACGCCAGATGCGGTAGTTGCGCCCGTCGTAGCGGGCCAGGCCATCGTTGGTGGCAATCCACAGGTAGCCGTAGCGGTCCTCGGCCATGCGGTTGACGGTGTTGGACGGCAGCCCATCGAACACGGTGACCTGGCGCGGCGAAGGCGGCACCGGCTGCGCGGCAGCGGGCACCAGGCAGCACAGCAGCAGCATCAGCAGCGTCACTGCCCGCAGATACACCACCGATGGCCTCCTCACGCTGCTGTTGATGATGCCCACGCCGTGGGCGTCGGCATGGTAAACCGAAAGTTGCGCGATTCACGCCGCAGGATGCCGTACTCAGCTGATGATCTGGCGTTTACTGCGCGCCTGGGCAATCGCCGCCACCAGCAGATCGCCGGTCACCGGCTTGCGCAGGAAACCATCGAATCCGGCCGCAAGCACCTGCGCCTCGGCATAGGCATCCGAGCGCGCGGTAACGGCCACCAACGGCAGTTCGTAGCCCATCGCGCGCAGTTGGCGGGCGATGGCGGTGCCATCGAGTGCCGGCAGGTCGAGGTCGAGCAGGCCGACGTCGAACCCCTCGGTGGATATTTCCGACAGTGCGCCCAGGCCATGCAGCACGTGCACCACCTCATGGCCACGGCTGCGCAGCAGACCGGCGATGACCTCGGCAACGGTGGCATCGTCCTCGACCAGCAGGATGCGCAGTGCAGGCAGCATCGGCGACGCTGCCTCGCCAGGGCTGGAGGCCTGCTGCCGGCTCCACGGCAGCGGCAGCCGCACGGCGAAGCGTGCGCCACGCCCCGGCTGGCTGTCGACATCGATGCGGCCGCCCATCGCCACCGCCAGCTCCTGGCAGATCGCCAGGCCCAGCCCGCTGCCACCATAGCGCGAGGCGGTACGCGGGCCATCGGCCTGTTCGAAGCGGTGGAACAGGCGCTGCTGCTGCTCGGCATTGATGCCCGGCCCGCTGTCGCTGACCTCGAACGTCACCGCGCCGCCGTCGTCGTCCAGGCGCGCCGCCAGGCCGACATGGCCACGCTCGGTGAACTTGATCGCGTTGCCCAGCAGGTTCAGCAGGATCTGGCGGACGCGCATCTCATCGCCACTGACGCAGATCGGGCCTGGCAATGCCTCCCCGCGCTGGAACGCCAGCCTGCGCTGTTGTGCCATCGGCTGCATCAACGCCTGCACCTGGTCCAGCAGTCCGCCCAGGTCGAACGGGCGGATGTCCAGTTCAAGCCGGCCAGCCTCGATCCGGGCCAGGTCCAACGCATCGTTGACCAGGCGCAGCAGATGGCTGCCGGCCTGCTGGATCGAACCGGCATAGCTGCGCTGCACCGGGTCCAGTTCGGTGGACAGCAGCAGTTCGCTCATGCCCAGT
Source organism: Stenotrophomonas sp. 1337 (assembly GCF_031455455.1). NCBI lineage: Bacteria > Pseudomonadati > Pseudomonadota > Gammaproteobacteria > Lysobacterales > Lysobacteraceae > Stenotrophomonas > Stenotrophomonas sp. 1337. The sequence continues at coordinate 89,016 of NZ_JAVDSR010000016.1, read as the reverse complement.
ACACCGGTCATCGGCGTGCGCACTTCGTGGCCCAGGGTCGCCAGGAAGCGGCTCTTGGCCTGCGATGCCTGCTCGGCGATCTGCTGCTTGTGCACCGTCAACTGCCACTGCTGGCGTCGCCGCAGCCGCCTGCGGATCGACCACAGCAGTGCCAACAGCAACAGCGAGCCCAGCATTGCATAGCCGAAAATCGCCATGCCGCTGCGCCACCAGGGGGGCAGTACCTTGATGTGCAACTGCTGCGAGGGCGTCCACGGACCACTGGCCGTCGCGGCCTGCACCTCGATGGCGTAGGTGCCGGGCGGCAGCCGCGACAACGTGCGTTGGCCGTCCCCGCCCTGTTCCACCCAGTTCTGGTCGTATCCCTGCACGCGGAACCGGTAGCGGTTGCCCTGCGGGTTGGCGTAGGACAGCAGGCGTGCATCGATCTGCAGGTCACGGTCGTCGGGCCCCAGCAACAGCAGGCCGGAGGTCGGCAAGGGCTGCCAGCCGCGCGCATCATCGCGACGGACGCGAACCTGCGCGATCACCAGCTGCGAGGGTGGCAGCTCGGCGTCGGCAGCATTCGGATCGAAGCCCACCATGCCGGTCTGGGTAACGGCCAGCACCCGGCCATCGGCATCGATTGCCGGTGGGCGTCCGGTGAACTCGGCATCAAGCAGGCCGTCGCGTTCATTGAAGATCTGCAGGCGACGCTGTTTCGGATCCCAGCGCAGCAGGCCGCGGGGCGTCGTCGCCCACAACTGACCGTTCCGGGCCAGGGCCAGCCCACCCATGCTGACCGGCGGCACGCCGGCACTGGCATCGACGCGCTGGATCAGGCGCAGGCTCAGGCCATCCCACTGGTAGCGCTCGAATGCGCCCTGGCGTGCGATCCACAACTGCCGGGGATCGATCCATACCAGATCGTAGATGGGCCCCCTGGAAACGCCGGGCACCGCTTCGAAGCGGTCTCCCTGCTCGCGCCAGATGCCCATTTCCCCGACCACCCAGGCGTGCCCACTGGCATCGAAGCGGATCTGCTCGACCGGCGCGTCGGTGCTGCCTCGCAGCGTAGCGCCGTCGAAACTGCGCAGCAGGCGGCCGTCGGCACTGCGCTGTTGCAGGCCCAGGTTCATCACCGATACCCAGACCGTGCCATCGGGGGCCTGCCGCATCAGATCGATCCGCTGCCGAAGGTCGGCGCCACCGCCAATGCGCCAGTCGCGCAGCACACCGGTGGCGGGGTCGTAGACGCTGATGCGCCCCGCGCGGCCGAGCCACAGCCTGCCGTCGGGACGTGGCAGCACCGACCACACCGCGCCGCTGCCCAGTTCGCGGTCGCTGACCAGCAGGCTCAACGTCCCCTGTGCATCGATCTGGTAGACGCCATGCGCAGAACCGACGTAGTAGCTGCGACCGTCGCTGGCAGCACTCAACAGGTACTGGCTGTCCAGCGGCTTGCCATCGAACTGGTACCAGGTTGAAAAGCGTCGCCAGTCGGGCGGCAGGTAAGCCAGGCCCTGGGTCAGCAGTGCGACCCACAGCCCTCCCTCATGGTCCTGCATCAGGTCGAGCACGCCACTGTGGCCGGTCAGGAAACCACTGCCACGGTCGCCTTCCAGCCTGCGCAGCACCTGGCCGTCACCACGCAGCAGGCCATCGGAGGTTCCCGCCCAGTAGCCTCCGTGGCTGTCGGCCAGGACCAGTGCCGAGCGCAGGCGGGCACTGTCGGCCCAGGCCGGTCGCGTCACCCGATCCTGCGCATCGATGCGGTACAGGCCGTCGTTCTGCGTACCGACCCAGATTGCGCCATCGGCATCGCGGCTCAGCCGCAGCACGCTCACCGCCGCCAGTTCGCGCGGCGCCACGGCTTCGAAGGCGTGGCCGTTCCAGCGCGCCACACCGGCTTCGGTGCCCACCCACAGCCGTCCCTGCGCATCCACCAGACTGCTGAAGACGGTGTCACTCGGCAGACCGCCGGGCTGCGCCCGATCATGCTGGAAATGGCGCAGCGAGCCATCTTCGCCGACGCGGCAGACCCCATGGCTGCTGCTGCCGACCCATAGCGCATCCTCGGCGTAGGCCAGGGTCCAGAACTGTCCCTGGCAGCCTTCAGTGACGGAATCGAAGGTCTTGAAACGTTCGCGGTCGGCATCCAGCCGGGCCAGCCCCTTGCCGTTGATGCCAACCCATACCCGGTCGAGCGGGTCGACCAGCAGGGTTTCGATCTCGTTGCCGGGCAGCGAATCCGGTTGTGCCGGATCGTGCTGCCAGACCCGCAGCTCACCGCCGTCATAGCGGGCCAGGCCGCCGTCGGTGGCGGCCCACACGCGGCCCTGTCGGTCTTCGGCCAGCGCCACCACCATGCGCGAGGGCAATCCCTCGGCCGCGCCGAAACGGCGCAGGCGCGGTGTTTCACCGGCCATGTCCAAGGTCGCCGCTGCAGCCGAAAGCGCCAACAGCACCAGACCTGCTCCTGCAATGCCTTGGCACCACCGGCGCCAGCCGCTCTTCATCCTGAACCCCCTGTCCTGTGCCGATTGTCACACAGGGCTGCAGCCATCGCTGCAACAGCCTGTTTCCGGCCACATCGGCACCACGAACTGTTGCAGCCGTGCACACAGCGTTGCGCGGGGGCTATGGGTATGATCGAACGGTCTTTTTCCCGGAGCCCCCCGCCGATGCGCCACTGCCTGGCCCTGCTGCCGATGCTGCTTGCCGTGGCCCCCGCCGGGGCAGGCAACGAGGCCTACCGCATCGATCCGGTGCACACCCGTGTGCTGTTTGCGATCGACCATGCCGGCTACTCGCAGGCGCTGGGTACGATCTCCGGAAGCCAGGGCCAGTTGCAGTTCGATAGCGACAACTGGCGCGATGCGACACTGGACGTCGAGATTCCTGTGTCGCGATTGGACCTTGGTGATGCCAAGTGGAACCAGGCAACCCTGGCGCGCAGCCTGCTCGATGGCGAACGCTTCCCCACCGCCCGCTTCGTCTCCCGCCATGTCGAACCGATCGATGCCCGCCATGCGCGCGTACTGGGCACCCTGACCCTGCGCGGGGTCAGCCAGGAAGTCGCGCTGGAGGTGACATTGAACCAGGTCAAACGCTATCCGCTGCCGCCGTTCCGGCGTACTGCAGGGTTCTCCGCCACCACCACGCTGAGCCGGCGTGCCTTCGGCATCACCGCCTGGCCGGGCGTGATCGGTGATGCGGTGCAGGTGCGTATCGAGGCTGAAGCCACGCTCGACCGCAGCGATTCTCCGGGAACTCCCCCGCCCCAACCCCACTCCGACAGCCAGACGGCCACCAAGGACCCTTCATGACCGCCAAGAACACCCCTGCCGCCTGGGGGAGTGTCAGCCAGACCCTGCACTGGCTGATCGCACTGCTGATTCTCGCCCTGGGCATCGTCGGCCTGACCATGGGCGAGCTGCCGAAGACGCCAAAGTATTTCTGGGTCTATACCGCGCACAAGTCGATCGGCATCACCGTGCTGGCACTGGTGGTGCTGCGCCTGGGCTGGCGCCTGTATGCCGGTGCCCCCAAGCCGGTACCCGGCGTGCCGGGCTGGCAGGAGCGCATCGCCAGCGCCACCCATGTGCTGCTGTATGTGCTGATGTTCGCCATCCCGTTGTCGGGCTGGCTGTACGACTCGGCCAGCGGCCTGCGTCCGTTCCGCTGGTTCGGTCTGGTCGATGTGCCCAAGCTGAGCGGACCGGATCCGCAGATCGTGGCGGTTTCCCATGCCCTGCACGAATACGGCTTCTGGCTGTTGATCGCGGTGGTGCTGGCCCATGCCGGTGCCGCCTTCTACCACCACCTTTTCCAGCGCGATGCCACCCTGTCCCGGATGTTGCCGCGTGGCTGGCTCGCCTCTCCCCAGAAGGACTGACCGATGAACCTGAAACTGACCACCCCGGCCGCCGTGGCCGCCGCCCTTGCCGGCATGCTGGCCACCGCACCGGTGCTCGCCGCCGATTACGCCCAGGCGCCGGGTGCCGGTTCGTTCCTGGCCTTTGCCACCAAGTACGACGGTGAAGTGTTCACCGGCAGCTTCCCGGGCTTTGCCACCAAGCTCAGCTTCGACCCGGCCAATCCGTCCGCAGGTTCGCTGGACGTGGTGATTCCGCTGGCCGGCGCCAAGAGCGGCAACAGCGACCGCGACTCCACCCTGCAGGGCGCGGATTTCTTCAACGTCGGCAAGTTCGCTACCGCACGCTACACCGCCAAGGGCTTCCGCGCGCTCGGCAACGACCAGTTCGCCGCCGATGGCACGCTGGAACTGCGCGGCGTGAGCAAGCCGGTCACCTTCACTTTCACCTGGAAGCCCGGCGCGCAGCCGGTGCTGACCGGCAAGGCCACGGTCAAGCGCCTGGACTTCGGTGTCGGTGGTGGTGACTGGGCGGATACCAAGACCATCCCGGACGAAACCGCGATCAGCACGATCGTGAAGTTCGACGCGAAATAAGACGCCTTCGTTCTGGTAGCGCCGGGCCATGCCCGGCGGCTTCCACCGCTGGCCGCGCTTCGCGCTCGCCAGGCATGGCCCAGCGTTACCTGCCTGCCAACAGCCAGGCCTGCACCGTGGCCGCATCGAACGGCCAGTCCAGCTCCCGCCCACCGCGCTCATCGCGCAGCACCGGCACCCGCGCCCCATAGCGCGCCTCCAGCGCCGGCTGGTCATCGAGGAACACCGATTCGAACTCGGGCGCCCGCGCCCTGGCCAGTTCGGCCAGGGCCATGTCACACAGATGGCAGTCGTCACGCTGGAACAGGGTCAACACAGGGGTTTGCTCCCTTGGCGGAAATGCTGCGCCGCAGTCATGGAAGTGCGGCGTGAACCGCTAGAATAGCGGTCTCTCCCGGTACCCGCAGTACGGCAACCATGGCTGTCAGCACGTTCGACGTTTTCAAGATCGGCATTGGCCCGAGCTCCTCGCACACCGTCGGGCCGATGAGGGCCGCCGAGCGCTTCATCCATCGGTGGCTGCTCGACCCGGGCAAGCTTGCGCAGGTCGCGCGCATCCGTGCCGACGTGTACGGCTCGCTGGCACTGACCGGTCGCGGCCACGGCACCGACAAGGCGATCCTGCTCGGCCTGGAAGGGCAGCGTCCGAACCTGATCGACCCGGACATCATTCCGTCCACGCTGGAGCGCATCCGCAGCAGCAAGCGGATCATGCTGATGGGCCAGCACGAGATCGCCTTCGACGAAAAGCGCGACCTCGGCCTGAACAAGCGGCAGAAGCTGCCCTACCACACCAACGGCATGCGCTTCACCGCGTACAACGCCGATGACGAAGTGCTGGCCACCCGCGATTACTACTCGGTCGGTGGTGGCTTCGTGGTCAACCAGGACGATGCGGCCGATGACCGTATCGTGCCTGACGAAACGCCGCTGCCCTACCCGTTCAAGAGCGGCGACGAGCTGCTGGCGCAGACCGCGCGCAGTGGCCTGAGCATCGCCCAGTTGATGTTCGAGAACGAGAAATGCTGGCGCAGCGAGGACGAGATCCGCGACAACCTGCGCGAGATCTGGAGCGCAATGCAGGCCTGCGTGGCACGCGGCATCCGCGAGGAAGGCGTGCTGCCGGGTGGCCTGAAAGTGGGCCGCCGCGCGCCGGCGCTGTACCGCGAGCTGTCGTCGAAGCCGGAAGCGGCGATGCGCGACCCGCTGACCACGCTGGACTGGGTCAACCTGTACGCACTGGCCGTGAACGAAGAGAACGCTGCCGGTGGCCGCGTGGTCACCGCACCCACCAACGGCGCGGCGGGTGTACTGCCGGCGGTGCTGCACTACTTCGACCGCTTCTGCCCGGGCGCGAACGAACAGCGGGTGTTCGACTTCCTGCTGACCTCGGCGGCGATCGGCATCCTGTACAAGGAAAACGCCTCGATCTCCGGTGCCGAAGTGGGCTGCCAGGGCGAGGTCGGCGTAGCCTGTTCGATGGCCGCCGGTGGCCTGGTCGCGGCGCTGGGTGGCAACCCGAGCCAGATCGAGAACGCGGCGGAAATCGGCATGGAGCACAACCTGGGCCTGACCTGCGATCCGATCGGTGGCCTGGTGCAGATCCCGTGCATCGAGCGCAACGCGATGGGTGCGGTGAAGGCGATCAACGCCTCGCGCATGGCCATGCGCGGCGACGGCAAGCACAAGGTGTCGCTGGACAAGGTCATCAAGACCATGCGCGATACCGGCCGCGACATGCAGGACAAGTACAAGGAAACCAGCCGCGGCGGGCTGGCGGTGAACGTCATCGAGTGCTGATGGTCTGCAGGGCCAGGCATGGCCTGGCTCTACTGCAGGACCGGGCATCGACCCGGCTCTGCAGTGCCGTTCTCGACCGGACAACACCGTCACCGTTTTCCGGTTAGGCTCGGGCATCCCCCTGCCCCGGAATGTCCCATGCGCGTGATCGCCACCGCCCTGCTTGCCTGCCTTCCGCTGTCCGCTCTCGCTGCGCCAACCTACGGGCCGCGGCTGGAGGGCTTCGACTACGGCTATCCAGTGAAGACCTTTGCACTGGAATCGCAGCGCCAGGCCTTGGAGATGGCCTATCTGGATGTTGCGCCGAAGAAGAAACCGATCGGCGTGGTGGTGCTGCTGCATGGCAAGAACTTCTGCGCGGCAACCTGGAAGGAGACGATCAAGCCGCTGGTGGCGGCAGGCTACCGGGTGATCGCGCCGGACCAGGTGGGTTTCTGCAAATCCAGCAAGCCCGAGCGCTACCAGTATTCGTTCGGGCAGCTGGCCGACAATACCCATGCGCTGCTGCAGCAGCTGCAGCTGGGTGATGTGCCGGTGCATGTGGTCGGCCATTCGATGGGCGGCATGCTGGCCATCCGTTATGCGCTCATGTATCCGCAGGACATGCGCAGTCTTTCGCTGGTCAATCCGATCGGGCTGGAAGACTGGAAGGCGCTGGGCGTGCCCTGGCGCAGCGTGGACGCGTGGTATGCCGGCGAAATGAACATCAGCTATGACAGCATCCGCCGCTACCAGCTGGATGTGTACTACGACGGCAAGTGGAAGCCGGCGTACGAACCGTGGGCGCGCATGCAGTCGGGCATGTACGAAGGCGCGGGCAAGCAGCAGGTGGCCTGGAGCCAGGCACTGACCTCGGACATGGTGTTCAACCAACCTGTCGTCTACGAACTGAAGAACCTGCAGGTGCCGACCACCTTGTTCATCGGCCAGAAGGACCGCACGGCGATCGGCCGTGACCAGGCATCGCCCGAACTGAAGGCGACGCTGGGCAACTACCCGGCACTGGGCAAAGCGGCAGCGGCGGCGATACCCGGCTCGACCCTGGTCGAGTTCGCGGCACTGGGCCATTCGCCGCAGGTGCAGGACCCGAAGCAGTTCAATGCCGCATTGTTGAAAGCACTCAAAGCGCGTTGAAGTTCCATAACCGCCGGGCATGGCCCGGCGCTACGAGGATCGGCGGGTAGCGCCGGGCCACGCCCGGCGAGCGCAGCAGCGGCTGGGCTCACCCCACGATCCGCAGCACGTCATCCAGCAGCGCCGCTGCGGTCACTTCCGCACCCGCGCCCGGCCCCTGGATCAACAGCGGCTGCGCGCGGTAGCGATCGCTGTGGATGGCCACGCGGTTGTCGGTGCCCGCGCCCTGCGCCAGCGGATGGTTGGCAGCCAGCTCACGCAGGCCCACCTGCGCACCCTCGCCATCGACGCGCCCGACAAAACGCAGCACCCGGCCGTTGTCGCGCGCCCGCTGCCAACGTGCCTGCAGCGGTGCATCCAGCTGCTCCAGCGCATTCACTGCATCTTCCAGCGGCAGCGCAGCCAGCGCATCCGGCACCAGTGAGTCGACCTGCACCTGCGACGCGTCCAGCGCCAATCCGCTGCTGCGGGCCAGGATCAACAGCTTGCGGCGCACATCCTCGCCGGAAAGATCCAGCCGCGGGTCCGGCTCGGTGTAGCCGGCCGCCAGCGCTTCACGCACCGCCGCCGAGAACGGCGACTGGCCGTCATAACGATTGAACAGCCACGCCAGCGAACCGGAAAGCACGCCCTCGATGGCATGGATGTGGTCGCCACCGGCAACCAGCGCGCGCAGGCTGCTGAGCAACGGCAGGCCGGCGCCGACGGTGGCGCTGTCGCCGTAACGCGCACCACTGTCGGCGCAACGATCGGCGATGGCCTGCGCGCGCGACAGCTGCGCACCGCGGCCAAGCTTGTTGGCGGTCACCACGTGCACACCGCGCGCCAACCACTGCACGTGGCGCGCCGCTACATCTTCGCTGGCGGTGGCATCGACCACCACGTCACCACGCTCCAGCCCTTCAGCGCTGGCCCACGGCGGCGAACTCTGCCCATCACGCGGCGCACGCCGTGCCAGTTCCAGCGGCAACGCCAGATCGCGGTCGATCGCCAGCGCGGTGCGTGAATTGGCCAGCCACTGCACGCTGGGCAGTTCCAGCCCACGCGCCTGCAACGCCTGGTAGCGCTGCACGAAGGCCGAACCGACGGTGCCGGTTCCGAGCAGCGCCAGGCGGCCAGTACCCAGCAGCGGAATCTCGACAGGCAAAGCGCTCATGCGTCTGCCACCTGTTTGCCGCGCGCCACCGCATCGATCACCGCCTCGGCGCGCGCCAGAGCGCTGCCCAGATCGGCCAGCAGGTCGCGCTCGCCCTCGATACCGACCGACAGACGCAGCAGGCCTTCACTGATGCCCGCAGCCGCGCGTGCTTCGGCAGTCATTGCCGCGTGGGTCATGGTCGCCGGGTGTGCGATCAGGCTTTCCACGCCTCCCAGCGACTCGGCCAGCGTGAAGTAACGCAGGCCATCGACGAACGCGCGTACAGCAGCATGCGGATCATCGCCGGCACAGCTGGCCAGTTCGAAGGACAGCATCGCGCCGAAACCACTCTGCTGACGCGCGGCAACGGCGTGGCCCGGATGATCGGCCAGGCCCGGGTAGTAGACCTTGGCCACCGCAGGATGCGCATCAAGCAGCGCCACGATCGCGGCGGTGTTTTCCTGGTGCGCGCGCAGGCGTGCATCCAGCGTACGCAGGCCGCGCAGGGTCAGGAACGCATCGAACGGCGAGCCGGTAAGGCCCAGGGCATTGCCCCACCACACCAGCTGTTCATGCACGGCGGGATCGCGGGCAATCACCGCACCACCGACCACGTCGCTGTGGCCGTTGATGTACTTGGTGGTGGAGTGCAGCACCAGATCCGCGCCGAACGACAGCGGTTGCTGCAATGCCGGCGACAGGAACGTGTTGTCAACCACCACCAGCGCACCGGCTTTGTGCGCCGCGTCGATCACGAAGCGCAGGTCGGTGATGCGCAGCAGCGGGTTTGACGGGGTTTCCACCAGCACCAGCTTCGGCTGCGTGGCCAGGGCCTGGGCCAGCGCGCGCGGGTCGGTCAGGTCGGCAGTGACCAGTTCGAAATAGCCCTTCTTCGCCAGTGCGTTGAACAGGCGCCAGCTGCCGCCGTACGCATCGTGTGGCACCACCAGGGTGTCGCCGGGCTGCAGCAGTGCGTTCAGCACCAGGTTGATCGCGCCCATGCCGGTGGCGGTCACCACACCGCCGGCGCCGCCTTCCAGTTCGGCCAGCGCCTCACCCAGCAGGTCGCGCGTGGGATTGCCACTGCGGGTGTAGTCGTACTGGCGCTTGTTGCCGAAGCCTTCAAAGCTGAAGTTCGACGACAGCACGATCGGCGGCGTGACCGCGCCATGGGCGGTGTCGCGATCGATGCCGGCGCGGACGGCGGCGGTGGTGCGACAACAGGACGGTTCAGCGGCGTGCAGGCTCATGCGGACTCTCCAGAAGTGCGGAAGGCGGTGGCGAGGATCGCGTCGATGCGATCGGTTTCTTTCAGGAAGGCGTCGTGACCGTAGGGCGAGCGCAGCACGCGCAGGCTGCCGCGTGGGCCCAGTCCCTCGACCAGGCCGACCAGGTCGGCAAGCGGAACCAGGCGGTCGCCTTCAACGGCAACCACCACGGTCGGCGGCAGGATCGCGCTCGGGTCCACGCGGTGCAGGTCGATCGACTCGGACAGGCGCAGGTAGGCATTGACCGGCGTGCGCGCGACGTACTGCGCACCAGCCGCGTCGAGATAATCTTCCGCCGCGACACGGACGCGGCCATTGACCACCTCCGGTGCTGCGTCGAAGCGTTCGCCGAATTCTTCCGGTGTGCGGTAGCTGAGCATGGCGAACTGGCGGGCCAGCGCCAGGCCGTGGTCTTCGCCACACTGCAGCTGGCCCAGCGCCACGGCACGGCGCTGCAGCGCACGCCAGGCGGCGGCATACGGGTGCGGGCGGTGCGCACCGCTGGCCAGCACCAGCTGGCGTACCCGGGCACGGTGGCGGATCGCGAACTGCTGGCCGACCAGCGCGCCGTAGGAATAGCCGACGAATGCCTTCAATGCGCGGATGCCGAGGTGATCCAGCAGCAGCGCCAACGCATCGGCCTGGTCGGCGGTATCGATCGGCACATCCAACGCACCGTCGGCGCCGATGAAATCGAACGCGAGCACACGCAGCTGCTGCGGATCCAGCGCGCGGCCACTGCCGACCAGGCCTTCGGCCCAGCCCTTCTCGCTGAACTGCGCATTGGAGGCCACATGGCGGTGCGCGGAAATGCCGCCGGCCAGCACCACCACCGGTGCGTTGACCGGACCGACCCACTCATAGCGCAGGCGCACCGGGCAGGGGCCGGCATGACGCATCGACAGCACGGCGGCGAACTCGCCGCGCTCGGCGTGCACGCGGTCATCGACCGGCACGCTGACGGGGACAAAGGGTTCGGGGCGAAGCACGGTGCTGGTGGCGAAGCTCATGGCGGGTTCCGGTAGGGAAATCGGCCATCGAGCCTTCGCGGGGCTCGCGTTCGAAGTGCACGTTGGGTGCAGGTTCGAACCATCTTTCGGTGGACGCCACGGTCCCCGCAGGATTTGGCACCTACGCAGGCGCTTTCGCGTCTGCGGGCTGCCCCGGCTTCAAAGGGCCTGTCCCTCTGCCGGTCTCGATGGTGGAGCCACGATGCCAGTCCTTTTCGGGCATGTCAATCCCTTCATGCGGATAAAGAGATGGATGAATGCGAAGCCCCCACCCTTCCCCCGTCCCGACAGCTTGCGTAGAGTCCCGGCGGTCCATGTCGCTGGAGCCTTCGATGCGCCGCCTGCCCCTGCCCTGCCTCCTGCTGCCCCTGTTGGCGAGCGCCCCCGCGAACGCTGCCGACTGGCGCCAGGGCTGGGGACTGGTGCCACAGACGCCGGCCGCGCGCACGGCCGGCGCCACGCCGCACGCGGCGCCGATGGCCCGCCTGCGCCTGCAGTCGCTGGGCGACCAGTGGCAGGCGCGGATCGACAATCCACTGTCCGGCCCGGTGCAGATCGAGCTGCGCGCGGCCCCCGGCACACAGGTCGAGGGCCTGCCGCTGCAGTCACTGGTGCAGGCCACCGGCAGCCTGGTGGTGGGCCATCTTCCCTCTCCTGCCAACGGCAAGGCACTGGATCTTCGTCTGCAGTCGGTGCCGGGCAATCCGGCCGCGCGCGCCGAAGACGTCGCCTATCGCCTGCCGTTCCAGGCTGCCCAGCTGCGCGTGGATCAGGCCCCGCAGGGCCGGTTCAGCCACGATGACGAGGAGAACCGCGACGCCATCGACTTTGCCCTGCCCGAAGCAACGCAAGTCCTGGCCGCCCGCGAGGGTACGGTGATGCAGGTACAGGACGGTTTCCGCGGCAATGGCCTGGACCGTGAACGCGATGCCGGACGCGCCAACTTCGTTCGTATCCTGCACAGCGACGGCAGCATGGCGATGTACGCCCACCTGCAGGCCGGCGGCATGCGCGTGCGTCCCGGCCAGGCCGTGCAGGCCGGGCAGCCGATCGGCCTGTCCGGCAACAGTGGCTACAGCACCGCACCGCACCTGCACTTCGTGGTGCAGCTCAACCGGGGCATGGGGCTGCGTTCGGTGCCGGTGCGCATCCTCGCCCCGCAGGGCGAATTGCACTTCGCCCGTGAGGGCAGCGGGGACGCCAGCGCCGGGCGCTGACCCGCCGACGCCGGCAGGCCGGTATAATCGGGCGCTTATCTCTTTGAAAAGCGCCCCGTGCGGGCGCCACTGCCATGTCCGAAGTCGCCACCGAAGCGTCGCGTCGCCGCACGTTCGCCATCATTTCCCACCCTGACGCCGGCAAGACCACGCTGACCGAAAAGCTGCTGCTGTTCGGAGGCGCGATCCAGATGGCCGGCTCGGTGAAGGGCCGCAAGGCTGCCCGCCACGCCACCTCGGACTGGATGGCGCTGGAAAAGGAGCGCGGCATCTCCGTCACCTCCTCGGTGATGCAGTTCCCGTACGAAGGCAAGATCATCAACCTGCTCGACACCCCGGGCCACGCCGACTTCGGCGAGGACACCTACCGCGTGCTGACCGCGGTGGACTCGGCGCTGATGGTGATCGACGTGGCCAAGGGCGTGGAAGAGCGCACCATCAAGCTGATGGAAGTGTGCCGCCTGCGCGACACCCCGATCATGACCTTCATCAACAAGCTCGATCGTGAGGGCAAGGAGCCGATCGACCTGCTGGACGAGGTTGAAAGCGTGCTCGGCATCCAGTGCGCACCGGTCACCTGGCCGATCGGCATGGGCCAGCGCCTGAAGGGCGTGGTCCACCTGATCACCGGCGAAGTGCATCTGTACGAGCAGGGCCGCAACTTCACCCGTCAGGATTCGACCATCTTCCCCTCGATCGATTCGCCCGGGCTGGCCGAGAAGATCGGCGAGCGGATGCTGGCCGACCTGCGCGACGAACTGGAACTGGTGCAGGGTGCCAGCCACCCGTTCGACCTGCAGGCCTACCGGGCCGGCAAGCAAACCCCGGTGTTCTTCGGTTCGGGCGTGAACAACTTCGGCGTGCAGCCGCTGCTGGACTTCTTCGTCGAACACGCACCGTCGCCGCAGGCGCGCTCCACCACCGGCCGCGACGTCGCCCCGCAGGAGCCGAAGCTGACCGGCTTCGTGTTCAAGATCCAGGCCAACATGGATCCGCAGCACCGTGACCGCGTGGCGTTCATGCGCGTCTGCTCGGGCCGGTTCACTGCCGGCATGAAGACCCTGCACGTGCGCACCGGCAAGGACATGAAGCTGGCCAATGCGCTGACCTTCATGGCCAGCGACCGTGAAATCGCCGCCGAGGCGTGGCCGGGCGATGTCATCGGCATCCACAACCACGGCACGATCTCCATCGGCGACACCTTCACCGAAGGCGAGGCGATCACCTTCACCGGCATCCCCAACTTCGCCCCGGAACTGTTCCGTCGCGCCCGCCTACGCGATCCGCTCAAGCTCAAGCAGCTGCAGAAGGGCCTGGCACAGCTGTCCGAGGAGGGCGCGACCCAGTTCTTCCGTCCGCTGACCAGCAACGACCTGATCCTGGGTGCGGTGGGCGTGCTGCAGTTCGATGTGGCTGCCTACCGCCTGAAGGACGAATACGGCGTGGAAGCCACCTTCGAGCAGGTCAGCGTGACCACGGCGCGCTGGGTCCACTGCAGCAACGAGAAGAAGCTGGAGGAGTTCCGCGAGAAGAACGCGCTGAACCTGGCCCTGGACGCGGCCGGCCACCTGGTCTACCTGGCGCCGACCCGGGTCAACCTGCAGCTGGCGCAGGAACGTGCGCCGGACGTGCGTTTCTCGGCAACCCGTGAAGCCGCGCATACGGTCACCGGCAACTGATTGCAGCGACCATACGGTGGCGGGGGTGCACGCGCCCGCCATCGCGGCGATGATAGGGGGGTGCAGGTCCCCCTCCCTGCAGACGATGCCCATGCCATGTCCACGACTTCCGTTGATTCGATCCGCGAAGAAATTGCCAGCGCCCTGACCCACGGGCTGGGTGCGGTGCTTGCCCTGGCCGCCAGCGCGGTGTTGATCACCCTGGCCGCGATCTACGGCGATGGCTGGCAGCTGGCCAGTGCGATCGTGTTCGGCATCGCCCTGCTGCTGCTGTACACCGCCTCCACGCTGTACCACGCCATCCAGCACCCGCAGGCCAAGGGCCGCCTGAAGGTGTTCGACCATTGCGCGATCTATGTGCTGATCGCCGGTACCTATACCCCGTTCACCCTGATCGGCCTGCGCGGCCCCTGGGGCTGGGGCATGTTCACCGCGATCTGGGCGCTGGCGCTCGGCGGCGTGGTGTTCAAGCTGTTCTACACCGGCCGCTTCAAGCTGCTGTCCACGGTGATCTACATCGCCATGGGCTGGCTAGTGGTGGTGGCGATCAAGCCGATGTGGGCCTCGATCGATGGTGGGACGCTTGCCTGGCTGTTCGGCGGTGGCCTGTCCTATACGCTGGGCACGTACTTCTACCACCGCGAATCCATCCCCTATTCGCATGCGATCTGGCATCTGTTCGTGATCGGTGGCAGCGTCTGCCACTTCGTCGCCGTGACTCGACAGGTGCTGTGACCCCGTATTGAGGGTAACGCCAGGCCCCTGGCCGGCGAGCAGGCACCGGCTCTGCACACGATGCACATGATCGCTTCGCGCCCCGTCCACCCCGACGGGGCAACCATGGCGGTGTGAATGCTGCCTCTGCTCCTGCTGATTCCAAGGCGTCGCGCTGGCGCCTGCGTCGCCGCGGGCAGCGCTGGCTCGCCGTGCTGGTGTTCCTGTTCGCGGCACTGCTGGTCCTCATCGCCCTGTGGGACTGGAACTGGTTCAAGGGCCCGGTCGAACGTGCGGTACAGGCGCGCACCGGCCGCGTCCTGCACATCGGCAACCTGGATGTCGACCTCGGCCGCACCAGCACCGTGCGCGCCGATACCCTCACCTTTACCAATGCGCCTTGGGCGAAGCAGCCCACCATGGTCAGCGCCGACCGGGTCGAGATCGACGTACGGGTGTGGCCGCTGCTGCGTGGCAGCGTGCAACTGCCCGAGATCCGTCTGACCCGCCCGGACGTGCTGTTGGAGACGGCTCCACGCAAGGGCGACCCGGGCAACTGGAACTTCCTCGGCGACAGCAAGGGCGGCACCACGCCGCAGCTCAAGCGCCTGCTCATCGACGATGGTCGCCTGCAGTTCCTGGACGCACTCGGCCGCACCGACATCCTGGTGAACGTGCGCAGCGGGCAACCGAAACAGGCCGACGCCGCACCACCGTTGCTGGTGGCCGGCAAGGGCCGCTGGCAGGGCAATCCCTTTACCCTGAGCGGCGGCACCGAATCGCCGCTGGAACTGACCGACAGCGCACACCCCTTCCGCATCCACCTGGATGGCCGCGCCGGAGCCACCCATGCCGTTGCCACTGGCACCTTGACCAACCCGTTCCAGCTGCAGGTGTTCGACCTGCAGTTCGCGCTGAGCGGCAACGACCTGGCCGATCTGTATCCATTGCTGGGCATCGCCATTCCGCCTTCCCCGCCCTACGCACTGGATGGCCGCCTGAAACGCGATCACCAGGTGTGGCGCTACGAGCGCTTCACCGGCAAAGTCGGCGACAGTGACCTGGGCGGCGATGTGCAGTTCGATGTCTCCAGGGAACGCCCACGGATGACCGCGAACCTGGTGTCGCGCCGCCTCGATTTCGATGACCTTGCCGGCTTCGTCGGTGCCCCCCCGAAGACCGGTGGCGGCGAGACTGCCAATGCAGAACAGCGGGCCGAGGCTGCGCGCGTGGCCGCCAGCGCCAAAGTGCTGCCGGCCACGCCGTACAACCTGGGCAAGCTGCGCGCGATGGATGCCGACGTGCGCTGGAAGGCCCAGCGCATCAATGCACCCAAGCTGCCGCTGGACGACATGGATGCACACCTGCTGCTGGACGATGGTGTACTGCGGCTGGACCCGCTGAACTTCGGCGTTGCCGGCGGCGACATCCGCAGCACGATCCGCATGGACGCACGTCGCCCGCAGATTGCAACCTCATTGAAGGCCAGCGTGCGCGGCGTGCAGCTGGGCCAGTTGTTCCCCGACGCCAAGCTGGCCGAACAGGCCAAGGGGGGTATCAGCGGCGCCATTGACCTGACCGGCAACGGCAACTCGATCGCCGCGATGCTCGGCAGCAGCAGCGGCAACGTGGCGCTGGGCATGGGCCGCGGCCACGTCGGCAACCTGCTGATGGAAGTGGCGGGACTGGACATCACCGAGTCGTTGAAATTCCTGTTCACCGGCGACAAACAGATTCCGCTGCGCTGCGCCTTCGCCGACTTCGGCGTGCGCGAGGGCCTGATGCATACCCGGTCGATGGCAGTGGACACCACCGATACGATCATCCTCGGCGAGGGCGATGTCAGCCTGCGCGATGAAACACTGGACCTGCTGCTGAAGCCACGACCGAAGGACAGGAGCATCCTGGTGCTGCGCTCGCCGCTGCGCATCGGCGGCACCTTCAAGGACCCGTCGTTCCGCCCGGACTTCAAGGCGCTGGGTATCCGGGGTGCGGTCGCGTTGACGCTGGGCAGCATCGCGCCGCCGGCGGCACTGCTGGCCACCATCGAACTGGGGCCGGGCAAGGATGCCGACTGCGGTGGGCACTACGCGAAGTAGAGCGGGCGTTCGGCGCCCTACTGCAAATGGGACGAGGGTGACGGGTGGCCCAGGCAGGACACGCCGTGAACCCCGCTCCGCGGTCCGGCCCAGCCGCTGGCGGCTGTGCGTTCGGGCGCTTGCGAAGCAGTGCTTCGCAAGCAAAGCGCCCTCACCCATGGGGGCTCGATGGCGCCATCCATGGCGCCAACGGTCCTGCCTGGGCCACCCGTCACCCTCCCGACAGTTTCCTGCGCGCGCGAAACGAGAGCAGGAGTTCAAGATCAAAAGAAGAAAGCAGAATCAAAAGCAGTGCCAACCAAGGTTGGCATCTACCAACGGCAGATAGTCAGGGTGAAGGCCGCCGCGCTCGCAGGAACGTGTCCTGAGGCGGAGGGCATGGCCGTGCAGGACCGTTGGCGCCATGGATGGCGCCATCGAGCCCCCATGGACGGGTTTACGGCGTGTCCTGCACGGCCATGCCCTCCGCCTCCCCGGCATGTCAGGCAGGCGCTGCCTTGGCTTTGGCTTTGGCTTTGGCTGTTGCTTGAAAAAGCGGGCCGACGGGCCGCAGGCCCGCCAGCGACAGAACTCACCCCGCCACGATGTACTGCTGCAGCTGATCCAGCTCGCGCCGCTGCGCATCGATCACCGACTTCACCAGGTCACCGATGGAAATCACCCCCAGTACCTGCCCGCCCTCGACCACCGGCAGATGGCGGATGCGGTAATCGGTCACCAGCTGCAGGCAGTGTTCCACCTGCTCACCGGGACTCACCGTCACTACTTTCGCGGTCATGATTTCCGACACGGCGGTGTCACGCGACGAACGATCGTGGAGCACGATCTTGCGTGCGTAATCACGCTCGGAGAGGATCCCGACCAGTCGCGGGCCATCCATCACTAGCACCGCGCCGATGCCCTTCTGCGCCATCAACCGGATCGCATCGATCACCGCCGCGCCTGGCGCGACCGCATGCACTTCAGGGGACTTGCCGTCCAACAGTTGCCGTACCGACGTCATCTGCCTGCCCTCCCAGGGTGGGTTGCAGGTCCGAGTCTGCCACGGAAGGGGCCAACCATGCGTCAACCAGGTACAACGGCCGTTGCTTGGACTCCTCGTACAGGCGTCCCAGGTACTCGCCGATAAGCCCCAGCGCGATCAACTGCACGCCCCCGAGGAACAGGATCACCGCCATCATGGTCGGCCACCCGGCCACCCGGTCGCCGTACAACGCTGCCTTCGCAATCACCCAGATGGCAAACACGAAGGCCACGCCTGCGGTGGCCAGCCCCATGTAGGTGGCCGCCCGCAGCGGGACCGTCGAGAAGCCGGTGATCCCTTCCAGTGCGAAGTTCCACAGCCGCCACAGGCTGAACTTGCTGCTGCCGGCCAAACGGGCATGCCGGTGATACGGCACCGCCACGCGGCGGAAACCGACCCAGCTGAAGAGCCCCTTCATGAACCGGTGCCGTTCGCGCATCTCGCGCAATGCGCTCAGCGCGCGCGGCGACAACAAGCGGAAATCGCCGGTATCGGCCGGAATGGGCGTGCGCGAGAGGCGACCAATCACCCGGTAGAACACCGATGCGGCAGCGCGCTTGCTCCAGCTCTCACCGTCACGTACCAGGCGCGTGCCGTAGACGTTGTCGTAGCCCTGCCGCCAACGTTCGACAAAGTGCGGCACCAGTTCCGGCGGGTCCTGGCCATCAGCGTCGAGGATCATCGCCGCGCCTTCGCGCACATGGTCCAGGCCGGCGGTCAGCGCCGCCTCCTTGCCGAAGTTGCGCGACAGCTTCAGCGCCGATACCCGCGGGTCGGCCTGGGCCAGCGAGGCGATCAACGACCAGGTCGTGTCACTGCTGCCGTCATCCACGTACAGGATGTGACCATCGATTCCGGCCAGGCCGTCCAGTACCGCGCACAATCGCGGATGCAGCTGGGGCAGCACCAGCTCTTCGTTGTGTGCGGCGATGACGAAGGTAAGACGCTCACGAGTCATCGCCGGATTGTACGTCGTTGACGGGGATGCAGCCCGTCAGTCCAGCGTTCGAAATACCCGCTTCCCGCATCGGAAGGCACCACGGACATCTGGGGTCGTGGCCCCTCAGTCCTCCGCCAGGTACCCCGCTCCACCCAGCTGCCGTGCCTGCCGCTGGATCCACGCCGCACGACGCTGCACGTAGGGGCCTGGCTTGGCCGCGTTGTAGCGGCGCGGCGCCGGCAGCACTGCCGCCAGACGCGCGCTCTCGGCAGGGCTCAGCCGCGCGGCGTCCTTGCCCCAGAATGTCTGCGCCGCTGCCTGGGCGCCATACACACCGTCGCCGAACTCGGCGATGTTGGCGTACATCTCCAGGATCCGCTGCTTCGGCCAGAAGGCTTCGATCAGCACCGTGTACCAGACCTCCAGGCCCTTGCGGATCCAGCTGCGGCCCTGCCACAGGAACAGGTTCTTGGCCACCTGCTGGCTGATCGTGCTGGCCCCGCGCAGGCGCCCGCCCCGCGCGTTGTGGTCGCGCGCCTTTTCAATGGCCTGCAGGTCGAACCCGCTGTGGTCGGGGAAGCGCTGGTCTTCTGCGGCCACCAGCGAAATCGGCAGGCTCGGCGCCATCTGGTCAAGGTCCCGCCACTGGTAGTGCAGCCGGTAGGACCAGTCGCCTTCACCCAGTGCCTCACCGAAACGCCAGACCATCACCGTGGACAGCGGCGGATCGATGAAACGCAGCACCAGGACCTGCAGGCAGCTGAAGGCCACGAACAGCACCGGCAGCCACAGCAGCCGCTTCCAGCGCCAGCGCCTGCGCGGTGCCGCGTCGGCGGCGGCCACTACCTTGTCCTGCTCTCCCCCTGCCCCCATTACTGGTGCATCCTTCTTATGCTTGGTTGTCGGCGCATTATCCGGCAACCATCCCCGTTTCCGCGCGATGTGAGCCGATGACCGCCCAATCCGATTCCCTTATCCGTTTCCTGCTCCCCGACGCCGGTGTCCGTGGCGTCCACGTGCGCCTGCAGGCCACCTGGCAGGACATCCAGTCCCACGGCGAGTATCCGGACAGCGCCACCGAACTGCTCGGCGAAGCCTGCGTGGCATCGGCCCTGTTCACCGGCCACACCAAGGTGGACGGCCGCCTGTCGATCCAGCTGCGCAGCAATACCGCTCTGCGTACCCTGTTCGCCGAATGCACCGCCGCCGGCACCCTGCGCGGCATCGTCCAGATTGCCGAGGGCGGTGACGCCCCCCGTGACCTGACCGACCTGGGCCGGGACGCCCTGCTGGCCATCACCATCGAGAATCCCGGCCTGGACCCGCGCGAACCGCAGCGCTACCAGAGCCTGGTCGCACTGACCGCGCCGGAACTGGATGAAGCATTCGAAGACTACTTCCGCCAGTCCGAGCAGCTGCCGACGCGACTGCTGCTGGCCGCCGGCCGCGACGGCACTGCCGGCCTGCTGCTGCAGAAGCTGCCGGGCGACGAAGGCGACGACGATGGCTGGTCCCGCGCCAGCGCGCTGTTCGACACCCTGGGCAAGGCGGAGCTGCTGGCCACTCCGGCCGAGGAACTCCTGCACCGGTTGTTCCACGAGGAGAAGGCGGAGCTGGTGGGTGACAAGGCCCTGTCCTTCGCCTGCTCCTGCTCGCGTGAACGGGTCGCCTCGATGCTGTTCTCGCTGGGCGAGGAAGAGGCCCGTGCGGCTGCCGAAGACACCGGCGCCGTAGACGTACGTTGCGAATTCTGCGGACAGGAGTATCACTTTCCGTTGACGGAGTTCGGCATACTGTTCCACGGTGCCCAGGGGGCTGTACCGGCACCTGAACGACTTCAGTAATACCCAATGAGTCTTGTATCTGGGGAGGAACAAGGCTTGTTAAGAATTCATAAACACCCTAGGATCGAGTTCCCGCCCCAGCGGGAACTTTCACTGCCCGTCCCTGTCTGAACTGGTCCGATGCGTACCTTCCTGCGTCTACCGCTGGCCCTTCTGATCGCCCTTGGCGCGATCACGGGCGTGCACGCGCAGAGCAAGGACACCCGCACCGTCATTCCGGTCTGGAACAAGGGCAGTGGCAAGGTCGAGGCCCTGCTGTACCTGGAACCGACCGGCGAGCAGGCCGTGGGCGCACGCTGGCATTTCGGCCGCAATTCGCTCGATGCTGCGTTCGGCCTGTCTTCGGGCGACTCGCTCGGCCTGCTGTGCAACAGCAGCAGCGGCTCCAGCATCAGCGGACTGGCCAGCCATTGCATGCTGGCCAGCCTGGGCGACGACGATGATGCCATCGGCTCCAACCGGCGCCTGACCGGTACCGCCGCGCTCAACCGTGGCACCGGCCGCCTGGGAATCACTGCCGGCACTGGCCGCGAGACCCTGCCCGCCTGGCTGGCCACGCCCAGCAAGACCCCGTCGCTGCGCGCCGAACAGAATGACCTGACCGTGTTCGCGCAGAAGAACATCGGTCGCGAAGGCTTTGTCTCCATCGCCGGCACCTATGCCAAGGCACGCCTGGTACCCCTGGCTGACGCCTCACCGGCCATCGTTGACCGCTGGGACAGCAAGAGCCTGAGCCTGGGCGCCGGCTACGGCAATTTCAGCGGCAGCATCATCGGCCGCGTGGTTGACGTTCCCGGCAAGCCCGGCAAGTGGGAAGGCCTGGGCATCGGCCTGACCTGGCGCACCCCGTGGTCCGGCCAGCTCACCGTCGGCGCGGAAAACGTCATCAGCCGCGGCAAGAACCCGTTCTCCCCGCGCAACGAAAGCAACGATGACGGCACCGTGCCGTACGTGCGCTACGAGCAGGATCTGTAGTCGCTCATCGACCGCGAACAAGCTGTGTTGAACATCGGGCGCCCAGGGGCGCCCGAATTGTTTCTGGACACATCTGTCAAGTGCGAAAAGCACCTATCCGTTACAAACGGATACATCACGACATGCATCAACTGAAACTTTTTTGTGCGTCGAGGGCAGGCAGGCGCGGTTGCGTCCCTTCCCACATCCAGATAACTCATTGAAATAAAAGAAATCAAAGCGCATTCATGTGTAACCACAGCGTGAATTAACGCAGCTTTAATTTTTGGCTGGGGGCCGTTACTATCGATTCAGCCTCGCGATTTTGGAGCCTTCTTTTTTGGCACCGCCGCGCAGGCACTACCCCAGCCAAGATTTCTTGGAGAGAGAGAGCCAATGAATTTCCAGTCCAACAAGCTGCGTGACGCTGTCGTCGTCGCGCTGATCGCCGGTGCGGCGACGTCCGTAACGGCCCAGGCGCAGGAAGCGACCAACCTGGATCGCATCTCGGTGACCGGTTCGCGCATCAAGAGCACCGACATCGAAACCTCGCAGCCGGTCCTGAGCCTGACCCGCGCCGACATCGAAAAGCAGGGTGTGACCTCGGTCGCCGACATCCTGCAGCGCATCTCGGCCAACGGCGCTGCGCTGAACCGCACCTTCAACAACGGCGGTGATGGTTCGGCCGGCGTCAGCCTGCGCAACCTGGGTGCCGAACGCACGCTGGTGCTGGTCAATGGCCGTCGCTGGACCACCGGCTTGGACGGCAGCGTCGATCTGAACACCATCCCGACCGCGATGATCGAGCGCATCGACGTCCTGAAGGACGGCGCTTCGACCATCTATGGTTCGGACGCCATCGCCGGCGTGGTGAACATCATCACCAAGCAGAACTTCGACGGCGCCGAAGCGAACGTCTACAAGGGCCAGTACAGCCAGGGCGACGGCGAGCGTGAAGCCTATGACTTCAGCATCGGCACCACCACCGACCGCGCATCGCTGGTGCTGGGCGCGTCCTACGTGAAGGAAGGCAGCGTCATGGCCGGCGATCGCAAGATCTCCGCCGGTGGCCCGCCGTTCTTCGGCGGCCAGAGCGCTACCGGTATCCCGGGCTCCTACATCCGCAATGATGAGCAGTACGTCATCATCAATGGTCAGGAAACCGTCTTCGATTCTGACATCCACGGCTACAACACCTCGCCGGACAACTACCTGCTGACCCCGCAGGAACGTACCTCGCTGTTTGCGACCGGTTCGTACAATGTCACCGACAACGTCACCTTCCGTACCGAGGCGATGTACAACGAGCGCAAGTCCGAGCAGCTGCTCGCGGCGATGCCGGTGACCGGCCAGCGCCTGAGCGCCAACAGCATCTACAACCCGTACGGCGTTGACCTGACCAGCGTTGCGCGTCGCTTCAATGAAACCGGCGGCCGTTCGTTCAACCAGAACGTCAAGAACTGGCACTTCTACGGTGGCTTCGAAGGCTTCTTCGAATTTGCTGACCGCAACTTCGACTGGGACGTCGGCTACCGTTACGACAAGACCGATCAGAACGACCTGACCTATGGCCTGTTCAACCGGTCGCGTCTGGCCGAAGCCTATGGTCCGTCGGCAATTCGTGATGGCCAGGCTGTCTGCCTCAACGCTGCTGGCGCGGTCATCTCTGGCTGCGTGCCGATCAACCCGCTGGGTGGCCTGGGCTCGATCTCGCAGGAAGCCCTGGACTACGCCTCGTTCACGGCGCATGACTCGGCAAGCCTGGTTTCGCGTGGCTACTACGCCAACCTTTCCGGTGAAATCGTGCAGCTGCCGGCTGGCGCACTGGCCTTCGCCGCAGGTTACGAATACCGCAAGGAAAGCGGCCAGTTCGATCCGGACGCCTTCATCGCTGCAGGCCTGAGCACCGGCAACGGCGCTGCTCCGACCAAGGGCTCCTACGACCTGGACGAATTCTTCGTCGAATTGTCGATCCCGGTGCTGGCTGACCTGCCGGGCGCCAAGCTGCTCGACTTCAGCGTGGCTTCGCGCTACTCGAAGTACAGCAACTTCGGCAACACCACCAACAACAAGTTTGGTTTCCGCTGGAAGCCGATCGACGACCTGATGATCCGCGGTAACTACTCCGAGGGCTTCCGCGCGCCGAGCATCAACAACCTGTACCGCGGCGACACCGACTCCTTCGAAACCTACGCCGATCCGTGCTCTTCCGGCAATGGTCGTCGTACCGGTGCAGTTGCTGCCCAGTGCGCCGCTGAAGGCGTGCCGGCGGGCTTCCTGCAGCCGGGTGCCGGCAGCGGCGCCAACAAGCAGACTCCGGTCGCCTTCACCTGGAAGTCGAATCCGGATCTGAAGCCGGAAACCTCGACCAGCAAGACCCTGGGCGTGGTGTGGAGCCCGAGCTTCGTCAGCGGCCTGAACGTGACCCTGGACTGGTGGCAGATCGAGATTGAAGACGCGATCACCCGCCCGGCCATTCAGGACATCATGGATCGCTGCTACGGTGGTTCGCCGCAGGAACAGGCAGCCTACTGCGGCCTGATCACCCGCGACCCGAACTACGGCACCCCGACCCAGCGCTACACCATCACCAACGTCGACATGCCGCTGCAGAACCTGTCGTCGTACAAGGTGGAAGGCTGGGATCTGGGCGTCCTGTACAAGCTGCCGGAAACCTCGTTCGGCCAGTTCACCATCAGCTGGGACAGCACCTACCTGTCCAAGTGGAACACCAAGTCCACCGACGATGCTCCGCTGGATGGCCGCGCAGGTCGTTACCTCGATCAGGATCCGTACTGGCGCATCCGTTCCAACCTGTACGTCGACTGGTCCTACGGCGATTTCGGCGTGAACTACGGTCTGCGCTACAAGTCGGGCATGACCGAAGAATGCCCGTTCGATCCGGTGCGTGACGCCGACCTGGTGGGCTACTGCTCCGACGGCCAGAACGGCAAGAACCACATGGCCTCGACCACTTACCACGACATCCAGGTGCGCTACAACACCCCGTGGAAGGGCACGATCATGCTGGGTCTGAACAACGCATGGGACAAGCAGCCGCCGGTCTCGTACTCGACCTCGTACAACATGTTCGACCCGCAGTACGACCTGCCGGGCCGCTACATGTACATGCAGTACAAGCAGAAGTTCTGATCGCTCCACTGATCAGCTGATGCAGCAACGGCCCCGCAAGGGGCCGTTGTTTTTTGTACGTTCGCTGCTGGCATCAACACCAACGAAAAAGGCCGCGGCACTGCCGCGGCCTTTCTGCATCCAGCGATGAAGAACGCCTCAGCCGTTCGGAATCAGCGTGTCGATCAGATGCTCGACATACGCTTCAAAATCCTCGCGCGCCTGCTTGGGCTGCTGCAGCTGCAGCGACAACTGCAGGAAGCCGACATAGGCGGCGTAAGCCAGGCGTGCGCGATGGCGTGCATCGGTCGAGCTCAGGCCCGCCTGGCGGAACGAGGCGATCAGGTAATCGAGCCGTCGCTGCGACACGCGGTCGATCACCGGCCGCACCATCGGATGGTCCAGTGCCTTCAGCAACTCGCTGTAGATGATGTGCGGCTGCACTTCGTGCGCCACCATCTGGAACAGCTGACGCAGGCGCACGCGCGGATCCGGCACATCTTCCAAGCTGCCGAACACCTGTTCCTGCTCGAACAGTTCCCAGCGTTCCAGTGCCGCCTGCAGCAGCGCATCACGCGAGGGGAAGTGCCAGTAGAAACTGCCCTTGGTCACGCCAAGGCGGCGCGCCAGCGGCTCCACCGCGACGGCGCTCACACCTTGCTCGGCAATCAGATCGAGGGCCGCCTGGGCCCAGTCTTCGGCACTCAGGCGGCTGTTGCGGCCGGCACGCGGTTCGCCGGCGGAAGCGTCAGGTTGATTCATGTGCTGATTTAACCATACGCCGGGGTTCGTTGCAGTACGCGGTTGCGGCCGAAACCGTCGGCAGCCGGGCCGAGAGGCATTCCCGCAGCGCACCATACCGTGCAGTATTGACATCCCGCCGAACCCATCCATACTAGCGAGTATGGTTATGTCCCCTACTCTCGCTGCATTCCATGACCTGCGCCTGGAGGCGGCCCACGGTGCCTCGCTGGCTGCAACCGCCAGCACCTCCGGCCGTCGCGGGCGCGTACTGTTCGCGCATGGATTTGGCCAGACCCGCCATGCCTGGACGACGACGGCCAAGGCGTTGTCGGCAGCCGGCCTGCAGACCCTGGCTTACGACGCCCGGGGTCACGGCGATTCCGACTGGAATGCGGCCGATCTGGCGTACCACGGCGAGCAGTTCGCCGATGACCTGATCGTGCTGGCCGGCGAACAACCGCGACCGCCGGTGCTGGTGGCTGCCTCGATGGGTGGCCTGTTCGGCCTGCTGGCCGAATCACGCTGGCCAGGCCTGTTCTCGGCCATGGTGCTGGTGGATATCACCCCGCGCTGGGATACCGCTGGCGTCGAGCGCATCCTCGCCTTCATGACCGCGCATCCGGAAGGATTCGCCTCGCTCTCCCAGGCTGCCGATGTGATTTCGGCCTATGTGCCGCATCGCCCGCGCAAATCCGAAGACTCACTGCGCGCGTTGCTGCGCGAAGATGGCCACGGTCGCTGGCGCTGGCACTGGGACCCGCGCCTGGTGGCCGAACTGGCCCGTGACAGCGAGCAGCACCAGGACGCACTGGCCGAAGCCGCGCGCCAGGTGAAGTGCCCCCTGCTGCTGGTCAGCGGTGGCCGCAGCGACCTGGTCACCCCGCAGACGGTGGCCGAATTCCTGGCATTGGCGCCACACGCACGCCACGTACAGTTGCCGCAGGCCACGCACATGGTCGCCGGTGATGACAACGACGCCTTTACCGCTACTGTGTTGGACTATCTGGACGTGTTGCCCGCAGCGGATGCTGCAGCTTCGTCCGCCATAAACGAGCACGTCACCGGAGCACGCTCATGAGCCTCGTCATTCCCTTCCTCGCCCTGCTGCTGGCAGGCGCGTTCGTCGCCTACCACCGCATGCGCCTGCTGACCTGGACGCTGATCAGCGTGGCCCTGCTGGTGGCCTGCTGGTTCATCCCCTACGTCAACCAGACCGCCACGATCGTCGCCGCCGCGATACTGGCCGTGATCGTCGTGCCGCTGCTGCTGCCGTTCATCCGCAAGCCGCTGCTGACCGGCCCGATGATGAAGGTGTTCCGCAAGGTGCTGCCGCCGCTGTCGCAGACCGAGCGCATCGCCCTGGAAACCGGCTCGGTCGGCTTCGAAGGCGAACTGTTCACCGGTGATCCGGACTGGAACATCCTGCTGAATTACCCCAAGCCGCAGCTGACCGCTGAAGAACAGGCCTTCCTCGATGGCCCGGTCGAACAGCTGTGCACGATGGTCAACGACTGGGAAATCACCCACGTCCATGCCGACCTGCCGCCGGAACTGTGGGCCTTCATCAAGAAGAACAAGTTCTTCGGCATGATCATTCCGAAGGAATACGGCGGCCTGGGCTTCTCCGCGCTGGCCCACCACAAGGTGATCCAGAAGCTGGCCTCGGTGTCTTCGGTGGTCAGTTCGACCGTCGGCGTGCCCAACTCGCTGGGCCCGGGTGAACTGCTGGTGCATTACGGCACCCAGGAACAGAAGGACCAGTACCTGCCGCGTCTGGCCGATGGCCGTGAAGTGCCCTGCTTCGGCCTGACCGGTCCGTTCGCCGGCTCCGACGCGACCTCGATTCCCGACTACGGCATCGTCTGCAAGGGCGAGTGGAACGGCGAGCAGGTGCTCGGCGTCAAGCTGACCTTCGACAAGCGCTACATCACCCTGGCGCCGGTCGCCTCGCTGATCGGCCTGGCCTTCCGCATGTACGATCCGGATGGCCTGATCGGCCAGACCCGGGACATCGGCATCACCCTGGGCCTGCTGCCGCGCGAGACCGCCGGCGTTGAAATCGGCCGTCGCCACTTCCCGCTGAACTCGACGTTCCAGAACGGCCCGATCCGCGGCAAGGACGTGTTCATTCCGCTGACCCAGCTGATCGGTGGCGCTGCGATGGCCGGCAAGGGCTGGAACATGCTCAACGAGTGCCTGGCCGTGGGTCGTTCGATCACCCTGCCTTCCACCGCCAGCGGCGGTGCCAAGGCGGGTGCCGCGGTCACCGGCGCCTATGCGCGCATCCGCAAGCAGTTCGGCCTGTCGGTCGGCCGCTTCGAAGGCGTGGAAGAAGCGCTGGCCCGCATCGGTGGCAAGGCGTACAAGATCAGCGCGCTGTCGCAGGCCACCGCCGCTGCTGTGGACCGCGGTGACGTGCCGTCGGTGCCGTCGGCGATCGCCAAGTACCACTGCACCAACATGAGCCGCGAAGTGATCTCGGACATGATGGACGTGATCGGCGGCAAGGGCATCATCCTGGGGCCGCGCAACTTCGCCGGCCGCAGCTGGCAGGCCGCGCCGATCGCCATCACGGTGGAAGGCGCCAACATCATGACCCGCAGCCTGCTGATCTTCGGCCAGGGTGCGATCCTCTGCCACCCGTGGGTGCTGAAGGAAATGAAGGCCGCGCAGGACCCCGACACCCGTGCCGGCCTGCAGGACTTCGACCGCAGCCTGTTCGGCCACATCCGCTACGGCATCTCCAACGCCGTTCGTTCGTTCTGGTTCGGCCTGACCGGCGCACGCTTCGGCGCTGCCCCGGGCGACGCCTACACCCGCCGCTACTTCCGCAAGCTGGACCGTTACTCGGCCAACTTGGCGCTGATGGCCGACATCTCGATGATGACGCTCGGCGGCAAGCTGAAGTTCAAGGAATCGCTGTCCGGCCGTCTGGGCGACGTGCTGAGCCATGTCTACATGACCAGCGCCATGCTCAAGCGCTACCACGACGAAGGCGCGCCGCAGGCCGACCAGCCGCTGCTGGCCTGGGCCTTCCATGACAGCGTGCACAAGATCGAGGAATCGCTGTCGGCTGCCCTGCGCAACTTCCCGATCCGTCCGATCGGCTGGTTGATGTGGGCACTGATCTTCCCGCTGGGCCGTCGTGCCGAGGCCCCCGGCGACCGCCTGAGCCGTCGCGTGGCTGCGCTGCTGATGGCCCCGAACGAAGCCCGCGACCGCCTCGCCAGCGGCGTGTTCCTGACCCCGTGCGAGAACAACCCGGGTGGCCGCATCAACAGCTACCTGAGCAAGGCGATCATGGCCGAGCCGGTGGAGCGCAAGTTCCTGAAGGCGCTGAAGAGCAAGGGCATCGAGGCGCTGGACTTCAACAGCCAGCTCGACGAGGCCGTGGCCGAAGGCGTGATCACCCAGGACGAGCGCAGCCTGCTGGAAGAGCTGCGTACGCTGACCCTGGACACCATCACCGTGGACGACTTCGACACCCACGAACTGCGCGCGGCCAGCTACTACGACCGCCAGAACAAGGACCCGCACTCGCAGGCGGCCTGATCGCCCGCGACACGCGTTGCCTCGACGGCGGGCCTGGCCCGCCGTCGCTTTGTCCGCCAACCGGAAACCGCCATGTCCACGCCCCTGCTTTCGCTCTATCACCGCCTGCAGCGCTGGCCTGCCGGTACCTGGCTGTTCTCGCGCGCGGTGTGCTTCAAGGCGCCCTATTTCGCCAGCATCGCCCCGCGCATCACGCGCCTGGAGAACGGCCGCTGCGAGGGCACGCTGGCCGACCGCCGCAAGGTGCGCAACCACATCGGCACGGTGCACGCGATCGCAATGTGCAACCTGGCCGAACTGACCGCCGGGCTGATGGTCGATGCGTCGCTGCCCAAGGGCATGCGCTGGATCCCGAAGGGCATGCAGGTGCAGTACCTGGCCAAGGCGCGCGGCACGCTGCAGGCGACGGCATTGCCGGCGCAGCCGATCGTGGTGGCGACCGAAGGCTATGCGTTGCCGGTGACGGTGAGTGTCCGCGACCGCGCGGGGACGGAGGTGTTCAGCGCGGTCATCGACATGTGGGTGTCGCCGGCGAAGTGATGTTGCCGCGAACGGCGCAGCCCCTCGTGGGTGGACGGCGAAAGCGGTTTATCGGTTGGGCCGGAGGGGTGGGTCCATGCGGGGACGCCGCAAGTACGTCCCTGTAGGCTTAGCCGCGCCATCCATGGCGCGGATACCCCGCCCGGCCCCACCCCTCCGGCCTCGGACGGATCTCTGCGGCTTCCCCCACGGAAGAGAAAAAGAAGAGCAAAAGCAAAAGCGACCCATCGGCCGCTTTTTTTCATGCACGCAGAACCCACGAGCGCAGCGACCCGCTGTTGCTCTTGATCTTCTTTTCTTCTCCGTGGGCTGGCCGCGCACGGAACCTGTCAGGGGTCGGGCGGGTTGGGTTCGCGGGGGTGTCCGCGGCATGGATGCCGCGGCCAAGCCTACAGGGACGTACTTGCGGCGTCCCCCGCGAACCCAACCCGCCCGACCAACCCCATGACAGCTCTACGCGACCAACCCACGAGTGGCTGCGCCGTTGGCCGGAAATCACGCCAGTGCGCGAAACACCAACGCCAGGATCGCCGGCACCGCCTGGATCATGAAGATGCGCCGGCTCACGCTGTAGGCGCCATAGCACCCCGCCACCACCACGCACACCAGCGAGAACGTCACCAGCACCGGCTGCGCCAGCACCAGCCCCACCACGATGCCCGCCGCCAGGAAGCCGTTGTACAGGCCCTGGTTGGCCGCCAGCACGCGCGTGGTCTCCGCCTTCTCCGGTGAATTGCGGAACGTCTTCAGGCCCAGCGGCCGGGTCCACAGGAACATCTCCAGCACCAGGAAATAAACGTGCAGCAGGGCGACCAGCAGGGTCAGGGCGAGCGCGATCCAGTACATGGGCAGTTCCTTGGACAGGGATGGAGAATGGGGTCAGATCCCTTACCCTGCGGGAAAGGGATCCGACCCCGGAAAATCAACGGTCGCGCGGCAGCTTCTTCTCTTCGCGCAGCACACCGAACGCCGCCAGGGTCATCAAGCCGGCGACGGCTACACCACCGATGAACACCACGTGTGAACCGAACAACGACAGCCCCTTGTGCAGCCAGGCGAAGGTCAGGTCGGCGCCGCGGTACACC
This sequence comes from Stenotrophomonas sp. 1337, assembly GCF_031455455.1. Taxonomy (NCBI): domain Bacteria; kingdom Pseudomonadati; phylum Pseudomonadota; class Gammaproteobacteria; order Lysobacterales; family Lysobacteraceae; genus Stenotrophomonas; species Stenotrophomonas sp. 1337. The sequence continues at coordinate 58,689 of NZ_JAVDSR010000016.1, read as the reverse complement.
ACCGTGTCGATCGCCGCGCCGGCCTTGTAGCGCCACTGCCGGTCCACGCGGGTGTAGATGGTTTCGCGGGCAGGCTTGGCCAGGGCGAACTCGCTGGCGCGGGTCATCACCTGCACCACCGCCACCATCAGCGGCATCGGCGATGCGGCCAGCACCGAGAAGCCGATCAGGATCGCAAAACCGGGAATCAGCAACGCCGGGGCGATGCCGTGGCGCGACAGCAGCCAGCGGGTCAGCCCAAGCTGCATCAACAGCGCCAGCGCGTTCACCGCCAGGTCGATGCGCGAAAAGAAGGCGGTGGCAGCGCCTGCATCGTTGAACGAGGCACGCACGATGCTGGCCTGCTGGTTGTACAGCAAGGTGCCGACACCCACGCCGAACACCACCATGATCGCCAGCCAGCGCAGCAGGGGCTCGCGCACGATCAGCTTCAGGCCATCGAGCACGCTGCCGCCCATCGGCTGCTCACCCGACACCAGCTGCTGCTCACGCTCGCGCAGCACCGCCCAGTGGCGCAGGCGCCAGATGCACAACAGGCACACGACCAGGAAGCCGGCCGAAACCAGCATCAGGTTGGCGATGCCCACCCGCTGCACCAGCGCACTGGTGATGATCGGGCCGAGGAAGGCGCCAACAGTGCCGGCCGCACCGATGTAGCCGTAGTAGGCCCGCGCCTGCGCATTGGAGAACACATCGGCCATGAAGCTCCAGAACACCGCGACCGCAAACAGGTTGAACACGGTGATCCAGAAGAAGAACGCCATGCCCCGCCCGGGTACGCCGCTGTCGAACAGTGCGTAGAAGCCCAGCAGGGTGGCGATGAAGAAGCCGTACACCGCCGGCAGGAACACCCGCCGCGGGAAGCGGCTGACCAGCCAGCCATAGACCGGCTGCAGCACCAGCATGATCACGAACACGCAGGAGAACAGGAACTGCAGGACGAAGTCCTTCAGGGCGATGCCATGGCTGGCGAACCAGGCGATCAACGCCGCCGGGAACACCGTCTCCAGGTCGGCCGAAGCGGCCATCGCCTCGCGTACCGGCCGCAGCACGTAGTAGCCGCTGAGCAGGCAGAAGAAGTACAGGAACGACCACCACAGCGCCGGCGACTCGCGCAGCGCGACCAGCAGGCCCTTCAGTGCCCCGCTCTCCCGCGCCGCGCTCACGCGGCTCCCCTCGCCCGCAAACGGCGGTTGGACAGCGGCATGGCAGGCTCCGGGGGCAGTGAAGCGCGTACGTTATCCAATGCACTGCAACATCGCCAGCGCAGGCGGCGCCGATGGCTGCAACGCAGTGTCACGGACCGGCCCGGCAGACACCTTGTGATACACGCTTTTCTGGCGTCAAAAATCCAACTTTTTCAACGAGATGCGCATTCATCTTCGCTTTGTTTGTGCACAGGCGAAAAGCGGCGCTAGAATCATCCCCAGCAGTCGCGCACGGGTTCCAACCGATGAAAAAGAACAGCCTGCGTCGTCCGATCCGTTCGGCGGCCACCGGTTTGCTGGGCATGTTGATGCCCCTTGCCTTGTCCACCACCGCGCAGACCCCGCCGGCGTTGCCGCCGATGCCGACCAACATCGAAACCGCTGCCGGTGGCGCCGTCGCCCACACCCAGCCTGCGGCCTACCGCACCGGGCTGGTGCCGCAGGTGCAGTTGCCCGCTGCCGGTTTCAACGTCGCCAACATCGAATCGATGGCGCAGCAGCTCACCTATGGCGAGCGCGTGCCGGGCATGGCAGTAGCCATCGTGCAGGGCGGCCGCGTGCTCAGCGCGCGCGGCTACGGTGTCACCGACGTCAACAACCCGTTGCCGGTCGATGCCCACACCGTGTTCCGCCTGGCGTCGCTCTCCAAGGCCTTCGCCGGCACCATGGCCGGCCTGCTGGTCAACGACGGTACCCTGCGCTGGGACAGCAAGGTCACCGACTACGTGCCGGGCTTCCGCCTGAACTCGCCGGAGGCCACCGACCGCCTGACCGTGGCCGATGTACTCAGCCACCGCGTCGGCCTGCCGTACAACGCCTATGACCGCGACATCGAAGGCAATGCCGAGTACTACGCGCTGACCCAGAAGCTGGCCAACACCAGCCTGAAGTGCCTGCCGGGCGACTGCTACGCCTACCAGAACGTGGCCTTCAGCCTGATCGGCGACGTCGTGTATGCCGCCTCCGGCAGCTTCTACGAGCAGTCGGTCGAACGCCGCATCTTCAAGCCGCTGGGCATGAACGATGCCAGCCTCGGCCTGGCCGGCATCCAGGCCAGCTCGCGCTGGGCGCGCCCGCACGTGCGCAGCCGCAACGGCTGGGTGTCGCTGACGCCGAAGCCGACCTATTACCGCGTCGCCCCTGCTGCCGGCGTCAACGCCAGTGCCAGTGACATGGCGCAGTGGTTGCTGGCCCATACCGGCCACCGCCCGGACGTGCTGCCGGCACCGCTGCTGGCGACCCTGCACTCCAGCCTGATCAACACACCCGGCGAGATGCGTTCGGGCTGGCGCCGCGAACGCCTGCACTCGGCCGGCTACGCGCTGGGCTGGCGCACCTTCGACTACGCCGGTCACGATGTCGTGTTCCATGCCGGCGCGGTGCAGGGCTACCGTGGCCTTGTTGCACTGGTGCCCGAGCGCGACCTCGGCATCGCCATCATGTGGAACGGTGAAAGCGGCCTGCCCAGCGGCCTGCTGCCGACCGTCCTCGATGCTGCCCTGGGCCTGCCGTCGCAGCGTTGGCTGGACGTGGACACCGACTTCGGCAGCGACAACCTGATGGCCGAGGGCGCGACCCCGGCACAGCAGGACAAGCGCAAGGGCAAGGGCGCTTCGGGCAACCGCGCGGTGGCCTCGCCGCGCTGAGCTGGCGAGCTCGACCGTAAACAGAAGGGCGGCCTACGGGTCGCCCTTTTCGCTTGTTTACGCAGCGCTGAGCATCCCTGCCTTCACCGTTTCGTAGAATCAGGCGCGCCCGGGATGCTAGTGGGCGAAGTAGTGCATTCCGCCATCCACCGGAATCACCGCCCCGGTGATGTACCCCGCCAACGGCGACGCCAGGAACGCAACCAGGTGCGCCACCTCCTCTGGTTCGCCGAAACGCCCCATCGGGATGTTGCGGGCGATGAACTCACGCCGGCTCTCTTCCGTGGGATGCAGCCGATCCAGGATCTGCGCGCTGTTGATCCGCCCCGGCGCGATCGAGTTGATGGTGATGCCCTCGCCCGCCACATCGCAGGACAGCCCCTTGCTCCACAGATGCAGCGCCGCCTTCGCCGGGCTCGCGGCATTCACCGCACGCGGCTCCATCGACCCGCTGAGGTTGATCACACGCCCCCAGCCATTGGCCCGCATCGACGGCAGCAACGCCTGCGTCAGCCGTCGTGCCGCCGAGAAGTTCAGTGCCATCGCCTCGTCCCACACCTCGTCTGCTGCGGCCACCCCGGCCAACCGTGCGCCACCGGCCGCGTTGACCAGGATGTCCACGTGCTGCAGCGCCTGCAGCGAAGCGCTGGCGATGCGCTGCACATCGTCGGCGTCGGTCAGATCGCCCACCAACACGACGGGTACCGGTCCACCCGCCGCCTCGATCGCGGCCGCCACCGATTGCAACGGCGCCTGCCGCCGCGCGGTGATCGCCACGCGCACACCCTGCCTCGCCAGTACCCGCGCAACACCTGCGCCGATGCCACTGCCTGCGCCGGTGACCAGCGCGGTACGTCCTTCAAGATCCAGTTTCATGTGTTGCCCTGCCAGTTCTGCCGGCCCATCTGGCCGTGCGGACATGCTCTTTGAACACCCTCGATTGATAAACTCCGGCGAGGTTTCAACATTCAGAACCCGGGGTGTCAGATGAACCTGTTGGAGAGCATGCAGGTCTATGTGCTGGCCGTGGAAAAGGGCAGCCTCAGTGCCGCGGCATCGGCACTGGACATCTCCGCGACGATGGCCGGCAAGCACCTGCGCGCCCTGGAAGAACGGCTGGGCATGCAGTTGTTGAACCGCACGACCCGTCGGCAGCATATGACCGCTTTCGGTGAGGCCTACTTCGGCCGCTGCAAAGAGATCCTGCGCCTGGTGGAGGAAACCGATGCGCAGGCCCAGCATCACCACCTGGCACCGGCGGGCACGCTGCGGATCAGTGCACCGGTGATCTTCGGCACGCATGCGCTGGTGCCGGCACTGTCGACCTACATGGACCGCTACCCCGAGGTCAGTGTCGAACTGGTCCTGACCGATCGCGTGGTCGAACTGGCCGATGAGGGGTTCGAGGCCGCCATCCGCATCGGCACGCTGGCCGACGCCACGCATCTCGTAGCGCGTCCGCTCAGCGCCTACCGGCTGACCCTGTGTGCATCGCCGGCCTATCTCGCACGGCATGGCACGCCGCACAACGCGCAGGAGCTGCAGCAGCATCAATGCCTGTCGCTGGATCCTGCTGCGCTGTCGCACTGGCTGGGCAACGAAGTGGCATTGCCAGCGCCGCCTTCGGGACGGTTGCAGATCAACAACGGCGAAGCGTTGCGGCTGGCCGCGCTGCAGGGCCTGGGCATCATCCTGCAGTCGAGCCTGCTGCTGGCAGCAGACATCGATGCGGGTGGCCTGGTCCCGTTGCTGCCGGAACATGGCCGGCGCGGTAGGCCCATGCACGTGGTCTATCCGCACGACCGGTATCACTCAACCCGGCTGCGCAGCTTCGTGGATTTCCTGGTCGAGCGGTTTCCCTGCGACGCAGCGGGTGAACGCAGCTGGCCAGGCGCACACAGCCCATAAAAAAACCCCCTCCCCGCTGGGCAGTCGGGGAAGGGGTCTCAGGGTACGGCTATCGGGAAGTACTTAGATCAGCGGTGCCGGAGTTGCCGGAAGGGCCACCGGAGCGGCCTTCTTCTTGCGGGCGGCCGGCTTGCGCTTGGCAACCTTCTTGGCAGCCTTCTTCGGGGCAGCCTTCTTGGTCGCCTTCTTCGCAGTCTTCTTCACTGCCTTCTTGGCGGTCTTCTTTGTCGCCTTCTTCACTGCCTTCTTGGCGACCTTCTTGGCCGGCTTGCGGGCAGTGGTCTTCTTGGCGGCTTTCTTGGCAGTCTTCTTGGTGGCCTTCTTGGCTACCTTCTTGACGGCCTTCTTCGCGGTCTTCTTTACGGCCTTCTTGGCAGTGGACTTCTTGGCTACCTTCTTCGCAGCCTTCTTCACTGTCTTCTTCGCCGTGGCCTTCTTGGCGACCTTCTTGGCAGCCTTCTTCACTGCCTTCTTGGCAGTCGCCTTCTTCGCGACCTTCTTCACTGCCTTCTTGGCAGCGGCCTTCTTGGCGACCTTCTTCACCGCTTTCTTGGCGGCGGGCTTTTTCTTCGCAGCTTTCTTGGTTGCCATGGTGATGGCTCCTCGTCAGTGATAGGGAGTTGAAACGCCCAGGTGGATCAAACCCGCCCATGCTGCGTGCGGGGACCGCCGGCGCGTCGGGCGCGCCGTTACGGATGCGGTGATGCCCGCCACGATCGGCGGAGCAGGCATCGGAACAGGGGTCGCCTTGCATTTCTCCGGGGGAAGCGGAGCCATGTCCACCGTCTTGAGGATCGCGGTGGTCTTCGAGGGGCTGCTTCGCATCGGACGATTGATTCTGCGCACTCGGTTTGGCAGGCAAGGTCTGCTGAGGCGAAACCTAATCACGGTTTTTTTTACTGTCAACAACCCCCGCGAAAAATTTTCACATCCGCCGCGTCCCGGAAGCCCTTCCCGCGCCTGCCGATGTTCCTCCGCGAGCGCCGGCAAGCACTGCATCGCGCATCGTCGCTGCCATCGACTGCGCACGAACAGCGAAGAAAAAACACTTGAAATAAGCACTCTGCGTCATGTAGGGGCCTGAAGCGGAACGCCACGCGGCGACGCGGCCATGCATGGCAACGCACGCGCCAACGCCAGCACAACGGACCTGCAACAAGGCCAAAAACTTTTCACATCCGGGCGCGCCGCCGCGGGGGTGGAAACGCGGATTTGCGCAAAACTGCGCACGCCTTTTGCCCGCGCTCAACACCGACTGATGCCATGGCGATGGCATGCGGCGAACCGGCCGGCATAAGTTCGAAGCCTCCCCCAAAACGAAAACGGCCACCCGAGGGTGGCCGTTTTCGTACCGGGGAAACGACGACTCAGTGCTCTTCGTCTTCCAGGCCTTCGGCGTACGCGTCCGGGTCCAGCAGCTCGTTGAGCTCGTCGCTGTTGGACACTTCGACGACGAACATCCAGCCATCGCCGTAGGCGTCTTCGTTGATGGTTTCCGGCTTGTCGGCCAGTGCCGAGTTGACCTCGACGATGGTGCCACTGATCGGGCTGTAGACGTCGGAGGCGGCCTTCACCGACTCGACGACCGCGATCTGCTCGTTGGCCTTGGCGGTCGCGCCGACTTCGGGCAGCTCGACGTAGACCAGGTCACCCAGCAGGCCCTGGGCGTGGTCGGAAATACCGACGGTCACGCGGCCATTGCCTTCGACACGGGCCCACTCATGGGACTTGAGGAACTTGAGGTCGCCGGGGATCTCGCTCATGGGACTGCTCCAGAGATATGCAGGGGGTGGAAAAAACGGGGCTAGTGTAACCAACCGGCCGCCACTGCTGGCAGTGACGACCGGCATGTTTGGATCAGGCGTCGCCAAGCACGCCGGGCTGGGCCTGGCCTTCGCGCACGAACGGGAACTTGACCACCCGCACCGGCACCTGACGGCCGCGGATGTCGACGGTGACCTGACCGAGTTCACCGGCCGGCACGCGCGCGAATGCGATGCCCTTGGCCAGGGTCGGCGAGAAGGTGCCGGACAGGATCTCGCCCTGGCCGCTGGCAGTGGTGACCGCCTGGCCATGGCGCAGCACGCCCTTCTCATCCATCACCAGGCCGATCATCTGACGTGCGTTGCCAGCCGCCTTCTGCGCCTCCAGCACGTCGCGGCCGATGAAGTCGCGACCCTCGTCCAACGACACCGTCCAGGCCAGCGCCGCTTCGTAGGGGCTGATTGCTTCGTCCATGTCCTGGCCGTACAGATTCATGCCGGCTTCCAGGCGCAGGGTATCGCGCGCGCCAAGACCGGCCGGCTTCACGCCGGCAGCAAGCAGGCGGTTCCAGAACGCGACCACGGCATCCTGCGGCAGCAGGATCTCGAAACCGTCTTCGCCGGTGTAGCCGGTGCGGGCAACGAACAGTTCAACGCCGTCGTCGGACTGCACCTGCAGCGCGGCGAAACGGCCGAGCTTGCCCAGCGACTCACGGTCGGCTTCGCGGGCCAGGCCGATGACGATGTCGCGCGCCTGCGGCCCCTGCACGGCGAGGATCGCCAGGTCCGGACGCTGTTCGACCGAGACGTTGAACGGCGCAGCCTGCTCGCGCAGCCACGCCAGATCCTTCTCGCGGGTGGAGGCGTTGACCACCATGCGGAAGAAGTCCTCGCCCAGGTAATAGACGATCAGGTCGTCGATGACGCCGCCCTGCGGATTCAGCATGCACGAGTACAACGCCTTGCCGGTGGCCTTGAGCTTGTCGACCGAGTTGGCCAGCAGGCGGCGCAGGAACGGCTTGACCTGGTCGCCGCGCAGGTCGACCACGGTCATGTGGCTGACGTCGAACACGCCCGACTCACGACGCACCAGGTGGTGCTCGTCCAGCTGCGAGCCGTAGTGGATGGGCATGTCCCAACCCCCGAAATCGACCATCTTGGCGCCAAGGGCGCGGTGGGTATCGTTGAGCAGCGTCTTCTGGGTCATGACCGGGTCCGGCAGCAGAGGAAACAAGAACGCGCATTATCCCAGATCGGTCGGCCGCAGGTCGCGCCGCAGCGCAGCGGGGGGATGTTGGCCGGCCTGCGGCCGGCGGGCGCTTTCTACAAGCCAGGCAACGGCAACGGCCAAAGCGTATCGGCTCGGCGACGTCTGTGGGCTGGTGGGGCGATGTGGGGTTGCGGGACACGCCGCAAGTACGTCCGTGTAGGCTCGTAGGCGCCATCCATGGCGCCTGCGGTCCCTCCACCCCACACCGCCCCACCCCGACAGGTTCCCGATGACGGGACGGAAGGCAAGAGCGGTTGTGGATGTCGATACATATATGGAGAGAAGGGTCGAAGCCCTTGCCTGCGGACAGGGAGCCGACCCCGGGCACACAGAGCGCAGCGACCGGCGGCGGTGTCCGCGGCATGGATGCCGCGGCCAAGCCTACAAGGACGTACTTGCGGCGCCCCCTGCACAGCCCACCCGCCCGACCCAACCCAGCATCTGCTTTCAGCGACCACCCACGAGGGGCTGCGCCGTTGGCTTGAAACCATAGGCGACCGCCTCGACCACCAGCGCACTGCCCTGCACCGCCACCACCCGCACCAGCGTGCCGGCCGGCAGCTCCGGCCCACTCACCTGCCACGACGCGTCGTCGATGCTGACCCTGCCCTGCCCGGCAACGATGGCCTGCTGCAAGGGCACCACCCGCCCGACCAGTTGTTCAGCGCGGCGGTTCAGCAGCGGCGCGTCGCTCTGCCGCGCACGCGGCTTGCCCCAGTGCCGGTAGCACTGGATGGACAGCACGCTCAGCACCACGAAAGCGACCACCTGCCACAGCACCGGGATATCGGCGAACACCGCTACCAGCGCGAACACCGCCGCCGCACCGATGCCGATCCACAGCATGAACGCGCCGGGCGCCAGCGCTTCGGCGGCGAACAGCAGCAAGGCCAACGCACCCCAGGCAACGACTTCCCAGCGCATGTCAGCCTCCGATCGGTGGCGGCCGCTTTGCCGGCGGCCGGGTTTCCTGGTTGGACAGGGCCTGCTTGGCCAGCTCGGCCACGCCGGCGATCGAACCAATCACTCCGCTGGCCTCCATCGGCATCAGCACCAGCTTCTGGTTCGGCGACGTGGCCAGTTCCTTGAACGCTTCCACATACTTCTGGGCGATGAAGTAGTTGATGGCCTGGACGTCGCCGTCGGCGATCGCCGCCGACACCACCTGGGTCGCTTTGGCTTCGGCTTCGGCCAGGCGCTCGCGCGCTTCGGCGTCGCGGAATGCGGCCTCGCGCCGCCCCTCCGCTTCCAGCACCGTGGCCTGCTTCTCGCCTTCGGCACGCAGGATCTCGGACTGCCGCGAACCTTCCGCCTCGAGGATCTGCGCGCGCTTCTCGCGCTCGGCCTTCATCTGCCGTGCCATCGCATCGAGCAGGTCGCGCGGCGGCTGGATGTCGCGGATCTCGATGCGGTTGACCTTCACGCCCCACGGGTTGGTCGCATGATCGACCACGCTGAGCAGCTTGGCGTTGATCACCTCGCGCTGGCTGAGCGATTCATCCAGGTCCATCGAGCCGATCACGGTACGGATGTTGGTCTGCACCAGGGCGATCATCGCCACTTCCAGCACCGATACCTCGTAGGCGGCCTTGGCCGCGTCCAGCACCTGGAAGAACACCACGCCATCGACGCGCACGGCGGCGTTGTCCTTGGTGATCACTTCCTGGCCGGGCACGTCCAGCACCTGTTCCATCATGTTCACCTTGCGCCCCACCCCGTAGACGATCGGGATCAGGAAATGCAGGCCGGGCGACATGGTGTGGGTGTAACGGCCGAACCGCTCGACGGTCCATTCATAGCCCTGTGGCACCATCCGCACTGCCTTGAACAGGATGACCACGGCCACGAAGGCCAGCACCGCGCTGAAGAACATGGTCGGGAACATCGCGCTTTCCTTATGGGAGACGTCCGGAGCCCAGCATAGCGCGTGGATGCAGGCGATGCGGGTACCGCACGTTCCAGCCGAAAGCAGCCGAGCGTGGCCCGGCGCTGCAGGATGAACCCGCTCAGATCCGGGTCGTGGCTAGGAAGCGCTCGCGGTCCTGCTGGGTCTGCCGGCGGATCTCGGCCAGCGCCTGGCTTTCGGTCGCCTCCAGCATCGCCTCGAACAGGCGCTGGAAGTGATGGCGCATCGCATTGCGTGCAGCGACGGGATCGCGCGCGCGCAGCCCCTCGAAGATCGCCATGTGCTCGTCGGCGCGGCTGGCACCATCGTCATGGCACACCCGTGCGTAGACCTCGGTCACCCGCGGCAGCTCGCTGCGCATGCGCCAGATCTGCTGCACGAAATACTCGACCACCGGGTTGCCCGACAGGCGGGCGATGGCCAGGTGGAAGCGGCGGTCGTAGTCGCCGGCCTCTTCATCGGTAAGGTCACGCCGGCACAGCGCTTCAGCCAGCACCTGCAGCTCGGCGATGCCGGCCTCATCGATATTGCTTGCCGCCAGCGCTGCAGCTTCCGCTTCGAACACGGCACGCGCCGCGGTCAGGTCGAAGGCGCTGATATCGGGCAGCCCACCGGCAGCCTGGGCCGGGCGCGGCTTCACATAGACGCCCGAACCGATACGGATCGCGATCCAGCCCTGCGCTTCCAAGGCGATTTCCGCCTCACGGATGGTGACCCGGCTGACGCCGAAGCGTTCGGCAAGTTCACGTTCGCCCGGCAGGCGCGAACCCGGCGGATATTCGCCATCCTCGATCAGCTTGCGGAGCTTGGCGGCGATGGTCTGGTAGAGACGGTTGGCGGACATGCGGCTGACCCTTGGCGGTTCCCTCCGGGCCCGTCCCCGGCCACCGGGCACGGTGCGGGTCCGGTTGGAGCGACGGCGCGACCATTGGCCGCGCCGCCCTGTTCAGAACTTGTATCGTACACCGAAATACGCGCGCCGCCCGTAGCTCACCACCTCGCGGAAATTCCCGTAAAGCGGCTGGTACGCCACGCGTGGCTCGTCGGTCAGGTTCATCAGTTCCAGCGACAGCGACAGCTGCTTGTTCACCCGGTAACGCAGGCGCAGGTCGACGCTGGTGTTGTCATCGTAGTAGCGATTCTGCTGCGCCGTGTTGCCGGTGAAGTCCTGGTAATAGTGCGAACGGAACTTGCCGATGGCCTGGATGTTGAAGCGGCCCACATCCCAGTAGAGGGAACCGGACAGCACATGCCGCGAGAAGCCGCTCAGGCCGGCCGGCGGAACGATGGCCGGAATGATCGATCCATCGGCGGCCAACTGCTCCCCCAACCGCGAATCCTGCGTCTGGTAGTCGGCGTCGGCATAGTTGTAGCTGACCTTGAAGCCGAGGCCATCGAACGGCTTGGGCAGGTACGAGAACCGGTGGGTAGCACTGAGCTCGATACCGGTCAGGGTGCTGTCTTCATCGGTGGTCACCTGCTGGCGCACCGGCACGGTCACCGTCTGTCCGTTGAGGGTGTAGGTCTCCGGCACCAGCGCGGTGGCGGTGCCGCCGTTGAACTGCTTCCAGTACACCGCACCGGCCAGCAGCGTGTCCGGGTTCGCATACCACTCAAGCGAGACATCGCCGTTCCAGGACATAAGCGGCTGCGCAGCCGGATTGCCGCTGGCACTGATGTCGTCCAGCGCGTCGGCCAGGCCGGTATAGGTGGCATCGCTGCTGACATTGATGGTTCGCCCGGCACCGAGTGCGGCGATATCCGGGCGTGACATCGCTCGGTACGCGCCCACCCGCAGCAACAGGTCCGGCTTCAGCTCGAACGCGGCATTCAGGCTTGGCAGCAGCTTGTCGTTGCCCGCCTTGAACACCTGGGTGGTGAAATCACCAGTGGGTTGCAGGCGGATCGTGCCGTCGCCGTTGTCGATGACCGCCAGGTCGGTGCGCACGCCTTCCGAACGCACGTCGGTCTTGACCCAGCGCAGGCCGACATTGCCGGTGACCGGCAGGCCGAACAGCGTGCTGCTGAATTCACCCATCAGGTACAGCGCGCGGGTTTTCTCGGTCACATCGACGTTGTTCGGGTCCTGGAAGTCCGGGTCCAGGCCACTGTCGCTGGTGCCGCGGAAGGATGCGTAGAGGCAGCTCGGATCGAAGTACGCCCACGAGGAGATCGTATTGCCGCTGGCCGCATCCATGAAATCGTCCTGCGGGAACGGTGCACGGCAGGCACGGTTGGCGGCAATGATCTTCGCCTTGTCGGCCGCTACGCGCTGGTCGTAGTCGGTCACCAGGGTGTTGTCGCGCAGGCGGTAGTCGGCCTGGCTGGCGCGCACGCCGCCCTTGATGCGGGTGAAGAAACCGGACTCGGGCATGAAGCTGGCATCGAAGCGGCCGGCCTTGATCTTGTGGTCGTTCTCGGTCGCGCTGGAGGTCACCCGCGCCGCGCCGGTGTAGGCATCCCAGTTGTTCGGGTCGAAGTTCGGCGCCAGCGCCACGCTCGGCACCTCGCCATGCCAGTCCCAGTCGTAGTCGACATAGCCGGTGGCGCCGCTGCTGATGCCCGGCACGATGGCATTGTTGACGTCGCGCTGGTTGGCGCGCAGCCGGGTCATGCGCTCGCTGTCCAGGCGGTTGGTATGCGAATAGGAAAGATCGGTGGACAGCTCCCAGGCCGGGCTGGGGCGCAGGATCAGATTGAGGCCACCGCCGGTGTATTCCTCGCCGCGCCAGTAGCGGTTGGAGGTCGAATCGATGGAAGTGCTGCCATGCAGGTGGCGGACGATGCCATCCTCGTCCACCTCGCGCTGGGTGATGCCGCGTCGTGCATTGGACAGGCTCAGGTCGCTGCGGTCCTCGTCCCAGTTGCGCTCGGTATGTTCGAAATCGAGGTTGACCTCGACCACGTCGTTGGGCCGCCATTGGATCGCCGCGAATTCGCTCTGGCGATCATTGCGCTCCTGCTTCAGGCGATAGATGCGGCTGCTTGGCACCAGATAGTACGGCGCGCCGTTGGCGATGGCCTGTGCGCTGACCTCATTGCAGTTGGCATTGGCCACGTTCTGCCTGCCATCGCAGGCATACCAGGTGGAGCCGCTGGTGATGCTCTCCTCCGGATCGGTGCCCTCCAGCCGCTGGATGCCCAGCGAGATGCCGAGCTTCTGGCCGTTGCCGAATTCGAACTGGTCGATGTAGCTGGCGGTACCGCGATACCCGATGCCATCGTCGTCGCGGTACTTCTTGTCATACTCGGCCCAGCTGCCGCGCAGATCGATCTGCGCCGAGCGCTTGCCGTACTCCAGCGGCTTGACCGTTTCCAGCCCGATGGTCCCGGCGACACCGCCTTCGATGATGTCGGCACGCTGGGTCTTGTAGATCGCCACCGTATTGATCAGCTCGGCCGGGAACATGTTGAAGTTCACCGAGCGGTCGCCGCTGCCGTTGGTGATCTCGCGGCCGTTGAAATTGGTGCTGCTGAGGAAGGCGCCGAGACCACGGATCGAGATTTCCGATGCGCCGGTCTTGTCGCGGGTCGAGGCGGCACCGGTCAGCGTTTCGATCGCATCGGCCAGCGATGGCGCGGGCAGGTCGCCGATGTCATCGGCCGACAACACATCGGCGATCACCGTGTCGTCGCGCTTCTTGTTGATCGAGCTCCGCATCGATTCGCGGATACCGGTGACCTGGACCTGGTCCAGGGTGGTGGCGTCCTGCCCGGAACCGCTGCCGGCAGACTGCGCCTGCACGGCCGGTGAAGCCGCCAACGCAGCGAGCAGTGCCACGATCAGCGGTGTGGGTGACAACGGTGTACGACGTACAACTCCGGCTGGTTGCCGCATGGTTTTCCTCCTCCTAAAGGATCGCCCGGACGGTAGGCGTGGGACGCAGCTTCGACACGCCGACACAGAAATGTCAACCAACTGGACTGGATTTTTCGTAATACCTTTGATTCAGACCGGTTGCCCGGCATTTCATGTGCTGATGCAGCATGACTTTGCGCGCAACGTGGCTTACAACACACCTACCAAGTGGTATGCACACCCACTCCGAAACCGCGGCATCGCCGTCTCTGGAAGGACTTCATGCGCATTCAACCGACTTCGCACCGCCTTTCGAAACCCACCCTTGGATATTGCCTGGCAATTGGACTGGCAACCTGCCTGACCAGTTTGCCGGCGAACGCTGCGAGCTGGCTGGTCCATGATGCCGCCGAGTTCGCCACCGCCGCTGCCGCACTGCAACCCGGCGATGAAATCGTGCTGGCCGATGGCACCTGGACCGATGCGCGCCTGCTGCTGAAGGGCCAGGGCACCGCCGCCGCACCGATCGTGCTGCGCGCGCAGACGCCGGGCAAGGTGATCCTCAGCGGGGGGTCGGACCTGCGCCTGGCCGGCAGCTACCTGCAGGTCTCCAACCTGGTATTCCGCAACGGCTACACCCCGGGCGACGCCGTGGTGGCGTTCCGCGAGTCGAGCAAGGCAGTGGCCAGCCACAGCCGCGTCACCGGCCTGGTCATCGATGACTACAGCAACCCCGATGGCAGCGACCAGGACTACTGGGTGTCGCTGTACGGCAGCAACAACCGCCTCGACCACAGCCAGCTGCGGGGCAAGACCAACGCTGGCCCGACGGTGGTGGTGGTGCGCGATGCCACCCAGGGCCTGGACAACCAGCACCGCATCGACCACAACTGGTTCGGCCCGCGGCCAGCGCTGGGCGTCAATGGCGGAGAGACGATCCGTGTAGGCACCAGCGACACCTCGCTGAGCGATTCCAACAGCACGGTGGAGAACAACTGGTTCGAGGGCTGCGATGGCGAGACCGAGATCGTCTCCAACAAGTCCGGCGGCAATACCTTCCGCGGCAACGTGTTCTATCGTTCGGCCGGCGCGCTGACCCTGCGCCATGGCAACGGCAACCGGGTGGTCGACAACCTCTTCCTCGGCGACGACAAGGCCGGCACCGGCGGCGTGCGCATCATCAATGCCGACCAGACCGTCAGCAACAACTACTTCGAACGGCTGGCCGGCTCCAGCAACCGCTCGGCACTGGCGGTGATGGATGCACAGGCCAATCCGCCGTTGTCCGGCTACGCGCCGGTGGTCAACGCGACCATCAGCCGCAACACCTTCGTCGACGTGGCGAAGATCAGCTTCGGTGTGGGCCATGACGAAACCAAGGGGATCGTGGTTGCCGCCAGCAACAGCCACTTCAGCGGCAACCTGATCGTCAACCGCACCAGCAAAAATCCACCGAATGCGGCCAGTTCGCTGGCCGGCATCGCCTTCAGCAACAACGTGCAGTCGCCGCAGGCCAGCAGCGTATTCCCGGGCGGGGTGAGCAGCGCCAGCATCACCCTGCAGCAGGCCGCCAGCGGCCTGTGGGTGCCGGCAACGCCCCTGCCCACCCTCGGCGCCGATCCGGCGCTGGCAATGACCCCGCGCGAACAGACGGGGGTGGACTGGTATCCCAAGGTGGGCGAGGTTGCCCTGTCACGCACCAGCACCGGAGTTGATCGATGAGGTTGCAGCCACTGTCCCTTTGTTCCCACCGTCTGGCGCTCGCCCTCGCCCTGGCCGCTCCCTTCGCCCTGTTGCCGACCGCACCGCTGCATGCGGCACCTGCCGCAGCTGAGCGACAAGGCGATACCGCGCCGGTACTGGTGACCGCCGCGCAGTGGCAGCAGATGGCCAGCGAAGGCAGCCGCTATCCGTGGTTCGCCAAGGAACAGGCGCGTACGCAGAAATCGCTGCAGAAGATGATGAAGGCCGGCATCGACGTGCCGGTGCCGAAGGACAAGGGCGGCGGTCGCACCCATGAGCAGCACAAGCGCAACTACCAGGCCCTGCTGGCCGCCGGCACCCTGTACCGGCTGACCGGCGACAAGGCCTATGTCGCCTATTCGCGCGACATGCTGCTGCAGTACGCCAAGCTCTACCCGACCCTCGGCCCGCATCCGGAAGGACGCGGACAGATTCCCGGCCGGGTGTTCTGGCAGGTGCTCAACGATTCGGTCTGGCTGGTCAACGCCATCCAGGGCTACGACGCGATCCGCGATGCGCTGTCGCCGCAGGATCGGCAGACCATCGAATCGCAGGTGTTCCGGCCGATGGCCGAGTTCCTGGCCAGCGAGCCGAAGAACTACGACCAGATCCACAACCACGCGACCTGGGCGGTGGCCGCCACCGGCTTGACCGGCTACGTGCTGCGTGATCGCGAACTGGTGGAGAAATCGCTGCGCGGCAGCCGCAAGGATGACCAGTTCGGTTTCCTGCGGCAGATCGACCTGCTGTTCTCGCCCGATGGGTATTACGAGGAAGGCCCCTACTACCAGCGCTATGCGCTGGCGCCGTTCCTGCTGTTTGCCAACGCGATCGAACGCAACGAGCCGCAGCGGAAGATCTTCGCGCGCCGCGACGGCGTGCTGCTGAAGGCGGTGGACGTGCTGGTGCAGACCAGCTACGACGGCCTGTTCTTCCCGATCAACGATGCGATCCTGGACAAGGGCATCGATACCGAAGAGCTGGTGGCTGGCATCGGCATCGCCTATGCGCAGGCCGGCGATGACCGTCTGCTGTCGGTCGCCCAGCAGCAGAAACGCCTGCTGCTGTCGCCGGAAGGGCTGCAGGTAGCGCAGGCGTTGGCAGCCAACAAAGCCAAACCGTTCGACTACCGGCCGATGCTGCTGCGCGACGGCCCGGACGGTGAACGCGGCGGTCTGGCGATCCTGCGCATGGACGGCGAACGCGGCCAGGCGCTGGTGCAGAAGGACACCATGCAGGGCATGGGCCACGGCCACTTCGACAAGCTCAACTGGCTGTTCTACGACAATGGCAACGCCGTGGTGACCGACTACGGCGCGGCGCGCTTCCTCAACGTGGAAGCCAAGCGCGGTGGCATCTATCTGGCCGAGAACCGCAGCTGGGCCAAGCAGACCGTGGCCCACAACACGCTGGTGGTGAACGAGCAGAGCCACTTCAAGGGCGACTGGAAGCGCGGTGAGGAACTCGCCCCGCAGGTGCGCTTCTTCCAAGCCGACGCAGATACCCAGATCGCCTCGGCGACGATGCGCGATGCCTATCCGGGCGTGGTGTTCACCCGCACCCAAGCACTGCTGCGCCACCCCGAACTGGGCCTGCCGGTGGTGCTGGACCTGCTGCAGGTGCACGGCGACAAGGTTGCACGCTACGACCTGCCACTGCACTTCAACGGCCACATCGTCACCACCGGTTTCGAGGCCGAGCATTTCCCCGCCCAGCGCCCGGTGCTCGGCAGCGACAACGGCTACCAGCACCTGTGGCTGGACGCACGCAGCAAGGCCGGCAGTGAGCCGCGCACGCTGGCGTGGCTGCTCGACGGACGCTTCTACACCTACCGCTTCGGCAGCAGCGCGCCGGCGCAGGCGTTGCTGGTGGAGAGCGGTGCCAATGATCCCGAGTTCAACCTGCGCCGCGAACCGGCGCTGCTGCAGCGCGTGGAAGGACAGAAGGATGTGACCTTCTTCAGCGTGCTGGAGCCGCATGGCGAGTACAACGGCACCGCCGAGTACGTGCACGGTGCCGACAGCCGCATCAAGCAGATCATCCGCACCCGCGGCAATGATGCCGAGGTGCTCGAGCTGCGCCTGGCCAGCGGCGCCCGCATCGCACTCGGCGTGGCCGACGACAGCGACGCGAAGGGCGAACACAGCGTGACGGTGGATGGCCATGCCTACCGCTGGAGCGGCAGCCATGCGCGCATGGACCGCAGCAAGGGTGAGGCACGATGAACGGCCCCTCGGCCGTGGCCACGCTGCGCAGGGTGCCGGTGCGCTCGGCCGTGCGCTGGCTGATCGTCGGCCTGATCGCGGTGGCCACGGTGATCAACTACATCGACCGCAATGCACTGGCGGTGATGTGGCCGGAGATCGCCAGGGAAGTCGGCGCGACCAAGGACGATTACGCACTGCTGGTGACCGTGTTCATGCTGTTCTATGCCGCCGGCCAGTTCCTGTTCGGGCGCCTGTTCGACATGATCGGGACGCGGCTGGGGTTCGCGTTGTCGATCAGTGTGTGGTCGATCTCGATCGCGCTGCATTCGGTCACCCACTCCATGCTCTCCTTCAGCGTGGTGCGGGCGATGCTGGGCATCAGCGAAGCCGGTGCCTGGCCCGGCGCGGTGAAAGCCAATGCCGAGTGGTTCCCCGCGCGTGAGCGTGCCCTCGCACAGGGCATCTTCAACGCGGGCGCGTCCATCGGTGCCATCGTTTCGGCGCCGGCCATCGCCGGCCTGTACCTGTGGCTTGGCTGGCGCGGCACCTTCGTGCTGGTCGGTGCACTTGGCTTCCTGTGGCTGCTGCCATGGCTGTTCGTCTATCGCGCCGGCCCGGACAAGCATCCGTGGGTTAGTGACGCCGAGCGGCGCCTGATCATGGAAGACCAGGCTGGCCAGCAACGCGTGGATGCACCGAAGGTCAGCGTGCGTTCGCTGCTGGCCCACCGGCAGAGCTGGGGCATGCTCGCCTGCCGTTTCCTGCTGGATCCGATCTGGTGGCTGTTCGTGTCGTGGCTGCCGATCTATCTGGCCGAGACCTTCGGCTTCGACATCAAGCAGATCGGCCTGTTCGCCTGGGTGCCCTTCGTCGGCGCCATGCTCGGCAGCCTGAGCGGCGGCTGGCTGTCGGGGCGCCTGATCAATGCCGGCCAGAGCGTGGACCGTGCGCGCAAGCTGTCGATTTCGCTGGGCTGCGTGATCATGGCACCGGCCCTGCTGGGCGCGGTACTGGCCAACCAGCCGCTGTTTGCGGTGCTGGCGATTGCAGCAGTGCTGTTCGGTTTCCAGATCGCCATCGGCAACATCCAGACCCTGCCCGGCGATCTGTTCGATGGCCGCTCGGTGGGCACGCTGGCCGGTCTCGGCGGCCTGGCCGCCGTAGCCGGAACGTTGATCACCACCTGGCTGGTACCGGTGCTGACCCGCCATTCCTATGCACCGATCTTCATCCTCGTCGCCGCACTGGTGCCGCTGTCGCTGGCCGCGCTGTGGTGGTGGACCGGACCGATCCACAAGCTCGACCGCACCGACGGTTGAGCCCCCCCCCATTTCCTCGCATTCCCCCGCAAACCAAGGAGTTTCCCGCATGTCGTTCCAGGACAAGGTGGCCATCGTCACCGGTGGTGGCCGTGATATCGGCCGTGCCGTCTCGATCAAGCTGGCTGCGGCCGGTGCACGCGTCTGCCTCAACTACGCCAACGACGAAGCCAGCGCGCAGGAAACGCTGGCGCTGATCAAGGCGGCCGGCGGCCAGGCCATCGCCCACCGCGCCGACGTCACCGATCCCGCCGCCGTGGCCGGCCTGGTCGCAGCAACGCAGGCTGCATTCGGCCAGCGCATCGACGTGTTGGTGAACGTGGCCGGCGGCATGGTCGAGCGTCGTCCGCTGGCCGACATCGACCCGGCGTTCTTCCACAAGGTCATCGACCTCAACCTGACCTCCACCTACCTGACCACCCACGCCGTGGTACCGCACATGGGCGAAGGCGCGGCGATCGTGAACTTCGCCTCGCAGGCCGGTCGTGATGGCGGAGGCCCTGGTGCGGCGATCTATGCCACTGCCAAGGCGGCTGTGATGACCTTCACCCGGGCCATGGCCAAGGAGCTGGGGCCGAAGGGTATCCGCGTCAACGCACTGTGCTGCGGCATGATCGCCACCCGCTTCCATGACGAATTCACCAAACCGGAAGTGCGTACGGCGGTGGCCGGCGCGACGCCGTTGCGTCGCCAGGGCCTGCCGGACGAAGCCGCCGATGCGGCGGTCTACCTGGCGTCGGCAGCGGCAGCGTTCATCACCGGCGCCAATCTGGACGTCAACGGCGGCACCTACTTCTCCTGACCGGACCGAAGCCCATGCAGCGCTGGATCACCCTGCTTTCCCTGGCCATCGGCACCGCCGTGGCCGCCCCCGTGGCGCTGGCCGCACCGGTCTGGGTCACCGCCTGGACCGCTTCGCCCGCGCCTGACCGCAAGGATGGCAGCGCTGACGCGCCCGTGCAGTTCGCAGCGCAGACCGTGCGCCAGGACATGCGACTGGGTAGCAGGGGCGATGCGCTGCGGCTGCGCATCAGCAACGAACTGGGCACCTCGCCGCTGCATGTGGAAGACGTACGGTTACGCCTGAAGGATGGCAAAGCCGCAGCGCTGCCGGTCACCGTCGATGGACGCACGTCCATCGACGTACCGGTGGGCGCAGCGCTGCTCAGTGATGCACTGCCCTTGCGGGTTGCCGCCCTGCAGGAGATCAGCGTGACCGCGTACTTCCCGCAGCCCACCCGCCCTGCAGTGCGCCGTACGGTGGTGCGGGTGGCCGACGGAAAGCAGGACGCGGTGGCCGACAGCGTGCGCGTGGGCTACCAGCAGAACGTGTTCTCTGCGGTACTGGTGCAGCGCGCGGACCGGCCGCAGGTGATCGTGGCCCTGGGTGATTCCATCACCGAGGGCGCGACGGCCTCGCGTGGCTCGTTCAACCAATGGCCCGAGCGCTTGGGTCAGCGCCTGCAGCAGGCGTGCCCGGACCGCTTCGTCGTGCTCAACCAGGGCATCAGCGGCAACAAGCTGCTGGACCATGGCCGCAGCCACAGCGCACTGTCACGGCTGGATCGCGATGTGATCGCAGTGGCCGACGCCGACCAGGTGATCCTGTTCGAAGGCATCAATGACATCCGCCACGGTGGCGGCGCACAGCCGCTGCCGGGACGCAGCGTGGCAGACATGCTGCTGGGCTACCGCCAGGTCGCCACCCGGCTGCATGCACACGGTATCCGCGCTCATCTCGGCACACTGACGCCCTTCGGCGATTCGGAGCGCTACGAACCGGTATCGGCCGCCACCCGCACCGCGATCAACCAGTGGGCGCGTGGCCAGGACACCGGCTTCGATGGCGTGGTGGATTTCGATGCGGCCCTGCGTGATCCGAAACAGACGGAATCATTGCCGGCGGACATCACCCGCGATCATCTGCACCCGAACGACGAGGGCTACCGGCGCATGGCCGACGCAATCAACCTGGCGGCGCTGGGCTGCAACGCGCGTTGAGTCGTATGGCGAGATCACCACTTCACCCTGCCACGCAGGATGTCGGCGAACATCACCCAGTCACCGATGAACGAATACAGTGGATGACGAAATGTTGCAGGGCGGTTCTTCTCGAAGAAGAAGTGACCGACCCAGGCAAAGCCGTAGCCGCAGGCCAATGCCGCCAACAGCAGCAGCGGCTGTCCGCGCAGTGCGGCGATGGCGACCAGCAGCAGTACGCCGCAGCTGCCGATGAAGTGCAGGCGTCGTGATGTCGTGTTGCGGTGCTCGCTGAGGTAGAACGGGTAGAACTCGCGGAAGCTGGCGAAGCGGGACATGCGCGTGCTCCGTTCGTTGAAGGTGCCGAGCCATGCCCGGCTGTTGTTGCCACAACAACGGTCGAGCATTGCTTGACTCTACACCTGCCCGGCTTACCCCGGTTGCCGCGGCCCGAACATGATCACCGCCATGCCGGCCAGGCAAAGCGCAGCCCCCAGCATGTCCCAACGGCTGGGACGGATGCCGTCGACCAGCCACAGCCAGAACAGCGCCGTGCCGATGTACACGCCACCGTACGCTGCGTACACGCGTCCGCTGGCGGTCGGGTGCAGGGTCAGCAGCCAGGCGAACAACGCCAGGCTGGCCGCCGCCGGCAACAGCAGCCAGATACTGCCACCCTTGCGCAGCCACAGCCACGGCAGGTAGCAGCCGATGATCTCGGCCAGCGCGGTCAGCAGGAACAGACCGAGCGTTTTCACGCTTTTTCGGTGGCCTTGGCGTGCTGCCAGAGCGCTTCCTGCGCATCCAGATCGAGTGCGGCCAGCGAATCGCCTTGTGCCTCGGCCTGCGCCTCCATCGAACGGAAGCGACGTTCGAACTTGTGGTTGGCCCCACGCAGCGCGGCACCCAGATCGATGTCCGCATGGCGCGCCAGGTTGGCGCACACGAACAGCAGGTCACCCAGTTCCTCCTGCAGGCGCGCCTTGTTGCCCACGATGTCACCGCGTTCGAACTCTTCGCGCAGTTCCTGCAGTTCCTCGGCCGCCTTGTCCAGTACCGGCAGCGGACCGGGCCAATCGAAACCCACCTTGGCCGCGCGCGACTGCAGCTTCACCGCCCGCTGCCATTCCGGCAGGCCACGGGAGATCCCGGCCAGCGCCGAGGTGTCCTGATCGCCCTTTGCCGCGCGCTCAGCACGCTTGATCGCGTCCCAGTTACGCATCACGCCGTCGGCATCGTCGACGCTGACATCGGCAAACACATGCGGGTGCCGCCGCTGCATCTTGTCGCTGATCGCGCGCGCGACCTCGGCGAAGGCAAACGCACCCTGTTCTTCAGCCATGCGCGCATGGAATACGACCTGCAGCAGCAGGTCACCCAGTTCATCGCAGAGGTCGTCGAGGTCGCCCCGATCGATCGCGTCGGCCACTTCGTAGGCTTCTTCGATCGTATAGGGGGCGATGGTGGCGAAGTTCTGTTCCAGGTCCCAGGGGCAGCCACCCTGCGGGTCGCGCAGGCGCGCCATGATGGCCAGCAGGCGCTCCAGCTCCGCGCTGGCGTTGCCGGTGGCAGGGGTTTCGTGCGTGCTCATGCGTTTCTCCTGGATCAATCGGACAACCAGTCCCGCCACGGCAGGCTGGTATCGCCCAGCGCCATGAAATCGCCGTTCAACAGCGTCGGCCGGCGGTTGTAGCGGAACGGCTTGCCGGTCCCGACCGAGAGCACCGCGCCACCGGCCGCGTGCAGCACGCACTGGCCAGCAGCGGTATCCCATTCGGAGGTCGGGCCCAGCCGCGGATAGACATCCAGTCCGCCTTCGGCGATCCGGCAGAATTTCAGCGAAGAGCCCTGCACCACGGTCTCGATGTCGCCCATGCGGGCCAGCAGGGCATTCGTCTCCGCTGAACGATGCGAGCGGCTGGCGGCGACGCGAAGGGGCGCAGTCGCGGGTGTACGGGTACGCAGCACGGTGTCATGCACACCCTGCCGGCGATACGCCAGCTCGCCTCGCATCGCGTGCCAGACAATGCCGGTGACCGGCGACTGGACCACGCCGAAGGCCGGCGCGCCCTGGTAGATCAGCGCGATGTTGACGCTGAACTCGCCATTGCGCTTGACGAAATCGCGGGTGCCATCAAGCGGGTCGACCAGCCAGTACGCGCCCCAGTGCTGACGCTGCTCCCAGGGCACCAGCGGCGACTCCTCCGACAGGATCGGCAGGTCCGGTGTCAGCTGGCGCAGCCCCTGCTGGATCACCCGGTCGGCGGCAAGGTCGGCAGCGGTGACCGGGCTGTCGTCGTCCTTGAGTGTCACATCGAAACCGTTGCTGTAGACCTGCATGATCGCCTGCCCGGCTTCCTGGGCGATGGCGATCGCGGTTTCGCGCAGTTCCGTGGTCAGCTTGATCATCGTGCTCCCTGCAGCCACTGGCGGGCGATGAACAGCGCCGCCAGCGAACGCCCTTCGGAAAAGTCCTCGCGCAGCATCAACTGGTCCAGATCGGCCAGCTTCCACGGCACCACTTCCAGTTCCTCCGGCTCGTCGCCGGCCAGCTTCTCCGGATACAGGTCGCGCGCGACCACCAGCCAGGACTGATGGCTCATGTAGGTCGGCGCCAGGGTCATCGCGCGCAGCACGTCGACCCGCCGAGCGCCATAGCCGGCCTCTTCCTTCAGCTCACGGTCGGCGGCCTGCTCCGGCGTTTCGCCGGCATCGATCCGGCCCTTCACCAGGCCAAGCTCGTAGCGGTGCATGCCGGCCGCGTATTCACGTACCAGCAGCACGGTTTCTTCATCCAGCATCGGCACCACCACCACCGCGCCATGGCCACGGCTGACCAGGCGTTCGAAGCGGCGGCGTTCGCCGTTGGAGAACTCCAGGTCCAGGTGCTGGCGCTGGAAGGGCCCGTTCTCCTCGTCGGTGATCCGATGGATGATCGGCAGAGGACGCCTTGCGCGGTCATCGTTCACGCGGAATCTCCGGGGCAGACGGCGCGTGCGCCGAGGCCGATAGAATGTGCAGGCAGCAACATGTTCATGAGCCCGAAATGCTAGCAGACCCAACCCCCTCTCCGCTGGTCCAGCACTGGCGGCAACGCGACCTCAAGGTCCTGTGGCACCCGTGCACGCAGATGCGCGAGCATCCGGACACGTTGCCGCTGGTGCCGATCGCCCGCGGCGAAGGCGCCTGGCTGATCGATCACGACGGCAACCGCTACCTGGATGCGGTCAGCAGCTGGTGGACCAACCTGTTCGGCCATGCCGAGCCGCGCATCGGCGGTGCCATCGCCGCCCAGGCTGGACAGCTGGAACAGGTGATGCTGGCCGGGTTCGGCCACGAGCCCGCGATCACCCTGGCTGAGCGCCTGCTGGCCCTCGCGCCGCGCCAGCCCGGCCGCGCGCCACTGGCCAAGGTGTTCTACGCCGACAACGGTTCGGCCGGCGTCGAAGTGGCGTTGAAGATGGCCTTCCAGTATTTCCAGAACCGCGGTGAGACCCGGCGCACGCGCTTCGTCTCGCTGGAAAACGGCTACCACGGCGAGACGCTGGGCGCCCTCGCACTGGCCGACATTCCGCTGTACCGCCGGGTCTATGCGCCGCTGCTGGCCGAGGGCCTGTTTGCGCCCTCGCCCGACGCCTACCTGGCCGAACCCGGGCAGAGCGCGGCCGACCGCGCACGCCAGGCCGCCGACGGCCTGGCCACGCTGTTCGACCAGCATCCGGGCGAGATCTGCGCCGTGATCCTGGAGCCACGGCTGCAGTGTGCCGGTGGCATGCGCATGCACGATCCGGCCTATCTGCAGCGCGTGCGTGAACTGTGTGATGCCCATGGAGCGTTCCTGATCGCCGACGAAATCGCCACCGGCTTCGGCCGCACCGGCACGATGTTCGCCTGCGAGCAGGCCGGGGTGATGCCGGACCTGCTGTGCCTGTCCAAGGGCCTGACCGGTGGTTTCCTGCCCTTGGCTGCGGTGCTGGCCACGCAGGCGCTGTACGACGCCTTCCTTGATGATTCGCGCGAACGTGCCTTCCTGCATTCCCACAGCTATACCGGCAACCCGCTGGCCTGTGCGGCGGCGCTGGCCACGCTGGACATCTTCGGCGAGGACGATGTGATCGCGCGCAATCGCGGCATTGCCTCGGTGATGGGCACCTTGGCTGCGCCGTTTGCCGACCATCCGCATGTGGCCGATGTGCGCCAGGCCGGGATGGTGGTGGCCTTCGAACTGACCCGCAACGGTGACAAGCGCACGCCCTTCGATCCGGCGCTGCGGCTGGGGCTGCACGCCTACAAGGCGGCGCTGAAGCGCGGCGTGGTGCTGCGCCCGCTGGGCAACGTGCTGTACTGGATGCCACCGTACTGCGTGGACGATGAACAACTGGAGCTGCTGGCGCATACCACGCTGGCGGCCATCGACGAGGCGATTGCATGCGCGTGACCCGCTGCCCCATCGACCTGGCGCTGCACAGCGGCCAGACCGTGACCCTGCCGGAAGAGACGGCCAACCACCTGGTGCGGGTGATCCGCCTGCGCGAGGGTGATACCTGCGTGCTGTTCAACGGCGATGGCCATGACTACACCGCGACGCTGACCATGGCCGGCAAACGCGAGGTACAGGTACGCATCGACGCGGTGCAGGTGATCGCCAACGAGTCGCCGCTGACCATCACCCTGCTGCAGGGCATTGCACGCGGCGAGAAGATGGACCTGATCCTGCAGAAGGCCACCGAACTGGGGGTGAGCGCCATCGTGCCGGTGAATGCCGAGCGCACCGAAGTGAAGCTGGATGCAGCACGCGCGGAAAAACGCGTGGCGCACTGGAACAACGTCGTGCAGTCGGCCTGCGGGCAGTCCGGTCGTGCGCGCATTCCGCAGGTAGGAGCGCCGCAGTCGCTGGCACAGGCCAGCGCGGCACTGCCCACCGATACGTTGCGGTTGACCCTGGACCCGCTGGGAGCACACCGGCTGTCGACACTGCAGGCAGCGCCGGCCGGCGGCGTGGTGATCGCCATCGGCCCGGAAGGTGGCTGGTCGCCGCGTGACCGTGAGCAGCTCGCCGCCGCAGGCTTCCAGGGCCTGCAGTTGGGCCCTCGCATCCTGCGCACGGAAACCGCAGGCCTGGCCGCGATCGCGGCGTTGCAGGCAAGGCTGGGCGATCTGGGGTAAGGCTCCGGTCCGGTGGCCGCTGCGCTCGCCGGGCATGGCCCGGCGCTACCGGTCCGGTGGCCGCTCTGCTCGCCGGGCATGGCCCGGCGCTACCGGTCCGGTGGCCGCTCTGCTCGCCGGGCATGGCCCGGCGGATTCCGGTCAAGCCGTCAGCGAATCCAGCGCGGCTTCCAGCGCGTCGAGATTCGGCAACAGCGCGCTCTGTTCGCCCAGCAGCACGCGCATGTGCACGATGTCAGGCAGGTTTTCCTCGGACGCGTCGGCCAGCAGGCCATCGCGCGGTACCGAAATCAGCTGCGGGAAGCTCTGCGTCAACAGCGCGTAGTAGGGGCGCTGCGGGTTGCCGTTGAGGGTCTTGAGCACCACCACCTTGTTGTGGCCGGCCACCGTCTCTTCGCCCAACCCGGAGAGCCGTGCGAACGACACCAGGGGCACCTGCCAACCGTGCCAGCCGATCTCACCCACCAGCCAGCGCGGCGCGTCGGCGACCGCCTGCACCGGCACCCGCGACATCATCTCGGCCACGGTTGCATTGGGCAGCAGGACCCGTTCGGCACCGGCCGAGATCAGGACGCCACGGATCTCATCATTGCTGGCGTAGCTCATGCGGCATCTCCGTCGTCATCCAGGCCCCAGCGCGCGGCGATCACCTGCGCCAGTTCCTGCGGTTCACCGGCCACCATGCCGGCGGCGACCACCGCCGTCGCCGCAGCCGGGTCGTAGCAGCCTTCGCCCACCTGCCCGGCCACCCAGGCACCGGCGGCGGCGAGGTCCAACGCCGGGCCCACATGGGCCAGATCGGCACCGCTGAGCAGCACCAGCGCGCTGTGCTCGGCCGACAACGCGGCAATCGAGATGCCCTGCGCTTCGCTCTGGAAATACAGGCCATCGGCAGCAGCGTGCACGCCGATGTCATCGGCCAGCACGTGCACTTCGCCAGCGGTGGCGCGCTGGCCGGCTTCGGCCAGCTGCACCGGCAGCGGCGATACGCGCGCCATCTGCTTGACCAGGTTGCCATAGCGGCCGCCGTCCAGGCGCATGTGCACCAGCACCGGCACGGCCAGCCCGCTGGGCAGTGCAGCAAGCAGGCGACGCAACGCATCGGGACCGCCGATACCGGCCAGTACCAGCAGTGCGCCGGAGCGACTGCCTGCAGGCGCGGCAGCGTCCAGGTCGACCAGTGAAAGATGTCCGGTATCGAATGCAGGTTCCGCCGATTCGGTCGAGGCGGCAGCCGATGCAACTGCCGGCGCGTCGCTGGCCTCGTCAACCAGCGACCAGGCCGTGTGGTCGGTGAATACCGACTGCGCAGCTGCCGGTACCGGCGGCGGTTCCGGTGCTGCTTGCACGGGCGCTGCCGTTTCCGGCAGCACCGGCTGCAGCGCAGCCAGCGCCTGCTCCAGCGCGACGGGCTCGTGCAGATGTGTCGGCGGCGAATAGAGGCCATCAGCCGGCACGTCGTCGGCCCACGAACGGGCCTGTTCCAGGTGCGGCTGCAGCGCGGTTTCCTTCGGCACCGGCGGCGTCGACGGCAGGCCCGGCTCCAGCTGCAGTGCCGGTTCGTCCTCGGCGCCGGGCGGCAGCACCTGCTGGTGGCCGTGCAGCTTGGCGGCAAGGTGACGGCCCCAGCGCTGCGCTTCCCAACCATCGCGACGCGCGGCCAGTTCAGCCTCGTCGAACACCAGGGTCAAGCCGGGTGCTGACAGCGCCGGTTCCAGGCGCTCCAGCGCGTCTTCAATGGCCGCTTCCAGCGCGATCACCACGAACTGCGGGCGCGCATCATGCAGCGCCTGCGGTTCCAGCGTCATGGGATCGTCTTCCAGCACGATCTGCACGTCGGCATGGGCCAACGCCTCGCGCAGGCGCTCACGCGCCGCACCCGGGCGGGCCAGCAGGGCTACGGCCGGAACCGGATCGAGGTCACTCACGGACACGGGCAATCCCCAGCAAGTCGTACACGTTACGCATCAGGTCCAGCTCCTGGTACGGCTTGCCCAGGTAGCGCTGCACACCGATTTCGAAGGCGCGCTGGCGGTGCTTGTCGCCGCTGCGCGAGGTGATCATCACGATCGGCACGTCCTTGTAGCGCGGGTCGGCACGCATCGCGGTGGCCAGCTCGTAACCGTCCATCCGCGGCATTTCGATGTCCAGCAGCATCAGGTCCGGCACGCGCTCTTCCAGCTGTTCCAGGGCTTCGACGCCATCGCGGGCGACGCTCACCTCGAAGTTGTGACGCTCCAGGATGCGGCCGGTGACCTTGCGCATGGTCAGCGAATCGTCCACCACCATCACCAACGGCACCTGCCGTTCCTGGCGGGGTGCGTTGACCAGCACCGGCGCGGTCGGGTTGGCCAGGAAACGACGCACCAGCGGGGCCACGTCCAGGATCACCACCACCCGGCCATCGCCGGTGATGGTGGCGCCGTAGATGCCCGGCACCGAGGCGATCTGCAGGCCCACCGGCTTGACCACGACTTCGCGGTTGCCCAGCACCTGATCGATCGCAACGGCGGCGCGCAGGTCGCCGGCGCGGACCAGCAGCAGCGGCACCTGGGCCTGGCCGTCAGCGCGTGCCGGGGCCTGGCCGACCAGACTGCCGAGGTCGTACAGCGGATAGTCTTCGCCACCGTACCGGTAGCTGCTGTCGGCTGCTTCGAAGCGCTCGTGCGACAGCCGGCCAATACCACTGACCGAGGCGACCGGCACCGCGAAGGTGGTTTCGCCGATCTGCACGAACACCGCCTGGGTGACCGCCAGCGTCTGCGGCAGGCGCAGGGTGAAACGCACGCCCTGGCCACGCACTGACTGGATGTCGACCGAGCCGCCGAGCTGGCGCACTTCGTTGCCGACCACGTCCATGCCGACGCCACGGCCGGCCAGCTGGCTGACCTGGTCGGCGGTGGAGAAGCCCGACGCGAAGATCAGGTTGTCCAGTTCCTGTTCGCTCGGCTGTGCATCGGCAGGCAGCAGGCCGCGGTCGATGGCGCGACGGCGGATCGCTTCACGATCCAGGCCAGCGCCATCATCGGCCACGTCCAGTACGATTTCCGAGCCCTCGCGGTGCAGGCGGATGGCGATTTCGCCTTCTTCCGGCTTGCCAGCGGCACGACGCTGTTCCGGCGCTTCCAGGCCATGGGCAACCGAGTTGCGCAGCATGTGCTCCAGCGGCGCGACCATGCGATCGAGCACGTTGCGGTCGAGTTCGCCGTGGGTGCCTTCCAGGGTCAGGTGAACCTGCTTGCCGGTATCCATGCCGGCCTGGCGGACCACACGGCGCAGGCGCGGCACCAGGCCGTCGAACGGCACCATGCGCGCGCGCATCAGGCCATCCTGCAGTTCCGAACTGACACGCGACTGCTGCTGCAGGAGCGAATCGTACTGGCGCGACAGATCATCCAGCACGCCCTGCAGGCCACCCAGATCGGCGGCCGACTCGTTCAGCGCGCGGCTGAGCTGCTGCAGGGTGGAGAAACGGTCCAGTTCCAGTGGATCGAACTTCTGGTCGGCCTGGTCCTGCTCGCGCTGGTAGCGGGCCACGATCTGCGCTTCGGTTTCCAGGTCCAGGCGACGCAGCTGGTCGCGCAGACGCGCATTGGTGCGTTCCAGTTCGCCCATCGCGCCACGGAAGGCGCCGAGCTGCTGTTCCAGGCGCGAACGATAGATCGCCACTTCACCGGCGTGGTTGACCAGGCGGTCGAGCAGATCGGCGCGCACACGCACCTGTTCCTGCTGCGGACGGGCCAGCGGGTCTTCCTCGCTGGAACCTTCCACCGGCAACGGTGCCGACAACGGGGCATCGACCACGGCCACGGCCGGAGCCGCCTGCGGGGCCTGCTCCGCCACGACGACAGCACTGGCTGCAGCTGCGCTGGCAGCGGCGGTGATGTCGGTGGTGGTGCGTGCTTCAAAGGCGTCGAGCAGATCCTGTGCCGGCTCGACGATGCGATGTTCGCCGGTACGGGTCAGCAGCTGGTGCAGACGGTCGAAACCGCGTTCCAGCAACTGCACATCACGACGTTCGATCTCGGTGCGCCCGCCAGCGACAGCCTCCAGCAGCGATTCGATGCTGTGGCCGAGATCACCGATGGCATTGATGCCCGCCATGCGCGCGCCGCCCTTGAGCGTATGCAGATCGCGCTGCAGGCCGGCCAGGGCTTCGCGATCCTGCGGCGCTTCGCGCAGCTCGCTGATCAGCCCATCGCAATGATCCAGCAGGTCCTTGCCTTCCTCGACGAAGATGTCGACCAGCTCGCGATCATAGATGCTGAAGTCGAGCAGATCGGCGCTGTCTTCGGATTCGGAGTCGGTCTGGGCTTCTTCGGTCTGGGCTTCGGGCAGGGGCGCATCCGCCGGCACCGCCGCATCGACGCTGTCGAAGGCGACAGGTTCGACCTCGACCGCCGCAGCCTCTGCCGCAACCGGCACCACGATCATGCCGCTGTCCGCCGCGGCAGCCTGGCCCGGAGCATCTTCCAGCTCGAAGAAACGCGAGGGCGAAATGGCGTCCTGCGCCGTCTCCGCGGCCCCGACGTCTTCCACCGTCGCCGGGGACGGCTGGTCGGTGCTCTCTCCTTCACCGACCGCCGCCTCCCCGCCGACGTCCGCATCCTCGGCAAAGGCTTCCGCCTCGCCAGGCGCGAGTTCGCTGGCCTGCAGGCCGAGCACGGGCCATTGCCCGTCTTCGTCCTGGCCCTGCTCCTCGTCGATCACGTGAAGGCCGGCCTCGAGCGCGGCTTCCAGCGTGACCGGGTCTGCGAAGCCCGGCACAGCCATTTCATCCTGCAGGCTGGACAGCTCGCTGTCGAGCGGCAGCGCAGCAGCGTCTTCATCCACCGCCGTTTCAGGTGTGGATGGCAGCGGCGTATTCAGGTCGTTTGCGACATCCAGGACATCCGGATCGCGGTCGTCAACCGGCAGCGCACTGGCATCCAGATACGGCGACAGATCATCCGCCGCAGTCAGCGCGGTGTCTTCCAATGCGGTGTCTTCCGATGTCGCCACCGCCTGTCCAGCTTCAATTTCCGCGGCAACGAGCGTGGAAGCAGCCACTTCCAGCGTCGACTCCGGCACCGGGCCGTCCGGCATCGACGGCCACCCTGCATCGAAGTAGCGCGACAGATCATCGCTGCCGGTCAATTCGGCGGACTCCAGGCCCGCATCGCTCAACGCGTCCTCGCTGACCTGCAGCGCCTCCAGCACCTCGGCACCGGTGTCGCGTTCGACCTCCGGCTCGATCTCCGCCGCATGCACCGGCTCGACCATGTCGGCCTCGGCGGCATCCGCTTCTGCGACCAGCGGAAGCAACTGGTCTTCGTCTTCATCCTCGACGTCCAGCCCGCCCATCGGCCAGCGTGCTTCCGGCAGCTCGCCGGCCAGCGCCTGCAGGCGCTGCGCCAGTTCGGCCTGCGGCGCAATCCGCGGCTGCTCGGCCTGCAGCGCGTCCATGGTCGCGTTGATCGCCTGCGCGGTTTCGTCCAGGGCTGCCACGGCGTCATCACCCGGCACCACTTCTGCAGCCAGTGCACGCTTGATGTACGACTCGGCGCCGCCAGTGACGGCGGTGATTTCCGGCACCTCGGTCATCGCGAAGGCACCGTTCATGGTGTGCAACGCGCGCAGCAACGCATCGCTGACCGGCTGTGGCGCCTGCTGCGCCGAGCGCAACCAGCCCTGCAGCGTGGCCTGGTGGAGTTCCACCTCGGCCTCCAGGATCTCACGCAGCACGCTGTCGATGTTGGCCGGGGTACCCGGCGCTTCGACAGCGCTCTGTGCGGGGGCATCGACATCCGGCACGGCGCTGTCCAGCGGCGCGGCAGCATCGGTCGGCGCCTCGGCCGTCGGCGCGGTGGCGCCCGGCAGCGCAACGTAGAACGTTTCTTCACCTGCACCCACGCGATCGGCGATGGCCTGCATCGCCTGCAGGTCGACGCTGACCCGCTGGCCATCGCGCAGTGCCGCGTTCAACTGCGGCAGTGCCGTGTATGCGTGATCGACCATCGCCAGTACCGCCGGCGTGGGGGCACGGGTGCCATCGAGCACGCGGTTGAGCATGCCCTCGATCTTCCACGCGAACTCACCCAGGGTACGTGCGCCGACCAAGCGGCCACTGCCCTTCAGTGTGTGGAAAATGCGGCGGATCGGCCGCAGCCGGTCCATGTTGTCCGGTTGCATGCGCCATACCGGCAGCAGCGTGCCGAGATTGCCCAGCTCGTCGTCGAATTCTTCCAGGAACACCTCGCGGATGTCCTGGTCGATGTTCTCGGCATCGTCGTCGAAGCCCGCATCGAACCCGCCCTCGGCCACGGCCGGCGGCACGGTCTCAGTCGGCACGACGGCGGCCGGCATGGCCTGCGGATTGAAGCCGGCGGCGGCGGCATTCAGCTCTGCGAAGAACTGCGCATCGGCCTCGCTGAAGTCGATCGGCGCGATGGTATCCACATCGACCAGCGCCACGGTCGGCACAGCCGCCGATGCCGGCAGGTCTTCGGATGCGGGCAGATCAGCGGCCGGTGCGACGTAGACTGCGGCATCGATCGCGGCGTCGCCGTCAACGGTGGAGTCGAGCCGTTCGGTGATGGCCAGGCCATCGTCGGCCTGCGCCACCGCACCTGCGTCAATGAACTCCAGCGTCGCAGGCGAGGCCTGCTCGTCGTCCAACGACAGCGTTTCCATTGCCTCCAGCGACAACACGTCATCGGCGTTGTGCAGCAGGCTGCTGTCGAAACGGAACACCACATCGTCGCTCAGCGACGTCTGGTCGTCCTGCTCGGCGGCAACCGGATCGAAGGCCGGCGAAATCACCACGTCCAGCGACGCGGCAGACGACGTCTCGTCCAACGACGTCGCCAGGAAGGCGTCATCATTGCCGTCTACGGCGCTTGCCTGCGTGTCGTCCTCTTCCGGCACCGGAATCGCGGACAACGTCCAGGCAGCAGCGTCGGACTGTTCGGCGGACACAGGATCGAAACTGACCGGATCGAAGCTGTCGAACGTCGGCGCACGCTCGTCGCTGCGTTCGGCAGCACTCCCTGCCAGCGCGTCGAATCCACCCAGTTCCCACTGCGGCACTTCCGGCGCGGGGGCGCTGGAGGCAGCGAACAACAGGGGCGGCGGGGTGCCGTGCGGTTCGGCCGACAACGCTGGCGTACCCAGCGATCCGAACATCAGGCCGTTGTCGGCGGGCGTAGCCTCCGGCAGCGGGTCGAAGGTGAAATCGGGCAGCGGCACCGGCACGCCACCCGGTGCCGGCGCGGAGGCCTGCACGTCGATATCCAGCGGTTCGATCTGCAGCGGCTCGGCTGGCACGACCACAGCTTCGCGCATGACCGGCTGCACGTCTTCGGCAGCGACCACGCCGCGCTCGGGCAGCGGCCAGTAGCGCAGCGCTTCCAGGCTGCTGCGGGTGATGTCGAGGATGTCCTCGCGACCCGGACGGCGGTCACGCAGGGCTTCCAGGTAGTACTCCAGGCTGGCCATGGCGTCGGCCAGAGTGTCCAGCTGGCGACCACTGGGCACCCGCTGACGACCGATCAGTTCGGCTTCGATGTACTGCTGCACGCCACGCAGATAGTCTGCCGCGGTGCCCAGGTCGAGCATGCGCAATGCGCCGGAGACATCGCCGAGCAGGCGTGGCACGTCCTGCAGTTCGGCGTGGTTCCAGCTGGTTTCGATGAAAGCGACGAAATGTTCGCGGGCGGCGGCGAAATTGGCGATCGCCTCGTGCGCCAGCACTTCCACCGTGCGCCGGTTCTCCACCGCGCTCGGATCATCCTGGCCACTGCCACTGGCACCGAGGTGTGCGACCTGGTCATCCAGCGATGCATCGACATAGAGCAGCGCACCGGCGATATCCAGCAGCATGTCTTCGTCGATCTGCTGGCGGCCCTCGACAACCCCGCGCAGCGCGTCGCGCTGCTGCACGACCACGCCCCGCGCAGCGCCCAGGCCGAGCATGCCCAGCGTATCGGCCACCGAACCCAGCTTGGTCACCTGCTCCTGCAGCTGCTGCGGCGAACCGTCGGTACGCAGGTGCAGGTCCAGCGCGTCCTTGACCTGCAGCAGTTCTTCCTTGACCGCGTTGCCAACGGTGTCCAGCAGCTCGCGGTTGCGGCCGCTGAGGCTGCCGCGTGCATGGTCCAGTTCCGCTTCGGTGGCGGTCACCGAATCGGGCGCGAACGCGAACAGCACGCTGTCGTTGATCAGCGCTTCGCCACGGGCGGCGCGGATCTCGTTGAGCAGCGGCTGCAGCACGATCGGGATGTCACGGTGTCCGTTCTGCAGGCGCTCCAGGTAATCGGGCAGCAGCACGCTGCCGCGCATCAGGGTGGCACAGGCCTCGTCGCGCTCGGCGACCTCGCCCTTGCCGACGGCGATGGCGAGCTGTTCCAGCTCCTCGGCCACCATCGCCGGTGCATACAGTTCGACCATGCGCAGCGTGCCCTGCACCTGGTGCAGGTAGCCGGCGCAGATGCGCATGCGGCTGCTGTCGGCCGGATCTTCGGCGAAGTACTCGACCTCGTTGCGCACCAGGCGCAGGGTCTCGTCCAGCTCGGGCTTGACCCAGCCCAGGGCTGCGTGGCTCATCGCATCGCGCAGGCTGCTCATGGATGCGCTCCGGTCGCCGCCGCGCGACGGTCGCGCGGATCCTGGCGTGGGGAATGGAAATGCTTCATCGACTGGTTCCTTGCTCGCCGCCCTGCCCGTGTCACGCCGGCAGCTTGAAGTCGGCGACCGAACGACGCAGGTCGGCCGCCAGCTGCGCCAGGTGACCGATCGACTCGGCGGTCTGCCCGGCACCCTGCGAGGTCTGGCCGGTGATCTGGCGGATCACGCCCATCGTGCGGGTGATGTCCGACGCCGCCGACGACTGCTGCTGGGCGGCGATGGAGATGTTCTTGATGAGGGTATTGAGTGCGTTGGACACGCGCTCGATTTCGGTCAGCGCGGTGCCGGCGTCCTCGGCCAGGCGTGCACCGGACACCACTTCGGCGGTGGTCTGTTCCATCGAGGTGACCGCTTCGTTGGTGTCGGCCTGGATGGCCTGCACCAGGTTCTCGATACGTCGGGTCGCACCGGAGGTGCGCTCTGCCAGGCGCTGCACTTCGTCGGCCACGACCGCGAAACCACGACCGGCTTCACCGGCCGAAGCCGCCTGCACGGCCGCGTTCAATGCCAGGATGTTGGTCTGCTCGGAAATGTCGTTGATCAGTTCCACGATCGAGCCGATCTCCTGCGAAGATTCGCCCAGGCGCTTGATGCGCTTGGAGGTCTCCTGGATCTGGTCGCGGATCTGGTCCATGCCCTGGATGGTCTCGCGGACCACGCCGGCACCTTCGGCGGCGATCACCACCGAACGCTGTGCCACGTCGGCCGACTCGGCCGAGTTGCGCGATACCTGTTCGATGCTGGCGGCGATTTCGCCGATCCGGTCCGACGCCGAGGTGATCTGGTTTGCCTGGTGGCCGGCCGCTTCGGCCAGCTGCATCGCGGTGGCCTGCGTTTCCTGGGTCGACAGCGCGACCTTGGCCGAGGTGTCGTTGATGGTGGTCACCAGGTGGCGCAGTTCATCCACCGCGTAGTTGATGGCGTCCGCGATCGCGCCGGTCATGTCCTCGGTCACCGAGGCCTTCACCGTCAGGTCGCCCTCACCGAGCGAGGAGATTTCATCCAGCAGCCGCATGATCGCCTGCTGGTTGCGGCTGTTGAACTCCACCTGGGTCTGGTAGCGCAGTTCCTGCTCGCGCGAGCGGCTGCGCACGTTGGTGGAGACGAAACCGATGATCGCGATCAGCGACAGCGCACCGGACACCACGCCGATCCAGAAATTCGGGAACAGGCGGGTGTCGGACACCGAACCGAACGAGGAGAAGGCTTCGAACAGCTTGCGGCTGTCGGTCAGCATCTTCGCCGAACCCTGGCCCAGTGCAGAGGCAGCGGACTGCGCGGCGAACAGCTGGCGCGAGCTGGCCAGGATCGCGTCGGCGTCCTGCTTCATCGCCTGCCACTTCTGCTGCGACTGCTCCAGCGCAGCGACGGCGGCAGCGCCGCGCACGGCGGTGATGCCCAGGTCCTCGTTGCCATTGCGCAGCGCATCGAGCACCTGCGAGAACACGGTGATGTCGCGGGCCAGCGCGTCACCGGCAGCGGCCGCAGCCGTGCCCCCGGCGCGTATTTCAGTCACGCGACGCGCCATCGAACCGGCCACCACCACCTGCTGCAGGGCACTGTAGACCTGCGACGACGGCGCGCCGGAGGCGGACATCGCACGCACCAGCTCGTTCAACTGGGCCTGCAGGCCCGGCACCGCACCGGAGAAGTTGTTGGCGTTGCCGGCCAGGGCCAGTACTGCCGGTTCACTGGCCACCAGCTGGCCAGCCTGCTTGCCCAGCGGCGCCCAGGTGTCGGCCAGGGTCGAGATCGCCCGGGAGACGCCCGGCTCGTTGCCGTAGCGGCCCTGCAGGGTCGACACGTTCTGCTCGATCGCGTTGCGGGTGGCCTTGAAGGCGGTGAAGGCCTGCGCGTTGCCGCCGACCGCGTCACGGCCCTGGTTGGCCAGCTGCTGCGACAGCACCTGCAGGTCCGCGGCCTTGGAACCGGCATCGGCCAGGCGGCTGCCCTGCCAGGTGGACACGCCGGTGTTCACACCGAACAGGATCATCGACAGGGCCAGCAGCGCCAGCCAGAGGTTGCTGCCGCCCAGCCGCAGCTTGCCGGACTTGGTGGCATCCGAAGCAGTACTCATCGTTCAACCTCGATTTTCAATGCAGGGGGCGATGCCCGGCCTCAGGCCGCGGCTTGCCGGAATTCAGGGGTACGCGACAGCAGCGAGAGCGAGAACACGCCCCAATCGTTGCCATCGGCATGGAAAGCGCGATCGACGAAGTGGCCGTAGCGTCCCTCGGCCAGTGAACCGGCCTCGATCTGCTGGGTCAGCTCGAAGCTGCGCTGGCCGAACAGTTCATCGATGGTCAGGGCGACGTCGCCACCGGCCTGGCGCATGATCAGCACGCGCTGGCCTTCCTGCTGGACAGTGCGCGCCCCTTCCAGGAAGTACTTCAGGTCGACCACCGGGAACAGGTTGCCGCGCAGGTTGCCCACGCCCAGCAGCCACGGCTGCGCGCATGGCACCGGGGTCACCGGCGGCATCGGCACGATCTCCACCACCTCGCGGAAATCGGACACCAGCCGACGCTGGCCAACACGGAAACCGACGCCACGCCACAGGTCCTGGGCGAACTGCCGCCCGGGCAGCTGCACCGCGTGGGCCAGGCTGCGCCGTTCGTAGGCTTCAAGAATGTCGAAGGGCGAGCGCATCAGGCCACCAGCTCGTTGATCCGGGCGATGAGTTCTTCCTCGCGCGGCGGCTTGACGATGTAATCGGCGGCGCCCTGGCGCAGCCCCCAGGCCTTGTCGGTTTCCATCGCCTTGGTGCTGACGATGATGACCGGGATGTGCTTGATCGCTGCGTCGCGGGCCATCGCCCGGGTCGCCTGGAAACCGCTCATGCCCGGCAGCACCACGTCCATCAGGACCAGCTGCGGCACCTGGTCGCGGACCAGCTGCAGGCCATCTTCGGCATTGTCCGCTTCCAGCACCTCATGGCCGGCACGGCGCAGCCATTGGGTGAACACCGCGCGGTCGGTCGGTGAATCCTCGATCAGGACGATACGAGCCATTGTGCCTTTCCCCCCTGGTCAGGCGTTGACGTACGTGCGGATGGCACCCAGCAGTTCTTCGCGCGTGAATGGCTTGGTCAGGTATTGCTCCGAGCCGACGATGCGCCCCCGCGCCTTGTCGAACAGACCATCCTTGGACGACAGCATGATCACCGGGGTCGCCTTGAACAGCTGGTTTCCCTTGATCAGTGCGCAGGTCTGGTAGCCATCCAGGCGCGGCATCATGATGTCGACGAAGATGATCTGCGGCTGCTGGTCGGCAATCTTGGCCAGGGCCTCGAAACCGTCCGTCGCGGTCACTACTTCGCAGCCTTCGCGCTTCAGCAGTGTTTCCGCAGTCCTGCGGATGGTCTTCGAGTCATCGATGACCATCACCCGGAGTCCTGCGAGCTCCCCGCCCGCAGTCGTGTTTTCAGTCATTGCCATTCCCCAAGCGCACGGCCCAATCTTTGGCGGGAGCCGCTGCGAAAGCGTATCTATATCGCACTTCCCGCGCCCGCTTCAAGGGCGGTCCGTGGCGCGGGGCGTGGCGCCGGGCTGAACGTGACCGGATTGGCAATCACTGCGCAGCCCGGCAAGGGACGCTGCGTTGCACATCGCCGGGGAGGCGCACGGCCGGCGTTGCCGCTACCATCAACGCCTTGCCTGACAGGTGCACCCATGCCGTTGAACGTCATCGTGGTGATGGACCCCATCGCCCACATCAAGATCGCCAAGGACACCACCTTCGCCATGCTGCTGGAAGCCCAGCGCCGCGGCCATGCCCTGCACTACGTGCGCCCGGGCGGGCTGGCGCTGGAAGGCGGGGTGGCCGTGGCCTGGACCGCCCCCCTGCAGGTGCGCGACGACCCGGCCGGCTGGTACGAGCTGGGCGCATTCAGGCGGACCGAATTCGGTCCCGGCCAGATCGTGCTGATGCGCAAGGACCCGCCGGTCGACGCCGAGTATGTCTACGACACCCAGGTGCTGGATGTCGCTGCCGCCGCCGGTGCATGCGTGGTCAACAACCCGCAGGGCCTGCGCGACTACAACGAGAAGCTGGCCGCGCTGCTGTTCCCGCAGTGCTGCCCACCGACCCTGGTCAGCCGCGACGCCAAGGCACTGAAGGCCTTCGCGCTGGAACACGGCCAGGCGGTACTGAAGCCGCTGGATGGCATGGGCGGACGCTCGATCTTCCGCAGCGGGCAGGGCGACCCCAACCTGAACGTGATCCTGGAAACGCTGACCGACGGTGGCCGCAAGCTCGCCCTGGCCCAGAAGTTCATTCCCGACATCACTGCCGGCGACAAGCGCATCCTGCTGGTCGATGGCGAGCCGGTCGATTACTGCCTGGCGCGCATTCCGCAGGGCGATGAGTTCCGCGGCAACCTGGCCGCCGGTGGCCGTGGCGAAGGCCGTCCGCTGAGCGAACGCGACCGCTGGATCGCCGCCCAGGTCGGCCCGGAAATGAAGCGTCGCGGCATGCGTTTCGTCGGCCTGGACGTCATCGGCGACTACCTGACCGAGGTCAACGTGACCAGCCCGACCTGCGTGCGCGAGCTGGACGCGCAGTACGGCCTGAACATCGCCGGGACCCTGTTCGACGCGATCGAGGCCGATCTGCGCTGATGGATGCCGCACCTGCCGTCCTCGCCCCGCCGCCGCGTGAAGCGCAGCGGCTGGGCGCCACCATCGCCCTGTCGGTGCTGGTGCACGCCCTGCTGATCCTCGGGGTCGGCTTTGCCGTGAAAGGCGACGCGCCCCTGGTGCCGACCCTGGAAGTGATTTTCAGCCAGACCCGCACCGCGCTGACCCCGAAGCAGGCCGATTTTCTGGCCGCCGCCAGCCAGGAAGGCGGTGGCGAACACGATCGTGCGCTGCGCCCCCGCGACAACCAGGCCGGCATCGTGCCGCAGGCCCAGGCCGGCATCAGTCCGGTACCCCAGCAGCAGCAGTCGGCAGCACCGGTACCGCCGCCGCAGGCGCGGGTGGTCAGCAGCCGCAATGGCCAGGACACCGTGGCCGTGGCGCAGTCGCACCCTACCCCGCTGCAACCAACACCGGATGCACCGATGACCGCGCGCGAACAGCGCGATGCTGAAATGGCGCGGCTGGCGGCGGAAGTGCACCTGCGTTCGGCGCAGTACGCCAAGCGCCCGAACCGGAAATTCGTTTCGGCCAGCACGCGTGAATACGCCTACGCCAATTACCTGCGTGCGTGGGTGGACCGCGCCGAGCAGGTCGGCAACCTGAACTACCCCGACGAAGCGCGGCAGCGCCGGCTGGGGGGACAGGTGGTGATCAGCGTGGGGGTACGCCGCGACGGCAGCGTGGAAAGCAGCCGGGTGTTGAAGTCCAGCGGCACGCCGCTGCTGGACGAGGCCGCGCTGCGGGTGATCCAGCTGGCACAACCGTTCCCGCCGTTGCCCGACAGCGAAGACCAGATCGACATCCTGCAGGTCACGCGCACGTGGGTGTTCCTGCCCGGTGGCGAACTGCGCGACGACCGGTGAGGTTTTCCGCCCGGGCCTGCGGCCCGGGACCCGCTGCAAGCAACAGCAACGGCAACGGCAACTGCAACGGCAACTGCAACGTCAAGATCAAGAGCGGCGGTTGGGCTGTTCGGTTTGGCGGGGCGGTGTGGGCTTGCAGGACACGCCGTAAACCCATCCATGGGGGCTCGATGGCGCCATCCATGGCGCCAACGGTCCTGCAAGCCCACACCGCCCCCCCCCCTGACCGATCGCGGCGCATCTTTGCTGTTGGTAGCTGTCGACCTTGGTCGACACGATGCATCCACGCCATGCCTGCACGGTAGATCCACGCCATGCGTGGATGCGAGCGAAGCGACCGGCTTTTGAATTTGATTTTTTTTTGATTTTCCGTGGCGAACGCGCACGGAAACTGTCCGTGGCCGGGCGGGTGGGCTGCGCAGGGGCGTAAGCGCCATGGATGGCGCGCCCGAGCCTACAGGGGTGAGTGCGCTTTGCTTGCGAAGCATTGCTTCGCAAGCGCCCGAACGCACAGCCGCCAGCGGCTGGGCCGGCCTGGGGATTCACGGCGCCCCCTGCGCAGCCCACCCGCCCGGCCAACCCACGGCTTCTGCTGTCAGCGACCCACCACCCCGCCACGAGGGGCTCAGCCGTTGGCCTTCGCCTTGGCATCCCGCGCCGCCTGCTGCTCGACCAGCGTCAGCGCCACGTTGTCCCGCAGGTACGCCGGCTCGACCTTCTCCGGCGCAATGCCTTCGCCGCGCGCGAACGCCGGTACCGCCAGTGCCAGCACATCCGCTGCACGTGGCAGCGCCGTTGCATCGAAGCGGCGCAGGCCAGCCCCCAGCTGCGCGACCAGCGCGCCCTCGGCCGCGGCAAACCCGGTGCCGACGCCGTAGACGGACGCAGCATCCGGCAACGACACCGCCGCCGGCACGCACACGCGCTCGGCATCCCGCGCCACCGGCAGTCCATCCACGCGCTCGAAGCGTGCCACGTACAACTCGCCCATCCGCGCATCGATCGCCGACAGGATCTGCTTCTCTTCCACCGGCGCGCGCAGCGCCAGCACCTGCAGCGTCGACACCGGCAGCAACGGCCGATCCAGCGCCAGCGCGATGCCCTGCGCCAACGCGATCGCCAGGCGCACACCGGTGAACGCACCGGGACCACGGCTGAGCGCGATGCCGTCCAGCTGGCGGCGGCTGATGCCGGCCTCGGCCAGCAGCTCCTCCGCCCACGGCAGGCTCAGTTCGGCATGCCGGCGGGGGGCGATCTCGAAGCGTTCCCGTACCTGCCCATCGACATGCAGGGCTACGGAACAGGCTTCGGTGGCGGTTTCAAAGGCGAGCAGTTTCATCGGATCGGGTCAGAACAGGGGGAACGTGGCGCCGGGAGCCGGCTCCGGCCCCGCCACGGCAGCGGTCGGGGCAGCGGCATCCGCCACGGGCGCCCATTGTGGCGCAAAGAAGGCCTGCACATCGGCCAGGGCCCGGGTTCGCCGGAACGGCGGCAGCGACTGCAGGAAGACCTTGCCATAACCCCGGTTGAGCAGGCGCGGGTCGCACAGCACCAGCACGCCACGGTCGGTCTCGCTGCGGATCAGGCGGCCAACGCCCTGCTTCAGGGCAATCACCGCCTGCGGCAACTGCTCGTCGCGGAAGGGATTGCCGCCCTGGGTGCGTATGGCATCCAGCCGCGCTTCGTACACCGGATCATCGGGCGTGGCGAAGGGCAGCTTGTCGATCACCACCACGCTCAATGCCTCGCCGACCACATCCACGCCCTCGCGGAAGCTGGCCGAGCCCAGCAGCACGCCATTGCCGGATTCGCGGAAACGCTGCAGCAGGGTCGCGCGCGGCGCTTCGCCCTGCACGAACAGCGGCCAGGGCCCATCACGCAGCGCCTCGGCCGCCTCGCGCAGCGCACGATGCGAAGCAAACAACAGGAACGCCCTGCCCTGCGACGCCTGCAGCACCGGACGCAGGACCTGGATCAGTGCGGTTCCGAAACCGCGCGCAGCCGGATCCGGCAGGCCTTCAGGCAGGTAGCACAGTGCCTGCTCGGGCCAGTTGAACGGACTGGGCTGTACCAGCGTCTGCGGATCATCCAGGCCCAGGCGCGTGGCGATGTGCTCGAAGCCACCGCCAACGGTCAGTGTGGCGGAAGTGAAGATCCATGCGGCATGGCTGCGCTCGCGATGTTCGCGCAGCGGCGCGGACACATCCATCGGCGTGCGCTGGCAGCGGAAACCGCGCGCGGTCAGTTCATACCAGAGCACGTCACCAGCGGCGGCGGTCGCTTCTGCAGGATCGGCATCGAAGTCGAGCGCGGGTTCTTCATCCCCCAGCCAACGGCCCAGCCGCGAAATCGCCTCACGTGCGCGCGCATGGCAGGCATCCAGGCCAGCAGCGGCTTCGCGCAGCGGTTGCAATGCCTGCTCCAGCACCACCAGGCTGGACATCACCGCATCGAAACCCTCGCGTACCTGCGGCATTGCCAGCGCGCGCCATTGGGTGCCACGCGCGGGCAGCCCCTCCATCGCAGCACGCAGTGCAGACAATGCCTGCTGCAGATGATCGACCGGTTCCTGCAGTGCAGACTGTGCGCCACCCACGCCGCGCGCTTCAACCAGGCAGTCACGGCCCAGTTCCTGCCAGGGGCGCATGCCGAAGCCTTCGCCGAAGAACTGCGCGGCCAGTTCGGGCAGCTGATGGGCCTCGTCGATGACGAAGGCCTGCGCACCGGGCAGCAGTTCACCGAAGCCCTCCTGCTTCAGCGCCAGGTCGGCCAGCAGCAGGTGGTGGTTGACCACGACCAGGTCGGCGGCCTGTGCACGCTGGCGGGCCCGCACGACGAAGCAGTCATCCCAGAACGGACACTCGTTGCCCAAGCAGTTGTCGACGGTGGAAGTGACCATCGGCAGCAGCGGCGAGTCGTCGGCCAGGCCATCGAGTTCGGCGATATCGCCCGATTCCGAGCGGCCGGACCAAGCCAGGATGCGCTGGAACTGTGCCGCCTGTTCCGGGCTGGAGAAGCGCGGCTCGCCGCGTGCCTGCTGCAGGCGGTAGCGGCACAGGTAGTTGCTGCGCCCCTTCAGCAACGCGCTGCGCAGGCCGACGCCCAGCGCCTGGCGCACGCGCGGCAGGTCACGGTGGTAGAGCTGGTCCTGCAGCGCGCGCGTGCCGGTGGA
The DNA here is from genome assembly GCF_031455455.1 of Stenotrophomonas sp. 1337. Lineage (NCBI taxonomy): Bacteria > Pseudomonadati > Pseudomonadota > Gammaproteobacteria > Lysobacterales > Lysobacteraceae > Stenotrophomonas > Stenotrophomonas sp. 1337. Next base: position 15,435 of record NZ_JAVDSR010000016.1, on the reverse strand, counting down.
AATGATGGTGCGCATTCCGGACAGCAGCACCGGCACCAGGTAGGCAAAGGTCTTGCCGGTGCCGGTACCGGCTTCGGCGAGCAGCAGGTCGCGCTGCTGCATCGACGCGGCAATGGCCTCGGTAAGGCGCAGCTGCGCAGGACGCGGGACGAACGCATCCAGATGGGAGGCGAGCGCGCCGCCTTCGCTGAGGGCTTCGCGGCTGGCATGGACAAGGTCGGACATCAGGTGGAAAGGATACCCGGCCGGGCGTTGCCCGGCACCCGTTTCAAGCCAGAGCACAAGCAAAAGCAACGGCAACAGCGTTTGTTCATGGCTCTGGGTTGGACTGAGGGCTGGCGGGGGACTGTGGGTTTGCGGGGACGCCGTAAACCCATCCCTGGGGGGTTGGCCGCAGCATCCATGCCGCGGCCAACCCGCAAACCCACAGCCCCCCCGCCTTCGACAGTTTCCCGGTGACGGAATGCAAAGGCAGAGCAGATGCGGTTGGTGTAACGGAGAAAGTAGAAGGGGTCGGATCCGTTTTCCTGCGGAAAACGGATCCGACCCCGCAGCGAGTGCGCGCAGCGCGCGACCCGCTTTTGATGTTTGATTTTGTTCTTGCCTGCGGCGGCCGCAGGAAACTGTCCGTGGCCGGGTGGATGGGCTGGGCAGGGGCGTGAGCCGCATGGATGCGGCGACCGAGCTTACATGGACGTACTTGCAGCGCCCCCTGCCCAGTCCATCCACCCGGCCAACCCACAGCAGACCATCAATCCGCGCGCCGCAGAGGGGGCAGCGCCCGATGGAGGGGAATACTCAGTACCGCTTGATCCCCGGCACCGTGCAGCCTTCAATCTGCGCGTGCGCGGACACCGCATTCTCCTTCTCGCCCCGCGCCAGGCGCGCCTGCTCGATCGTCGCCCAGTGCCGGCGGCACAACGGCCCCGTCTTCGAGCCAAGGTCCACAGCCTTGCGTGCGAACGTTTCCGCCTCCGCCCACTGGCCCTGCAGCAGCGCCAGTTCCGCGCGTTCCTGCAATACCGACGGATCACCGGCCACAATCTGCAACGCCTGGTCCAGGCTGCCGGCCGCGCCAGCCAGATCATTGGCCTTGCGCTGGCTCAGCGCCATCTGCCGCAGATCCTCAACCTGGGAATCGCGCAGTGGCTGCACCGACAGTTCCTTGTCATCCGGCCCGGCTGCGGCTTCCACGGCTGCCAGCCGCTGTGCGGGCGTGGTGGTATCCACCGGCTTGACCACCTGCGGCGCGCTGCTCACGCAGGCCGCCAGGGCCAGGCTGAGGCCACTCAGGACCAGGGGCTGGAACAGCGAACGGATAGTCATCGGCATCATCGGCTTGGAGGAGGAGTCGCTGCAGCGGGTGCTGCGGCAGGTTCAGCGGCGGGTTCGGGCTTACGGTCAAGGCCGAACCAGCTGCGCCAGCCGCCGCCCTCGCCTTCCGCACCGCCCTGCGCGTCCGGCAAGGCCGCCGGTGCGCACGGTTCATACGCAGGCGCATAGCCCACCACGAACGGGAAGCGGCGGGCACCCGGGCACCCTTCATCGGTGCTGTTGGTTCCCGTGGCCGCAACCGGCTGCCAGTCGAGGCCCTTGTTGCTGACCTTCAACGGCGCCGTCGGCAGGCGCTGGAAGATGCCCGACCACACCCGCATCGCGCCGGTGGCGCCATACAGGCCGGCCTGTTCGTTCTGGTCATTGCCCATCCAGATCACCGCCAGGTGATCGCCGGTGTAACCGGCATACCAGCTGTCGCGGCCATCGTTGGTGGTGCCGGTCTTGCCGGCCGGCTGCAGGCGGCCCAGGCCATCGGCATTCAAACGCTGCGCGGTACCACTGGCCACCACCTGCTGCAGGCCGATGCTGATCAGGTTGGCGGCGATCGAGTCACCTTCCTGTGCCGGTGCCGGGGTCTTGTCGTAGCGCTTGAGCAGCTTGCCCTGCGGATCAAGGACGCCACGCACCGCGTGCAGCGGCTGGATCTCGCCGCCCGATGCCAGGAACTGGTACAGCTGCGCCATCGCGTACGGGCTCTGGTCGGTCGAGCCGAGGATCACCGCCGGGTTCGCCTCGGCCTTGATGCCGGCCAGCACGTGGATCAGCTGCGTCACCCGTTCCGGGCCGACCTGCATGCCCACCCGTACCGTCGCCTGGTTGTAGGAGTGGGCGAGCGCATCGATCAGGCGCACGGTGCCGTGGCTGCGGTTGTCCGCATTGCCGGGGTTCCAGTTGCGGCCGCGGCTGAGCTGCACCGTCACCGGTGAATCATCGACCCAACTGGCCAGCGAATAGCGGTCCGGCTGCGCCAGTGCCAGCAGGTACACGAATGGCTTGAGCAGCGAGCCGACCGGGCGCTGCGCCTCGATGGCACGGTTGAAGCCGACCTCGGACACTTCGCGGCTGCCGATCACCGCCACCACGTCACCGTTGTGCACGTCGGTCATCACCAGGCCGGCCTGCAGCTCGGGGCGACGCTTGCTTTCCAGCGACTTGATGGTGCGCGTGACCGCACCTTCGGCATAAGCCTGCGCGGACGGCGACATGCCGCTCATCACGCTCAGGCCAGCGCCCTGCAGGGCGGATTCCGGATAGTCGTGGGCAAGCTGGCGACGCACCAGGTCAACGTAGGCCGGGAAACGGTTGGCTGCCACCAGGCCCGGGGTCTTGGGCACGCCCAGCGGCGCTTTCAACGCACGCTGGTACTCGGCATCGTCGATCAGGGTCGCCTCGTGCAGTTTGCCCAGCACGAAGTTGCGACGGTCCAGCGCGCGCTCGGGATTGCGCCGCGGGTCGTAGTAGGACGGTCCCTTGACCAGGCCGATCAGCAGCGCGATCTGCTCGGTTTCCAGCGAGGAGAGATCGCGGCCGAACCAGAACTCGGCACCGGAGGACATGCCGTGGATCGCCTGGCTGCCGCGCTGGCCCAGATACACCTGGTTGAGGTACGCCTCGAAGATGGTGCGCTTGTCATAGCGCGCTTCCATGATCAGCGCGTACAGCACCTCGTTGAACTTGCGGGTGACGGTCTGTTCCTTGCCGATTCCCAGCAGGCCGCTGCGGGCCAGCTGCTGGGTCAGGGTGGAAGCGCCCTGGCGGCTCTGCCCACCGGAGCGGACAGTCACCCAGACCGCGCGCGCGATACCGGACAGATCGATGCCGTGATGGCGGTTGAAGTCCTTGTCCTCGACCGCCTGCAGGCCAGTGACCAACAGGTCCGGGGCCTCGTTCATGCGGATCAGGCGGCGCTCTTCCTGCTTCTGCCCATACAGCGTGGCGATGCGCGCGGGATCCATGCGGGCCGCCTTCAGCGCCTTGCGGCTGTCGGCGTCCCGCAACGATGCGATGCTGCCGCCGGACAGCGACAGCTCGACCCGGCGCGCAGCAACGTGTCCATCGACATCGTTGTAGCCGCGGCTGGAGATGACGAAGCGCCCGCCCTGCACCGCATAGGTTGCCGGATCCTTGCCCTGGCCATCATCGCGATAGGCCGAAGCGGCCAGTTCGGTCTTCAGGGTGGCCGCATCCATCGCCTTGCCGGGCATCAGTACCAGCGGGCGTGCATAGACGCGCGTCGGGATCTGCCAGCGCAGTTCACCGAAGCGTTGCGTCACCTGCTGGTTCAGGTACAGCGTATAGGGGATCAGGAAACCCAATCCCAACGCGACCGCCGCCATGGTCCAGGTGATCAGTCGGCGGCGCCAGAGCGGACCGGCGTCCTGCTGGTCGTCGTCGTCGAAATCGTCGATATCGTCTGAATCGTAGCGTCGGGGCACGGGAATGCGACAATGTAGGGTCTGGCGAGTCTACCCCAGCCGCTGCGGCAGGCGAATTCTCCCGGCCCCCCTGCTTAAGCTGGAGTTGCAACCGGATGGCGATGTCCCTGGCCGAAATCCGCTACCTGATCAATCGCCTGACCGGCTTGGCCCGCCGCAGCCTGGCCAGCCTGCGTACCCGCGGCTGGCGGGCCACCTGGCAGCGGATACGGGTGCACGCCCAGCGCGCGGTGCCGGCACCGCGCAAGCCGCTGTACCTGCCACCGGCACAGCCGTTCGCTCCCTTTGCAGTGCCCACCAGCGAGACGCCGGACGTCAGCATCGTCATTCCGGTCTACAACCACGTCGACCATACCCTGGCCTGCCTGCGCGCCCTGGCCGCGCACCCGCCGTCGGTGGCCTGCGAAATCCTGGTGGTGGACGACGGCAGCAGCGACGCAACGGTGCAGTGGATGCCGCAGATCAGTGGCCTGCGCTACGAAGTCCGCGAGCACAACGGTGGTTTCATCGAGGCCTGCAACGATGGCGTGTCGCGCACGCGCGGCCGCTATGTGGTGCTGCTCAACAACGATACCGTGCCGCAGCCGGGCTGGCTGGAGGCATTGCTGGACACCTTTGCGACCGTCGCCGATGCCGGCCTGGTCGGCAGCCAGCTGCTGTACCCCGACGGCCGCCTGCAGGAATCGGGCGGGGTGATCTTCAGCGATGGCAGCGGCTGGAGCTATGGCCGTTTCGAAGCGGCCGATGATCCCCGCTTCGCCAGCCTGCGCGACGTCGACTACTGCTCCGGCGCCGCGCTGATGCTGCCGCGTGCCCTGTGGCAGCAGCTGGGCGGTTTCGACACCCGCTACAAGCCCGCCTACTACGAAGACACCGACCTGGCCTTCCGCGTGCGTGCGCAGGGCCTGCGGGTAATGGTGCAACCGGCCAGCCGGGTGATCCACGATGAAGGCACCAGCAACGGCACCGATACCGGCAGCGGTGTGAAGGCCTACCAGGTACGCAACCAGGGAATTTTCGCAGCCAGATGGGCCGCTGAACTGGCCTCCCATCCGAAGGTCGGCGACGTGCCCTCGCCGGCGCTGCTGCTGCGCGGCCGCCGCCAGGTGCTGATCCTCGATGAGGAAGTACCGCGCCCGGAGCGCGACTCCGGCTCGCTGCGCCAGGTCAACCTGATCCGCCTGCTGTTGCAGGGCGGCGCCCACGTGGTGTTCGTGCCCACCCGGCGCGAACACGGCGGTGTGGCGACCGAAGCCCTGCAGCGGATGGGCGTGGAAGTCTGGTACGCGCCCTTCCTGGACGGTGTCGCAGGCTGGCTGCGCAGCCACGGCACCCGTTTCAACGTGGTGATGATGGTGCGCCATCATGTCGCCAACGAATGCCTGCCGCTGCTTGAACGCTATGCACCGCAGGCGCGCACCGTGTTCGACACCGTCGACCTGCACTACCTGCGCGAGCGCCGGGGTGCGGAAGTGGCCGGCGATGCTGGCCTGCTGCGCAACGCCGAACGCACCCGCGCCAGCGAACTGGCAGTGATGGACCGGTGCGACATCACCGTGCTGGTCAGCGCCGCCGAGCGCGAACAGCTGCAGGCCGATGCGCCCCAGGTCCGGGTGGAACTGATTTCCAACCTGCATGAAGTCGCCGGCACCGGCGCACCGTTCGCGCAGCGCCACGACCTGGTGTTCGTCGGCGGCTTCCGCCATCCGCCGAACCTGGACGCGATGGAGTGGTTCATCGGCGACGTGTTCCCGCACATCCGCGCAGCACTGCCGCAGGTGCGCCTGCATTGCATCGGTGCCGGCGCACCGGACACGCTGCTTGCCCTGGCTGCTACCCAGCCGGGCGTGGTGATGCATGGCTTCGTCGAAGACATCGTTCCGTACATGGATGGTGCCCGCATCGCCATCGCGCCGCTGCGTTTCGGCGCCGGCGTGAAGGGCAAGATCAACCTGAGCATGGCTCATGGCCAGCCCGTGGTCGGAACCACCTGCGCGGTGGAAGGCATGCACCTGCGCGCCGGCCAGGATGTACTGGTGGCCGACGATGCAACCGGCTTTGCCGATGCGGTGGTCCGCCTGTACCAAGACCCTGTGCTGTGGCAGCAGCTGGCAGCAGCCGGCCTGGCCAACGTGGCCGAGCATTTCTCGCTGGATGCCGCATCGGCAACCGTGCAGCGGGTGTTCTTCGATCAGTCGATGTGACCGCCTGCGTGCCGCAGGCGGTCCTCGAACGCGGGAAGCTCGGCCAGGTCCGGCTGCAGCCGCCGCACCTGCTCTACGGCCGAGGCGGCAAACTCCACATCACCGCGACCCAGCCGTTCGCTGCCGATCGCCAGCCAGCGTTGTGCCAGGCGGGCACGCGCATCGGGCAACCCTGTGGCGGTCGGCGCCAGGGTCTGCCAGGCCTGCAGGCAGGCGCCCGCAGCCTGCACCCGGTTCTGCCGCAGGTTGTCATCAAAACAGGACCGGCTGGCGGGCAGTAGACGCGCTGCCGCTGCCTTGACCCGGCTGTCGCGCGGCGCCAGTGCCTGCGCTTCGCGCAGCGCATCGAAGGCGCTGTGACCGGGGGGGCTGATCCACTGTCCGGCACGCTCGGCGCGGTCAATCTGGCGCAACCTATCGCGCAGCTGGCGCTCGCGCTGGGCCGCGCTGATGCCCGGCTGCTGCAACGACTGTCGCGCCTGCCGCGCACGCTGCAGGCGCTGTGCAAGCTGCTGCTGCGCTGCCTGCGAGGCACCCAGCCCCGCGGCCAGCGCGGCATCCTTGTCGGCCGCCTCGAACTGGAAGTCGTCGGCCCGCTTCTGGCTGCGCGCCAGCAACGCCTGCACGACCTGCTCACGCCCACGCAGTGCCGTAGGATCGTCGGCGGTGACTGCCAGCACGGCCTGGAAGCTATCGGCAGCCGTCTCGAGCTGCTGCCGTTTTAGCGCACGCTGACCCTGCTGCAGGCGCTGGTCGATTGCACGGGCCAGCGCTTCCTGGCTGGCAGGAAGTTCGGAATGACCTGGATCGAACTGGCGTGCACGCTGCAGGATCGCTGCCGCCGTGGCCAGTTCGCCGCGCCCCGCCTGTGCACGCGCCTGCTGCAGCAGATCGCTCAATGCATCCTCGCGCCCCTCCAGTGCAGGCAGGTTGTCCGGCTGCAGTGCCAGCACGCGCTGGAACAACGGCAGCGCGCTGCTGTCGCCGTCGTCCAGCCGCCCCGCTGCAAAGGCATTGCGGGCCTGCGCAAGCAATGCACCGATGCCAGCACCGGCGCGACGACGCGCCTGCAGCTGCTGGGCCACCGCATCTGCCTCGGCGCGCGGCACCTGCAGCTCACGTGCCAACGCCAGCGCCTGCGCGCAGCCGTCCAGGTCGCCCGCCTGCAGCCGCTCACGCGACTGCTGCAACGCTGCCGCGCCGGTGCGGGCCAGGCCCTGTCGCGCCTGCGGGCGGTCGCCATCAAGGGCCAGCACCGCCTGGTAGCGTTCTCGCGCGCCGCTGCCGTCGGCCGCAGTCAGGCGTCCTTCGCTCAGTGCGCGATCGCCCTCGGCCAGCAGCTGTTCTATCTGTGGCTCATCCCAGAACCAGTCCGCCAGCGGTTTGCGCACCAGTACCAGCAGCACGAACACGGCTGCGGCAGCCAGCAGTGCCCAACGCCACACCCGTCGTGCATGGCGCGCCTGCAGCCACCACCAGCGGCTTTCACGGCGAACGCGATCCAGCGCCGGATGTGCGGCGCCGTGTGAGCGATGCGGGGGCTCGCGTTCCATGCGTGCAGGGTAGCCGGGGCAGCGTGAAGCTCAGCCCAGACGACGCGCCTCGCTCACGCCCGGCAACGCATCGAGCTTGCCCAGCAGAGTCGACAACTGGCCGTAGTCGCTGACCTTCAACCGCAGGCGCAGATGCGCGCGGCCACTATTGCGGACGTTGTCGCTGTGGATGTCCAGCACGTAGGCGTCTTCCTGTGCGATCAGGTTGGTGATGTCCTTCAGCAGCCAGCGGCGGTCGACCGCGTCGACCACCACGTCCACTTCATAGCCACCGCCGGCCTGGCCCCATTCCACCGGCAGGATCCGCTGCGGGCTGGTCGCAGCCAGCCGTGCCAATGCCACGCAGTCTGCACGATGTACCGTGACACCACGGCTACGGGTCAGGTAGCCGACAATCGGTTCACCCGCCACCGGCTGGCAGCAACGCGCCAGCTGCACCAGCAGGTTGCCCACGCCCTGTACGGTGAACTTGGACTTGCCCAGGTTCTCTCGGCGCGCGGTCGGCCGCGGCAAGGCCGACGTCGGCGCCGGCTGGCTGGCCGCACGCTCGGCCTCCAGCAGCGAACGGCTGACCTGGTTGGGGCCGGTATCGCCCAGGGCAACCTGGATGTACAGGTCGTCGACGCTGTCGGCGTGGAACTTCTTCGCCGCTGCAGACAGGTCCGAATGCTGCAGGCCCAGCCGCTTCAGTTCGCGCTCCAGCAGCTCGCGCCCCGCCTGCACGTTGCGCGCACGGTCCAGCTTGTGGAACCAGCTGCGCACCTTCTCGCGCGAGCGGTTGCTGGCCAGGAAGCCGTTGGCCGGCATCAGCCAGTCGCGGCGCGGGTCTGCCTCCTTGCCGGTGAGGATCTCGACGCGATCCCCGCTGCGCAGGCGGTAGGTCAACGGCACGATGCGGCCGTTGACCTTGGCCCCACGGCAGCGGTGTCCGACCATGGTGTGCACCTGGTAGGCAAAATCCAGCGGTGTTGCGCCCTGCGGCAGGTCCAGCACCTCGTCCTTCGGGGTCAGCGCGTAGACACGGTCTTCGGTCAGCTCGGCATCAAGCGCCCCGGCCAGTTCATTGCCCTGCCCGTCCTGCGCCTGCTCCAGCAGCTGCCGCATCCAGGTGATCTTGCGATCGAACGACTTCTCCGCGCCCTTGCCACCTTCCTTGTACTTCCAGTGCGCGGCCACGCCCAGCTCGGCCTGCGCGTGCATGTCGTGGGTGCGGATCTGCACTTCGATGGTGCGCCCTTCCGGGCCAACCACCGCCGTGTGCAGCGAGCGGTAATCGTTGGCCTTGGGCCGGGCGATGTAATCGTCGAACTCGCTCGGCACCGGTGCCCACAGCGCATGCACCACGCCGAGCGCGGCGTAGCAGGCGGCGACGTCGTCGACCATCACCCGTACCGCTCGGATGTCATACAGCTGGTCGAAGGCCAGGCGCTTCTTCTGCATCTTCCGCCAGATGCTGTAGATGTGCTTGGGCCGGCCACTGACCTCGGCGCGGATGCCCTGCACGCCCAGTTCGCGCGACAGCACCTTCTTCACATTCTCGACGTAGCGCTCGCGGGCGATGCGGGTTTCGTCGACCTCACGCGCGATGCGCCGGTAGGTTTCCGGCTCCAGGTGACGGAAGGCCAGGTCTTCCAGCTCCCACTTCAACTGCCAGATGCCGAGCCGGTTGGCCAGCGGCGCATGGATGTCGCGGGTCAACTGGGCCAGCGCGCGGCGCTGCTCCTCATCGAGCTTGTCGGCCGCGCGCATGCGCGCCAGCTGCCGGGCCAGCAGGATCGGTACCACCCGCAGGTCGCGGATGATCGCCAGCAGCAACCGGCGCAGGCCTTCGCTGTTGCGGCCGGCCTCGCGACCGGCATGCAGTGCCCAGACGGGATCAGCCGCATCCTGTCCATCAAGCAGGCCGATCACCGCCGCTTTGTGGCTGCCCAGCGGCAGTGCGTTGAGATGGACGCGCAGGCCCGGCAGATCGAACAGCAGGGCCGCCACCACGGCACCCTCGTCTGCCGACAGCATCGCCAGCGCGTCCAGGGTATCGCCCAGCACCGACCAGCTGGCACGCATCTGCGGGTCGCAGTCCGGCGCTTCCCAATGCCCGCGCAGGGCCTGGCGCAGCGGAGCCGGCAGCACGGCTGCCGAGGGGCGGTTCAACAAGGCATCCAGGCCGGGGACGGAAGCGCGGTTCACAGCATCGAGCAGGCAAGACAGAAGCCCCTACACTAGCGCCGCAGCCGTTCAGGAACAATCGCCGCGGCCAGCATCGCCGGGAATGTGGACATGCCGCTACACTCGCCGACATCCACGGGAGAGTTCCGCCATGCCTTCGATCACCCTGCCTTTCCGCCCTCGCCTGCTGGCCTGTGCCGCCGTGCTGCTGTCCCTGTCGGCGCCTGCGCTGGCCCAACGCGTGGTGCAGGGTGACCTGCAGCAGCAGATGTCACCGGCCGAATTCAAGGCCGCTGGCCTGGACAAGCTCAATGCCGCCGAGCTGGCCACGCTGAACCGCTGGCTGCAGGGCAAGGTTGAAGCCGCCACCACCGAGGCCGTCGCTGCGGTGCGCGAAGAAGCGCGCGAGGAAGGCCGCCAGGAAGTGATCGTGAAGAACCGCGGCTTCTTCGACTTCGGCAGCAACGAGCCGATCAGCGGCGTGCTGCAGGGCGAGTTCCGCGGTTTCGGCAAGGGCCGGGTCTACGTGCTGGACAATGGCCAGCAGTGGGAACAGACCGATGCCACCTCGATTTCCGGCGTACGCAAGCAGTCGCCGAAGGTCAGCATCAGCCCCGGAGTGATGGGCGTGTGGTACCTGAAGGTCGAAGGCGTGAACACCCAGCCCAAGGTGCGCCGCACCAAGTAACGGCGCTGTCAGGCGGTACCGCCGAGACCATGCTCGGCGGCAACCTGCTGCGCCACGTCCCGCAGTAGATCCACGCCATGCGTGGATGCCATTCCGCTTGACCCCGCCGGCGAGTGCCCGGCGGGGCCAGCCCAGGGATTACGAGGCCTGGCGCAGTGCGGTCACCCGCTGTGCCAGTTTCTTCGCCGAAACGCCGGTGCGTGCGCCCAGCTCCTGCGCGAACAACGAAACCCTCAGCTCCTCCAGATCCCAGCGCAAGGCCTGCCACTGCGGCCGTTCGCGCAGGCCCTGCTGCTCGCCCACCTGCAATGCCTCCAGGAACGGGTGCAGTTCCAGCATGCGCGCCTGGTCACGCGGGGGATCGCGCTTGGCGCGTTCGGTGCGCAGGATCATCGCTTTCAGGTATCTCGGGTACTGCGCCAGGGCATCGGCCGGCGTGTCGCGCAGGAAGCCGGGATGGATCAGCCCAACCAGCTGCGCTTCCATGTCATCCAGATTGCCGCGCGCCCAGCCCATCAACGGTGCTTCCAGCATCGGCTTCAATTCGGCCACCAGGGCAAGGATCGTCTCGGCCAGCTTCAACCGCTGCATGGCCTCGCCGAACAGCGTTTTTGCAGCGTGTTCGCGACGCTGCTCGAACGCCGCCGCATCGCGGATGTCGCCCAGGCCGTCGGCCAGCACGGCATTCAGCGCCGCATCGACCAGATCGCCACGCAGGCGTTCCTGGGTTTCGATCGAGGCGTACAACAGGCCGGTTTTCGCTGCTACCGGCAACTGCTTGCGTGCCTGTTTGATCTTCTCGCCCAGGCCGATCTCCAGCAGTCGACGCACGCCCAGCGGGTGTACTTCCTCGGCCTGTTGGCGATCAGCAAAGATGCGCAGTGCAACGCTGTCCCCCTCATCCTTCAGCGCGGGATAGGCCGGAACGCCGGCCTCGCCCGGCACCTGCAGCGGAATCGGCGAGGCCGGGAACGTGCGCAGGCCATCGGCCGCCATCTCGCGCCCGGCACGTGCGGCGAACGCATCGCCGGCACGGCCACCGAACTTCGCACGCAGCACATCGAGGTCGCGCGAGGTTGCCAGCACCTTGCCCTGCTCATCGCGCAGGCGCAGGTTCATGTGCAGGTGCGGTTCGATTGAACCGGGCTCGAAATCGGTAGCGGCCACGGTTGCCCCGGTTGCACGGGACAGGAAACGCGCCAGCTCGCCGGTGATCGCGTCCGCGCTGGGCTGCGGGAAGGCCTCGTAGAACGCGCGCGCGAAATCCGGCGCCGGCACGTAGTTGCGCCGCATCGCCTTGGGCAGGCTGCGGATCAGCGCGGCCGCCTTGTCGGCAACGAAACCCGGCGCCAGCCACCCCAACTGCACTGCATCCAGTGCATTGAGCAGATGCAGCGGCACGTCCAAAGTCACGCCGTCATCTTCGGCACCCGGCTCGAAGCGGTAGTGCAGCGGCAACCGCGCCTGGCCCAGCGCCAGGTACTTCGGATAGCGCTCCTGCTCGCTGCCTTCGCCCGGCAGCAGATCCACCAGCGACCAGTGCAGGCCCTTGCGCTGTTCCGACGGCAGCGCCTTCCACCACGCATCCAGCCCGGACGCGGAGTGGATCTGCGGCGGCACCCGGTCCAGGTACCAGCGTGCCTGCCAGTCCTCGTCGGCAACGATGCCGGCACGGCGCAGCTTGGCTTCTTCCTCGCGTGCCTGCTCCAGCACCTTCTGGTTGTCGGCCACGAAGCTGGCGCGGGTGTTGATCTCACCGGTCACCAGTGCCTGGCGCACGAAGATGTCATGCGCCTCGCCGGCGTTGATGCGGCCGTAATGCACCGGCTTCTTCGGTGCCAGCACCAGCCCGAACAGGCTGATCTGCTCGGAGGCCAGCACCTGGCCCTGCGCACGCGACCAGTGCGGGTCGAAGTGCTTGCGCAGCAGCAGGTGCGGTAGTTCGGCAATCACCCAGTCCGGCTCGATCGCCGCCAGGGTCATGCCCCACACCTTCTGCGTATCCAGCAGGTTGGCGGCCAGCAGCCACGGTGGCGGCCGCTTGGACAGCGTCGAACCGGGGAACGGCAGGAAACGGCGTTGGCGCGGCGCCTGGAAATCACCCTTCTCGCTGCGATGGCCGATCTGCGTGGGCAGGCCCGCCACCAAGGCCCGATGCAGGGTCTGGTAAGCCGTGGCGCGAACGCGTTCGCTGTAACCACCGCCGTCGTGCGCCTGGTCCTTCTGCGCACGGGCAGCGACCGGCGCGGGCGCCGTTTCGGCCTTGCCCTCGCGGGCCAGGCGCGCAGCACGATGCAGCTGGCCACGGGTCGCCTTCACCGCAGCAGCATCATCGCGCGCCGGAGCCGGCGCACTGCTGCCGGCCAGCAGCGGGGCCATCGATGCCTCGTTGGCTTCTTCCTTCCAGCCCAGTTCCTCGCACAGCAGGCGCAGCTGCCGATGCAGCTCGCGCCATTCACGCATGCGCAGGAAGCCGAGGAAGTGGCGGCCGCACCAGTCGCGCAGCTTGGACTGGGTCAGATCCTCATGGGACTGGCGATAGGCGTCCCACAGGCGCAGCACACCGACGAACTCGGAGCGGCCATCGGCGAACTGCGCGTGTGCGTTGTCGGCGGCGCCACGCGCCTCGGGCGGCCGCTCGCGCGGATCCTGGATACCCAGGAACGAGGCGATCACCAGCATCGGTCGCAGGCAGCCTGCCGCCTGCGCCGCCACCAGCATGCGCGCCAGTTTCACGTCCACCGGCAGGCGCGCCATCTGCTTGCCGATCGCGGTCAGGTGGCGTTCGCTGTCGATCGCCCCCAGCTCAGTCAGATGCTGCCAACCGTCAGCGACGGCCCGCTCATCCGGCGCCTCAAGGAACGGGAAATCCTCGATGCGGCCCAGGCCAAGCTGCAGCATGCGCAGGATCACCCCGGCCAGGCTGGAACGACGGATTTCCGGATCGGTGAACTCCGCCCGCGCCTGGAAATCGGCCTCGGCATACAGGCGATAGCAGATGCCCTCGGCCACGCGGCCACAGCGGCCCTTGCGCTGGTTGGCACTGGCCTGCGAGATCGGCTCGATGTGCAGCCGGTCCAGCTTGTTGCGCGGGCTGTAACGCTTGACGCGGGCGAAACCGGGGTCGACCACATAACGGATGCGCGGCACCGTCAACGAGGTCTCGGCCACATTGGTGGCCAGCACGATGCGTCGGTTCGGGCCGGGGTTGAACACCCGGTCCTGGTCCTGGTTGGACAGCCGCGCGTACAGCGGCAGCACTTCGGTACTGCGGTACTTGCGCCGCTCCAGTGACTGGTGTGCATCGCGGATCTCACGCTCGCCCGGCAGGAAGATCAGCACGTCGCCACGGGAATCCAGGCGGGTGATTTCGTCGATGGCCGCAACGATCGCATCGTTGACCGTGCGTTCGCCCTGGTCTTCGTCCTCGCCTTCCAGCGCGCGATAGCGCACCTCCACCGGATAGGTTCGGCCTTCGACGCTGATCACCGGCGCATTGTCGAAATGCTGGGCGAAGCGCTCGGTGTCGATGGTCGCCGAAGTGACGATCAGTTTCAGGTCCGGGCGCTTGCGCAGCAGCTGCTTGAGATAGCCAAGCAGGAAGTCGATGTTGAGGCTGCGTTCGTGCGCTTCGTCGACGATGATCGTGTCGTAGTTCGACAGCCAGCGATCACTGGCGATCTCGGCCAGCAGGATGCCGTCGGTCATGAACTTGATGCGGGTGTCTTCGCCGACCTTGTCGTTGAAGCGCACCTGGTAGCCCACCAGTTGGCCCAGCTCGCTCTGCAGTTCCTGCGCGACACGGCTGGCCACCGCACGTGCGGCGATCCGGCGCGGCTGCGTGCAGCCGATCATGCCGGCCTGGCCACGGCCGGCGGCCAGGCACAGCTTCGGCAGCTGCGTGGTCTTGCCCGAGCCGGTTTCACCGGCGATCACCACCACCTGATGGTCGCGGATCAACTGGGTGATGGTCTCGGCTTCACGCGCAATCGGCAGCTGTGGGTCCAGAGTAATGGCCGGCTGTTGTTGCGCCCGCGCCTGCCGGCGCTGCACCGAAACCTGCAAGGCCTGCTCGAAACTGGCGGCCAACGCCGCATCCTGTGGCTTGGCCTGGCAACGCGAGAGCATTCCCAGCAATCGTCCACGGTCGCGGCTCATGGCGCCGTCGATGGCGGCACGCTGTTGGCGCTGGCGGGACTGCGGCATTTTGTCGATAGCGTTCATCAATCGGTTCGTTTAAAACTTTGAATGCGACCAGTCATCAAGACTGATTTATTGTGAAGGCCAACGATTCCACAAGGAGGAACCCCATGGCGAAGACCAAGAGCACGACCAAGCCCAAGACCGGCAAGCAGAAGCTTGCGGCTTCCGCGCCGTCGGCCCCCAACATCGATATCGGGATCACCCAGGGCGACCGCAAGAAGATCGCCGACGGATTGGCGCGGTTCCAGGCCGATGCGTTCACGCTCTATCTGAAGACCCACAACTTCCACTGGAATGTCACCGGGTCGATGTTCAACTCGCTGCACACCATGTTCGAGACGCAGTACACCGAGCAGTGGGCGGCACTGGACGATGTGGCCGAGCGCATCCGCGCACTGGGCTTCAATGCCCCGGGCTCCTACCGGGAATTTGCTGCGCTGACCTCGATCGTCGAGGAGCCGGGCCTGACCGACAGTGCTGACTGGCGTGAAATGGTACGCCAGTTGGTGGTCGCCAACGAAGCGGTATGCCGTACGGCACGTGAAGTGCTGGATGTGGCCGACGACGCTGACGACGCCCCGACCGAGGATCTGATGACCCAGCGCCTGCAGACCCACGAGAAATACGCGTGGATGCTGCGCTCGCTGCTCCAGTAAGGGTTTTGGGTGGTTCGGCAGGGCTGCGCCCTGCACCCGCAGAGGCTTTGAAGCCAAGGCCAGAGCCAGAGCAAAAGCTGGCTTCCTGTGGGTAGGCGGGGTGGGTCCGGTTGCGGGGGACGCCGTGAATACGTCCCTGTAGGCTCGGTCGCGCCATCCATGGCGCTCACGCCCCCGCAACCGGACCCACCC